>JBARVV010000044.1:0-296378 GCA_049646445.1 Nodosilinea sp. | reverse complement strand
AAATTCGCGATTGGAAGTGGAAGCGGTAGAGGATGGGGGGAGGGGGAGATGGGGTGATGGGGTGATGAGGAGATGGGGGGATGAGGGGTTAGCGGGGGTTGTCGGGTTCGGGAGGCAGGATAGGGGGAGCGGATCGGGGCGAAAGAGGGCGGTTGGCGATCGCGGTGCCCAGCAGCACCAGCCCGCAGCCCAGCCCCATGGCGGCGGTGACCGTTTCGCCCAGCCACAGCACTCCCCACACCATGGCAAACAGCGGAATCAGGTAGCCCACCGTCAGCGCTCGGGTCGAGCCCAGGTGCGCAATTAAGCGAAAGTACAGCAGGTAGGCCAGGGCGGTAGACAGCAGGGCCAGGGCAATGACCGCCGTCACGCTCTGAGTCGACGGCATCGCCCTGGGAATTGTAAACGGCAGCAGCGGCAGCAGCACCAGCGAGGCCCCGGCTATGCTACCAGCGGCTATCACCAGGGTCGACACTCCGGCCAGGTGATGGCGAACGTAGGGGGCCGCGATCGCATAGCAGCAGGCCGCACCCAGCCCGGCCACCACCGCCAGCCCAAAGCCGCTAGCGCCCGTACTCGGCTGCCAGCCCAGCAGCACTACCACCCCCAAAAAGCCCAGCCCTAACCCGGCTAGCTGAGCGATTGAGTGGTGCTCCTTGAGCCAGATTAGGGCGATCGCCGTGCCAAACAGCGGGGCGGTGGCATTCAAAATAGAGGTCAACCCCGCCGGTAGCGTCAGGGTAGCGTAGGCCAGCAGCACAAAGGGCAGCGCTGAGTTGAGCACCCCCACCAGCAGCAGAGGCCGCCAATGGGCCAGCCCAATCGGCCCCAATCCGCGATGCAGCATTAGGGGAACCAGCACCGCGCTGGCCAGCGCCAGCCGCAGCTCAATCAGCCACACCGGGCCAAACTCTGGGGCCGCCACCCGCATAAACAAAAACGAGCCGCCCCAGACGGCAGCCAGCAAAATAAACTCCACCACCGTCTGCCAGCGTTTCATCGCGCTACCTCTTTCCTGCGGAACAAAGCGGGCAAAATCGCCAATCCAAAATCCAAAATTCGCCGCTAACGCCCCGGCAGTTTCCCCGTGCGCTCTAGCTCCAGCAGCAGCCGTTTTCGCCACAGCCCCCCGCCATAGCCGGTCAGCGAGCCGTCTTTGCCAATCACCCGGTGGCAGGGCACCAGAATACTAATCCGGTTGGTGCCGTTGGCCCGCGCTACCGCCCGCATCGCCGTGGGTTGGCCAATGCGGCGGGCTAGCTCGTCGTAGGCAATGGTCTCGCCGTGGGGAATGCGCTGTAGTTCTTCCCAAACCGTCGTCTGAAACGGAGTGCCCTGTAGAGCTAGGGGCACCGTAAAGGTGGTGCGCTCCCCAGCAAAATACTCTCCCAGCTCGGTTCTCAGCGTATCTAGGTGAGGATGGCTGACCGGCAAGACCGCGCTGTCAAACCGCTGGCGCAGGGTGGCATAGTTGCGTTCTAGACTGCGGCGATCGCAGTATTCCAGCAGGCACAGCCCTTCGTCTACCGCCCCAGCCACCATCAGACCCAGCGGGGTTTCGATCAGCTCTACCGCAATGTAGCGCTGGGTTTCAGCCTGGCCCGGCGGCACCCCAAAGGTCTTGGCAAAGGCTTCCCGAAAACCGCTGTAGGAATCGTAGCCGTGGGCAAACACCACGTCATCTAGCGGCTCACCACTGCGAATTTGGGTAAAGGCCCCGGCCAGCCGCCGCGATCGGCACCAGTCAGCAAAGGTCATACCGTAGTGGTCTTTGAACCACCGCCGTGCCCGCTCCGGGGTAATGCCCAACTCCTGCCAATCCTGGGCCGAGAGCTTTTGCCCAGCCTGGGCCTCAACCCGCTCCATCAGCTGGCTGACCCACAGGGGCAGCTGCTCTAGACTGGCCTCGGGGAGGCAGCGCTTGCAGGGGCGATACCCGGCCAGCACCGCCTCCCGCAGCGACAGAAAGAACTCAACATTTTTGCGCTTGGGGCACGATGAGCACGAGGGTCGACAAAAAATGCCGGTGGTACGTACCGCCACAAAGAATAGGCCATCGTAGCTGCCATCTTTGCGATCAAAGGCCGCCTCCATTTCGGTTTCAGAGGGGACAAAGCTCAAGGTCATTTGCATGGGTAATGCCCCGTTTCATAGGGCTATTGTGTCAACCAGTGCCGCTGCCGTCCACCGAAAAAGCGATGGGCTATTTATACTGAATCTACCTTGGCTAACCCCCGGTTGGGCTGGGCAAACACCGTTTGCCCCTACGCAAGCCACCTGTTTGGCATCGGGATTATGCGATTTGGATTGGGTATTAGATTTCCTTTGCCCGCTGGGCCAGAGCCTCGTCAATGAAGGCTTGCCAGGTGGGGTTGGGCTGCCAGATCTGGTGCAGATCGGCTCGGGCCACGGGTTCCTCTACCCCCTGACGCAGCACCCGGTAGAGGTAGACAAAAGCCGAGACGCGCATATTGAGGGCGCAGTGAACCAGGGTTTTGTAATCGCGATTGCGCTCCATTACCTTAAAAAATATCTCTAAATCAACCGGGGTTGGCGCTTCCCACACCACCGGAATGTGAAAGTGCTTCATGCCCAAGCTTTTGACCACCTCTGCCTCGCTGAGAATGGCGTGGTCAGAGGTCGAGAGAGCCAGATTGATGACCACCGTATAGCCCGCCTGGGCCAAGGACTCAAACTGCTCGGCGGTGGGCTGGCCTGCCGTGGCCAGGGTGGGCGAAAGGGCCAGGTAATTGCGAATCTCGGTCACCTTGGCGGCGGTCATAGTCAAATCCCCCCATACGATTCAGTACGATTACGATAAAGAAAATTCACCCTGGAGACTCAACCCATGGCTATGGTGGAATCTACCATGCTGCCCCTGGGCACCGCCGCCCCCCACTTTGAACTGACCGATGTAGTCAGCGGCGAAACGATTAACCTGGGCACCTTTGCCGATGCCCCGGCCCTGCTGGTGATGTTTATCTGTCGCCACTGTCCGTTTGTGAAGCATGTGGAGCAGCAGCTGGCCCAGATTGGCAAAGACTATGGCGATAAGGGTGTGGGCATTGTGGCCATTAGCGCCAACAGTGTGCAAACCCACCCCCAGGACGGGCCAGAACACCTCAAGACCCAGGCCCAGGAGGTTGGCTTTACCTTTCCCTACTGCTTTGACGAAAATCAGGACGTCGCTAAGGCCTACACCGCCGCCTGCACCCCCGACTTCTTTGTGTTTGACCAGGCCAAAACCCTGGCCTATCGGGGCCAGCT
The DNA here is from genome assembly GCA_049646445.1 of Nodosilinea sp. Classification (GTDB taxonomy): domain Bacteria; phylum Cyanobacteriota; class Cyanobacteriia; order Phormidesmidales; family Phormidesmidaceae; genus Nodosilinea. Next base: position 293,111 of record JBARVV010000044.1, on the reverse strand, counting down.
CGACGACAGCCGCCCCGGCAACGACGAGCCCGTGACCGGCCAAGACCTGCGCGCCGCCCTCGATGCGGTGCTGGCTGCCGAAGCCATGCCCGGCCACCAAAAACCCAGCATTGGCTGCAACATCAAGTGGGCACCGGGCAACGAGCCAGATTATTTTGGCTAGGGCGATCGCTCCCTTCCAGCCCTCATTTCACCGCCGCAGAACGTCACAGAATACGAAGCAGATCTAGATTGCCTGAGCCGTCGATCTAAGCTGCAAACACGGGTTTAAGAGTTTCACCCAAAACTCTCGATCGCCCCGTTTGTGGAAACTATGAGTCGACTGCGCCGATTTTTCAAACTCTGTCTAGTGGGTCTGATGGCGGGCCTGCTGCTCCAGGCGATTGGCTGTGGTGGTGGCACCGGGTCTGATCAGCCCATGCGGCTGACCATTGGGCTGGTGAGCTACGACGACGGCGCTAGCTCTCTCGAAAAGTACCAGCGCTTTCAGACCTATCTGGCCGAGCAGCTCAAGGCGGTGGTGGAGCTAGAGCCAGTGTTTAACGAAATTCGCGCGGTCGAGCAGGTGCGGGCGGCCAACTGGTCGCTGGTGTTTGCCCCCTCGGGGCTGGCGGCGATCGCGATTGCCGAAGCCAACTACCTGCCCATTTTCCCCACCCTGGGCACCCCCAACCAGCGCTCTGTGCTGGTGGTGCGCGACGATAGCGCGTTTCAAGCCCTGGGTGATTTGGCCAATGAAGCGATCGCCCTGGGCGAGCCGGGGTCGGCCACGGGCTACTACCTGCCGCTCTACGATCTCTACGGCCTCACCCTAGAGAAAGTTGAGTTTGCCTCCACTCCGGCCACGGCGCTAGAGTGGATTGCCAACGGCCGGGTGGCGGCGGGGGCGATGTCAGAAGACGATTTTCAGCAATACCGTAAGGCCTTTGAAGACGTTACTTTTCGCCAGCTGCACGCCAGTCGCGCTATTCCTCCAGGGGCGGTTTTAATCAGCCCCAGGGTCGATCGCAATCAGCAGCAGTACATCGAGCAAGCCATGCAAAACGCCCCCCCAGCGATAACGGCTGATGCGGGCTACATTCCCAATGCCTCGCCGCCCGACTTATCTCAGCTGATTGCCCTAGTCGAAAAAGTGCGTCCGCTAGAGGCTCGCATCAAAGAGCAGCCAGCGGTGCTCACTATCGCGCCAGAGGGCAGTCAGTAGGGGCAAAATCGCCCTCAGGCTGGTCAGCTGTCGTACAGTGTAGGGCCGAGGGGTTAGGCTAGAATTAGGCCAATAGATATTTCCTCCGCCAGCCCAACGGGCCGTTGCGCACCGGGGTAAATGTCAGGAAATCAGGGGTGTTTGCCGCCGCATCGCTAACCATCAGGAATTACTTGAGGAAACTACGGCGGGTTGGGTGAAAGTAATTGTAGATAACGGGCAAATGGCCACCCGTTGTCTACTTAAATGTCCTTAGCAATCCTTGGAGCTGATGAGTGTGACCCACGGATATCGCACCCTAGCTGCAATCATGCTGACTGATGCGGTGGGCTTTAGCGCCCGTATGTCGGTGCATGAAGAACTAACCCTGGCGCAGCTCCAGCGCGATCAAGCCCTGATGGAAACCCTCTGCGAGCAGTTTGAAGGCAAGGTGCTGAAATCGACCGGCGATGGCCTGCTGCTGTATTTTGCCAGTGCCGTCCAAGCCGTCAGCTGCGGGGTAGAAATTCAGAAAGAGCTAGCCCGCATCAATGCCAGTACCGATGGTGAACTGGCGCTACTGCACCGGATTGGCATTCACCTGGGCGATGTCTTTTTTAGCCAGTCTGACGTGATGGGCAACGGGGTCAATATTGCCGCCCGCCTGCAAACCGAAGCCCGCCCCAGTGGTCTTTGCATTTCAAAGATTGTTTACGATGTGGTCAAGTCGCGGCTCGATTTAGACGTCACCTACGCAGGGCCGCTACAGCTCAAAAACATTCAAGATCTGGTACCGGCTTACCACGTCTACGCGCTGCCTCGGGGCAGCAGTGAGGCTAGCCTGACACCGACTCCCGCAGAAGATACGCCTGAGCCTGCTGCCGAATTGGCGGGCGATCGCAGGGTTGTAGCGCCGGGCAGCAAAATTGGCGGTCGCTACATTGTCCAGCGCGTCTTGGGTCAGGGCGGTTTTGGCCGGTCGTATCTGGTCGAAGACTCTCAGCGGTTTGGCGAAGCTTGCGTATTAAAAGAGTTTTTTCCGACCAAAAAAACAGGCAATAATCTGCAAAAGGCGCTCGATCTCTTCAAGCGAGAAGCCAAAACCCTGTACCAGCTCGACCATCCCCAGGTGCCCAAGTTTTTGGCCTGCTTTACCCAGCGCAATCGCCTATTTATTGTGCAGGAATATATTGACGGCGTGCCCTACTCGCAGCTAATCAAGCAGCGCCGCCAGCAGGATAGCCAATTTACCGAAGCAGATGTGATCCAGTGGCTGATGCAGATGCTGCAGGTGCTCAACTATCTCCACGGGCTGAATATCGTACACCGCGATATTTCGCCCGACAACATCATGTACTGCCGCGATCGCAACCTGCCGGTGCTAATCGATTTTGGCCTGGTTAGCGACGCCATCGGTACGCTGTTATCGGGTGAAGCGACCTCCCCCGACGAGGCCCAGCCCGCCACCATGGTGGGCAAATTTGGCTACTCACCGCCCGAGCAAATCCAGCTAGGCCAGTGTTACCCGTGTAGCGACCTCTACGCGCTGGGCGTGACTGCGATCGTGCTGCTAACGGGCCGCTACCCCCGAGATCTGATCGATCAAGATTCTCTAGAGTGGCGCTGGCAGTCCTACGTCACGCTGAGCCAGCCGCTAGAGGCGATTCTCACCCAGCTAGTACAGCAAAAGCCGAAAGCCCGCTTTCAAAGTGCCGACGATGTGGTGCAGCGCCTCACCCCGCTGGCCACCGCAGTTGCCCCCAGTTCTCCCCTGGTAATTGAGCCGAGTTGGGCGCAGGCCGTCAGTCGGTCTGAATATCTCACTGCTGCCGATCCGAGCATCGTTCACTCAGAACTGCACGATCCCTCGTTTATCGCCACCTGCCGTCACGAGCTGGCCCGCTGCATTGGCCCTATGGCAAGTGTGATCGTCGAAGAAATGATCGATCAATATCCCCAGGCCACTCCCGAAGAATTCGTCGATATTTTGGCCAGCCAGCTGTCTAATGGGCGGCAGGCGACAGACTTTGTCAGCCGCCTGCAGGTAGCAGTAGACAGCAATTATGTCAGCTCAGCCTCTAACTCCCAAGATTTTTCCGTGCCAGATTCAGCTCAGTTTTTGGCATCAACGCTGCCCATCAGCGAAGAACGCCCCAGCCCCGACTTCATTAACCGCTGTCGCCAAACCCTAACCCGCTGTATTGGACCAATGGCCAGCTATTTAGTTGACGACACGCTGGCCGATTTCCCAAATCTTTCGCCCCAGGAGCTAGTCATCCGCCTAGCCGCCGAAATTCCCAACGCCAGAAAGGCCGAAGATTTTCGTCAGCAAATGCAGTAGGGAGGTTGCTGGACAAGAAGATGCCCTCACGCAGGGGTGCAAAGCAATGGCAGATTTAAGTTTTTTGCTGGTCTTTTTGCTGCTCCGGGATTCAAAGTTACTTACCAGAAAAATTGCCCGAGTTACGGCGGCCTTCGCGGTAGCGATCTAGCCGCTGCATGGCCATCTGCAAACTCATCTGCATACGGTTAAAGGCCTCGGCCAGCTGGCCCACTTCGTCTTTAGAATTGACGGTAAACTCTGCGCCGGGGTCGCCCATGCTGGCCGCTTCTGCGGCCAGGGCCATATGGTTGAGGGGCCGCACGACGTAGCGCTTGAGCCAAAGATTGACCAGCACAATGGCCGCTGAAAACGCAATCACAAAAATGCCGAGAATCAGCAGTAAAGACTGACGCGCACTTTTTAGCACCTTTTCGGCGGGGACAGAAATCATTTGCGCCCCCACAATTTCATCCTGCTGCCAGCCAAAGCCATTGTTGCTGCCGTAGCGCTCGATCATGCTGGCGGGAGCGGCGGCAGGGGTGCTGTGGCACTCTAAACAGCTGGCCTTGCTGATTTTAATCGGTCGGGCAATGTAGTAGAGGTTGCCTGCCGGGGTACGCCGAAATCCACTTGTTTCTTGAGCTGTACTTTGCTGCTTAAATTGATCGACGAGCTGCGCCTCAAAGCCATCGGCTCTATCTCTCAGGTTGGTGGGGTTGAGCGTGGCTTCTTTATAGAAGAAATCGGCATAGACAGGGTTGCCGCGAAAGGTTTCAAATACTTCGCGGGCCGAGTAGGCGGGCACCGTTTCGGGCAAAAATTCGGCGCTAAGTCGATCGGCTAGTTCTGGGTTGACCTGGTTGGTGGTGTAGTCGCGCACCGAGTTCATGGTTTCCATCAGCATCAGTGCTTTGGTTGTCAGCTGCGTCTGGGCGTTGTAGTTGAGCACGGAGGACAGCGCAATGCTGCTGGCAATAATGCCGCCTAGAAAAATAATCATCAGTAGCAGCGTAAATTTTTGCCCTAGTTGCAGGTTGGCAAGCTTCAGCATGGAGTGACAGTTGGTGGTGAGTTCTGAGATTAGATACACCCGTAAACAGCCTGCTTCCGGAGACGCCAGGAGTGTTGCCCTGCTTGCCAACACTCCTCGACGCTCAGCTATAGTCGGCAGAACCGTTGCTATTGATTTTAGAGTAAAAATTGCTACCAGTATGGCGGCGGCAACAGTTCATCACCCTGGTCTCCAAACGTGGCGATCGCCCGATCGGGCTTACCCTGGTTTGTTAGTTGAGCTGGGCCAGCTTTTGATTGGCAGACTTGAGCATTTCGCTGGCTTTGGGGTAGCTTGTCGTACCTTGCTGCACCTTCTCCAAGTCGTTAATGATGTCTTGGATCAGACTGGCAATCTGATTGCGCTCCATGCCTTCGAGATTTTGGGCCAGCATGCGAGTGCTTTTCTCGGTAGCGCTGTCTAAGGCGCTGGCAGAGGCTTTTTCTTTGGCGGCATTTTCTTTAATAATGCCGAGATTGGCCTGGTATTCGGCCAGCAAGACCTGGGCTTGGCTATAGCCGGGGTCTTGAACGGGGATAGCTGCGAGACGGGCGATCGCAGTTTCCCACAGCCCCGCCGCCCGAATCCACGTATCGGCAGGGTGGGGTGGGTTTTGTCCGGCGATCGCGGCTTGGTAGGCAAAGGCTTTGGCAGCATCGACCAGCGTATTTGAGCGATCGCCCCCAGCGACATTTCCTGTCACCTGCTGGTAGTCGCGCTGGTAGGCCTCCAGCTTGGTGGCCGACTGCCGCCCAGCCAGGGTTTCGGGCGGAACTTCGTTGAGCTTATCCATACCTCGCTGCCAGGTGGTCAGGGCTGTGGCGCGATCGGCTCCAGACTCAGCGGTTTGGAAGGCCTGCTCTGCTCCATCAACGGCCAAGGTGCCCTCTTCTAGAAGGTTTTGGGCGTTACGCTCTTGAAACACCACCGCTTCCATACGGCCAATTTCGGATCGGGCCGACTCAAACTCATCGACGGTGAAGCGCCAGCTACAGCCCACAAAACCGCAGTATCCCTGGGGGTAGTAGCCTAAAAACCACACCGGCAGCCCGTCTAAATGCTCCTGGGCCTGGTGAACCTTCTCTTCACCCAGCTCGATGTCGCTGGCGGAGGTGGCCTGGTTCACCAGCTGGTCGGACTGGGCCACAAGCGACACCGCCTGCCGGTAGTCGTTATCCATTTTGATGTAGCTGGGCAGCAAAATCAGGGGAACTGTCTTGGCCACGGGCCAGCGAATCATGGGGTAGGGCAGGTTGAGCACCCATGTGACCCCGGCTAGTCCGGCCACGGTAGCCAGTGCAGCACCCAAGCAACCAAATGTGCGAACCACCATAGCGTTTTGTTGCGATCAAGCAGAAATGTACTGGTTTAGGATGCCCAAGATTGCACGGATTAGGTTCAGGTATGGCCTGGGCTGTCGCGCCCCAGAGGTTGCGCCATAGAGGTTGCGCCATAGAGGTTGCGCCATAGAGACTTGTCGCCACGGCCAGGTGCGCCAAAGCGTTGTGACGGTCTGTAATCGTTGCACAGGTGATTGATGCAGGCTGGAGCCGGGCGCTTTAGCTGATTAGGTCGTCGGGATTGATGCCGCGATCGCGCAGTCTGGCCTTTAACTCTTCCAACTCTCGTTCTGCCGCTGCTGCTCGTTGCTCTGCCTGCTGCCGCCGCAAGGCCTCCTGCCTGAGCGCTACCGCCAGCTCGTCAGGGATCAGCAGCTTTTCGCCCGTATCCTGCCGGTAGAAAGAAATCAGCCCGCCGTCAATCTCTAGACGCAGGCCCAGGGGTTCGCTACAGCCATCCTCAATTGGTCTGTAGACCTCGTCTTGCAGGCGATAGCCCTTGAGCTGCTCGGCAATCCACTCGCCCTTGGGGTCAAACAGCCAGTATTCCTGCACCCCCAGCCCTTCGTAGAGGGTCTTTTTGTCGACCTCGTCTTGTCGGCGGGTGCTGGCTGAGGTCATTTCAAAGATGACCGATGGCACCTGGCCCTCTTGCCAAATTTTGTAGTTGTCGCGCCCGCCCGGCTCCACCTCAAAAATCACCATTACGTCCGGGGCCACCCGCAGCTTAGGGAATCCCTGGGCGTAGTACATGAACTGGTTAGCCAAAACCGTAGCCTGCCGCCCAGCCAGGTATTGCCGCAACACCTCCAGCGTGATCAGCAGGGCGTAGAAGTGGGCGTAGGTTTCGGCCACGGGTTCACCGTCGGAACTGGGGTAGGTGAGGGTTGCCTGGGGCCAAAGGGCGGTCATAGGTGCCTCCGTGGACAAGCGATTACTGTGTAGGATAGCCCGTTGCTGCCAACCTTACCCGGCAGCGGCCTCAATCAAAAGGTTGGCAGCGGCTTTGGCCTGACCAGTGGCCTTGGGGCAGCCGTGCACCATAGCGATGACGGTAGCTCCCTCATCAGGGAGTTCACTCCCTGGCGGTTGTGGCTGAATCGGATTTGGGGCTTACTTACCGCCGTAGAAGTAGGCGATCTCTTTGTCTTTGAGGGGGGCAAAATTGGCAGCTTGCAACATGGCGTTGAGCTCGTCTTGGTCAAAGTGCTTGGCCCCAATGCGCACAATCCGCGATCGCATTGAGTTAGATACCCCGCTGCGCTGCCGCCCGGCTTCTTTGGCCATCACCTGGTGGTAGAGGTCGAGCTTGGCGGTGGGAATGGGGCTGCCGTCGAGATCAATGCCCTCGGCGATCGCGGCATCGACGGCGTCGGCTCCAGTGGTTGGGGTCTGAGACATGGCGGTTCCTGCTAACGTGAATAGTCTCAAGATCCTACCAGACCGCGATCCCCGCCGTGGGCTGCGGGTCAGAGAGGTGCTAAGACTTAGCTACGGCCACCGGCTAGTACTCGAAGGCTGAAATATACCTACCGTTCTAGCTCGCTTGGCTCCCTAGCTCCCCTGCTCCCTCGCGATTGGCAATAGTCGTCACACTTATGCCGCCGTCTACTAGCTGCCCTCGATTTCTTTGATCACGCGGGTTTTGCTGGCGCGTAGGTGCTGGGTAATTGCCGCTACGGCCACATCGGGGTCGTGGGTGAGAATGGCCTCGTAAATTTGCCGGTGCTCTAGGCGAATATCCAGCACGTTGGGGTTTTGCTGCAGGGTTTGAATCCGCAGCAGCGCCATGGCGTCAAACAGCGTGTCGAGCAGCGACACCAGCCGCCGATTGCCGGAGCTTTCGGCAATCAAGTGGTGGAACTGGTAATCGACATCGAGCAGGCTTTCGTGGGAGAGACTGCCGTGGCTGTTGGCCGTGGCCTCCTCAGCCTTGACCACACAGGCCGCGATCGCCTCCAGCTGGGCGTCGGTGGCGTAGGCACAGGCCCCGGCTACCGCCAGTGCCTCCAGGGCCAGCCGACAGTCGTAGAGTTCTTCGGCATCGGCGGCGGTAATGGTGGTCACCCGCAGCCCGCCGCTGACATCGGCGGTGACCAGGCCGTCCTGCTGGAGCTGACGCAGGGCCTCGCGCAGGGGGGTGCGGCTGACCTGTAGCCACTCGGCCAGCTGGGTTTCAACCAGGCGATCGCCAGGGGAGAGGGCACCAGTCAAGATCGCCGAGTGCAGCGCGTGGTAAACCTGCTCATACAGCGACTTGCTGCGGTTGATAGTAGGGGGAGACGATAAAATCACAGGGGGTTTAACCTCTGGCGCAGATTGAACACTGGCCCACTAAACTGCCGTGACGCGGATCACTGCCACGACGGCAATACTTCCTAATCATACAAAGTTGGTCATTAAAGCGGGTCGAGAAAGGTCTCAAGCTGCAGAAATACCGCAATAAACCCGCAATATCTAAAGAATGGCTCAGCGGCCAATCCTGCCCACAGGCTTAATTCAATGCCATCTGGCCTCAGGCCAATTTTGACAACAAAAATACTGAAGATTTTTGCTTCCTCCCGAGGGCGCAGGCCCTGCGCCCCTACATCGGGGTATCTTCTTTTCCAGAGATCTCCTAATTTCTCTAGCAGCGGTGAGCGGCCCCATTCAGGCGCTAGGGCTAAACGCCAGCGCGTTGGCTAGTCGGTTTCTACGACACGAGTCTTCAGGAGAATCTCAGCCCGCTACCGTAAGCTAGTAATTAGATATACGCAGTGAATAGACATTAGCGAACGAAACCATGCAAACGATGCGCAGACTGCTGCTGGGCCTGCTGATGCTAGCCGCCCTGGGGCTGATTTGGGATGCCCTGCCCTTTTACGCCACCGCAGACTCTATGCCCGATGCGGGGCCTGAACCTACGGATGTCGCCGCCGCGAACCAGGCCATCGCTACCTTTGCGGGCGGCTGCTTTTGGTGCATGGAAGGCCCATTCGACAAGCTAGACGGCGTAGTCTCGACCACCTCGGGCTATACCGGCGGCATCAAGGTAGACCCCACCTATGGCGAAGTCTCGGCGGGGAGCACCGGCCATGTGGAGGCTGTGCAAGTAGTCTATGACCCTACCAAAGTCAGCTACGACAAGCTGCTTCAGGTCTTTTGGCAGAATGTCGACCCGGTGGATGATCGAGGTCAGTTTTGCGACAAGGGCAGCCAGTACCAGGCCAAAATCTTCGCCCATGGCGACCAGCAGCAAGAATTGGCCGAGCAGTCTAAACAAACGCTGAGCAGCCAGGCCAAGTTTCAGAAAAAACCCATCGTCACCGCGATCGAACCTGCCCAGACCTTCTACCCCGCCGAAGACTACCACCAGGACTACTATCTGAAGCACCCGCTACGGTACAACTATTACCGAACGGCCTGCGGGCGCGATCGCCGTCTGGCCGAGGTGTGGGGCAGCAGTGAGTAGGTGAAGTGGATGAGGAGGTGATTAGATAGGGGCATGGTTCACGCCAGTCTAAAATCACCTAGCCAAAATCCAAACTACGTAGCAACGATGCAGGGTTTCTTGAACTTCTATAAGCCCCAGGGCATGAGTTCCCACGACTGTGTGGGAGCGGTGCGGCGGCTGTTGAGCATTCGTAAAGTGGGTCACGGTGGAACATTGGATCCGCTGGCCGAGGGCGTACTGCCGATCGCCGTGGGACGGGCCACTCGCCTGCTGCCCTACCTACCCGAGGGCAAGGCCTATCGGGCAATGATTCGCTTTGGGCTCACCACCACCACTGATGATCTAGAAGGTGAAATTTTGACCCAGCAAGCCGCCGATTGCCTGACCGCAGAGGACATGGCGGCTTGCCTACCCGAGTTTGAAGGGACGATCGAACAGATTCCCCCCGCCTTTAGCGCCATTCAGGTGCAGGGGCAGCGCCTCTACGATCTGGCGCGCAAAGGTCGGATCGTTACTCCGCCTGCTCGTACGGTTGTTATTCACTCGCTCACAGTGCGGCACTGGCAGCCGGGAACCCAGCCAGAGCTAACCCTAGATATAGACTGCGGCCCCGGCACCTACATTCGCTCGATCGCGCGGGATTTGGGCGATCGCCTTGGCACCGGGGCCACCCTGGCCCACCTGACGCGCACCCGCAGCGGCGGTTTTGAAGCGCAGCACAGTTTATCGCTAGAGGTGGTCAGCGATCGGGCCGAAAACCAGTCCCTGGAGCTGGTGGATCCAGCGATCGCATTGGAGCACTTGCCTGCGATCGCCCTAGAACCAGACCTGGCTCTCCGTTGGCAGCAGGGGCAAAAGTTTCCGCCGCCAGTGGCCATACCGCCCAATACGCCCTACCGAGTGCTCAACGCCGCCAGCGGAGAGTTTTTGGGCATAGCCCAGCTCGAAGACCGGGACGAAGGGCCAATTCTCAAAGCCAAGATGGTGCTTTAGGGGCAGGAAACGCGATATTCACCCACCAGCCCATCTACTCCTTCGGCACCCATACCGAGACAGAACCAGCCTGACAGCCAAATTCGGCCCAGCCCTCGTCGTTAGTAGTGACCAGATCGCTGACGTGCTCGGTGAGGTCGTAGTAGGTGCGGTTAGGCTGCCCGACCTGCATCCATTTACGACCATCGTCGCCATTGGTCAGCACTACGGCCATGCCGCCGGGGTTTTCTTCATCGCCCAATCGGGTCCAGCCGATGGTGTTGGGGTGGTCAAAGTAGTCGTACTGGTCGCCAAAGGCGTAGGTGCGGCGGGCGTGCAAAAACTTGTCGATCAGCCACTTGTGGCTGTCGAGCCAGATTTCGTACTCGCCGCCGTCGTTGCCCGTGTCTTTGTAGTGAGCGCCGTAGTAGTCGGCGTAGAAAACGCAGGGGTAGCCATCCTGGCGCAGCAAAATCAGCGCATAGGCCAGGGGCTTAAACCAGGGTTCTACCACAGATTCGAGCGATTGCAGCGGCTGCGAGTCGTGGTTATCAACCAGAGTGACGGCGAGGGCAGGCTGCTCTTTGACCAGGGTGTTGTCGAAAATGGTGGTGAGGTCGTAGTCGCCCCCGGCCTTGCTGGCCTCGCTGAAGTTGTAGTGCAGCGGCGCGTCGAACAGGTGCACATCGCCGTCGGTGACATCGATGAAATTGTGCAGCGCCTCAATTTCGTAAGACCAGTACTCACCCACCGCAAACAGCCTGCGCCCGGCATGACGCCGACAGTGCTGCAACCACTTGGGGAAAAAGCCCGCCCGCACGTGCTTTACCGCGTCAAAGCGAAAGCCATCGACGTCGGTGGTATCGACATACCAGGCTCCCCAGTCTTGGAGGGCGTTGCGTACCTCGTCCGACTCCATGTCGAGGTCGCAGCCCATTAGGTAGTCAAAGGCCCCTTTTTCGAGGTCAACGTTTTCGTCAAACTGTTTACCTTCGAATAAATAGACGGCGTCGTAGTCGGGGTCGTTGTCGTCGTGATCGACGGCGTCAAAATGCCACCAGTGCCATTCCATATCGGAATATTTGCCCTGTCGACCGGGGAATTTAAAGTGGGTCCAAACCTTGACCATCCGATTGTCGCCAATTTGCTCGTGGCGATTGTCGTGGCTCATGGGGGAAGCTTCGACCTCTTCTAGCTCATCGCCGCCCATCATGTGGTTAAATACCACGTCGGCATAGACGCGAATGCCAGATTCTTTAGCCGCTTTTACCGCCTGCAAGTATTCTTCTTTATTGCCGTATTTAGTCCGAACGCTGTTCTTTTGGTCAAATTCGCCCAGGTCGTACAGGTCGTAAACGCTGTAGCCCACATCGAGGCCCCCGGCAGTGCCTTTGTAGGCAGGCGGCAGCCAAAGCGCGGTAATGCCGACCTCGGCCAGCTCTTTGGCGTTTTTAGTCAACTCGTTCCACAGGCTGCCATCGGGTTCGGTGTACCAATGAAAATACTGCATCATCACGCCGTTAGGCTCGGGCATACCTGTGAAATCCTTTTGGGAAAATAATGGTGGCTCCGGGATTATGGCAGGTTTTCTCAGATTTTTCGGTCTACCTTGCGGCATATTTCAACATAAGTAGGGTGGGCACTGCCCACCACCAAACCCTAGGTCTTCGGCCTTCAACTGCTTTTCCCTTAAATAACATTAATAGCGTTTCCTCTCTTTTAAGCCACCAAAAGAACAGTACCAGGGTGAGCGAAAAAGCACCGCAATGGGTGTAGACACGATAAAAGTTGGGTTATGACAAGGGCTGGGAGAGATGGGTTTAGGGTTCTTGTTGCTTGCTAAGGAGAATGGTGGGCAGTGCCCACCCTACAACTTCTTTTGCGGCGTGAGAATGGCCTTAGATTTTGGGCAATTTAGGAGGGTAAACGGTTAAGGAGCACTACCCAAATGTCTGTAAACCGGATTAGCTCGACTCTGTCTGTAACCGACCAGCATGAGGTGATGGATTTGATTGTGCAGATCAACGAGAAGCTGACGTTTTTGATCGATGTGGGGCCGGAGGAGCGGCGATCGATGGCGAAGCTGGGAGACCGGAACCGGGCTTTTACCCGCAAGGCGCTGGAGATTGCCTCGCAGACGCCGGACTTTTTGCCGCGATCGTTTGATATTGCGGAAATGCGCCGCGACCTGGAGCTGTTTGAGGCCCTACAGCCGATGCTGCTGGCGCTGACCCGGCTGCGCGAACTGGTGGATGATACGGCGGTGGCGGCGGGAGATGAGGCCTATCGGGCGGCGCTGGAGGTGTATCGCTATGCGAAGGCGAATGGCAGCGTGGCGGGGCTAGATGACCTGATTGATGATATGGGGCAGCGGTTTGCCCAGAAGAGCAGTCGGGGTAGAGCGCCATCGCCTGCTCCTGCTTCTGCTTCGGCGGGGTAAGAGGATGTTTGAAAAGTCCTATTTCTTGTAACGAAAGTGGGGATCCCCCTAAATCCCCCTTAAAAAGGGGGACCTTCACCCCCCTTTTTAAGGGGGGCAGGGGGGATCAGGCGGTGACTAACGCTACAGCAACTCACTTTTCAAACGCCCTTTAGAACATTCTCGCTCTCTCTCTCTTGAAACTCTTTATAGGCTGGCTTCGCTAAACGGGAGGCCAGCCTATTTTTAGGTCAACGGCTGGGTGAAGCGCTAGCGGAACCCAACAAGGGTCATCGAGGTTGGGTTCCACTTCGTTTCGCCCAACCTACGCGATCGCCTAGTCGTCGGGGGTTACTGGGCGGCGGGTCATGACGCTGATGTATTCGCCGCTGCGCCCGGTGGGGATGGGCTCGATCCAGGCGACTCGATCGCAGTAGCGCAGCACTTCCATGCGGTTGATGGCTTCTATGACGGCGGCGTAGTCGCCCAGCAGAATGTGGGTGAGCCGGTCGGGCCGATAGGTGGGCAGGGCAAACGAGGCGGGCAGGCCGGGCTGCCCCAAGGGTTGAAAAGTCATGCGGTTGTCTCCGTTTTCGGGTGAAGGAAAACGGGGAACGCTCTAGCGCTTTCCCAAAGGACGGTAAACGAAGACGCTAGATCCTAGAATGCACCTAGGGCATCTCACTTACCTGGTCTAAGCTGGGATGTCTTAGGGCGTAGGGGAAGTTACAGCTTCCCCTACACCCGTCCTAGATTACATTCCCCGCAAAGATACGGTACAGCATGTGCTCTTGTAGAACAACCGTATAGGCGTAACGAGATTAAGGTGGCGGCTTTGCCCAGAAAGAGACAGTGCGGCTCATCATCGTTCCCACGCTCTGCGTGGGAACGCCGCCCTTGGGCGCTCGTGCGCCCTGGACTTAGACGACGCTGGAGCGTCTGGGTTGCCTACTGCACTGGGCTTAGCTGACCTAGCTCGACGCTGACGGTGTCAAAATGGTTATCGCCAGGGTGGTATGAGAGAATTTCGACGCCAATGGGTTCACCAGTGGTGGAGTCTTTGATCAAAATCACGCCATCGCCTAGCTCGGTGCTGATCTGGTCTTTGCGGGGCGGTTGCCAAAAGACGGTCAGCAATTCTGTTTCGGGTTCGTAGAAGACTTTTACCTGCACCACATTGACTCTCCTTCTTTAACTGCGTCTGTTTGGTATGCCGTAATGAGCAACCCGTCTCCATTTGGCGGCGCGGATGCCAGAATTGATACCATGTGGAGCCTTATTTGGGTGCCCTCAGATGGGGCAGGGCAAACGCCATTTGCCCCTACGGAATGCCTTTCCTGAAGCCGACCAACCGTTCTTTTTGGAGGAATTACGGAAACTCCTTGTAGAAGCCTTCTCGGCTGCCCACCTTCAATATCTCGACATCGCCACCGTCGTAGTAGATGCCTATGCGATAGCGGTAGTCGAATTTGACTCTGTAATAGTTGGCGAAACCCTGCAACGGCTCTAGGGCGGGTATGTCTTGTAGCGCAGTGGCTTCACCAATTTGCTCGATGGTTGTCCTGATTTTCGCCAGGAGCTTGGGGTCTTTAATCTTGGCCGCCTGTTTGGTGAAGGCTTTCGCAATTTTGTACTTCATTGCGGCAGGTTGGCGACAAACTCCTGTGCTTCCTGGTCAGATAAGAAGCCTTCTTCTTTGGCGGCTTTGCAGTCTTGGTAAAACAAGAGGTCTTCGATCTCTTGGCGGTTATGGGTGATAAGAGCTGTTAGGAAACCCTGCTTAGCGTCGTCGGGTAGGGCCTGGAAGAGGTTGTAGAAGTGGTGAGACAGTTGAAGCGATTGAGTAGTCATTAACCGCAGCTCTGGGGTGGTTGCTCTAGCCGGTGGCCTATCACTGCTATGATACCGCCGCTTTTCCCCTATCGTCCCCACGCTCTGCGTGGGAACGCCGCCCTTGGCGCTCCTGCGCCCTGGACTTAGGCGACGCTGGAGCGTCTGGGGCTGCGTCTCGACACTGAAGCGTCGGGACGAGGTGGTGAGGGGTGGGTTAGGCTGCATGGTCTGCGGCGGTGGCTCTTAAGTTGCCAGTACCGTAAACAAATCGTTTCTCATGCTGCCCCTCTCCCAATGGCAGTGATTTGGCGAGGCTGGATAACTACGTTTCTTCCGTCACCAAGGTGTATTAACGCTTACTCCTTCTCCAACAACGCCTGAAAGCGATCGTCGGTGCGGATGGGGTCGAAGTCGGTGTCGGTTTTGGCCATGGCGCGATATTTGGGGTCTAGGGCAATGGCGGATTGCAGAGTGTGGAGGGCGTTGTCGGCATCGCCCTGAAGACCATAACAACAGGCTTTGTTGTAGAGCGTGTTGTGATCGTCGGGTTTGATGGCTAGGGCGGCATCGTAGCAGGCGATCGCAGCCTCATACCGCTCCAAGTACCCCAGCGCAATCCCTTTGCTCATGAGCGCTTCGTGCTTGTCGGGTTTGATAGCTAAGGCGGCATCGTAGCAGGCGATCGCGGCCTCATATTGCCCCAAGTCATCCAGCGCAATCCCTTTGTTGTAGAGCGCTTCGTGAAGGTCGGGTTTGATATCTAAGGCGGCATCGTAGCAGGCGATCGCGTTTTCTAAAAAGCTAGCCTTGTAGAGAGAATTGCCTAATCGATAGAGAAATAGTTCAGCCAGAAAATCCGACGGTTCAACGGTTAAAAGTTGTTCAGCCTGGGCTTGGGCCTGCTGGAGCCAGGTTAGTTTTTGCCCTTCTGCACAGCGCTTAGCTTTGTAAAACAGTGCTGCAAACTTGGCTAGGTCTTCAAACTGGCCGGGGTTGTCTAAACAAGTGGCTACAGCCTGGTCAATCTCTCCTTTGTTCAGCCCTAGGACAGCTTCGTTGAAAAAGTAGTCGATTGGGTCTTCTTCGAGCACGGCCCAGCCATACTCCACCGCTGGGCGCAGGCGCTGCAAAAAACTACGAGTTGCATAGGCCAGGTAAGGGTGCTCTACCAAAGCATAGTCTTCGGTAATGCCCTGTAGGGGTGCCCTCACCAGGCTCGGCTGACTCAGGTAAGTTGCCTCTAGTACATGGCTCAGCCAGGTCGTTTGTAGCGTGGCAGAGGGCGTAAAGGTCGCATGGTAAAGATACTCGGCCCTGGGTTCTCGCCAGTCTGGGTTTTCATACTTTTCTGAGGTAGGGGTCTGGGCGGCCACTACCTGACTAGATTTTGCTTTGAAGTACCGAGCTAGAAGGTCGTGGGTGCGCTGAAACCTAGATGGATCTGCTTGCCAAAGGGCCATACGAAACACATCCCTGGCCACATCGTCTAGCCGCCAGCGCCCACCGGCTAGGGGCTCCACAAAAGTTTGTTCCTTTAACCAGGCCAAACAACCCCCTTGGGGCTGAACCACTCCCCCTTGGGGTAAAGGCGGCACCAGCTGAAACTGCTGAGCCAACAGTTCAATCATTTGGCCATCAAACCAGCGACAGCAGGCCGCCAACTGGGCCAATTTCTCACCGGCAGCCTGTTCGGCAGCGGGCAAATGGTTGACTAAAAACGTCGCCAGGTCTTGAGTAAGGGAATTTAGGTCTAGGTTAGGCTGACTTTCACGAATTTTGTTGAGGTAGTAGGGCCAGCCCTTCGTTGTCTGATGAATGCGCTCTACCGTGGCGGGGTCGGTAATGCCAATTTCGGCCAAATACGCTTGGGTTTGAGCGGGAGTAAACTTCTCTGGCCCGTAGGGTTTAACCAGTTCGCTAGTTTGCTGTACCGTCTGCCACTCTTGCCGATTGAGCAAGTTATAGCGCCCAGCCACCACCAACCGAATGGGGTATCGCCGCAGATCGGTATTGCTCAGCAGGCTGCGCCACAACCACAGGTCAATGGTGGCCAAGTCTGCCTTTTCATAGGTGTCCAGCATCAAAACAATGGGCTTTTGGGCCGACCACTGGCCTAAGCTTTTAACAAAGGCCTGGGTAAGGTGCCGCAACGGGTCGAGCAGCAGTTCTTGCAGTTCGCGCTTGTCGCGAGTCGCTTTGTGAGACTGCACCAGGCTTTGCACCCGGTCTTTTTCGGAGAGAGCAAGGCTAGCACCCTCGACCACCGCATCGGTGCCCTTGCTAGCGACGGCCAGCGCTCCACCCACTACGGGGTTGCCCGTCATGGTCGCCAGGGCACCGCCTCCCTGAGTCAACCCTTTCAATAATTGCTTCACCTGGCTCAGTTGTTCGGCACTCGCCCCGCTTTTACCATCCGGCGACGTGCTATTGAGCTGATGGATAGCATCAAAATACTGGGTGTAGCGATCGGTAAACGGGTCGGGCTGAGCCTTCAAACCACGACCAAACCATTACGGGCTAAGAAACTCAGGTTCTAAAAGCCCGTGCAGCTTTTTCATCAAGTCAACAGGCGTTCCGATGCCCTCGGTCTCCCCAAACTTAATAGGAAGATGATTTATGGTCGGCATCGCCGCATGGGAAAAGGTCTCGATTACCCGTCGCAGCAACGTAGACTTGCCGACTCCACCAATGCCCCACACATGAAACACCACAGGGTTTTCCTTCGGTGCTTTGATCGCATCGGCCAGGGCCGCTAAAAAGGCTTCGGCCTCAGGGCGGGAAACGTAAGGCTGGGGCATTGGGCACGGCACGGCAGATTTCCCCCGATTCTAGCCTTGACCACCAGAAAGGCAAAATGGGCGCGATCGCGCCCATCCTCGTGAGCGGCGAGGTCATCCTCGTGGGCGGTGAGGTCATCCTCGTGAGTGGTGAGGCTATCCTCGCCAGCGGTGAGGTCATCTTCGTGAGTGGTGAGGCTATCCTCGCCAGCGGTGAGGCCATCCCCGTGAGCGGTGAGGCCATCCTCGCCAGCGGCGAAGTCATCCTCGTGAGTGGTGAGGTCATCTTCGCCAGCGGTGAGGCCAGCCTCGTGGCTGGCGACTTAGGCGAAAGGGCTGTAACCCTTGGCTGGTGGGCAGTGCCCACCCTACCGTCAATCGTCTTCGTACATGCGATCGCCCTTTTGCAGCCGCTCCGCCATCTCATAGGTCTGCCCCAGAGACTAGCTAGTTAAGCGATCCGCAATCCCCCCCAAAAGACGGCTCAGCCTCAGGCTATTCAGCAGATAGCTGACGCTGAAAGAAATCGGCGATGGTGTCGGCGACGGCGGCACCGCTGGCATCCAGCAGCATCACGTGGCCCGAATCGTCAAACCAGGCCGTTTCGATCGGCACCGGAATGCGTTCCTCCATCAGGGCCAGCACCACGGGCGGTATGGTCAAATCATTGTGGGAATGAATGCCCAGCACCGGGCAGTGAATCTCGGTGAGCTGGCGGCGAGCGTGGCGACCGAGCTGCCACAGCGCTCTCAGCGCGTAGGAATGGTGAAACTCATAGCAGGGCAGGTAAAACGGCTCTTGGGGAACGGCAGGTAGGGTGAACGGAACCCAGCTCAACAGCGGAATCAAGACCTCAGCTTGGCGCGGCAGGCGCAGGGCAGGAGCTACCGCCGCGCAACAATCGACTAAGCCCTCAGCCGCCATCGCCAGGGCGATCGCACCGCCCATTGAGAACCCCAGCAAACCCACCCGGCTGTAGCGCTGCCGGGCTTGGGCAATTTCGTCCCGCGCCGCCGCCAGCATCCCATCTTTGGTAATGCGGGTAAACTCGCGCCGCTGGTCGTCGCGATCGCGATAGCCATGCCCCGGCAGCAGCGGTGCCACGGCGTGCAGGCCAAGATCTGCGATCGCTTTAGCGGCGGGGGCTGCTTCGTAGGGGGTGCCGGTATAGCCATGCAGGCAGACCACCACGGCATCAGCGCGATCGCCGGAGTGCAAATAAAACGGTTTGCCGTCGGGCATCAGCCGCGCTTCGACATCGGCTGGCAGGGGCATCAGGCCCGATCGGTAAGGCTGGGGTGGCATGCGCTCATGAATGCTGATTTCCCCATTATGAAACGCCGTGAGCTGAGTGACATTCATTTATCATCGGGGCGAATAGTTCTGCGCCCCGCTTCAGTCCATACTGCTATCGAACCCAGTCTCCCTACCCCTAAATCGACCTATGCCATCCACCACCGATCGCCTACCTGTGGATATTCGCCCCGCCACCCCCGCCGACGTACCCGCAATAGTGGCGTTGATCAAAGCCCTGGCCGACTACGAAAAGCTGGCCCATGAAGTGACCGGCAGCCCCGACGACCTCGCCGCCGCCCTGTTTGGCGATCGCCCCTACGCCGAGGCAGTGCTGGCCTGGGTCGAGGGCCAGCCGGTGGGCATCGCCCTGTTTTTTCACAACTTTTCGACCTTTTTGATGAAGCCGGGCATTTATCTCGAAGACCTGTTTGTGCAGCCCGACTACCGGGGCCAGGGCATTGGCAAAGCCCTGCTGGTGCACCTGGGCAAACTGGCCCTAGAGCGAGACTGTGGCCGCCTAGAGTGGAGCGTGCTGGATTGGAATACGCCTGCGATCGCGTTTTACCAGAGCATGGGGGCTGAGATTAAGCCTGAGTGGCAGACCTGCCGGGTGACAGGGGAGTCGTTGGAGAAATTTGGGAAGATGTAGGCGGTGGCAATCTGTTAGCAGAGCAGTGCCGTCATCTCAACCAAAACCCTCTTTAGGACGATGAAAAAGAGCGAGATAGAAGGCAGTCTGATAATTATTGAAGGCGAGTATGGGCTACAGCAAGGCACTTCAGCCCTTCATCCGAAACGGATTCTAGCTGTTCAGCTTCACTTTCAATCGAGATCACCCGTACACAATCAATTGTGGAGGACATTTA
Organism: Nodosilinea sp.; assembly: GCA_049646445.1. GTDB lineage: Bacteria > Cyanobacteriota > Cyanobacteriia > Phormidesmidales > Phormidesmidaceae > Nodosilinea. The sequence goes on along the minus strand of JBARVV010000044.1, from coordinate 273,618 downwards.
CCATGACCACCGGAGCAAAAATTCAGCAAGTCATCAGCAACCTTGAATACGACTGGCTAACCGTTATGCAAAGCAAAGCGGAGTCACTGCAGGCCTACGACAAGTACATGCAGGATGCCCGCGACGCCAACTCGCAGGAATGCGTTGATCTATTGACCCAGCTCAAGCAAACTGAGATGGATCAAATTCAAGAAATTCGCAAGCATTTGATGAAAACAATGTCCCAGAGCTAAGGGCATTTCTCTACTACTAAGAGTAGTGCTGCTGACAAAATAAGCTTTGGGCCTGTGTAATACCACAAACCCAAAGCTTATTTTATTAAAGCGCTACTCCACCTATTTATATTTCTATCCATTTCTACCCAAAGGGTCACGGAAGCTCGCCTATACATTTAATCGACAAGGCCGACTCTACCTTTTGGCCGATATGATTAGCTAGTCGTTTTTTCTTTCATCGATCTATTTCTAAAGACAGGTCGCCTCTGGCAGCAGATTTACTTACCATCAGGAAACATCTTGAGTAATTTTTTCCTATGCAGACATTTGATGTTGTTATTGTTGGGGCAGGCCACAATGGCTTAGTTTGTGCAGGATATTTGCTAAAGGCAGGCTACAGCGTTCTGCTGCTAGAAAAGCGGGAAATTCCGGGTGGGGCAGCAACGACAGAAGAAGCCCTACCCGAGGAAGCGCCTGGCTTTTATTTCAACCTCTGCGCTATTGACCACGAATTTATTCATTTGGGGCCAGTGGTTGAGGAGCTAGAGCTAGAGCGCTACGGTCTAGAATACCTTTTCTGTGATCCGGTCACCTTTTGCCCCCAGGCCGACGGCAAGGCCTTTTTAGCCCACCGCTCGATTGATAAAACCTGTGCAGAAATCGCCCGCTACAGTGAGCGAGATGCGGTTAAGTACAAAGAATATATGGCCTTTTGGGACACCCTTACCCAGGCTATTACTCCCATATTTAACGCACCACCAAAATCTGTTATCGATATTTTAGGCAACTACGGTCTGCATAACCTACAGGATTTGTTTTCGCTGATTGGTGGCGTTGACCAGGCGCTAGACCTGGTTCGCACTATGTTAAATAGCCCTCAAAACACTCTCGAAGAGTGGTTTGAGACTGAGGTAGTCAAAGCGCCGCTGGCCCGATTGGCGTCTGAGCTAGGCGGCCCGCCCTCACAAAAAACGCTGGCCGTAGGATCTATGATGATGGGGCTGCGCCACAACCCTGGGGTAGCCCGGCCCCGAGGCGGCACGGGTGCCCTAGTCGAGGCCCTGGTGCGAATGGTCAAAGACCATGGCGGCACCATTCTATGCGACCAGGTAGTTGAGCAAGTTTTGATCAATGCCCAAGGTCGAGTAGAAGGGGTGCGGGTAGCCGGTGGACAAGAATACCGGGCTACCAAAGGAGTAATTTCTAACATTGATGCCCAGCGAGTCTTTCAAGACCTGGTGCTAGAAGCCGATACTCAAACCCTGGCCCCAGGCTTGGGAGAGCGGCTAGACCGCCGAATTGTCAACAACAACGAGGGCATTCTCAAAATTGACTGCGCGCTCTCAGAAATGCCCCGCTTTGAAGCCTACGACCATCAGGATGACTACCTGATTGGCTCAGTGCTGATCGCTGATTCTATGGATCAGGTGGAAACAGCTCACAACATGCCGAACCAGGGCCTAATTCCCGACCACGATCCATCGCTTTATGTGGTGGTGCCAACGGTGCTAGACCCTTCGATGGCACCAGCGGGCCAGCACACGCTGTGGATAGAGTTTTTTGCCCCCTACCAGGTGAAGGGAGCCGAAGGCACTGGGCTGATGGGCACTGGCTGGACAGACGAACTCAAGAACAAAGTGGCCGATCGCGTGCTCGATAAGCTGGCCGACTACACGCCCAACCTAAAGCAGTCGATTATGGCGCGGCGAGTCGAAAGCCCGGCAGAGCTGACCCAACGGATAGGAGTACGCAAGGGCAACCACTATCACATTGATATGAGCCTCGATCAGATGGTGTTCTTTCGGCCCCTGCCCGAGCTGGCCAACTATCAAACCCCAATTGACGGGTTGTTTTTGACTGGGGCGGGTACCCATCCGGGTGGCTCAATTTCGGGTATGCCGGGGCGCAACTGTGCTCGCGTATTTTTGAGCGTGCAAGAGCCCCTGAAATACAACCTGAAAGAAGCCGGTAACTGGCTCAAAGATCGCTTTAAGTCTGTGGCCAGCTTAAGTCGCTAAAGCCGTTCACCATCAGCCAGCACAGACCCTGGCAGAGGGTAAATATTGTTTGATGATTAGCATTCTTTAGAGGACATCGCTATGGACGCCCAAGATTACCAGGATCAGTCTAATCAAGTACCGTATCCCAACGTGCCGCCGCTGATTGACAGCCGAGCTACGGAGTATCGGGGCACCGGCATTACCAGTTCGATCGCTATTTTCGGGCATCCCATTCACCCCATCATCGTTATTTTTCCGATCGCATTTTTGAGTAGTGCGGCGGGCGCTGACTTGGGCTACTGGCTCACTCAAGATTTCTTTTGGGCCAGGGCCAGCGTGTGGCTGCTGGGGCTGGGCGTTTTGTCGGGAGTTGCCGCCGCCGTCACCGGCATGGCCGACTTTATCAATATTCCTCGGGTGCGTCACCGCACTGCCGGTTGGGCCCATATGGGGCTAAATGCTGGGGCGCTGGGGCTCAGCCTTATTAACGTCATTTTGCGGTGGGGCAACCCGACAGGGGCGATTTTGCCCGTGGGGCTGGGGCTGTCGCTGGTAGTGGCAGCAATGCTGATGGTCAGCGGCTGGTTTGGCGGCGAGCTAACCTTTCGCCACAAGGTCGGAATTGTTGGGCCGGGTGAAACAATGGAGGGGTAGGGGCCTGCCCTACAGCCACCGGGCTAGCTATTCCTGTAGATACTCAGGTGTAATCATGACTTGGCAAGATCACGTCGATTTTGACCGCTGCACTACGTCCCACGGCTCGGCATCTAGCCCGATGACGCCGGGCCTGACCAACACCTACAACGAGGAGTTGCGCGAAAAAGCGAGCCAGCACATTCCGCCGCCGCCGCCAGAGTACATGGGTTTGGAAGGGGAGTACGACACCTTTGGGCTGGTGCGCCGCCTGGCTGAGGCTCTCGATCGCGAGTCTGATTTGACCGCCATCGATACCCTCACCCTGATCCAGCACGGCAATACCATACAGCTCACTGGCCAGGTGGGCGATCGCACCACTCTAGAGCGCATCGTCGATGTAGCCAGCCAGGTCGACGGAACTCGTGCTGTCGATGTTAGCCACGTGGCGGTCAGTAACTCCAGCGGTGAGGAGGCTGAAGTCAATCGCTGAACCCCAGATCTAATGCGCGATTCTAATGCGCTATCGGGCCTGATGCATCATCGGGCCTGATTTGTGGTCTTTAGAGCAAATCCTGCTTGTTTACCCCCCAATTCAACTGGGCAAATGCCATTTGCCTCTCTAGTTGCCTCTGTGGTTTGGTCTATTGGAAACTGAGGTCATGTGATGCGGATGTGGTGTGAGCGGCTTTTAGCTAGCTGAAAGGATAAGGCCCGTATAGGTATTCCCTCTGGCAACTTGTATTGACGCTAAAGAGTCAATCGAGCTGGCATCATCGCTCGCCAGAATGATTTCTTCTACCGTCTTTTGTATAACCCTGGATGAATGGCTTAAGAAAAATGACTTAGGGTTAAATAAAGTAACAGCAGCAGAGAAGAATAGAAGTCAAGCAAAGAAAAGTCAGCCACTTTTATTCTTTTGTTAAACCAAATTAAAGTCGTCATTAAGGCTAGCTCCAAAGGAATAGATCCCCCTAACCTAGCCCTAGGCATTCAGCTCCAATGATAGATATACCTTTGCTTCAAAGTCATTAAGCTGTGATCGGAATGTGACTGGATTCCATTCCTATGCCTGCCACTTAAACGATCAAAAGCGAGCTGCGATCGCTGAAAATCTGGCCGACATCAAAGCCATTCAAAACGTAACCATCAACAGCAAGCAAGCAAACGCTGCAAAGCCAGACCAAGTTTCAATAGTTCAATTTAGTTCTTCAAGGAGCAATTTATGCAAGCCCTAAAACAAGTTTTTAACCCTACCGCTTTACGGCAGTGGGCGATCGTTTTTCTAGCTGGCTTAGTGGTGCTGGTGACTACCGCCTGTGGCGCAGCTCAGTCTTCTGCACCCAGAAACAGCGTCGGTAGCGCCGCCCCTGCTCAAAGCGAGGGTATGTATCCCCATAAAGATACTATCCGTGACACCAGTGCCGTCGATGCCAAAGCCGATCGCATGATTCGTCAGGCCGAGCAGCGCATTCAAAACAACGACGACAACGCGATCGAAGAAGCTGCTAAAAACATTGGCAAATCGACTCAGCGGGCCGCCGACAATGCCGCAGCCAACACCAAGGGAGCCGTTGATCGCGCCGCCACTGCGGTCGATCGCAATACTCCTGACCTCCCCAACAGCTAGATCTCCTAGCTACTGAATCAGTGGGTTTTAGGCAGCAGCGACTACAGGTTGCTGCTGCCTGAAATTTAGGTTACAACTTGACCGACAGAATAGGTCGATCGACACAACAGGCGATCGCGCCCTAGCCACATTCATGCTTCCACTACGTTTAGCACCATATGATCGTCAATCTTCAAGCCGATGGTTGGGAAATCATTTACCATCGCGCCCACGCTCTTTTAGCCGCCCAAATTGCTGGCCACTGGAATTTTGACAAGCAGACCTACCGCCTTTACGAAACGATTGCCGCGATCGCCCATCACGACCATCTCGAAAAAGAATGGGAAGACGATCAGCTCACCGAAGCCGGTGCGCCCCTAGACTTCACCCTAGAAAAAGAATCTTCGCTTGAAAAACTGCGCCAGCACGCCGATGAAGCCCTCTACCAGGGGCGCTGGGTTGCCATGCTTATTTCGATGCACCTGTGCTTTCTCAATCAGGGCAAAGGCGAAGACGACCCGAAAATGGCCAGCTTTTTAAAAGAACAGCGCCAGCGCCAGACCCAGTGGCAAGCCGAGCTAGACGTTAGCCCAGAGGATGCCGAAAAAGCCTATACCTACATGCGGTGGTGCGATCGCCTATCGCTGATTTTGTCTCAGCGCCAGATCCCCGTTGGGGGCCGCAAGTTAGAAATTACGGCTGGTTCTAACGGCAAACCCTACAGCGTATTTCAGCTAGACTCTGGCGATTTAAGCGTAGCGCCCTGGCCGTTTTCCTGTGAAAAATTTACGGTAAAGGTAGATGCTTGTTATCTATCGCAACTTCAGTTTTCATCTAACGACGAGCTAACTCAGGCCTTAAAAGAGGCTCCCCGCAAGTCGCTAGCCTGGACGTTTAAAGAGTCAAGATAATCGCCAGCCTAGCGCCAGTTTTTTTGTTTACTTTCCCCTCAACGGACTTTTCTGCATAGAGGACTAATACCAAATCTAAATTAAACCCTCAATTTTTAGAAGTCAAAACTGTAGGGAAAGATTGCGTTTTCACAGAGATTTTTTTGGGAGAGGGGGGGTAGCTACTGCGGTTGATGCTAAGTCTCCCGATCAGGTTTTGCTTTGAAAGCAATGACAATATCCTTTAGATACTCCAATTAGATATTCCAAAGGGTAGAAGAAGCTAGGACCAACATCTGCCATGCTTGTTGGGCATCTTTGACCTCACGAGTATGGCCAGATTGAAGCCTGTTTGTAGGTATTAGGCCCAAGATAAGGCCAGGTGCAAGGCTAATGTTTGCGGGGCTACAGGAGGTCTTACTATCACTGCTGAACTGTTGAGCACCCCAGTCACCCTTAACCCGACGATCGCGGGGCTGCTGCGGCTGGTCATTCCCCTAGCCGACAGGTTTGCGGCCCAGGCGGCAGTGCTCGATCGCCCCGGCACCTTTCCGGTAGACGAGTTTAGGCAGCTGGCTGAAGCAGGTTTTTTGCTGGCTCCGCTGCGCCCTGATCTGGGCGGCTGCGGCTTGGGAACTGAGGCCGTTACGACCCATGCTCTGCTGCGGTTGCTCAAGCATATTGGCCGAGGCAATCTGGCGATCGGGCGCGTCTATGAGGGCCATGTAAACGCGCTACAGCTGGTTCAAACCTTTGGCACAGCAGCACAAATCGATCGCTATGGGCGCGAGACGCGGGAGCAGCACAAGCTATTTGGGGTTTGGAACGCGGAAGACAGTGCAGGGTTGACCATTGTGCCCCTGGGCGGGGGCCGCTATCGGCTGGAGGGGGCAAAAACGTTTTGCTCGGGCGGGGGCTACGTGGAGCGCCCCTTTGTCAACGGCAAACTGCCCGACGGGTCGTGGCAAATGTGCATTGTGCCGATGGATGAGGTAGAGACCGTTTGCGATCGCGACTGGTGGCAGCCGCTCGGCATGCGGGCTACCGCCAGCTACAAAATTGACTTTACGGGCGTCGAGCTGGGAACCGAAGATTTGATTGGCCAACCGGGCGACTACCTGCGCCAGCCCTGGCTAACCGCTGGAGTGGTGCGCTTTGCCGCCGTGCAGCTGGGCGGGGCCGAGGCGCTGTTTGACACGACCCGGCAGTACCTCCAGGCCGAGCATCGCACCGAACACCCCTATCAGCAAGAACGTCTGGGCCAAATGGCGATCGCCCTAGAGAGCGGCAATCTCTGGCTGCGCGGGGCTGCCGACGTGCTGGCTGCCTACGACCCCCAGTTTGGCGGCCAGCCGCAGGCCGAACATGCTGACAGCGATCGCCTGGTGGCCTATGCCAACATGATGCGCACCGCGATCGAGCAAATTTGCGTAGACACCATGCAGCTGTGCCAGCGATCGGTGGGTACTCGGGGGCTACTGCCGCCCCACCCGATGGAGCGGGTGATCCGCGATTTGACTCTGTACCTGAGGCAGCCCGCCTACGACGCGGCGATCGCAGGCGCGGGGGCCTATGCCCTAGCGCAAACCACGCCAGCGGATCGGCTATGGCAGGACTAGCGTCAGGTCTAGATCCTCTGGCGGCCCCGTCGCCCTTCACCGCCGGGGAAGACTTGCCGCTGCGATCGCTGGCGACTCTCCAGGCTCCGGTGCTGGTGGTGGCCCCCCACCCCGACGATGAAACCCTGGGCTGCGGCGGGGCCATCGCCCAGCTGCGATCGCTGGGCTGCCCTGTGCAGGTGCTGGTAATCAGCGATGGCGCTAACTCCCACCCGCGATCGCGGCAGTATCCGCCACCCCGGCTGCGGCAGCTGCGGCAGGCCGAAACCCTAGCCGCCCTGACCCTGCTGGGGGTAGCCGCAGCGGACGTAACTTTTTTGGGACTGCCCGATGGCTCTGTGCCCCATCTGTTTCAGCCGCCCGTTCCCCATGCCGTTCCCCAGGCTGCCGCCGCCCAGGCTGCCCTGGCCCAGTGCCAGCGCTACCTGCGGCGGGCAGCGCCCCAGACCATTTTCTTGCCCTACCAGTTTGACCCCCACCGCGACCACCGCGCCACCTGGACGCTGGTGCAGGCGGCTACCCGTTCGCTTGACCTGCCGCCCCGCCTGATTGAGTATCCAATTTGGGACTGGGACCCGCGCCAGCGGCAACCCTTGGGCGATCGCTATCGGGCCTGGCGAATCGATATTGCTCCCCAGGTCGCGCTCAAGCACCGGGCTATCCACTGCTACCGCTCCCAAACCACCGATCTCATTTCCGACGACCCCACCGGCTTTCGGCTCACGCCGGAGCTAATCGCCCCGTTCCTCAACCCCTGGGAAGTTTACCTGGAGCAAGCCCCATGAGCGATCGATCCCTAGCGGCAGACTTTTTTGACCAGCTTTACCAGGCCGACCCCGACCCCTGGCAGTTTGAAACCAGCGATTATGAGGCCGCTAAGTATGCCGCCACCCTCGCCGCCCTGCCGAAGCAGCGGTACCAATCGGCCTTTGAAATTGGCGGCTCTATCGGCGTGCTCACCGAACGACTGGCCCACCGCTGCGATCGGCTGCTGTCGGTAGATCTTTCAGCCCTTGCCCAGGCCCGCGCCCGGCAGCGCTGTCAGCATTTACCCCAGGTGCAAATGCAGCTGATGAACGTGCCCCAGGAGTACCCCAACGCCAGCTTCGACCTAGTGCTGCTGTCGGAGGTGGGCTACTACTGGTGCTGGGCCGACCTGCGCCAGGCCCAGCAGAAAATATATCGATCGCTTTTGCCCGGCGGGCAGCTACTACTGGTGCACTGGCTGCACGATGCCCCCAGCTATCCCCTGCGCGGCGACCAAGTCCACGACGACTTTGAGACCTTTGCAGAATCGCGGTTGGCCCACCTCACCAGCCAGCGCACCGCCGACTATCGCCTAGACCTCTACGAGCGTCCGTAGCTGGCGGCACTGTCGCCACTGACTGAGGCACAGGCGCAGATCGGCGATCGCAATCTCGATTGGCACCTGGGCCCACCGCTGCTGCCACAGGCCACAGACCTGCTGACGCTGCTCTACCCGCTGAATCAGTTCCCCCACCGTCAGAGACTGCTCCACCGCCCGGTGTAAATCAGCCTCCGGTATAGCCCACTGGCTGGCCAAACGCACCAGGCGCGAGGAGGGCAGATCCGCCGGGTACTCTCCAATCCTGTGCTGCCAGTAGCGGCGCAGCTGCCGTCGGGCCAGCAGTCGAGCCTCAATTTCCGCTGCCGATTCAACCAGAAAAGCCTGACGCCGCTGCCCCAGCGACTGAAACTGGCTGAGCCGATCGGCAAGCCCCATCGACGCGCGACCCTGGTGGCGGGCCGAGGTAGTCACCCGCATCAAAAAGCTGTGGCGCACCTTGGCCCCCACGCCGACTATGGCATTGTGAAATGCCACATCCTCGCCGCTGGGTACCGGCGGCATTCCCCCCGCCTGGGCATACATCTGGTGGGTGACCGCAAAATTGGCCCCAAAAAACTGGTAGTGCCGAGGGGCCTGATCAAACGGGTCGGGGTCCAAACAGTCTTCCAAACATTTGATCAGATAGCGATACCCCACAAAGCGCAGGTAAGACGCTTTAGTGGCTTTGTCCAGCGCCGATCGCTCAGCCCGATCGATCACCGTGCGCCCCCCCACGGCATCGGCACCCCGTTCCATTTCGTGCAGAATGGCGGCAATCCAGCAGCGATCGACCCGGCTATCGCCGTCGGTAGAAGCAATAATGCCCTGCCGCCCCAGCCCGCTGAGCCGCCGGTAGGCTTCATCCATTAGCAGCTGACGCACCCGACCAATGTAGGTCTCCTGTTCAGGCAGGGTTTGCTCGACCACATGGATCTGAACCTGGGGATGCTGGCGGGCAAAATGGCGCGCGATCGCCGCCGATGCGTCAGTACAGTTGTTGGCAAAAACAATCACCTCATAGCAGCTAGCCGCCACCGGGTTAGCGTCAAAATCAACCTGGTTGGCCAGCGCCAGTAGAGTTTTTGGCAGAGTTTCAGCCTCATCCCGAACCGGGACGATTACAGAAACCCGAGTTTGAGGCAGCGGCAGTTTAGCAATCCGCAAAGGTGGCGATCGCAGCGCGCCATCATCCAGCTTAGCGACAGAAAAACTGGGAATTGCTGCCAAGCAATCACCTTGCATAGTGATCCTTCTAAAAGGAGAAAAATGAATTAAAGCTGTGGTGGACTACATTTTTCCATCACAGCTTTAACCATAGGCTTTTGGCGCTCGCCGAAAATCACTCCCCTGATATAACTGGCATCACTTACTAATAGGTAGAGAGAGATATTTCGTCAGCCCCGAACGGGGCCAGATTAGTGAGATTATTTGAGCCGTGCGCTACTAGCCTCTGACAATACCTACAGGGTGGAATGTCACTAAAATAAGGTCTTGCAGATCGCTGAAAGCCTTGATTTATCGTAGGGTGGGCACTGCCCACCAGCCTTAATTCAGTGCCATTCCCTACAGGGTGCGATCGGCCAAGCACCACATTACGCCGCTGTTTTCAATCTGACATTGTTAATGACAAAGCCGCTCTCGGGTAGGGTCGGCATTTTAGTCAACTTAATATCCAAATTTTGGGGCGGCACATCATACTCAAGCTCATTGGCCAAAAAGCCCAGCACCTGGCTAATCACCTGAATCGTCAGCCACTCCCCGGCACAGCGATGATTTTTGTAGTGATCACCGCCGCCCTGGGGGATAAAATCAAAGGCATTGTCTTGCCAGTGGCCAAAGCGTTCGGGCCAAAATTCCTTTGGTTTTTCCCACAGGTCAGCATCGTGGTTAGTGCCATAGAGATCGAGCAGCACCGTAGTCTCTTTGGGAAAGTGATAATCTTGCCAGTCAAATTCGTGCCGAGTCCGAGCCGCCGCAAAGGGAAAGAAAGGGTAAAACCGTCGCACCTCCTGGGTAAACCAGGTGGTATAGTCGGCCGCCTGGGTCTGTAGCTTTTGGCGACATTCGGGGTGCTGATGTAGCGCCAAAGCTGCGAACACAATGTAGCGACCAATGGCAACGGTAGGGCGCAGCACGTTGAGCAAGTCAACGGCGGCCACGGCGGTGCTCAGCGGGTTGCCGTTGGCGTCGCGGCTCTGGGCAAAGGCGGCTAGTGCCGTGCCATCGGCTACCTGAAGTCGCCCGGCCCGAACATCCTCGATTAGGCCACCCAGCCAGGCTTCTACCCGATTGCGGGCCTGCACTCCCTGCACGTATCTAAACCCCAGAGCGGTAGCACTGTCGATCATGGCAGCCATATCTAAGGTGCGCCGCTCTACTTCACTGTCCGCCAGCGGCACCCCCGACCAGGTGCAAACCGCCCGACAGAGAATTTGGTTGATTTGGTCAAACAGCACAACCTGCCCCTGGCGCTCCCACTGGCGGGCGTACTGGCGGCAGTCGTGCAGAACGAGCTTGCTCATTTGTTGTAGCCGTTCGGGGGTCATCAGCCCCATAAAAATTTGCTTGCGCTGGCGATGGGCCTCCCCATCTAGGCCCTGCACGCCGCCCTGACCCAGCAGGGTTTTTTGAACTCGCTTAGGAGCAGCGTTTTGACGAGAGAATTTCTCGGTATCATAGAACACTTCAGCGGCCGCTTTACCCCGCATACAAATCGTTTTTTCTAGCCTGAGACGAGTCTGAAAAATATCGGTATGGAGGCGATCGCAGCGTTTAGAAATAAACTCATAGCCGTCGAACAGCAGACCCAATGTACTATCGACAACCGGTTCAGCAGGAATATTAGCCATGGTTTTGATCTCAGTAAGGAGCTGCAATACAGTTAGCCGCGATTCGGGTACCTGCAATCCAGGTGCAACAGAAGCGATATCCATTCAGAGTCGATTGTGAGCCTGGTAAGAAAACTATGACCTTGTAGATGGCACCTGAGGCTTTCTCTGGGGGTTTCTCTGGGGGTTTCTCTGGGGCGATCGCTCTGGAGCCATAGTTTCCTTTTCGTGGGCCTAGGCTCCCACGACAACGCCGCCGTTGGGGTGCAGCACCTGCCCGGCCATATATGACGCATCTTCAGAGGCTAGAAACACAAAGCTGGGGGCAACTTCCTTTGGCTGACCGGGCCGCTGCATCGGTACCTGCTTGCCGAAGTTCGACACATTTTCGCCCCCAAACGCATCGGGAATAAACGGCGTCCAGATCGGTCCGGGAGCCACGCCGTTGACGCGAATGCCCTTCTCTAGCATCGGACTGGCCAAGGAGCGAGTAAACGCTAAAATCGCTCCTTTCGTAGTGGAATAGCTCAGCAGGCTGGCGTTGCCCTTGTAGGCATTAATTGAGGTGGTGTTGATCATGGCGCTGCCCGGTTTCATGTGGGGAGTGGCTGCCTTGGCAAAATAAAACATTGAGAAAATATTTGTGGCAAATATATCGCCCAACCTGGCGGCATCAATGTCATCGAGGGTAGGCTCTTGATACTGAGTCGCCGCATTGTTGACCAAAATATCGAGCTTGCCAAACTCCTTCAGAGTTTTTTCCACAGCTTCATGGCAAAAGTGCTCGTTGCGGATATCGCCCGCGATCAGTAGGCACCGTCGCCCGTACTCTTCCACGGCCTGCTGAGTTGCTTTGGCGTCGCCATGCTCATCGAGGTAGACAATGGCTACATCGGCCCCTTCCTTGGCGTAGTGAACCGCTACCGAGCGACCAATCCCGCTGTCGCCGCCGGTGATTAGGGCAACCTTGTTCTGTAGTTTGCTGCTGCCCTTGTAATCGGGATTGTCGTACTGCGGGCTGGGCGTCATTTCTGACTCTAGGGCAGGGTTGCGCTCTTGCGTTTGAGCAGGTATTTGGTCAGGGGTAATAGGCATGGGTTATCTATGTCAAAGATTGGGTCAAGGATGGCCGTTAGCTGTCAATCAGGGAGAATTAGAGAAGCACCAAGCTGTACCTAGCAAAGCGAAGAACTAAAACTCTGGTTTCGGGAGACTTAGTTCAAAAAGCTTGAAGAATCTCGCTGCAAAGTGAGCAAGCAAATTTGAAAATTTACTTATCACTAAATTCTATTCGCCACTAAATTGCCACTAAATTGATCGCCACTAAAATATGGCCCCACTGTAACGACTAAAAATAGGGCGGGTTATCTTCCCTTAGGATGAGACCAGGTGAAACTCTTTCTGCGTGATATATCCAATCCTATTTCGATGGGCGCAGCACTGTCGCTCCAACCCATCCTGAAATAGTTCTGAAATAGTTAAAGCTGCCTGCCGATGGGATAGGGAAAAGCGATCAATATACGCTTAGAGACATAGGCCTAAAGCAGGTTATCTATCTAAAGGTATAGAGTTGCCAGAAGGGACATGGTAAAGTTAGGTGCTAGATATTTTTAAAAGCAAGCTGTGAACTAAGGCTAAGTTATATTTTCGGCTATTGCTGACCTTAGACTGCCATGACTTTACACCTGTCTTATCTACAGCCTAAGGCATATGGCATAGCGATATTCAGCGTGGCGATGGCTCTTTTGCTGATGTGGGCACTCGACCCCATCGCGCACATGACCATGACCCCGTTTTTGCTGTTTTTTGGGGCAGTGGTGGCAGCGGCGTGGTGGGGCGGAGTGGGCTGCGGGTTGCTGGCCACGGTGCTGGCCGCGCTGGTGAGCAGCTATTTTTTTATCGTGCCGCAGTACACCTTTAGCGTGGGAACGGCGGCGCTGGTTCGGCTCAGCGTATTTGTGATTCAAGGTGTGGCGATTAGCGCGATCTGCGGTTCGCTGAGAATGGCGCGTCAGCATTTAGTTCGCAACTCTCTCAAACTGCAGGAGAGCGAAATTTCTCTGCGCCACACCAATCAGTGGATAACATCTATTTTAGAGAGCATTACCGAAGGGTTTTACGCCCTAGATTTGCACTGGCAGTTTGTGTACATTAATCCCCAGGCCCAGCATTTATTTAGACGACCGCTGGAGGAACTGCTGGGCCAAACTATTTGGGATGTGCTGCCCGATCTGGAGGGCACCACGATGGGAGACACGTTTAGACAGGCGATGGCGGCCCGGCAGTCTGTTGTGATTGAAACGCCAGGGGTAGCTAATCCCGATCGCCTGTTTGAGATGCACATCAATCCGCTGGCCAATGGGCTAGCGGTTTATTTTCGCGACCTGACCGATCGCCGCAAAGATGAGCAGCAGCTCAGGCAGCAAATGCAAATGCTGGACTTGGCCAACGACAGCATTATGATTCGGGAGCTAGACAGCGCTGTCATCACCTACTGGAACCAGGGGGCGGCGCGGCGCTACGGCTGGTCTGCGGCAGAAGCGATCGGACAACCAGCGACGGAGCTGCTCAAAACCATTTTGCCAGAGCCGATGGAAACCATTCGAGCGGCGTTTTTGCAGCAGGGGCACTGGGTCGGAGAACTAATTCAAACCACACGCAGCGGCCGCACTGTAGTTGTGAGCAGCCGCTGGACGCTACAGCAGACCCCGATGGGCAACCCCAACGCTATTCTCGAAATCAACTACGACGTCACCGAGCAAAAGCGGGCAGAGGCAGCCCTACGCAAGAGCGAAATGCACTTTCGCACCCTGGCCAACTCGATGCCGCAGATGTTTTGGACGGCCCTACCCAACGGCCAGCTAGACTATTGCAACCAGCGCTGGTACAACTACACCGGGCTGACCCCCGCCCAAAGTTTTGACCAGGGCTGGCTAACGGTGCTGCACCCCGACGATCAAAAACGGTGCCAGCTGGCCTGGACCGAGGCGCTGCAAACGGGTCAGCCGCTGGCGATAGAGGCCAGACCGCTGCGAGCGGTAGACGGGCAGTATCGCTGGCACCTGGTGCGGGCCTTTCCGCTCCAGGGCGATGGGGGCGAGGTGCTGCGGTGGTTTGGCTCCTCGACGGATATTCACGATCAAAAACTGACTTTGGCAGAACGCGATCGCGCCCTAGCCCAGGAGCGCGTGGCCCGCACCGAGGCTGAAGCCGCCAACCGCATCAAAGACGAGTTTTTAGCAATGCTCTCCCACGAGTTGCGTACGCCCCTCAACCCCATTTTGGGCTGGGTATCGCTGCTGCGATCGCGATCCCTAGACGCAGCCACCCAAGCCCGTGCCCTAGAAACCATCGAGCGCAACGCCAAAATTCAGGCCGAGCTGATCGAAGACCTGCTGGATGTATCCCGCATTTTGCGGGGCAAACTGATGCTAGATATCCACACGGTAAACCTGGTCGGCGTGATCAACGCCGCGCTAGAGACGGTGCAGCTGTCGGCCCAGGCCAAAGCCATTGCCCTACGCACCGACCTTGAACCGGCGGTAGGGCCAGTCGCGGGAGACCACAACCGGCTGCAGCAAATCGTGTGGAACCTGCTCTCCAACGCCATTAAGTTCACCCCCAAGGGGGGTGAGGTCACCGTCAGGCTCTGCCAGGATGGCAACTACGCCGTTATCGAAGTGCAGGATACGGGCCAGGGCATTAGCGCCGATTTTTTGCCCCACGTGTTTGAGCAGTTTCGCCAGGCCGATAGCAGCAGTACCCGCGCCTTTGGCGGCCTGGGTCTGGGCCTGGCGATCGTGCGCTACCTGAGTGAGCAGCACGGCGGCCAGGTGTCGGTGACTAGCCCCGGCGAGGGACAAGGGGCGACTTTTACGGTGCGGCTGCCCCAGCAGGACGGTATACCAGTGCCGTTAGTCCCTGCTAAACGCGAAGGCCATGTTAGCCTGGCCGGGCGGAAGGTTTTAGTCATTGATGATGACTTCGATTCGCTGCTGCTGCTGACAGCCCTACTCGAAGACCACGCCATAGAGGTGCTGACGGCAGATTCGGCTGAGGCGGGTTTGCACCTGGTCACCCAGCACCATCCCGACCTGCTGATTAGCGATATTGGCATGCCCGACCAAGACGGCTTTATGCTAATTCGCGCCCTGCGGCAGCGGCCTGCGGCTGAGGGAGGCAATATTCCTGCGATCGCCTTCACCGCCTATGCCAGCGACCTAGACCGCGATCGCGCCCTAGCGGCAGGCTTTCAGCGGCACTTGACCAAGCCCGTAGACTTAGATGAGCTGCGCTTTACCCTGATGGATCTAGTTCAGGGCGGCGATCGCTAGGCCCAGGCCCAGGCTAGCTTCTATTTTTCCAACGACCTCATTGCCCAACCCCTAAGCCAAGGACAACCCATGAACATTTTGATGGTACTCACCTCCCATGACCAGCTGGGCGATAGCGGCCAAAAAACCGGCTTTTGGCTGGAAGAATTTGCCGCTCCCTACTATGTGTTTAAAGACGCTGGGGCCAGTATTACCCTGGCCTCGCCCGAGGGCGGTCAGCCGCCCATCGACCCCAAAAGCGATGCCCCCGATGCCCAAACCGAGGCCACTAAGCGCTTTAAACGCGACCCCGATGCCCAGGCGGCTTTGGCCAACACCGCGCGGCTGACAACCATCGCCGCTGACGATTACGACGCGGTGTTTTACCCCGGTGGTCACGGGCCGCTGTGGGATCTAACCGACAATGCCCACTCGATCGCGCTGATTGAAACCTTCTACGGAGCAGGCAAACCCGTAGCCGCCGTCTGCCACGCCCCAGGGGCGCTGCGCCATCCCAAAGCGCCCGACGGATCGCCCCTAGTGCAAAACAAAACCGTGACGGGTTTTACCAATACCGAAGAAGAAGCCGTCGGCCTTACCAATGTGGTGCCCTTTTTAGTCGAAGACATGCTGAAGCAAAACGGCGGTCAGTATTCCAAAGGCGACGACTGGCAGTCCTATATAGTGCGCGATGGCAACCTAATTACCGGGCAAAATCCGGCGTCCTCAGAGGCCGCTGCCCAAGCTCTGCTAGAACAGCTCAGCGCTACAGGGCAGCGGGTGTAAGGGCGAATGGCACTGAAAAAAGCTCTCGCAGATCGCTGAAAGCCTTGATCTACCGTAGGGTGGGCACTGCCCACCAGCCTTAATTCAGTGCCATGCGGTATAGAGGTTACGATCGACCCCGAGTTAGCTCAATCACCGCCTGCAACAGCTTTTCTAAATCGAGAGGTTTGGCCAGGTGCCGCTGATAGCCGCTGGCCAGCGACTGCTGCTGGTCTTCGTAGCGAGCGTAGGCGGTGAGCGCGATCGCGGCGATGCCCCCACCCTGGTCAGGAGGCAGCGCACGAATGTGTTGAATCAGGTTGTAGCCATCCATCTCGGGCATGCCGATGTCGCTAATCAGCAGATCGGGCTGCCAGGTTGCTAGCTGAGCCAACGCCTCGCTGGCCGAGCCAGCCGTGACGACTTCAGCTCCATACTGACCGAGCAGCACCGTCAAGAACTCGCGGGTATCAGCTGAGTCATCAACCGAAAGCACGCGAATACCGGTTAGGTCGAGGGTCGGTCGAGGCAGATCAGCATCAGGTTTGTCTGCCCCCTCACGGGCAAGCTGGGGCAGGCGCACTCTAAAGGTGGCCCCTTTCCCCTCGCCAGGGCTGCGGGCGGTAATAGTGCCGTTGTGAATTTCGACCAGCTGGCGCACGATCGCCAGGCCCAGACCCAGACCGCCGTGCCTGCGGGTAATTGAAATATCTTCCTGGCGAAACGACTCAAACAGGTGGGGCAGAAAGTCGGGGCTAATGCCAATGCCGGTATCTTGTACGCTAATTTCAGCCTGGTTGTCGAGCGATCGCAGCATGACCGTAATCTGGCCGTTTTCGGGGGTAAACTTAACGGCGTTTGACAGCAGGTTGCCCACAATTTGCTGCAGGCGAGCGGCATCTCCGGCCACGCGCACGGTCTGGTCGAGGTCGAGCTGTAGAGCAATAGACTTTCCTGCTGCCGCTGCTTTCACCGTTTCTAAGGCCGACTCAACCACCCCAGCCAGGTTGACCGAAATGAGGGTGAGGTGAAGCTTGCCGCGCAAGATTTTAGCCAAATCGAGCAGGTCGTCCACCAGCTGAGCCTGCAATTGGGCATTGCGCTCAATGGTGGCTAGGGCACGCTTGGTCTTCTCGCTGTCAAAGTTGCGGGTTTGCAGCAGCTTTGACCAGCCCAAGATGGGGTTAAGAGGCGACCTCAGCTCGTGGGAGAGCACCGCCAAAAACTGATCCTTCAGCCGGTTGGCCTGCTCGGCCTCTTCGCGGGCAACGCGCTCACGCTGCAGCAGTTTTTCGCGCTCTTGCTCGCTCTGCTTGAGCGCCGTAATTTCGGTAAAGCCACCGATCGCGCCGCGCACGACTCCGTAGGGGCCATAGAGGGGCACCGCCTTGCCATAGATCGAGCGCACCGTGCCGTCAGGGTAAACAAACTCAATTTGGTCGGTCACTTCCTGCCGGGTGCGAATCGCCTTTTGCATGGGCAGATCCTGGGGCAGCATTTCTTGCCCCTGCTTGTACTGCTTAAACGGCAGCGCCCCCATGCCTTCAGGAGGAGTAGCGGTGGCCAGCGACCCCGGCTCGGTTTGCATTAGCGCGTAGGCCATGCGGTTGGCCGTCATTTGATGACAGTTGGCATCGTGGGCAATCCAGATCGCGGCGGGGGCCGTTTCCATCAGAGCGGCCAGTTCTTCTGCCTGGGTGCGCGCGATCGCCTCGCTTTCAATCAGCGCCTGTTCAAAACGCTTTTGCTCGGTAATGTTAATGGCAATACCGGTCATGCGAACAGGCGTTCCCGCCGCACCGTAAAACGTTTGGCCTCGCATCATAATCCAGCGCTGCTCGCCGTTGGGGTGATCAATGCGAAAATTAATTTTGAGATCTTTGCGCTGCTCGATCACAGCCTGAATTTCTTGCTCAACCCGCAGCCTATCGATCGGCAGAATAAAGGCCAGCCAGTTCTCGTAGGATGGCGACAGGCAGTAGTCTGCGCCGTGGAGGTAGTAGTACTCCTCCGACCAGGTTATTTTGTTGGTCTCCATGTCCCAATCCCACAGACCTGCTCCGGCAGCGCGCTGGGCCATACGCAGCTGTTCTTCATTTTTACGCAGGGTGGCCTCGGCCTGTTTGTGCTCGGCTTCGAGCTGGGCTCGCTCGGTAATGTCTACGGCGGCACAGGTAATTCCAACGATGCGATCGCGGCGATCGCGAATGGGGTCAACCGTGAGATCGTAGGTGTTTTGCTCAACCTGTGCCTCGGCCCGCAGGCCCACGCCGGTATCTAGCACCTGCTGCTTGATCTGCCTCAGTCGAGCGGCAGCATCGGCAGACACCAAATCATCATCGCGCTGCCCCAGCATCTGCTCTTTGGAATAGTTGTGGGTAGGGTTGTACACCCAGGTATAGCGCAGATCTCGATCCTGGTTAAACAGCGTAATGGGAGCACTCTTTAGCGCAATATTTAGGCGTTCGGTGGCCTGCTCAAGCGCTTTTTCCGTCTGTCTCAGTTCAGTGATATCGGTGTTAGTACCCACCCACCGCAGCACCTGCCCCTGCTCATCGCGCACCGGGGTAGCGCGGGAGAGAAACCAGCGGTACTGGCCGTCTTGGCCTCGCAGCGGAAAGGTGTCTTCCCACACCTCGCCCGTGGCAAAGCAGTGGCTAACTTTCTTCACCACCCGATCGAGGTGGTCAGGATGATGCACCTGTCGCCAGCCCCAGCCCTGCACCTGTTCTAGGGTGGTGCCGGTAAAGTCAAACCAGCGCTGGTTATACCAAAAAATTGAGCCACTGGCGTCCGCCAGCCAGGCCAGCTGCGAAATGTTGTCGGCCAGGTGGCGAAAGCGCTCTTCGCTCTCTCGCAGCGCCGTACTGCCTGAAACAGCCCCATTCTGGGCACTGAGATTCTGGCTGCCAAAGTCGCTGGTGCTGCCACCGTTTGCACTGAAACCGGTGGCACTGAAACCGGTGGCACTGAGATCTTGTGCCTGGCCTGGGCTATTGCTGCTCCGGGTACCGCTATCCTGAGCCGTGGGAATGCCGACGGCAAGCACTCCACCGATCTGGCCGGCCTCAGTCCAAATGGCACTACAGATCCAGCTGTGGCAGGCGGTCAAAGGGTTGGCCGCCTGAGCAGTATCTTGGGTAGCGTGGGTAGCGTCTAAAGACTGCGATCGCCCGCTAGCCAATACCTGCTCAACGGTGGCCGCGATCGCGGCCCAGCCTGCGGCACTGGCTAGGGGTTGGCCTAGCGCTGCAGCGGCTGGCAGCAGCGCTGCACAGGCGTCGTTGTAAAACACCCTGCGATCGCGGCCCCACACGCACCCCATCGGCGTACTTGCACCGAGCACGATACCTAGCGCAGTCTTTAGCTCAGCATGCCAGTTAGCCGCCTCGGCCAAGAGGGAATGTGACCAGCCGCGCGATCGCATTAGCGCCACTACTGGATTTTGGCCCGCTGGGTTTTGGCCCGCTGGCACAGCGTCGGTTACTCCTAGAGGAGCCGTACCATCTTTCAATTCTTAATATTCTCGGTGAATGATGACTATCTTAATGAAACCTTAATGAAACGCAGGGATACCCTTGACTTACGCCCGAGCAATTCACCTTTTTTCTGATAATCCGCCTTTTTACGGAAAGCAAGTTCTATCCTAAGACAGAAAAATTTATTTATTTTTGTTAAGGCAAAACGCCGCAATCCAGCGCGGCCTATGCGCTAGTACTAGCCGACTGCAATATACCAACTATCCCAACCCCCTTAGCTCCCCAGCTCTCCAGATCCCCAGCGATTTGCAATAGTCACCCAATTTACGCCATTGTACTAGCGTTCTAAATCTTGGCACCCCATTTCTCTATTTAGGCAGAAGCTCTAGCGTTTTGAACAAGATAGTCTAGCAATGCACAAGTATTGACCATAGTGGTTTAGCACTAACTCACCAAGCACTAACATGTTCGTTAAAAACGCCCAAGATCAGACGTTAATTAAGGTAATGAATGTCGATCAGTTGTTCGATCCAATGCACGATCAGGTGCAGGGACAAGAGCAGGCTGGTCAAGAAGAACAACCTCCCCAGGCTTTCCCCAAATCGCAGCTCCAATTTCCCTCAGGAGAGGCGCTGCCCCAGTGTTGGGTTGATCCAGATTATCAAGTGAACTAGGCTCTGGTATCAAACGTAGCCTTTTTCTCTTAGGGTAGTGTATTGGTCTACTTAAGCAGACGATATACACACCGGCATTTGATTTTGTTGTAGTTCCTTGGTAGCCTCAGACCAGGCTTCTGTTTTTTAGATGCACCCTCTGCCAAATATATCTTCTGGTAGAGACCTGCTGACAAAGAGAACTATAAGCTCACGCCTATGACTTTTAGAGGAAATTTCATGAAAGTATCACGCTTGATGGTGTTGCCCCTTCTTTTAGGCCTTGCTACCACGATCGTGGCCTGCGATGCCGGAGAGCCGGAGGTGGGTGAGCCCCTTGAGGAGGAAATGGAAGAAGTTCCTATGGAAGGCGAGGCGATGGAAGAAGAGCCTGTTGAGGTTGAAGGCTCAGAGTAAGGTTGCTTAGTCCAAATAGGCAAGCTTGATTTCCTATAAGTCTAGCGTTACACGTCACTGCTGGCGTGGCGCATCGTAGACAATCCTGGCGGTGTATGAGGCGTTGGTCTTTGAGCAATCCTAGATAAGCGCCAAACCCGTTGGGATTGTCTATATTAATCGTTTCAAGCCATGAGTCTGACGCTTTAGGTCGTGACTAAGCCATCTCCTAGTCGTTGAACTACAGTCCCAGCAGCATTAGCGGTTTTAGAGGGCGGAACAGACCCATGCTTTGCGCCCATGCTTTGCGATTGCGATGCTCTTTGAACCTAAATTTAATCCATACGATAAGAAATTTTGGCCCAGAAATCTATCCAATGGAGAAGCTGATTAGTTTCCCAGGTTGCCAACCTAATGTTAGCTTAGAAGTATTTAGCGTCCCAGGTTGAGTGACGAATCTAGTAGCCTGTGTGAATAGGTAGCAATGCCTTAAACTTAGGCAACATTCTGAGTTCACCTCGTCGGTCATATCCAGACTATCAGCCCGTAGCAATCAACCGCGACCTCTGCATTTGTCTTGTAAGCATTCGAGTGTGCTACTTTGAAGGGTTATCCGCAGGAGAAAACTTATACTGGAGTACTGAACTGTTAATCCTGCTAATCAGCTACCTGGTAGCAGCTTAAATAAAGCTATTTTCTGAGGCTTATTATGCAATCGCGGCAACGGCAAAATTCTGACGATTGGACTAAAGGATTCAAGGGCATACTTAGCTTTTTTGTCTTTTTTCTAGCAATAGGCTTTTTACTGTTTCAGCTCATTTCTAGCATTGTTCTTTCTTTCGGCTACTCTTTCGGGGTTGGAGCCCGTGGCGTTGCCGCCGCACTTTTTCCGTTCATTGTTTTGATCTATCTGGGGTTCATCGCCAGACTGCAGGTACCTACCAGAGACAGCCGAGCACCTGTTATCAATAGCTTCGTTATCTTCCTCTTCTGGACGATGCTTGTGATTGGCATTGACATTGTCAAGGTGACGCCTTACTTCCCGGTTGAAGAACTGCTTTACTCATCTACCCTATCGGCCATGCTGTGGCGCTACAAGTATCGAGGCTTTTTCAAGGCGCTGCTGGCCTGCTGTTATGGCGTCTTGGCCGGAGGGTTGGCAGCCCTGATTATCTTCTAAGTCAACTGCTGCCAATATCCATACAGTCTTTTCTCCCTGGCGCTCTAATTATGAGTGACAGGAAGAATTTTGATCGATATCGTGCATTAGGGTAGCTAGGCGTTCCCCAATGACCAGATTTCGGCAGTGTTTAGGCATTTTCTCCACCCCTAGAGCCATCGGGTATTGATTCAGACATCTTGCGATCGCCACTTGTCCCTATGATGAAATTTATCCGTTAGGGACACCAGGGCATGGACTACAAACAAGAGCTCATTACCACCATCCACGATCTGAGTTACCAGGCCGATCGCCTAGAGCAACGCCTGACTGAGCTTAGCCAAACCCATCCCACAGCCGTCCTGATTCCGTCGCTCTACGAAGAGCTAAGTCGCCCGGCCCTGGCTACCATTCGCGACCATCTCGCCCACTGCTCCTTCGTCAACAATGTCATCGTCTGCCTCTACGCCGATACCTTCGAGCAGTACCAGCATGCGGTGCAGTTCTTTGAGCCGCTGCCCCAACCCACCTTTGTGCTCTGGGAAAATGGTCCCTGCATTACCAGCATTCTGCAAACGCTCAAAGACAAGGGGCTAGACCTGCTGCGGTTTAAGGGCAAGGGCCGAGCCGTGTGGCTGGGGTTAGGGGTAGCCTCACTGCACGCCGCCGCGATCGCCCTCCACGACGCCGACATTGTCACCTACGATCGCTCGTACCCGCTCAAGCTGCTCTATCCCTTACTGGAGCAGGAGTTTGGCATCGCCTTTAGCAAAGCCTACTACGCCCGCATTGGCGATAGCCCGCGCAGCCTAAACGGACGCGTCACCCGGCTATTTGTGACGCCGCTGATTACGTCGCTGATGGAGCTATTTGGCTACAGCGACTACCTGCGCTACCTCGACGCCTACCGCTACCCCCTCTCCGGCGAGTTTGCCCTTTCCAGCGACTTGGCTCTCAATACCCGCATTCCTGGCAACTGGGGTTTAGAAGTGGGGCTACTGGCCGAGGTCTATCGCAACGTGGCTCTCAAGCGCATCGCCCAAATTGACCTGGGCATCTTTGAGCACAAGCACCAGACCTTGGGCAGTTCAACCGACTCGGGCCTGCAAAAAATGTGCCGCGACATTCTGCAATCGGTGTTTAGAACCCTGACCGAAACCGAGCAGGTAGTCATCGGCCACGACCACATTCGCGCCCTGCGAATCAAGTACCGCCGCGAGGCCCAGAACCTGGCCCGCCAGTACTTTGTCGATGCTCGCTTCAACGGGCTTGAGTACGATCGCCACAAAGAAGAAATGACCATCGAAACCTTTGAGCAGGTCATTTTAGAAGCCGGCAACCAATACCTAGACGACCCCACCGGCACTCAAATTCCCGACTGGACCCGCGCTCTGGCGGTTATTCCCGACCTGCGCGAGCAGCTACTCGACGCCATACTCTCAGATATGGCCGAGGCGCGATCAACCGCACCAGCAGATATCACCGCGATGGCTACAGCCGCCGTTTAACCGTTGCTAGTCAACTACGGGCCAACTAAGCTGTCTTTTTCTGATGAGTAGACTTGGCAGCAGAACTAGAGCTGACGCTGGCTGGCAGCGTGTTGCGGCTGCGGAGGGTAACGTTTACCCCTTCGCCCGATTGTTCAATCACCAGCAGGGGGGTAGGCTTGGCTTTTTGATCCCAGTGCATGGTGGCAATGCGGCCCTGAATGGTGGGCTGCCAGTGGGCTTCTTCGGCATCAGGACTCATGAAGTTTTGGATGCAGTCAACCAGCTGACCAATGGTCGAAGAGGTCGCCTGGGTGGGCAGCTTAGCCAGCCGAATTTGAATGCGAAACAGTACCCGCCTTTTAGCCAGGGGGTTATCTTGGGGAGCGTACTCAACATCAAAGATTTCATCGATCACTCGGGGCTTACTGGCGATGCCAATCATGCCTTCCTCAGCCTGGCGGGGACGTAGGGCAATGCTGATTTTTTGCTTCACCTTCACCTTAAGCTGGTTCACAATCGCCGTATGGAAATGCTCTTCGTCCATACGCATGCGCAGGTAGTCGAGGTTAAACTCTCGCGAGTGAATTAGATCTGGGTTTTGCTCCATCTTGCTGATGGTTTTAAGCGCCAGTTTGACCTTTTTTTGCAGCTCTTTGTTTTTGTAGGTTTCAAACTTAAGCTGCTTCACCAAGCCGCGGGTTTTTAGGTGAGAATAAACTCCCAGCCCTAGCAGCACCAGCACCAGCCCACCAGATGCCAGCATCCAGGGGTTGTCAACCGGTAGCCGACTGGCGGCAGGCGTTTGGGCAAGGGTTGAGGGCACCAGAACTGTAGAGGTTTTCATAGTCGGTGACAGAAAGTGAAGTTGCATTTATAGTTCCCTCAAAAAAGAGATGGCATCCGGACTAATCCAAAATTCAGTAATAACTCGGTCATATCTTTAAGCAATAGACCGCCTTAGCGATCGAATTATAAAGCAGAGACTGGACTTGATAAGCCGTATCTTGAGGAGCTATAGCGGCAGAACCTCAATCTAGATCCAGTCCTTTCTAGTAGGCACCTCAACCAGGTATAGGGTTGAGGCTAGGCGGGCCGCTGTCTCAGCGTATGGCAAGGTTAAGAATCACCCCAGGCTTTTTCGGCCATCCCCTGGTGCTGTAAGCCAGAGAGTTCAAGATTACCGCAACTGCCACATCCTGCTCGGTAAAATTCGCCACTACTAGCCACCATGAGTCACAACAAGATTGAGGTGGCTTTAGATCAACCCCGTGGCCTCCTCGATCAGCTTCGGGTTGATTTAGGTGAGCATACCAGGCGGGATAGGTCATGCCTTTGCGGGAGGGTGCCCTGCGCTAGCCCATAGCCCGCACTTTTTTGGACTCATGAGCTGAGCCACCGGGGTGCTGCTTATTTTTGGTTGGCCGATTTGAATCGGCCGAGAGTAAAGTCGCGGTGGTGCTGGTGCTTGGTTTTGCGCCCCGTGACCCGCTTGCGCCACATGCGAAAGCTAGAGGGCCTCATGAAGCGGCGCATAACCGCAATCACCTGCTTTTCTGCTAGCCCAAATTGTGTTTCAATCGCCTCAAAGGGGGTGCGGTCTTCCCACGCCATTTCAATGACGCGATCGATGGTTTGCGGGTCAAGCTTGGGTAGCGCCATGGGCCTTCAAAAGCAGTAGCTAAGGGGTTCTATACCGTTTAACCTAACGAACCTACCCATCCTGGTGCAATCCCCTTCTTCTTTGAACCCGTTCTGCTTAAGGACGCCGACGGCAAAGACCACTATATTGTCGATGGCGCTGTGCTCAGCAATTGGCCCATTTGGTGTTTGACGGCGGGACCGCAGACCCCGCCTGGCCGACCTTTGGCTACAACCTGGTAGACCCCAACCAAAATGAGCGCCAGCCAAGCGCCTTCGCGCACCCATAGACTGTGGTCGGAGGCCGAGGAGGCCTAAGCAAAAGGCTGTTCGCGGTGGTGGAAGCGCTACGGCGAACTGTTCAAACAGCGGGGCGATCGCGTCTGGCTACCACATCATGCGCCATTACCTGGAGGCGAACATAGTTTAGTTTGTCCTGAGACTCGGGCTACAGCGAGCTAGAGTCGAGGCTAGCCGCCTCTTCGGGCGACTGGGGCAGGTGCAGACCGCACTCCTGCTTAAGTCCCTTAAACCGGGTGTCGCGATCGCTGGCGTCGGCATCTGTAATGGGGCGGCTAGAGTGCCAATCGCCGACTGTGACATAGCCCTTGTCAAACAGCGGGTGGTACGGCAAATCATGGGCAATCAAATACTCGTACACATCCTTAGATGTCCACTTGAGGATGGGCAGCAGCTTGTAGCGCCCTCCCTGATGCCCAATTCGCCCTAGCGACTTGCGGTGATCCGTCTGATCAGAGCGCAGCCCCGTCAACCAGGCTGTAGCGCCTAGCTCAGTTAGCGCACGATGCATCGGCTCTACTTTGCGAATCTGGTCGTAGCGGTTGAACGCCTCCACGTCGTGCTGCTCCCAAAGTCGCCCATGGAGTGCCTCCATGCGGGCAGGGCTGAGGAGCGATTGATAAACCTTGAGATTGAGATCGAGGCGGAGCGATAACTCATCGGCAAAGCGGTAGGTTTCGACTGGCAGATAGCCCGTATCGACCCAAATCACTGGAATATTGGGCACAACCTGAGTGACCAGGTGCAGCATGACCGCTGACTGAATGCCAAAGCTGGTACTTAAAACCAGACCGTCGCCAAAGGTTTCGTGGCCCCACTGCACCAAGCTACTGGCGTCAGCATTTCCCCACTCCTGGTTCACAGCGTGCAGGTCTAGAACGGGGGCGGCCTGCCTCCTGCTCGGCAAGAGCGCGGCATCTGACATGGGTTTACTCCTTCCGTTCAACAAAGTCGTAGCTCCAGTGCCACAATTCTGTGGTGGTTCGCGGGTGTTTACACTGCTTAGCCCAGCAGACCGTTGGCAGAACTAGTCGAGTCTTCAGAATACAAGGTTTGAGACTACACCGTCGCCCTGCTCTTCAGCCTATGACTCGTTGAGCCTTGACCACTTCTCGACATTAGCCCATCTGTAGATCATAAACGAGGGGGGAATAGACATTTTTGTAACCTTAGGCTAGTTTTTTACGGAAAACCGACTTCGGAGGATCCGTCTTTAATAGATTGGCTGCGGTATGCTCAGCCAAATTCTACTAACCAATCCCATACCACGACAGCAGGACGCGCGATCGAGCCCTATGGAGTGCCCGTTCTAAACCGGTTTCTAAATAGGCGTTTTGGCAACTGAGCTGTGATAGCTAGACCCACGATCACGGCTAGACCAGGGAGCGCTTTACCCGTAAAATCCAGCCTTATCTAGCCACCAACTTCAATACCGCAACCTCCTATGGCAGTCACACCCTCCTACCCCCGCGATCTGGTCGGCTATGGGCGCACCCCGCCCCATCCCCACTGGCCTGGTAATGCCAAAATCGCAGTGCAGTTTGTGATCAACTACGAAGAAGGCGGCGAAAACTGCATTCTCCACGGTGATGCGGCCTCGGAAGCATTTTTGTCAGAGAGCGTGGGGGCCGCACCGCTGACTGGGGTACGCAATATGAACATGGAGTCGATGTATGAGTACGGCAGCCGGGCAGGGTTTTGGCGGCTGCACCGGGTGTTTACCAGTCGGGGCCTGCCCCTAACCGTTTACGCCGTAGCGATGGCGATGGCTCGCAACCCCGAAGCGGTGGCGGCTATGAACGAAGCCGACTGGGAAATTGCCAGCCACGGCTACCGCTGGATTGACTACCAGTACTTTGGCCTAGAGGCCGAGCGCGAGCACATTCACAAGGCGGTCGAAATTCATACTCAGGTGGCGGGCAGTCGGCCCCTGGGCTTTTACCAGGGTCGCAACAGTCCCAACACTCGCGCCCTAGTGGTCGAAGCAGGCGGCTTTCTCTACGATGCCGATAGCTATGCCGATGACCTGCCCTACTGGAGCACCGAGTACGGTAGACCGCACCTGGTGATTCCCTACACCCTCGACAACAACGACATGCGGTTTGCCACCTACGGAGGGTTTAACTCGGGAGATCAGTTTTTTGCCTACCTGCGCGATGCCTTTGACACGCTCTATGCCGAGGGCGATGAGTGCCCCAAAATGATGAGCATTGGCCTGCACTGCCGATTGGCCGGGCGACCGGGGCGCACGGCAGCGCTGGCGAGGTTTTTGGATTATGTGCAGGGGCGCGATCGCGTCTGGATCTGCCGCCGAGTCGATATCGCCCGTCACTGGCACGAACACCACAAACCGTCCTAACCTGATTTTGCTTACGACAACACCCTAGGCAGCCGTTGGTGGAACTGCCACAGGCCCACACTCACGGTAGTGGCCGTCACCACGCCCAGGGTCGTCGTTTTAACTCACTGCCGATGCCATAGCACCTCAACGTCGTGAATTCCCAGGACAAAACCTACTCGCTTAAGATCTTGGGTACTTTGAAGAACCCGTCCTCGCGATCGGGAGCGCAATCGAGAATAGCGGCTCGCTCGGCAAAGGGCTGGAGGCTGTCGGTGCGGGTAATGTTGCTCAGCTCGATCGCACGGGTGGTGGGTTCTACGCCGTCGGTATTGAGTTCTTTAAGCTGCTCGACATAGTCGAGAATGCCGCTGAGCTGTCCGGTAAACTGCTCTTCTTCTGCGGCAGACAGCTCCAGGCGAGCCAGCAGTGCCACTTTGCGAACCTGTTCGAGATCGATCATGGGAGTGTGGTTTAGAGAAGAGGACTGAGTCTGATCAGCCGTAGGTTAGATGAAATGCCGTGGATCCCAATGTATCGGGTTGGGCGAAGCCAGAGCAAAATCTCACCTGCACGGCGAAGGCAGATGGTGGGCAGTGCCCACCCTACCCGAACCTAGATTTAGAAGAAGATATCGTTCTTCATCCGGCCCGTGTTCTTCATCCAGTTTTGGGCTTCGATGTAGTTGTTGGGGGCGATGGTAACCGCCTCTAGCCAGTAGCGGGCCGCTTCATCAAACAGGTTTTCAGCGGTATCGGTGTCACCAGCGGCTTCGGCTTGTTCGCCCTTGTAGTGGTAAATGACCGCGATGTTGTTGAGAGCCTGACACAGGCGGGGATTGAGATCTAGCGCTTCTTGATATTTTGCTAGGGCAATCTCGTGCTCGCCGTTGCTGGCGTGGATCAGGCCCATATTGTAGAGAATGAAGCTCTTGTCGTAGGGCTCTTCTTCTAGCAGCAGGGCTTCACGGTAGTTTTCCATCGCTTCGGCGTACTCTCCATCGGCCTGGGCCGACATGCCGTCGCGGTAGTAGGCAAAGGCCTCCTTCTCTCTCTGTTTGGCGGGCATCATCTTGAGGATCATGTCGGCCATGACGGTGAAGGATTTGTCGATGAAGTTGTCGTTGCGTTGGGTTCTTGGCATAGGGAAGGGCGCGCAAATGAGGGACGTAACGCTTACCTAAGCCCGATAGGCTGCCGCAGCAAAATCCCAGGGGTTAGGCCAGACAAATATATAAATAACACTAGCAAACCCTGGCGGTTTAATGGCGGCGGGGGTGGAGATGCCAGCAATGTGGCGGCATTTTTGTGTAGAACTGAGGTAGCCCCAGTTCAGCGTCAGGAATGAGGCCACCTGTAGGTGTAGCTTGTTTCTGACCAGGGATTCGCGTTTGATGGCGACTTTACTCTGTTGGAATGGATTTATCTCTACTACTGGCGATCGCGCTGCTTGTTGCTCTTATTTTTTGGCTCAGCCGCCGCCAGGGCCGCCGAAAGTCGGGGGGCTACCGGATTAATACTCCTGAACCCACCACGACCCCGACTCGCCCTGTGCGCGGCCATACCCAGCGCGAGCTGCTGCGCCTGGTGGGGGGCAATCGGGCTGTGGCCGATCGCTTAGTCGAGCAGGTACAGTTGCGTAACCCCCACCACAGCGAGCAGTGGTGCTGGGAAAAAGCGATCTACGACATTCAGCGCGATCGCCACAGTTCCTAGCTAGTTCGCTATTAATTTCTGTGATTGTTTGCGTAGCTAATCCGGGTGCCAGCCCAGTTGAGCTTGCTGCGCAGGGTGCCGTAGTAAGAGTGGTTTTGCCGCAGAATAATGAAGTGGGCCATCGCCTCGGCGCTGCGGACATCAACCCGCTGCCCCGGCCAAATCGCTGTGCCCAATATCCCATCAGTCCACAGTTTGGTGGTGAGGTCGGGGTCGGCCAGGGGCCACACGCTCACCACCGAACCCGGCGGCAGCACAATGGGGCGGCTTGACAGGCTGAGGGGGCAAATGGGCGTCACCACAATGGCATCCATGCCGGGGTGAATAATCGGGCCACCCGCCGCCACGGTGTAGCCTGTTGAGCCAGTGGGGGTGCTAATCAGCAGACCGTCGCCCTGGTACTGGTCAACGACTTCGCCATCGATCTCCATTTCAAGCATGGAGGTGATCATGCGATCGGGGGAAGCGGGCTTGATCGACATCTCGTTGAGGGCCAAATAAACCTCGCTGAGCGGATCTAAGTTGGTGCGGTGCCCCTCGTAGATGCGAGCCTGGAGCATCATGCGTCGCTGCACGGCAAAGCGATCGCTCAGCAGCCGCTCCCACACCGACTCGGTATCGTCCATTTCCTCCGAGCTTTCGGTCAAAAACCCCAGATGGCCGCCAATATTGACCGCCAAAATGGGAATATTTTCTGCAGCTAGATTACGTGCTGCGGTTAGGGCGGTACCATCGCCACCAAACACGATGGCCAGGCTAATGGGCCGACTAACCGAGGCCAAAAAGACTGGGTAGGGGTTATCTTTAGGGCCGCTGGGACCACGGAGCACCTTGCTGCCCAAGGCTTCCAGTTCACGGGCGCACTTCTCGGCCCAGGTCTGGCTCAGCCGATTACCGGCTTTATGGACAATAATGACTTGCTCAAGTTGCACAACAAGAGGCCGTGGGTTGATTGTGTTTTAGCAGGCTAGGTCTACCACTTCAGCAGATTGAACTGCTCCATATCCACTGTGTCGCGGTTGCGGTAGATCGATAGCACAATAGCCAAACCAACCGCCGCCTCTGCTGCTGCAATGCTAATTACAAAGACAGCAAACACCTGCCCGTTGATGCCCACTGGGTCTAGGTAGTTAGAAAACGCCATCAAATTTAGGTTGACTGCATTCAGCATCAGCTCAATGGACATCAGCACCCGAATCACGTTGCGGCTGTTTACCAGGCCGTAGATGCCAATGCAGAAGAGAGCGGCGGCGGTCAGCAGAAAATACTCAAGTTGCATAGCCAAAAATAACCTGTTCTAAACCAACTAAACCAAATTCAAGTCCAGAAGTGACGTTTTGCCGGTAGGCCAACTACAGATCCCGATCTGGACTTGGTATAGCGACAGTTAAAACGCCAACACTCTTTAATATCTAAGCAAGTCTAAGACTGTCCGTCAGACTAGCTATCTATCTCCGGGGCCGATACCGATGACACCAGCTCGCGGGGGCGTTCCGGCAGCTGTAATGCCTCAGAAGCGGGATCCCCAGGGGCCACGTCGGGAATAAATTCTCGCCGAGCCAGTACGATCGCACCAATCAGCGCAATCAGCAGCAGTACCGAAGCCAGCTCAAAGGGCAGCAAATAGTCGGTAAAGAAGTGAATGCCAATGGCTACGGTGGCCAGATCCCCAGTGGGCACCTCGCTAGAAATTGCCCAGGGAGTATTTAGGGTGGAGACGGTTAGCAGCGCAAACAGCCCCACACAGACCACGGCTGTAGCGACCTTGCCCAGCCAAGCGCGCTTCATCGGCACAAAGGGCTGCTCCTTATTCACCAGCATGATCCCAAACAGGATTAGAACGCTAACGGCACCCACGTAAACCAGCACCTGAGCGGCGGCCACAAACCCAGCATTGAGCAAAATATAGAGGCCCGACATGCTGGTGAAGACGCCCCCCAGCAAAAACGCCGAGTAGACGATGTTATCTAACAGCACAACTCCCAGGGCACCCCCCAGCGTCATCGCGACCAGTATGCCAAAGGCAACGAGTTGTACCCCTTCCGCTAGCGTCACAGTTCTAATCTCCTGGGTAATAATCGAGCAGTCGTAACAGCCTTGACTTAGGCGAATGTACCACGGAACCCCAACCGACGCATTAGCCCTCGGCTTTGGCGTCAGAAGAGTTTTTAGCCTCGGCTTCGGCCTGGGCCGCCTCCAAAATTTCCTGGGGCATTTGGCCTGCTCGCCGTGCGTTAGCTGGCAAGTTATGAGGATCCATAACTCCCTTGGGCAGATAGGCCAGCTCGCGCAGAGGAGTAACCATCGGATCTTGGGTGACCTTGTAGGGTAGGCGACCCAGGGCCACGCTGTCATAGTTCAGCTCGTGGCGATCGTAGGCTGCCATCTCGTATTCCTCGGTCATGGAGAGGCAGTTGGTGGGGCAATACTCCACACAGTTGCCGCAAAAAATACAGACCCCAAAGTCAATGCTGTAGTGCTTTAGGTCCTTCTTCTTGGTGGCTTTGTCAAACTCCCAATCGACCACAGGTAAGTTAATCGGGCACACCCGCACACATACTTCGCAGGCGATGCACTTATCAAACTCAAAGTGAATGCGTCCGCGGAACCGTTCAGACGGGATCAGCTTTTCGTAGGGGTACTGCACCGTCACCGGACGACGGCTCATGTGATCGAAGGTTACAGACAGCCCCTGGCCAATGTACTTAGCCGCCTGTAAGCTTTCTTTGGCATAGTCGCCGACTTGTTTCAGAAAACCCAGCATAGGGGATCCTCCAGAGTTTTACAGGGTAGTGGGTGAGAGGTCGCAGGAACAGCGCTAGGGCCTCGGCAGAGGAAACTACCTACCTACAGGGTAAAGCAGCATCCTTTGGCTAGCCACCAAAGGCAACGGGAAAGGTGAGCTTGAGGGCGGCAGTCAGGAGCAGGTTAACCAGAGACACCGGCAGCAAAAACTTCCAGCCAAAGTCGAGCAGCTGGTCGATGCGAATGCGGGGCATGGTCCACCGGAGCAGAACCGCAATAAAGACCAGGGCATAGGCCTTAAATAAGGTCATCATGATGCCAACCGAGGCGGTAACCACCTGAAGCCAGGGCGTTGTTTCGCTCACCCCCAGCAGACCAGCCAGCCAGCTCACCGAAATGGGAAACTCCCAACCGCCCAGGTAAAGAATGGAAACAATCAGCGCCGACAGCACTAGGTTGACGTAGGAGCCTACGTAGAACAGGCCAAACTTCATGCCAGTGTATTCGGTCTGGTAGCCTGCTACCAGCTCTTCTTCTGCCTCGGGCAGGTCAAAGGGCAGGCGCTCGCACTCAGCCAGCGCGGCAATCCAAAAGATCAAAAACCCAGCTGGCTGTCGCCAAATATTCCAGCCCAAAATGCCGTAGCCCGACTGCTGATTGACGATGTCAATAGTGCTCAGGCTATTAGACATCAGCACTACCGCCAGCACCGCCAGCGCCATGGGAATTTCGTAGCTGATCGACTGCGCTGCCGCTCTCAACCCCCCGAGAAGAGAGTATTTGTTGTTGGAGGAATAACCCGACATCAGCAGGCCGATGGGGGCAATGCTTGAAAGAGCAATCCACAGAAAGATGCCGACGCCAATGTCGGTTATGACCAGATTTTGGCCAAAGGGCACGATCAGGTAAGACAGAAAGACCGGAATCACTACGATCGCAGGCCCCAGCGTAAACAAGATCGGGTCGGCTTTGGCGGGGGTGATGTCTTCTTTGAAGATTAGCTTGATGCCATCGGCAGCCGCCTGAAGCGTGCCCAAAGGCCCGGCAAATTCAGGCCCAATCCGCTGCTGGGCGGCGGCAGAAATCTTCCGCTCCAGCCATACCGTCACAAAAATGCTCACGGTGGCCCCGACCAAAATAACCACCATTGGCAGGGGCAGCCACAGGGCTTTAGCTGCCCCTGCGGGTATGCCCAGGTCAACTAAAGCGTTGACGAAGCTACCCTGTAGGTCAATTCCTTGGTTCATGGGCCAGTCCTTAGCAACGGTTACGATTGACTCTAGCGAGGAAAAAACAGTTTTTTAGATTCTACCGTCATCTTCCCCGATCCACTGGAGCTAGAGCGCACGATTCGTAGGAATTTGCCATAGGAATTCTGAGGTGATGCTATTAGGAGGGTGGATGAGTGGCCATCCTCGCCCTGCCAATCCTGATAAAACCCCAACCCCAAACCCCCGACACCCAATGCTGACCTTTCTCATCGCTCTGCTGCCGATCGCAACGGTGTTTCTGCTGCTGGTAGTGGCTCGGCGTCCAGCCAGTCAGGCGATGCCGGGGGCGCTGGTGGTGACGGCGCTGGTGGCGGGGCTGGTGTGGCAGGTGCCACTCAACTACATTGCAGCTTCGCTGGTGCAGGGGCTGGCGATCGCCGTAGAGATTCTCTTCATCGTATTCGGGGCAATTTTGCTGCTCAACGTGCTTCAAGCCTCGGGGGCGATCAGCGTCATTCGCCAGAGCCTGCTGGCCCTGTCGCCCGATCGCCGGGTGCAGATGATTATTATTGCCTGGCTATTTGGCAGCTTTATTGAGGGGGCATCCGGGTTTGGTACTCCGGCAGTGGTCTGTGTGCCCCTGCTGGTAGCGGTGGGGTTCCCGGCCCTGGCGGCGGTGCTGGCGGCGCTAATTATTCAAAGCACTCCCTCGACCTTTGGTGCCGTGGGTACGCCGCTAATCTTTGGTATGGATGCGGGCCTGGGCGGGGCGACAGCAGTAGATGCGGCCCTGACGGCCCAAAACCTCGGGTTGGCAGATTTTGTCGCCCAGGTGGGTAGCCAGGCCGCCATTCTCCACGCCATCATTGGCACGTTTATTCCACTGCTGCTGGTCGTAGTGATTACCCGAATTTTTGGCGCAGGCCAGGCGCAGGCGGCAGGGCAAGGGGTGTGGCCATTTGCCCTGATGGCGGGGTTGGCCTTTACCGTGCCCTACAGCCTGACGGCGGTATTTTTAGGGCCAGAGTTTCCTTCGATGATAGGCGGACTAGTGGGGCTGGCCATTACGGTGGCGATCGTCCGGCGCGGCTGGCTGCAACCCGAGCAGCCCTGGGATTTTCCGCCCGCAGAGACCTGGACAGACACTTGGTCGGGCAGTGTTGTACCGGCGCTACCACCACCACCAGCGGGAATGACGGTAGTGAAAGCGTGGCTGCCCTACGTACTGCTGGGGGGGCTGCTGGTGCTGTCGCGGCTGTCGCAGTTGCCGCTTAAGGGTTGGCTACAGGGAGTAAGGGCTGCCTGGACCGGGATCTTTGGCACCACGATTACGGCGGCCTCTACCCCGCTCTATTTGCCGGGCACGATGTTTTTGCTGGTGGTGGCTATTACCTACGGGCTGCACCAGATGAAGCCCAGCGATTTGGGCCAGGCGGTGGGGCGATCGCTGCCCGTGCTGCAAAAGACCGCCCTGGCGCTGGGATCGGCGGTGCTGATGGCGCGGGTATTCATCAACTCTGACGTGAATAGCGCCGGGCTGCCCAGCATGCCCCTGGCCCTGGCGGAGGGCATGTCGGCCCTGGCGGGAGGAAGCTGGCCGCTGTTTGCCGCTGGGGTAGGCATGATCGGAGCCTTTGTAGCGGGCAGCGTCACCGTCAGCAACATGATGTTTTCGCTGTTTCAGTTTGGGGTGGCGGAAAATATCGGCACGCCGCCAGCGCTCATTTTGGCCCTGCAAACGGTAGGGGCCTCGGCAGGTAATGTAATTTGCGTATCTAACGTAGTAGCGGCAGCAGCCACTGTGGGGCTGCTGGGGCGCGAAGGACTGCTGATGCGCCAGCTTCTGCCGGTAGTGGTCTACTACCTGAGCTTTGCTGGCTTGCTGGGGATTTTATGGGCAACGCTGGGGGCTTTAGAGGCAGGAATCCCGTAGGGGCAAACGGCAGTTTGCCCCGGCAGGGCATCGAACCTAGGACGGAATCTTGTCAGCCAGATTCGGTTTAGAGCCTAAAATTTTTCCAAACAAAAGCCCCCCGGCGCAAGCGCCAGAGGGGCAGGAGTTCCTGAAAATCGTCACTAAACTAATGATCGGCGCTTATGGAGAGGGTGCCCAGAGGGGTCAGACCCATCAGGAGCCTCCCAGATCTAGTTCCCCAGAATTTGGTTCCCAGAGTTTGGTTCCCCAACCTCTGAAGGAACCAGATCTAGTTACGGAGTCTCGTAGGAGGGTAGAGAGACGGAAAATCCCTGCTTGTCCCAGATTTGAGGCCGATTGACGAGGTCAACATAGGCCTGGTTGCGGGGGCCGGTGTAGATCTGGGTGGGCCTAAAGATGCGGTTTTCGCCCAGCTGCTCTTTCCAGTGAGCCAGCCAGCCAGCCACCCGGGCGATCGCAAAGATCGGCGTAAACAAATCGGTGGGAATGCCCAGCTTGCGGTAGACCAGCCCCGAGTAGAAGTCAACGTTGGGGTAAATGCCCTTCGCACCAAGCTTTTCGGAAACGGCCTGCTCCATCTCCAGGGCGATCGCGTAGTACTCGTCTTGGCCAAATTTCTCGAACAGCTGCTCGGCCAGCCCCTGCAAAATGGTGGCGCGGGGGTCTTTGACCTTGTAAACCCGGTGGCCAAAGCCCATGATTTTAGACTTTTCGGCAATGCAGCGCTCCACGTAGGGGCGCACATTCTCCACTGAGCCAATCTGCTCCAGCATTTCAATCACCTCTTCGTTTGCCCCGCCGTGGAGCGGCCCCGCCAGGGTGCCCACCGCCGAAGCGACGACGGCGTAGGGGTCGGTGAGGGTTGAGGCCGTCACCATGGCTGAAAAGGTCGAGGCGTTAATGGTGTGCTCGGCGTGCAGGGTTAGGCAGATGTCAAAAATGCGGGCGGCCAGGGGGTCGGGCACGCGCTCGTTGAGCATGTAAAGAAAATTTGCCGCATAGTCGAGATCGTCGCGGGGCTGCACCGGGTCATTGCCCTTACGCATGAGCTGAAACGCCGCCACCATAGTGGGAATTTTGGCCAACAGCCGCACCACCGCTTGCTGAATATAAATAGGATTGTCAAGGGCGCGGCGAGAGTAAAACAGACCCAGCGCCGCCGCGCAGGCTTGCAGGGCATCCATAGGGTGACCGCTCTCGGGGAAACACTTCATCATGTCGCGGATGCGGTACTTGAGGCGGCGATGGTAGCGAATTTCGTACTCAAAGGCTTCTAGCTCGCTCTTGGAGGGCAGCCCACCCCAAATTAATAGGTAGGCCGTTTCGAGAAACGTGCCGCGCTGAGCCAGTTCTTCGATGGGAATACCGCGATACTCCAAAATTCCCGCCTGGCCATCCACAAAGCTAACGCTCGACTGGGTGGCCGGTACACCCTCTAAACCGGGCCTGTAGTCACATGCGGCCATATAGTTGTTACTCCCGTTCGCTGACCTATGATTCCAAGCGGCATGAACGCCCGCCGTCATCAACGCTACTAAATCATCTGATCAACTCTGGCCTCGCTGTCAACTGTGTCAGCCTTCCTCAACTATTTAGAAAGCGGGCTATCTATGACAGGTTAAGGGGGTGCCACGTCTACCGCTTGCCCTGTCGCTGCCGATCGCTGGGCGCAGATCGCCACCTGCAGCGTGTACAGGCTGGCCTCAGGCGTGCAGTACAGCGCCTGCCCGGTCAGCAAGTGATCGATGACTTGAGCAGTGTCGGTAGCAAACAGCCCCCGCCGTGAGCCGACCTCCAGGGGTTGGGAGCCTTGAGTATTGGTCAGAGTGCCGCGATCGCCCTCAAAGCAGAGATACCCCTCGCTGCCGGTCACCTCTAGCCGCCGCGCCGCTTCCCACAGGGCCTCGCCCTTGCCATAAACCACCTCGGCGATTAACCCCGAGGCAAAGGTGATCTGGGCGGTGCAGAGACAGGTGGTGTAGCAGGTCATGCCCCCGGTGCCAGGGGAAAGGCCGCTGTAGTGGGTTTGACAGTAGACCCGCGCCACCGGACCAAAGCAGTCGATCAGCCGGTGCAGGCGAGACAGCGCCCCCACCAGCGGAAAGCCAAACAGCTGGGGACAATAGGTCCAGGTGAGGGGGGCGGGACGGCGAGGGGCCAGCGTACAGTAGCGGGCACAAAAGGGTAGCCCCACCGCCGCCAGGTTGGCCTTGAGGGCGCGATGGGTACCGCCTAGCAGCTCAATGTGCTCGACATGCAGCAGACGCTGTTTAGTCTGGGCCAGAGTCAGCAGCGATTCTGCCTTTTCAGCACTGAGCGCTAGGGGGTACTCGACCACCACGTGGAGGTTAGCTTCTAAGGCCGCCGCTACCACTGTGCTGTGCTCACTGTTGACGTGGCAGACCATAATCACATCCAGGTCAGGACGACTGATTAGATCCTGCCAATGGTCTAGGGCGGCAGCGTTGTATTGCTCCGCAAAGCTCGCCGTTTCTGCCTGGGTATGCCCAGCGATCGCCACCAGTTGAGCCGATTCCATGCCCTGCAATGCATCGGCCCGCAGCCGAGCCACAAACCCGGTGCCCACCATACCCACTCGCACCACATCACTCTGAATTTTGGGGCCGGTCATTTACCTTTCCTCGCCTGGTGGGCCATCGCCATCGTACGTTTTTCTCCGGCAGAGGGATGGTGCCCAGGGGGTTTCTCTGGAATGCTAAAGGCAGTATTCGCGCAACTCTATGCCTTCCTTTGTGCCGCCCTGGTTTTTGCAAAATGGCCTAGCCATGACCCTCTACACGGCCCTAGTGGCCAACCAGGCCTGGTCCCAAAATACAGATTTGTTGCCGGTCAGCTATCAAGACTACGTTTTTCAGGGCTACGGCGATGTGCCCATTTTTGGTCGCTGGGCCATCCCCAATCGCTCTAAAGGTACGGTTATTGCCACCTATGGCATTACCGGCAGCTTGGATGACCAGTGGCAGCTGGAAATTTTAGGCCGCAATGCCTATCGCCGGGGCTACGGACTGGTGATGTTTGACTGGCGTGCCCACGGCAAAACGGCTGAACTCTCTCCTACCCTGACCTCCGATGGCCTTTACGAAGGGCATGACTACATCGCTCTGGCTTCTCAGGCCAAAGCTTTAGGCTGTGCGCCACCGTTTTGGTTTATGGGCTACTCGCTGAGCGGGCAGCTGGCGCTGTGGGGGGCCAAGGCCGCAATGGATTTGCCTCCCGACAGCGGTTTAGAACCGGGCGACATCGGCGGCGTGGTGGTGGTGTGCCCCAGCCTCGATTCCAATCGATCGCTGCGCTACCTGACCGCAGACCCGCTGGGGAAATATCTGGAGCGCGCGATCGCACGCGAACTCAAGCGGCTGGCCCAGCGACTGCACCAGCTGCACCCCGACCACTTTGATTTGGCAGCGATCGATCGCGCCAACAGCATTTGGGGTTTTGACCACGAGCTGGTAATTGCTCGGCTGGGGTTTGCCAGCGTAGAGGAGTACTACGATACCAGCAGTCCCCTGCCCTTTATGGCCGACCTGGGCATTCCCACCCTGATTCTCTACGCCGCCGATGACCCGTTGTTTAGCCCAGAGATTATCCCCGACCTGAAACGGGTTTGTGCGGCCAACCCCAAGATTGACCTAGTGCTGACCGACCACGGCGGTCACGTGGGCTACTACAGCAGCAGCGCTGGTCAGCGCCTAGCCGGGGATAGTGACCCCTGGTGGGCGTGGAATCGAGCGCTGGACTGGGTAGATCGGCAGACAGCCTGAGATTGGTATGGCTAAGTTTGCCTTGTTCTTAAGTCGCCTTGTGCTTAAACGGGCGGGCGACAGATTGGCCTCAAGGTCGCGATTGCCGCAGCTGCTGAATACACAGGGGAACCACAACAAGATCAATAAGAACGTGAAAGACCGTGAATGGATTGGCATGGAGTTCTAGAAAGCGAATCACCCCTAGAACCCCGCCGATGCTGGGTAAAATAGCGCCCCACCACAGTGGCGATCGCCCTGGTTTCAAGAGCCGCGCCCCAATTGCAAAATAGGCCAAGCCAAACAGCACTGCGCCGATGACATGAAATCTAGCCCCGTACACCTGCAGCTGAACAACATGGGTAACCCCCGAAATCATCAGCAATACCGCAGCCCAGGTTCTTGATTTCAACATCAACCTACTCTGAATTGGGGTGAATGTCAGACTTGAGAAAACCCAAACCCGCTAAAACAGGCGCAGAATAAGCGGGTAGCGAAACGCTACGTTGGGTTGAGTGAGGCTGTGGACAATGGCTAAGATCGGCATGATGAAATTCACGATACCTAGCACGACCAACAGTGGAATACCAATTAGCACCCAGGCCAGAACGCCTGCAACGGCCCACCAAAACCACATATTGATGTGAAAGTTGATCGCTTCTTTGGCGCTTTCTTTGATAACTGAATCGTTGGAAATCAGCAGAATGGCGATGGGAACGCCAACGGCAAGCACCAGGGCATTGAAGAAAATAGAGCCGTGGCTAACGGCAGACAAAATTTTGCGGGTGCCGGTGTCTTCGGTGGAATGCATAAGGAGACTCCTGAATAAAGAATTGTGGTTTTGAAATTTCGGGTTTCCCCTCCCAGGAGGGACTGGATTACTCGGCCTGCTCGTGCAGTTCGGCGGTTTTGACTTCCATGGTCAGCGGGCGATCGCCGCGCTGAATCTGAAGTTCTAAAGCATCGCCAATCTTGGTATTTTCGACCTTAATTTGCAGCCCATCGGCACTGCGAATGGAGGTGCCATTCACCTGTAAAATGACGTCGCCCCGCCGCAGGCCTGCTGCCGCTGCAGGAGTACCTTCTAGCACCCGCAGCACTAGCACCCCATTCACCTCGGGTAAATACATGCCGGAGTTGATGTCTGCGTTGTTGATTTTGGCCTGCTCGGGGGTGAGGTTGGCAATCTGCACGCCGATGTAGGGGTGGGCGACGGTTTCGCCCCGAGCCAGCATGTCTTTAATCTCTTTGGCTTTGTTGATGGGAATGGCAAAGCCAATGCCCATGGCGTCGGCGCGAATGGCGGTGTTGATGCCGATTACTTCGCCCCGCTGGTTGACCAACGGCCCGCCGGAGTTGCCGGGGTTAATGGCGGCATCGGTCTGGATAAACTCCAGCCGCTTGCCGGGGATGCCTACGGAACTGCTGGTGCGCTTGAGGGTGCTCACAATGCCCAACGTAACGGTGTTATCGAGGCCTAGGGGGTTGCCTACCGCGATCGCCCAGTCGCCCACTTGTATGCGGTCAGAGTTGCCCAGGGTCGCTACAGGTAGCAGGTCGTCTTCGCCATCGTCAATTTTGACCACGGCCAGGTCGGTGACTTCGTCAACCCCTTCGACGATGGCGTCAAAGCTGCGGCCATCTTTGAGGGTGACCACCACCCGGTCGGCCCCGTTGACCACGTGGGCATTGGTGAGAATGTTGCCAGTGCTATCGATGATGAACCCCGACCCCTGACCCCGCAGCAGTTCTTCCTGGGGCTGGCGAGAAAATCCGCCGCCAAAAAAGTCGCGCAAAAAAGGATCTTCATAAAGTGGATCCCGCGCCTGGCGAGTAATCGTTTTTTCGGTGTCGATGCGAACCACCGCCGGGCCAACCTGTCGCACGGCAGCGGCGACAAAACTTTCGCTGCCAATCGCCTCTGCTGCCGGAGATTGGGCATAGGCGGGGGGCGCGATCGCGGTAGCAAACATCGTCACAGCGGCAAATACCATCAGCAACAGACGTTTCAGGGGTATCCAGAGTCCTTTCAAGGGAGCAAGCCTCATAAACGCAACTTTGACGCGCAACAGTAGGGGGCGCAACAGCAGGGGGTATCCCGTAGTTACTCAAAATTGTTCCACACCAGCCTGCCCACGGGGAGAGGGGGATACCGAACTCTCGGGTGGGCTAGGCCGAAGGCTAGCAAGCCGCATGATAGGTAAATGGCATCCCAGAACGAGGACTTTCGTTTAATTTCAATAATTTCAAAATAGCCAGATCTAAAGCCAGCCTATTCTCTAGGATAGTTCGCAGGGATGAGGCGAGATTTTGCATAATTTGCTACGCTTTTGGCGCTGCAAGCATACCGAACAATGACTGCCAACTACATCATGGCCCTCGACCTGGGCACCACCGGCAACCGGGCGATTATCTTTGACCGGGAGGGCGCGATCGCAGGTCAGGCCTACCGTGAGCTAACCCAGTACTATCCGCAGCCGGGCTGGGTTGAGCACAACGCTCGCGAAATTTGGGAAGAAATTGAGTGGGCAATGGGGTCTGCCATTTCTAAAGCCGGGCTCAAGCCAACCGATATTGCCGCCATTGGCCTCACCGTGCAGCGTGAAACCTGCCTGCTGTGGGATAGCAGCACCGGTCGCCCCCTAGCCAACGCCATTGTCTGGCAAGATCGCCGCACCGCGCCCCTGTGTAACCAGCTGCGGGAAGCCGGTAAAGCCGAGGAAATCTACGATCGCACTGGTCTGGTGCTCGATGCCTACTTCTCGGCCACCAAGCTGGCCTGGCTGCTAGAGCAGGCCAAAAAGGAGGCTGACCCGCCGGTAGATTTTGACCAGGTGCTGGCGGGCACGGTCGATAGCTGGGTGCTGTGGAACCTGACCGGGCGACAGGTACATGCTACCGATCACAGCAACGCCAGCCGCACCATGCTGCTCAATATCGCCAGCGGCCAGTGGGATGACACCCTGCTGTCGCTGTTCGACATTTCGCCTCACATGATGCCCGCGATCAAACCCAGCATTGGCGTATTTGGCCATACTGACCCAGCGATTTTGGGCACTGAGATTCCGATTACGGCCATTTTTGGCGACCAGCAGGCAGCTCTCTA
The DNA here is from genome assembly GCA_049646445.1 of Nodosilinea sp. Classification (GTDB taxonomy): domain Bacteria; phylum Cyanobacteriota; class Cyanobacteriia; order Phormidesmidales; family Phormidesmidaceae; genus Nodosilinea. The sequence goes on along the minus strand of JBARVV010000044.1, from coordinate 231,471 downwards.
CGGCCACGGCTGCGATCGCCCCGGCCTGCTCAAATGCACTTACGGCACCGGAGCCTTTTTGGTCTCTCACACCGGCAGTGAAGTAGTGCGATCGCAGAACCAGCTGCTCTCCACCGTAGCCTGGTCAGAGGCGACAGGCGATGCTAAACATCCCCATATCGGCTATGCGATCGAGGGCAGCATGTTCACCGCCGGAGCCTGCATTCAGTGGCTCCGCGACGGCTTGCAGGTAATCTCCAGCGCCGCTGAGACTGAAATTCTCGCCCGCCAAGCCGCCGACAACGGCGGCGTTTACTTTGTGCCTGCCCTCAGCGGCCTCGGTGCCCCCCACTGGGACATGAGCGCACGCGGGGCATTCATGGGCCTAACCCGAGGCGTTCAGCGAGAGCACATGGTGCGGGCGGTGCTAGAGGCGATCGCCTACGAAGTCAAAGAAGTGGTCGATGCCGTCAACCAGGATGGCGGCACCCCCATTCGCCAACTCAAGGTTGATGGCGGGGCCTGCAACAACGACTTTTTGATGCAGTTCCAGGCCGATGTGCTGGGTATTCCGGTCGAGCGGCCCCAGGTGCTCGATGTCACCGCCCAGGGCGCGGCTTTTGCCGCCGGTCTAGCCGTGGGCTTTTGGAATGACTACCGCACCTTAGTCGATAGCCGCCCCATCGATCGCGTGTTTGAGCCAGGCGCAGGCCAGAGCACCGCTCAAGAGAACTTTGCGATGTGGATGAAAGCCGTGGGGCGCGCCAAAAACTGGGCCGAGTAGCCGAGCAAACGAGTATTGCCGCAGCATCTCCCTACCCACCCACTTACCTACGGCCCACGCGTCCCGATGAAGATCCTGCTCGTTGATGACGAAGTAGAGCTCACCGATCCCCTGAGTCGTTTGCTTGGTCGAGAAGGTTACCAGGTGGATGTCGCCACCGACGGTGAAGCAGGGTGCGCGCTAGCTAGCCAGGGAGGCTATGACCTGCTGATTTTAGACTGGATGCTGCCGGGGCTGAGCGGGCTAGAGATCTGCCGGCAGGTGCGATCGCGCCAGGACAGCACCCCGGTGCTCTTTCTCACCGCCAAAGACACCCTCAACGATCGCGTCGATGGTCTCGATGCCGGAGCCGATGACTACCTGGTCAAACCCTTTGAGCTGCGCGAACTGCTGGCGCGGGTGCGGGCGCTGCTGCGGCGATCGCCCAACCTGGAGCCAATCCCGCCGCCTCGCCTCACCTACGAAGACCTGGTGCTAGACGAGGCCAACCAGCTGGCCCACCGCCAGGGGCAGCCCGCCGAACTCTCTGAAAAAGAAACCCGCCTGCTGGCCTACCTGCTGCGCCACGCCAACCAGGTGCTCACCCACGAGCAAATTTATCAAGGCGTCTGGGGCGATCAAGACGCCCCCAGCAGCAACGTGGTGGCCGCCCAAATGCGCCTGCTGCGCCGCAAGATCGAACCCAAAGGCACTCCGCCGATTATCCATACGGTCTACGGCAAGGGGTATCGGCTGGGCAGCTGAGTTGTGAGTTTTTAATTTTGAAGTGGCGAACTCAAAACTCAAAATTCATAACTCAAAACCTCGACCCTGGCTGCTGCAAAAACTCTGCTTCCTCCGGTGTCGTTTCTCGGCCCAGTACCTGATTGCGGTGGGGAAAGCGGCCAAACCGCTGAATTACGTCTCGGTGGCGCAGGGCGTAATCGAGAGTGGATTCAAATTTTTCGGGCTGGGTAGCGTGCAGCGATCGCGCCAATTCCACACTGCGCTCCTGATCGGCTAGGTCCTCACTGTGCTCCAGGGGCAGGTAAAAAAACATGCGCTCCACCGGCAGTACCTGCTGGTCATAGCTGCGATCGAGGGCGTAGTAGGCGGTGGTCAGAGCGGCGCGATCGCCCCTAAAGCAGCGGGCAGCGCCCCGAAACAGATTGCGCGGAAACTGATCGAGCAGCAGCACCAGGGCCAGGCAAGATCGTGGCTCATGCCGCCAGTCATCACGCTCACCAGCCATCGCCCGTTCCACATCCGCCAAAAATCGCTGCCGAATGGCATCGTCAAAGGCCGGGTCTTTCTTAAACCACACCTGGCGCTGCTGACCATACTCCCCACTAGGATCCGCCGGATCGCCAAACCAAAACCGCAGAATCTCCTCTACCCGCTCCATCTAAGATCACCCCGCCTCTAGAATCTGATTCCCCCGGCGTGTTCCTCACATAAAAAACGCTCCTCATCCCCTCATCCCCTAACTCAACACCAGCGGATCCATCGCATAATCCTCCCACCCCTGGTGAAAGCGCTCCGAAATATAGGGGGTCAGCACAAACTGAGGCGATTCATCTCCGGTGACATCAATTCGCACAAAAGAATAGGGCCGTCGCCGCTCGGTTTTGTGGCCCGTCAGGCCCATAAACAGCTGTGATTTGGCTACCAGCCTAAACCCCACCTGGCCATCGGGATCGGTGCCTAGGGGTTCGTAGAGCATCGTGCCTTCAGGTCGCTGTCGCCTGAGGCTGAGACCGCTACCGCCGCAGACCACGCAGTTCATGTGGCTGTCGGCGTAGCCTGTGGCCTCGGTTTTCAGGTATTCAAAGCAGTGGGCGTGGCCATTGAGCACCAGGTTGACTGGGGGGCGATCGGTGCTGATTTCGGGCACCGCCGCCGCCACCTGATCGAGCACCCAGCGCAGGTTCTGGCGAATAGCCATGGTCTGCGCCTGGCCCCATTTGGTGGCCTCCGTCACGTAGGGAGGGTGGTGAAAAAAGAGCACCCGCCCCCGCACCGACGTATCCTGCCAGGAGGCAATCAGCCCGTCTCGCAGCCACAGCAGCTGCTCGGTATCGACCAGGGTAGTTGGCCCTGGGTTGGCCTGTTTCTCAATATCGAGCAGCATTTCCTCTAGCTGCTCAACCTTGGCCTGGAGGTCGTCTAGGCGCTCTTGGGTGTGCGGGTCACCCGGTGGGAGATGGAAGGCTTCGTCACGCACCTGCTGCTGCTCGCGCAAAATAGCCTGCCGCTGGGCCACCAATTGCTGGTGGTAGTGGCTACTGCTAGATCGCCGGGGCGACAGGGCCGGGTCGTTAAAGGTACTGGAGTCGAGGGCAAAGAAGTCGATGCCGCCGTAGCGAAAGGTGTAGTAGCGGTTGGGCAGACGGGTAAACTGCCCCGGCTGGTAGCGCAGCCCCCAGGTAGTCTCATTCCAGGGACCGTAGTGGTGATCGAGGTGGGCCGCCAGCTCATCGTCTGACAGCCCCTTCAAGTAATCTAAAAAAGCGCGGGCGTAAGCATCCCCGACCCCAGAGCCGCGCCAGCCCACATTGGGGTTGAGGTTGCGCTTCAGCAGCTTGCGCACGGGCCGGGTCAGCTGCACCAAAATGCTGTAGAGCCGGGGCAGGTTGTAGTAGTCGTGGTTGCCCGGCACCGCCAAAAATGGAAAGCGAAACAGCATCTTGTCGAAGGCAACCTGACTGGGGCGATCGCCCTCCACCAGCCACTCCCGGTAGGGTTTGATAAAATTCTCTAGGTACTGTTCGCTAGAGCCGACCTGGTACACCACATCCCCGGTGTGCAGCAAAAAGCGGCAGTCTTGCAGGTGGGGCAGCATCTGCTGGGCAACGTGCCGCTGGGGGTGGTGGTCGGGGTGCGGCCCAGAGCCGCTATCGCCAATGACTAAGAACGAAAAGTCTCTATCCTCGCTGCGGCCATCTTCTAAAATCAGGCGGGTTTGGTCAATATGGCGTTTCCTAAAGGCGGGGTGCTGCCAACAGACGCGCTCCTTCATCTTGGCGACTTTGGTCAAAATGGGCGGGTCAAGAAGGGAAGACATGGGTCTGCAGGTAAGTTTGCGTGGCGATGAACGGCTGGCCTAAAGCAAAAGAGCCCTAAACTCAGGGTAATCTGACTTGCTTCAAATTGCCGAATTGACGGCGCAGAGGGGCTTTTTTCAAATAAATCTACGGTTCTGATGAAAGTCTGACGCTTCAGCCCTGATGAGTCGGCCAGCCAGCCAGGCCAAAAACATTACAAACGTCTACTCCATATAGGTTTAGGCAGGTTAGTCCCTTGCGGTGTAGCCTCAAGCCGATGTTGTCGGCGGGTAGAATGAGCTGAACCTGCGCCGTCCTCCCTTTGGGTCATCCATGCCGCTTGACTCTATCCATAACGTTATTCACCAGCTAGAGCAGCAGCCGCGCTGGCGCAGTCGGGGGCAGTTTCGGCAGGTGCTCAACCACTGGACTGCGGTGGTCGGGGAAGGGGTAGCTCGTCAGGCCGCTCCGGTGCGGCTCGATCAAGACGTGCTGCATGTGGCGGTGGTCAACCCCATGTGGGCACAAACCCTGACCCTAGAGCGCCTGCACATTCTGGCCAAACTCAACGATTGCCTCCAGATCAACCTCAGCGACATTCGCTTTTCTAGCGGCGATTGGTATCGGAAAAACAAGTCTGGTAAAACCACGGCTGCCCCAGCTTCATCGCTCGCAGAATTGCCCGAGTGGCTGCGGCAGCACCCCAGCTACGAGCCTCGAGCTATCCCCCAATCGACCCATCGTCCGCAAACGCCCGAAGAAAGCTTTGAGCGCTGGGCAAACATGACCCAGCAGCTCGCCGCCCAGCAGCCCCTTTGCCCCCAGTGCCACTGCCACTGCCCCATGGGGGAACTCAAGCGCTGGGGACGGTGCAGCATTTGCGTCGTCAAAAGGCTCAAAGGCCCGGTGGGAAGGCATTCTGTATAACGGGCTCAACTCCAAACACCTGAGCAAAGCTAGTTACAACGGCTGCACGCACCGCCTCCACCGTAATTCCTGGGCAAAACTGGGCCAGGCTACCCACCGATTTGTCGGCAATGCCGCAGGGCACAATGGCCTGAAACCCGCTCAGGTCAGGGCACACATTCAGCGCAAAGCCGTGCATCGTCACCCAGCGGCTGACCTTAATGCCGATCGCCGCCAGCTTGCGATCGCCCACCCATACCCCCGTCAGCCCCGCCTGCCGCCCGGCCACCACGCCAAATTCTGCCAAGACTTGAATCAGCACCTCTTCCAGCTGGCGCAGATACCAGTGCAGGTCGCTCTGGTGCTGCTTCAGGTTGAGAATGGGGTAGCCCACCAGCTGGCCGGGGCAGTGGTGGGTGACTTCGCCGCCCCGCTCAGTGCGAAACAGCGGGTAGGGCAAGGCCTCTGGTGACACCTTGAGATGATCCAGCGTAGAGCCTTGGCCCAGGGTGTACACCCCAGGATGCTCGACCAGCAGCAGGCGATCGGGCTGGGGCGGATGGCGATGGCTTTGCACTAGTTTTTTTTGCAGCAGCCAAACATCGGCAAAAGGCACTAGCCCTAAGCTGTAAATATCGCAGGAGATCCTTGGCTCACGACCGTTTTGCTCCATTCTTGTCAACCGTAAAATTAGCGCAAATAACCCATTTCTCAGGGTTTGGCAATCAAGAATTATCAACCCATGCAAAGGATTCTAACGGACACTGTTGTGCAGAATACAAGGTGTTAGGGTAAAACCATGAGCCGACGTATCGAAGGAGTCCGCTTTATGAAGCTGGTAATCCATGGCAGAAACATTGAGATCACAGACGCGATTAGGGAGCATGTCGAGCAAAAAATCCTCAAGGCAGTGAGCCACTTCAAACATCTCACCAACGAGGTCGACGTTCATTTATCCGTAGCCAAAAATCCCAGAATTGGGGCTAGCCAGTCTGCCGAGGTCACGCTCTTTGTAGACGGTGCCGTTGTTAGAGCCCAAGAAAGCAGCGAAAGCCTCTACGCCAGTATTGACCTAGTTGCCGATAAAATCAGCCGTCAGCTGCGCAAATTTAAAGAAAAGCGCAACAACCGCATGCAGGGCAATCTGGGCAAAACCACCGAAGCCTACCTCAACGAAGCCCCAACAACCGATGTCACCCAGGTGCTCAGCACCAGTGAGCCTCAGCTGCCTGACGAGGTAATTCGCGCCAAGTACTTCGCCATGGCCCCTATGACCGTGACGGAAGCCCTAGAGCAGCTCGTGCTCATTGACCACGATTTTTATATGTTTCTGAATGCAGAAACCCAGGAAATGAACGTGATCTATGAGCGCAACCACGGCGGCTACGGGCTAATTCAGCCCCGAAAAGCCAATCAAAATGGCCATTTCAATGGCAATGGCAGTAAGGCAACGCACTCCGCTGAAGCCGCTACCCACAGCTAGTCTCGCCTAATTAAAAACCCGGCTTCTTCATCGTAGGACACAGGATTTCTGTGCATCTAGTGAAAGAAGCCGGGTTTTTGGAATGAAAGGCTCTTAGCTGGCGGGAGTTGCTGATAGCAGAGGCTCTACACCGCCCTTAGCATCGAGGGCAAAGAGGTCATCACAGCCGCCCACGTGGTGACCGTTGATGAAAATCTGCGGCAGCGATCGCCGCCCGTTAGCTCGCTTAGACATTTCGCTGCGGGCTACCTCATCCCCATCAATGCAGTATTCGGTGTAGTCGATCCCCTTTTGATCAAGCAATCGCTTAGCGCGAATGCAGAAGGGGCAGCTGCTCCAGGTATAAATTTCGACGTTGGGGTTCATTGCACGCCTCCGAGGTAATGTTTCAAGTTCTTTACATTATTTTAGTCTTTTACGTCGGGGAGGCGTAAGGGTCGCAGGTTTGAGGTTTGAGGCATAGGCCAGCTCTCCAAACTCCTCTACCCGCTTCCCTTTAGCGCGTGGGCGATCGCATCGACTACCCGCGACACCGCTACAATCTCCAGCCCGTCCACTTTTACAGACTGCCCCTTGGGCACGATCGCCCGCTTAAAGCCCAGCTTAGCCGCCTCCTTCAGCCGCAGCTCGAGCTGCGAAACGGGCCGCACCTGACCGCCTAGCCCCACTTCGCCAACCAGCACCAGTTCAGGATCGACCAGGCGATCGCGAAAGCTGGCCACCACCGAAATTGCCACGCCCAGATCTGCCGCCGGTTCGCCCACCGCCAGCCCGCCCGACGACGCCACATAGGCATCGAGTTTAGAGAGGGGAATGCCCACCCGCTTCTCCAGCACCGCCAGAATTTGCAGCAGCCGGTTGTACTCAATACCCGTAGTCGATCGCCGGGGCGAGCTGTAGCTAGTGGGGCTAACCAGCGATTGCAGCTCCACCACCAGGGGCCGGGTGCCCTCGCAGGCGACGATGGTGGCAATACCGGGCACCTGTTCATCCCGGTTGCCCAAAAACAGCGCCGAGGGGTTGCTGATCTCGGCCAGACCGCGATCGACCATTTCAAACACGCCCAGCTCGTGGGTGGCCCCAAAGCGGTTTTTGACCGACCTGAGCAGGCGATGGCTGGCAAAGCGATCGCCCTCGAAGTACAGCACCGTATCGACCAGGTGCTCGAGCACCTTCGGGCCTGCGATCGCCCCCTCCTTCGTCACGTGGCCAACAATAAACAGCGAGATATTCGCTCGCTTCGCCAGCTGCATCAGCGCCGATGTGCACTCCCGCACCTGCGACACCGAGCCAGGAGCCGACGTCAGCGCCGCATAGTACAGCGCCTGAATACTGTCAATGATCGCTACCGTCGGCTTCAGCGACTCCAGCTCCATCAAAATAGTCTCTAGATCGATCTCCGGCAGCAAAAATAGCTGTGAATCCACCGCCTCCAGTCCAGAAGACTCAAACTCCTCCGGTTCTGCCTCTTCCTTGCCTTTTTTTCTCTTCTTTCCCTTTTCTTCCCTACTCTCTATCCCATCACTTCCCACTGGACCCAACCGCTGCCACCGCAGCTTCACCTGCTGGCCCGACTCCTCGGCACAGACGTACAGCACCCGCTGTCGTGCCGCCAGCTGGTTGGCCACCTGCAACAGCAAGGTCGACTTACCAATGCCAGGATCGCCCCCCAGCAGCACCAGCGACCCCGGTACAATGCCGCCCCCCAGCACCCGATCTAGCTCTCCGTAACCCGAGGGTAGCCGCGCCTGGGGATGGTCCTGAATTTGGTTTAGGGTCATGGACAGGCGTGGCTGGCTGGCCTTTGTGGTTATTGCCCCGCTCCGACTGCGCCCCAAAGCCGCTGCCCGCGCCGTGGTTTCTTTGACGGGCTGAGCCTGCTCTACTAAAGAGTTCCAGCTGTTGCAAACCGGGCAGCGACCGAAATACTGGGGCGACTCGGCCCCGCATTCATTGCAGATAAAAATTGAGCGCGACTTCGCCATTGCCACCTTATGTACTATGACTAAGCTAGAACATGCAGAACATCACCAGCAGTATCGCCAGACCACAACAAACGCAACAAACCTTAAAAAAGCCTGAAGCACAGGTATTTCTGGCATTCAGCATGAATCAATACACAATAGAATAAACAAATGTTTCAGGCTCTGCCTCAGCAGCATTTGGGCCTGTTTTGCTAGCGGAGCCTCTGGCCACATAGCGCAATCGACTAATTAGCTTTCAAAAGTTAATCATTAAACGTTGCGATTATTTATAGAATATGACGTTACGTAGGGAGCTTTGAAAGCCTTGGAAAATAATAAAGAAAAAATTCTAGTGGTTGACGATGAAGCCAGCATTCGACGCATCCTCGAAACTCGCCTGTCTATGATAGGCTACGACGTTGTCACCGCTGCCGATGGCGAAGAAGCCCTAGAAACCTTTCGCAATGCCGCCCCTGACCTGGTGGTGCTCGATGTGATGATGCCCAAGCTCGACGGCTACGGCGTCTGCCAGGAGCTGCGCAAAGAATCCGATATCCCTATTATTATGCTCACGGCCCTAGGCGATGTGGCCGATCGCATCACCGGCCTAGAGCTAGGGGCCGATGACTATGTGGTCAAACCTTTCTCGCCCAAAGAACTAGAGGCCCGCATTCGCTCGGTGCTGCGCCGGGTCGATAAAACCGGCATGACCGGCATCCCCAGCTCCGGCGTCATCTCCGTCAACACCATTCGCATCGACACCAACAAGCGCCAGGTGTATAAGGGCGACGAGCGCATTCGCCTGACCGGCATGGAGTTTAGCCTGCTAGAGCTGCTGGTCAGCCGCTCTGGAGAGCCCTTCTCCCGCTCCGAAATTTTACAGGAAGTGTGGGGCTACACCCCCGAGCGCCACGTCGATACCCGCGTGGTCGATGTGCATATTTCTCGTCTGCGGGCCAAGCTCGAAGACGACCCCAGCAACCCCGAGCTCATTCTCACGGCCCGAGGTACCGGCTACCTGTTTCAGCGGATAGTGGAACCCGGCGAAGAATAGTCGGTAGGGTAGTCTGCTAGAATTTGCTCAGGTTTTTAACAGATTTAGCAGATGGGTTTTAACCGGGCACGCATTGCCATTGACGCGATGGGGGGCGACTTTGCCCCCGGCGAAATTGTCGCAGGGGCCATTCGCGCCAAGGCCGAGCTAGACGTTGATGTAGCCCTAGTCGGTGACATCGACCAGATCAAGGCATCGATAGCTAACGTTGACCAGCTTGAGGGCGTTGACCTAGTGCCCGCCGAGGGCAGCATTGAAATGCACGAAGAGCCGCTCAGCGCTCTGCGTCGCAAGCCCCAGGCATCGATTAATGTGGCGATGGATTTGGTCAAGCGCAGCGAGGCCGATGCTGTCGTATCGGCAGGGCACTCGGGGGCAGCCATGGCGGCGGCTTTGCTGCGCCTAGGGCGACTCAAGGGCATCGACCGACCGGCGATCGGGGCGGTGTTTCCCACCGTGGTGGCCAACAAATCGGTACTGATTTTAGATGTGGGGGCCAACGTAGACTGTCGGCCCAAGTATCTAGAACAGTTCGCCATGATGGGCACGATCTACTCGCGCTACGTGCTCGGAGTTGAGCATCCCCGCGTTGGGCTCATCAACATTGGCGAAGAACCCAGCAAGGGCAACGATGCCGCGCTCAGGGCACACCAGCTGCTAGAAGAAAACCCCCACATTCCGTTTGCTGGCAATGCCGAGGGTCGCGATATTCTCTCAGGCCAGTTTGATGTGGTGGTCTGCGATGGCTTTGTCGGCAACGTGCTGCTCAAGTTTGCCGAGGCCGTAGGCGAGTCGGTGCTGCAAATTTTGCGTGAAGAACTGCCCCAGGGCGTACGCGGCAAAATTGGAGCCTCTATTCTAAAGCCCAATCTGCGCCGCATTAAGCAGCGGGTTGACCATGCCGAACACGGTGGCGGTCTACTGCTAGGAGTCGCCGGAGTGACGGTGATTAGCCACGGCAGCTCCCAAGCGCCGTCAGTATTTAACGCCATTCGCCTGGCCAAAGAAGCCGTCGATAACCGCGTTCAGGACCGCATTCAGGCGCAGTACCAGCGGGTTGCCATGCCCGCAGCAGACGGAGAATAGCCCGTGGAACAGTTTATGCCCGGTGTGTCACTGGTGGGCAGCGGTTCGGCCTGTCTAACCGTACAACTCACCAATGGCGATCTCAGCCAGCGCGTTGATACCTCTGACGAATGGATTGCGGCCCGTACCGGCATCCGCCAGCGGCACTTAGCTGCTACCACAGATTCCCTTTCGTCCCTCGCGACTGAGGCCGCTCGGAATGCGCTGGCTATGGCCGACTTGAGTGCTGAGGAGGTAGATTTAATTCTGCTGGCTACCTCCACCCCAGATGACCTGTTTGGCACCGCCTGCCAGGTGCAGGCAGCGCTGGGAGCCACCCGAGCCGTCGCCTTTGACCTCACCGCGGCCTGTTCTGGGTTTGTGTTTGCCCTGGTCACGGCGGCACAATATATTCGTACCGGGGTATTTAAGAATGTAGTGGTGATTGGGGCCGACGTGCTCTCCCGCTGGACTGATTGGGACGATCGCACTACCTGCATTCTGTTTGGCGATGGGGCTGGAGCGGTGGTGCTGCGGGCCAGTGAGCGCGATCGCCTGCTGGGCTTTGAGCTGTGTAGCGATGGCTCCCTTAACCACTGTCTGAATTTGTCTTACCAGCCCGAAACGGCTCCCCTGGTGGGAGATATCAACGTTCAGATGGGCACCTTTTCACCCATCACCATGAACGGGCGCGAAGTGTACAAGTTCGCCGTTAGCCGCGTCCCCGAAGTGATTGAAAAAGCCCTCTTCCGGGCCAGCCTCACCACCGCCGATATCGACTGGATGGTACTGCACCAGGCTAATCAGCGCATTCTCGACGCCGTGGCCGATCGCCTGAAGGTACCCGCCGATCGCGTGGTCAGCAATATGGCTCGCCACGGCAACACCTCTGCCGCCTCCATCCCGCTCGCCCTCGACGAGGCTGTGCGGGCGGGTAAAATTCAGCCCGGTGATGTGATTGCTACGGCCGGCTTTGGGGCTGGGCTCACCTGGGGTGCTGCCATCATTCAGTGGCACTAGAGTGGCGCTAACCATACCTGTTTCACATGAACATTTTGTGAGACAGTATTGCTTTGCAGAGTAAGTAAGGTACTGGCATGGCAAACGCAGCGTGGGTGTTTCCTGGGCAGGGTTCCCAGGCGATCGGCATGGGGGCAGACTTAGCGACAGTCCCTCTGGCCCAGGAGCGCTTTGCCGAAGCCGAGTCGGTGCTGGGCTGGTCGGTGCTCGATATCGTTCAGGATGCTGACGACAAAGTTTCCAGTACGCTCTACACCCAGCCCTGTCTATACGTCATCGAAAGCATTCTAGTTGACCTGCTTAAGGCCGAGGGGCATCAACCCGCCGTAGTGGCAGGCCACAGTCTGGGTGAATACGTAGCACTGTATGCCGCCGGAGTGTTTGATTTTGCTGCTGGGCTGACCCTAGTGCAGCGTCGCGCAGAGCTGATGGCCCAAGCTTCTGACGGCATGATGGCGGCTCTGCTGGGCTTTGACGCCGATGAACTAGCTGCCAAAATTGAAGCGACGCCGGGCGTTGTGCTGGCCAATGACAACAACCCTGGACAGGTCGTGATTTCGGGCACTCCCGAGGCTGTTACCGACGTTATGGAGAGCGTAAAGGCCAAGCGGGCCGTGAAGCTCAACGTCAGCGGGGCTTTCCACTCGCCGCTGATGGCCGATGCTGCCGCCACCTTTCAGCAGGTGCTGGAGCCAACGCCCTTTGCCTCTGCGCAGGTGCCTGTGCTTTCTAACGTCGACCCTACCCCCGCCATCGACGGAGCGGTGCTCAAGCAGCGCCTGGTGCAGCAGATGACAGGCTCAGTGCGCTGGCGCGAGATCACCCTGGCGCTGCCGAGTTTGGGTATCGATACGGTAGTCGAGGTGGGGCCAGGCAACGTGCTCACAGGGTTGACCAAGCGCACCTGTAAAGAACTAGCGCTGGTGAATGTCGGCAATCTAGAGCAGGTCAAGGGTTTTACGCCGTGAGGAAAGCTCGGGGGCTACAACCCCCTGCCATGAAGTCAAAATCCCAAATCCAAATTCCAGAATCACGCTGATGAGCCGCGATCGCGAACCTCCCGTCAATTTGCTGTGGTACCACCTGTTTAAATGGTCGGTAGTTAGCCCCATGCTGGGCCTGTTTTTTCGGGGTCGGGTCTATGGTGCGGATCAGGTACCCAAAGCTGGCCCGCTGATTGTAGTGGCCAACCATGCCAGCGACTTTGACCCACCGCTGCTCTCTGCCGCCGTGCGTCGCCCCGTCTCCTATATGGCTAAAGAGGAACTGTTTAAGGTACCGGTTTTGAACCAGGCCATTCGCCTCTACGGGGCCTACCCGGTCAAACGGGGCAGTGCTGATCGCAGCGCCATTCGCGAGGCCCTAAAGCAGCTTGAGCAGGGGTGGGCCGTAGGCATCTTTCTCCAGGGCACTCGTACGCCCGATGGCCGCATTCCAGAGCCCAAAATTGGGGCGGCGCTGATTGCCGCCAAAGCTCAGGTTCCGCTGCTGCCCGTCAGCCTCTGGGGTACCCAACGTATTTTCATAAAAGGTTCTTCCATACCCCGTCCTGCTCCCCTCACTATGCGCATCGGTACTCCCATCGCGCCGCCGCCATCCAACGACCGAGCCGGGCTAGAGGCCATCACGGCCACCTGCGCCGCCGAAATTCACCGCCTCCACGACTTGGGCCGCTAACTCACCCACACTTCCATCTGGTAGCCTAAAACAGACCCGCGATCGCCCCCTCTGCCGTCATGACCCAAGACCTCAAGCATGAACTCTCAGAAATGGTTGCCCCCGCCGACTGGGCCTGGATCAGCCCCCACGCCAACCGAGGGGCCGTAGTGGTGGTCGATCAAAGTTTGGATCTCGCTGAGGTAGGCGTCGCGATCGCCACCGACAATGTCACAGTGGTCAACCACTGGATTGCAGAAGCCCTGCTCACCAAGCCCTCACCTTTTCAGCTCGAAATCTGGGATCAAACGACTAAAAAACAGTTTCAATCCTTGATTGTGCAACCCTTTGTGCTGGTTCAAGACTCTGCGGCCAATGAAAACTGAGGAGCCTCAGGAACAGTCTGACCAGGAGCCAGAGTCCCGCAGCAGAGATAACTTCTGGGGCATGTTGGGCACCAGCACCCTAGTGCGGTTTCTGCTCTTATTTGCTAGCGGCTGGGCAATAATTCAGCTGCTGACCTACTTTGAGGTGCTAGTAGTAGTGTTCGTGACCGCTACCATTCTGGCGTTTTTACTTAGCCACCCAGCAATTTGGTTGAGCCGGTGGATGCCTTACGGGGCAGCCGCTACAACGACATTTCTATCGTGCTTAGCTGTTTTAATTGGCCTTTCTCTTACGTTAGGCCTAGCGGTTTTGTCGCAGGGACAGCAGCTAGCGACCAATCTGCAAGAATTCTCTGACTCAGTGACCCCCTGGCTCAATCATTTTGAACAGCTTTTAGAAACATTAAACCTGCCCATTGATCTGCAAGGGTTAGAACCTCAGCTTCAAAATCAAGCTGTAACTATTCTGACTACAGGACTGGGGCTGCTGCAATCGACCCTGGCCAACCTGGTGCTGGCTATCCTAATTGCCGTAGTCACTTTGTTTATGATGCTAGATGGGGCCAAAATTTGGTGGTGGCTGCTTAATCACGTTCCTATCCGCAACAAAGAGCGGTTTAACATCGTACTACGGCGCAATCTGCTGGGCTTTTTCTGGGGGCGATTGCTGCTGTCAATATTTTTTGGGATTTCTACCTTTGTTGTTTTTTTGATTTTAGGCGTCCCTTTTCCTCTGGTCATGGCGTTGATTGCTGGCGTGTTTGACTTGATTCCAGGCATTGGAGCCACAATTGGGATTGGTCTGGTAGCATTGCTGCTGTTGCCGCAAAGCATATGGCTGTCGATTCAAGCCATCGTAGTGTGCATTGGCCTACAGCAGGTCGAAGAAAACCTGCTGCTACCTTACGTGATGAAAGATTCATTGGATATCAATCCAGTAGTCATGTTTTTTGCGTTGCTTGTAGGAGCCACTGTCGCCGGGGTACTAGGGCTTTTTCTGGCGGTGCCTGTAGCCGGTGTGATCATTACCTGGCTGGATATTGAAGCGATGCGGGGTAAATCTGCCCAAGACTAAAAATAGCCAAATCTGGCACAAGTAAGCCGATAAATACGCCATCAGCCGATAAGCTAGAACACTGAACCCCCTTGGTGATCTCCTTCGACTTATGCCCAACGCTGCTCCGCCAGACTCCTCTATTCCCCAGGGGAAGCGGCTGCGCTTTACCCAGGCTCCCCTATCCTGGCTCTATGCCCTTTGGAAGTTTTGGCGACCCCATACCGTCATTGGTACCAGTCTCAGCGTGGTGGGCATTGCCGCCATTGTACTGGCCGACTTAGGGAGTGATAATATTCCCGCCGCTGAGCTACTTCTGAAAATATTAGGGTTTACCATAGCGGCCTGCCTACTGGGTAACCTCTACATTGTTGGGCTGAACCAGCTCGAAGACATTGCCATCGATCGCGTCAACAAGCCCCACCTCCCCTTAGCCGCCGGAGAGTTCTCTGTAGCCGATGGCAGCCTAATTGTAGCCATAGCGGGCCTGGGGGCTATTGTGCTCGCCCTGATTGGTGGTCCCTGGCTGCTAGCAACTGTAGGCCTTAGCCTGGCTATTGGCACCGCCTATTCGTTACCGCCCCTGCGACTAAAGCGGTTTCCCTTTTGGGCCTCGGTTTGCATTCTGGCCGTACGGGGAGCCGTTGTGAATTTAGGCTTGTTTCTGCACATCAGCGATCGCCTTGACCTGCCCCTCACGATTCCAGGCACAGTTTGGGCGCTGACGGCGTTTATTCTGCTGTTCAGCATCGCCATCGCCCTGTTCAAAGATATTCCCGACATTGAGGGCGATCGCCGTTACGGTATCAGTACCCTGTCGGTCAAGCTAGGGCAGCGTACTGTATTCAACCTAGCCAGAGGCATTTTGACCGCCTGCTACCTGGGTATGGTGCTACTGGCTCCCTGGCTAGAGGGAATCAATCGGCTATTTTTAGCCGGGTCTCACCTGCTGGTGCTGGGCCTGTTGTGGTATGCGAGCCTACAGGTGCCCCACGGTAACCCGATGGCTACAGGCCAGAGCAAACTGGCTTACCCCCAGTTTTATCAGTTCATTTGGAAACTCTTCTTCCTACAATATCTACTATTTCCCCTGGCCTGCTGGCTAGCTTAAACAAAGCGACTGGCGTAAAGGAGCCTAGAGCCATGTACGACTGCATTATCGTCGGGGCCGGCCCGGCCGGAGCCACCGCCGCCTACCATCTCAGCAAAGCAGGCCACCAGGTTCTGCTGCTCGATGCCGCTAAACTACCCCGCTATAAGCCCTGCGGCGGCGGCGTGTCGCCCCAGGTGGCACAGTGGTTTGACTTTGACTTTTCCCCAGTGATTTCGGTCAAGGTAAGCAAGGTGCGCTATACCTTCAACCTAGCCGACCCGATTGAGGCCGAGCTACCCCCTGAAAAAGCTCTGTGGATGGTGCGACGCGACGAGTTTGACCACTTTATTGTCCAGCAGGCCCAAAAACAGGGAGCCACTCTGTGGGATGGCACTAAAGTCCAGGGTCTCGAAAACCACAAAGACCACTGGCAGGTGAATACCAGCCAAGGTCCCGTGCAGGGGAAGTTTATTATTGCGGCAGACGGGGCGCGGGGATCGATGGCCAAATGGCTGGGGTTTACGGAGCGACGTTATAAGCTGGCCGCCGCCCTGGAAGCCGAGCCTCGTTTAGAGGTGCCCGACGAGCCAGTGATACATTTTGATCTGGGGCTACTTCAGCAGGGCTACCTGTGGAACTTTCCGAAAGCCGACGGCTACTCCATTGGCGGAGGCGTATTTCGCTCTGGGAGCCAGCGCAAGCAAGACCTGCGGACTCCGGTGGCCGACTACGCTGCCGCCTTTGATGTCGATGCCAGTACTGTGCAGCACTTCGGGCATCCTATTTTCATTTGGGATGGGCCGCAAACACTGCATACCCACCGCGCCGTACTGGCGGGCGAGGCCGCCTGCGTCGTCGATCCGTTTACAGCTGAAGGCATTCGGCCCTCAATTTTTAGCGGTATGAAGGCTGCTGAGGCGATCGCCCAAGCGCTTCAGGGCAGCGATACTGCCCTCGACGCCTATACCCACACCATAAACAAAGAATGGGGTGAAGAAATGCGCTGGGCCAGACGACTTGCCCGCCTGGTCTATCAGGCTCCAGCCCTGGCCTATAAAGCTGGCATTAAACGCCCCTCTAGTACTCTCACCATGGCTCAGCTATTTTGCGGAGAAGTCAGCTACGGCGAGGTAGCTCACCGAGCCATTCGTCGCTTAAGTGTCGGCATCCTGTCTTAGTTTTATAGACCCAGCGTTCTGTAAACCCCAAAAACAGCAGTGGCCAAGACAGGTTTGTCTTGGCCACTGCTGTGCAGCTGTGATGGTCAAAGAAGGGTCCAAAAATGCGATCGCACCTTAGCCAATCGCATCCATAATCTTGAACATCGGCAGGTACATCGATATCAGAATCGAACCTACCATACCACCCAACACCACAATCATAATCGGCTCCATAATGCTAGTGAGAGCCTTCACCGCCTGCTCCACCTCATCCTCGTAAAAGTCAGCCACCTTCATCAGCATTGCGTCTAGTTCCCCAGTTTCTTCTCCAATGCTGATCATCTGGATGGCCATACTGGGAAAAACGGAGTGCTTTTGGAGCGCCAAACTGATCATGCCGCCTCCCTGCACATCCTTACGGGCGTCGTCTACAGCCTCAGCAATTACCTGGTTACCAGCCGTATCCCGCACAATTTCTAGGGCTGTCAAAATAGGCACCCCCGACTTCGACAATGAACCAAAGGTGCGACAGAAACGGGCCGTAGCCGTTTTTTGAATCAAGTCACCAAACAAGGGCATCTTGAGAGATAGACGGTCAATTACCCGACGCCCGTTCAGGGTGGCGTAGTATCGCCGGTAGGCAAAGCCCGCTGCCGAAATTCCCGCTATCATAAACACCCAGTTCAGGGGCTGGCGCAAGAAGCGGCTGACCATCATCATAACCTGAGTGAAAACCGGCAGATCAGCACCTAGTTCCTCAAACATATCGGCAAAGATCGGCAGCAAAAACACCGTCATACCGACAAAGATAATCACAGCCAAAAAACCTACCACAACCGGATAAGCCAAGGCCGACTTAATCTGGTTCTGTAACCGGGCGAGGTCTTCCAAGAGCTTGGCCAGACGGTTGAGCACCTCATCTAGCACACCACCGACTTCCCCAGCCTGAATCAAGGCTACATAGAGGTTGTCAAAGCAGGCCGGATGCTTGCGCATAGCATCCGATAGGTTGGTACCCTCCTGCACATCAGCATTGATAGCCAGCAGCGCCTTCTTCAGCTTAGGGTTAGCGCAGTCTTCCGCCAGTACCCCCAATCCCCGTACCAGGGCTACCCCAGCATTGACCAGGGCCGCAAACTGCCGAGAAAAGATGGCCTTATCTTTGACAGTCACCTTAGTCATGGAGGTTTTGATGCTCTCCATGTCAAAGTTGAACCCAGACTCCTCCTTCAGGTCCATCACGTAGAGACCCTGATCTTTGAGAAGATTACGGGCATCACTAGGCGTTTCTGCGGAAACGCGCTCTTTGCGCTGGGCTCCGCTGGTATCGCGACCAATGGCAACGTAGGTAGGCATAGCTCAATGGCTCAGTGGCTTAAAGTACTGCAATTATAGCGATGGGTTCGGCTTACCGAACCCGCTAGATCTACCCGAACTCGCGTGCGTTGTGCTCTAAGGTGTTAGCGACGAACCGCCGCTGCCCCTTGACGAGCAGCAGCATTGGGTGTCGGTGCTCCCCCAATTAGCCGTTGCAGTTCATCGGGACGAGAGGTCTTAGACATAGCCGCCTCAAATGAAATCGTGCCCGCCTTGTACATGTCAGCCAGCACTTTCTCCAGGGTTTGCATAGCCAGCTTACCCCCAGTTTGAATCGCACCATAAATTTGAGGGGTTTTGCCCTCTCGAATCATGTTGGCAATAGCTGGGGTGATCACCATAATTTCCTGGGCCATAATCCGGCCATACTCACCGGGTTTGACATTTGCCTTTGGCACCAGGGTTTGACTCAGCACCGCCACCAAAGAGCCCGACAACTGTACCCGGATTTGCTGCTGCTGTTCAGGGGGAAACACGTCAATCATCCGGTCAACGGTTTGGGCAGCCGAGCTAGTGTGTAGGGTACCAAACACAAGGTGACCGGTTTCTGCTGCTGAAATGGCTAGCGAGATAGTCTCTAGGTCCCGCATTTCACCTACCAGAATGACGTCAGGGTCTTCGCGCAGGGCGGCGCGTAGGGCATTGGCAAAGCTCTTGGTATCTTCCCCAATCTGGCGTTGGTGAATCAGACTCTTAATGGGTTCGTAGACAAACTCGATCGGGTCTTCAACGGTGAGAATGTGCTCAGGCCGAGTCAAGTTGATGTTGTTGATCATCGAAGCCAAAGTGGTTGACTTACCAGACCCCGTTGGCCCTGTCACCAAAATGAGTCCACGCGGTTTCTCCGATAGCTCTCGTACAATGTTGGGTAATCCTAGCGTATCCATGCTAGGAATTTTGGAGCTGAGCGCTCGCAAGCAGGCCGCATAGGTGCCTCGGTCTTTGTAGACATTGACTCTAAATCGAGCCAAACCTTTAACACCGTATGAGCAGTCAAGCTCCCAGGTTTGCTCCAGCTGCTTACGCTGGGTGTTGTTGAGCATGCTAAAAATTAGCCGCTGACAAGACTCTGCGGTCATCGGCTCGTGCTCGGTGGGGGTCAGCTTGCCGCTAATGCGAATATAAGGAGGCAGACCCGCCGATAGGTGTAGGTCAGAGCCGCCTCGCTCAATGACCTCTTCCATCAAGTCTTCAATCATCATTTCCATAAAACTACCTCATGGGGGTTGAGAAACGTAAGAGAATGCAGCGTTAGAGCAGTTTAGGCGAAGTCAAAAAAGTAGTTAGTGCCCCAGAGCCCAGTGCTGGTAACAAGATGCCCACTTTGAAGCGAAATGCTGTCAAGGTGATGGGCAAATGGACGGTTAATCTGGGAAACGAGGGGTAAGACAGTAGGGGCAGTCGAGCCAGTCTTGCTGCAGCTCGGCGGCACAGCAGGCACAGGTTAGAGAAGCTTTGCGCTTAGCCTTGAGCTCTGCCTCTAGCCCCGTGTCGGTAAAGGTTACTCGTTCTACCTCATCAAGGGTGGTGTATCCCTGGCGCACCAGGTTCAAACTATAGGCCAGCAGAGTTTGCATGCCCTCTTCTACCGCAGCCTCTTTAATAACCTCTGTAGGTGCTCCCTCAGAAATTAGCTTTTGCAGCCGCTCGGTGACCCGCAGGACTTCGTAGACCCCAACCCGACCTTTGTAGCCACCGCCCTGACAGAGTGGGCAAAGGGTGTTGTTTCCTTTAGCGGCGGCAATCTCGTCGGCCGTGAGGGTGTTGGCTTTGTAGAAGGTTATATCGGCCTCGGCGGCGGCGGCGAGACCAAAATGAGCCAGGTCTTCATGACTCGGATGATAGGCAATGCGGCAATCAGAGCAGACTTTCCGCACCAGGCGCTGGGCCAGTACCCCAATGAGAGCGCTGGAGACCATAAAGGATTCAACCCCCATTTCATCTAGGCGGGCGATCGCACCAGCGGCATCGTTGGTGTGCAGGGTAGTCAGCACCAGGTGCCCGGTTAGGGCCGCTTCAATCGCGGTTTTAGCGGTTTCGCGATCGCGGGTCTCACCCACCAGAATGACATCAGGGTCTTGACGCAAGAAAGCGCGCAAAATTGAGGCGAAGTCCATTCCTTTTTCGCGAATAACCTGTACCTGGGTCAGACCTGGCAGCGTATATTCAATCGGGTCTTCAGCAGTGCTGATGTTAATGCCAGGATCGTTACGCTCTGACAGAACTGAGTACAGGGTCGTGGTCTTACCTGAACCGGTAGGCCCTGTTACCAAAAGCAGGCCAAAGGGGCGAGAGGCCATATCCTGCACAACACGCAGCGAGTCAGGATCAGTAATCAGCTTATCGAGGCCCAGTTGAGTAGCGGAGTTGTCGAGAATCCGCAGCACGACCTTTTCACCACAGCGGCTAGGTAAAGTATTTACCCGAAAGTCGATCTTACGGCCCTGAAACACGCGCCGAATTCGACCGTCTTGAGGTGCTCGGCGCTCGGCGATGTCCAGCTCAGCAATAATCTTAAAGCGAGCGGTAACGGCGGGGATAATCTTTTTGGGCATTTTGGGCAGGGCTTCTTTAAGCACGCCATCTTTGCGAAAGCGCACCCGCAGATACTCTTCCTGAGGCTCAACGTGAATATCAGAAACGCCTTCCTGCAAGGCCTTGGCCAGAATTTTGTTGACCAGGGCAATCACCGGAGCCGCACCAGCATCTTTAAGGGCAGCCCCCAGATCGGCCTCTTCGTCAATAACGTCCTCTAGGCTGCCCTCGCCAAAGTCGAGTTCTTCAAGACTGGTATTAACGTCTACTGCGGCGTCCAGCTCTTCCTTTTTCTGCTTAGCGACGGCATCGTCTAAATAAGTCGACATTAGCCGCTGATAGTCTTCAACGGTGATCACCATGCGCTTGAGAGCCAGGTTTTGAGGCCGCAAAATGCGGTTTAGGTCGTCCTGAGCCTCCAGGTTCTCGGGGTCAACCATGGCTACCAGCACCGAGGCAGCATCACCATCATGCTTAGATAACGGCACTAGACGATGTCGACGGCAGATATCAACCGGCACCAGGGTATCAATCAAGGAGCCAATCTGGGCCGGAGAGATATTGTCAAGTTCCGGATCGAGTGACTCTACGCCGTAAAGAATTTTAAGCTCGAAGAGCTGCTGTTTTTTGTACTGGCGCAGCAGTTCGGGGGAGAGCTGCTGCCCGGTGAGAGATTCAAGTACATCAGTTAACGACTGTCCGCTTTTGCGGCTCTCTGCCAGGGCCTTTTGCATCTGCTCAGAGTCAACATAGCCCGATTGAATGAGCTGGTTGCCGAAGGGCGAAAAGCTCCGCTGGAGTACCAGAGCTCGTCGGGAGGAGGAGGAATTAGTCATAGCGCTGATGCCAAAATACTGATGTTGAAGAAGGCCTGAACCCAATCCTATGCAGGCAGTATGCCCTAAATGGGAGGCTACACCGCCTGATTAGGGCGATCGCAAGCCTACCCGCATTGACCCCGTAGTCTCGATAATACCCTTATCCAATTTATCTGCACCACGCCAGTACGACGCTGGGCCAGCCTGTAGCTAGAGCCTGTAGCTAGAGATGAAGAACTTACCGCTGTGAAACCTGCAATCCACGATAGAATCAAAGACATTGCCAAAAGCAAGTCACTGTAGCAGGGGTCTTTCCTGTTGGGGTAGGCTTGAAGCCAAGGCAAAATTGTTGCACTCACCGTCGGGTTACGTATCAACATGGTTGACGACATTCAACACCCCGAACACGATTCCGCTTCTGAACCTGAAGTGATTGAAGAACTCCTCGACGAAGACGCCGTTGATATTGACTTTGACGACGTGGTTGAGGCGGCGGCATCTACCGTCGACCCCGTCAAACCGCTGACTGAGGAGGAAGGCAGTGTTGATACTGCCGTGGTGGCCGATCTAGAACGTCAGGTCGCAGGGCTAAAGGCACAACTCGACGATCGGGCTAATCAGTCGATACGCATTGCTGCCGACTTTGAGAACTATCGCAAGCGTACCAGCAAAGAAAAAGACGAGTTAGCTACCCAGATTAAAGGCGACACCATTATTGAGTTGTTGCCGGTAGTAGACAACTTTGAGCGGGCGCGATCGCAGATCAAGCCGCAAACCGAAGCGGAGATGACAATTCACAAAAGTTATCAGAGCGTCTACAAACAACTCGTTGAGACGCTTAAGCGTTTAGGAGTTTCGGCCATGCGAGCTGAGGGCCAAGAGTTTGACCCACTGTTGCACGAGGCCGTTATGCGTGAACCTACTGCAGACCATGCCGAAGGGGCAGTGATCGAAGAGTTTGTGCGGGGCTACCAACTGGGCGATCGGGTGCTGCGTCACGCTATGGTGAAGGTAGCCGCTCTACCAGAAGATGATCCTAACAACGCCGATTCTGGAGATGGAGATGTATCCGAATAAGCCGATAGTCACTGCACTCTAGCATCGATAGAGATGCTCTAAATTGAAATTGAGCGTTGTTGCCCCCTTAACTGCCTTAGTGTGAGCACTTACCCTGAAAATTGCTGCTGCAAACGATAACTTCCCGAGCGTAAGCGGGCAACCTAGTCACAGTTAGTCCGGATGCAAAACAATCTGGGCCGATTAGGGTATAGCGAACGATTAAGCGAGCACCGTGGGCTATGGGTAAAGTAATTGGTATCGACCTAGGAACAACCAACAGCTGTGTCGCCGTGCTAGAAGGCGGTAAACCAGCTGTAATTTCTAGCACTGAGGGGGGGCGTACGGTACCCAGTATTGTTGGCTTTGGCAAAAACGGCGAACGATTGGTGGGCCAGTTAGCCAAACGTCAGGCGGTCACCAACGCTGAAAATACGGTTTACAGCATCAAGCGGTTTATTGGCCGCCGTTGGGAAGATACGGAGGCTGAACGCAGCCGCGTACCCTACGTCTGCGTTAGCGGACGCGACAACACAGTAGACGTGCAGATTCGCGGAAAGGCGTTCACGCCCCAAGAAATTTCCGCCATGATTCTGCAAAAGCTCAAGCAGGATGCTGAAACCTATCTAGGCACCGAAGTTACACAAGCAGTCATTACTGTCCCTGCCTACTTTACCGATGCCCAGCGGCAGGCCACTAAAGACGCTGGCACCATTGCAGGCCTAGAAGTACTACGCATCATCAACGAGCCGACGGCAGCCGCCCTTTCATATGGGCTTGACAAGCAGGATCAAGACCAGATTGTGCTGGTGTTTGACCTGGGCGGCGGCACCTTTGACGTCTCTATTTTGCAGTTAGGAGACGGCGTTTTTGAGGTTAAAGCCACCGCTGGCAATAACCACCTAGGGGGCGACGACTTCGATAACTGTATTGTTGAATGGATGACCGCCGCCTTTCGTGAAGCCGAAGGCATCGATCTCTCTGCCGATCGCATGGCACTCCAGCGCATTCGTGAAGCTGCCGAAAAAGCCAAGATCGAGCTGTCAAATATGCCTTCGACCTCGATCAATCTGCCTTTCATTACAGCCGACGAGTCGGGTCCCAAACATTTAGAGATGGCCCTGACCCGAGCCCAGTTTGAGCAATTTGCCTCAGAACTAGTACAGGCCACCCTAGACCCCGTCAAGCAGGCGCTTAAAGATGCGGATCTCAGCCCAGAGGCCATCGATCGCATTCTTTTGGTTGGCGGATCCACTCGTATTCCGGCGGTGCAGCAAGCTATTAGTACCTACTTCAACGGCAAAGCGCCCGATCGCTCTGTCAACCCTGATGAGGCCGTTGCTCTGGGAGCGTCGATTCAGGCGGGAGTGCTGGGAGGCGAACTCAAAGATCTGCTGTTGCTCGACATCACTCCGCTATCTCTAGGAATCGAAACCCTAGGCGAGGTGTTTACCAAAGTCATTGAGCGCAACACCACCATTCCCACCAGTAAATCTCAGGTATTTTCCACTGCTACTGACGGCCAAACCTCCGTTGAGATTCATGTGCTGCAAGGCGAGCGGGCTATGGCCAGAGACAACAAAAGCCTTGGCAAGTTTGAGCTGACGGGCATTCCCCCGGCCCCGCGTGGAGTGCCGCAGATTGAGGTGTCGTTTGAAATCAACGCCGATGGCATTCTCAATGTAGCGGCTCTTGATAAGGGGACCGGTCGGGCTCAGAGCATTTGCATCACTAACACGGGTGGCCTCAGCGACAGCGAGGTCGACCGCATGCGCCTAGAGGCCGAAACCTACGCCGACGAAGACGAGCGGCGGCGGCAAATGGCAGAGCTCACCAACCGAGCTGACAACCTGTTCTACAGCTACGAAGCGACCCTGCGCGACCATGGCGACTTGCTCGACGATGTGGCCCGAGCCGACCTAGAAGAGAAGGCCAGTGAACTGCGGGCCGCTACCCACTCGCCTAGCATTGACGTTGTTACATTCCAGGGGTGTATTGATGCGCTGCAATCGGCCATCTTTGCCGTTGGGACCAATGTCTACCGCGATGCCGACAGCGGTGCTGATGTAGACATGGATATTGCGGCAGAGGATTTTGTCGATGCTGAGGCTGGAAATAACAACTATGATGAGGCTACCTACGACAGTGACTCAGATTTAGATGCTACCGTCACCGCTGACTACGAAGCGATTGACTAAAGTTATGATTAGGACGGATATCACCCCTAGTCAAAGTGGGCACTCCTTTTAAAATGGTTTAATGTTTGATTGTTGCTGGAGTTGTCTAGGTAGTCCCCTATGGCCCGTGATTTCTATGACATTCTAGGTATTTCGCGCAACGCCGACCAAGACGAAGTTAAGCGGTCCTATCGCCGATTAGCCCGCAAGTATCACCCGGATGTCAATAAGGATCCTGGGGCTGAAGATGCCTTCAAAGAGATTAATCGGGCCTACGAAGTGCTCTCAGAGCCTGAGACTCGGGCTCGCTACGATCGCTTTGGGGAAGCCGGGATCGGAGCTGGGGCTGGTGGCTACCAGGACTTGGGCGATATGGGCGGCTTTGCCGATATCTTTGAGAGCTTCTTTAGCGGCTTCTCGGGTGGTGCGGGCCAAGGTACGCGGCGACGGGGACCGACAAGAGGTGACGACCTGCGCCTCGACCTGCGCCTCGACTTTAAAGATGCCGTATTTGGCGGCGAAAAAGAAATTAAAATCAGCCACTTAGAAACCTGCGGCACCTGTACCGGCAGTGGTGCTAAGCCTGGTACGCGCCCCAGCACCTGCGGCACCTGCGGCGGTACGGGCCAGGTGCGTCGGGCTACCCGTACGCCCTTTGGCAGTTTTACCCAGGTATCGGCCTGCCCTACCTGTAGCGGCACTGGTGAGGTGATTGAGGATCGCTGTGAGGTCTGTGGCGGCAGTGGCCAGACTCAGGAGACTAAAAAGCTCAAAATTACGGTACCAGCCGGTGTCGATAATGGCACCCGGCTGCGGGTGTCAGGGGAAGGGGATGCTGGGCTACGGGGCGGCCCGGCGGGCGACCTGTATGTTTATCTATTTGTAGCCGAGGATGCCGCCTTTAAGCGCGACGGCATCAATATTCTCTCTGACTTAAAGATCAGCTATTTGCAGGCAATTTTGGGCTGCAAACTCACCATTGACACCGTTGACGGGCCTGAAGAACTCGACGTGCCAGCGGGCACCCAGCCTGGTACCGTGCTCACCCTCGACAATCGCGGTGTACCCAAGCTGGGTAATCCAGTCAGCCGGGGTGACCATCTGATTAAAATACAGGTTGATATACCAACTCGACTTAAGCCTGAAGAGCGCGAGATGGTTGAAAAATTGGCGGAAATTCGCGGTGAGAAGGTCAACCGAGGCGGCATTGAAGGCTTTTTGGGGGGGCTATTTCGCGGATGAGTTATTCAGCGTCTACCCCTGTAGATAGGCAGATGGACCTGCGGGGCACCCCCTGCCCCATCAATTTTGTGCGCACCAAGCTTCAGCTTGAAAAAATGGCCCCAGGGGCTCTGCTAGAAGTGTGGATTGATGCCGGTGAACCCGTAGAGCAGGTGCCCGATAGCTTAACCATGGAGGGCTACACCATAGAGCATCTGCAGGATTGCACCGACTATTTTGTTCTGCGCGTGCGACGCCCCGCCTAAGCGATGACAGCCTGCAACCCCAACGGCGTTGACAATACTGGCCCCTGGGGGCTAGTGATCGCTACTCAGGCCAACTATTACCGGGTAAAGTTGGATTCTGCTGCGTTCCCTGAGGCTTCAGAGGACGTACTGTTGTGTACCCGGCGGGCGCGACTCAAAAAGACCGGCCAACAGGTGATGGTGGGAGATCGGGTGTGCCTAGAGGGGGTAGATTGGGCCGGGGGTCGGGCTGCGATCGCAGCCGTAGCGCCCCGCCAAAGCGTACTTGACCGTCCGCCAGTGGCCAATGCCGATCAAATTTTGCTGGTGTTTGCTCTGGCCGAACCCGACCTAGACCCTCAACAACTGGGGCGGTTTTTAATTCAGGCTGAGTCAACCGGAGTGCCCGTGAGCGTGTTGCTCAATAAGCAGGATTTGGTCAGTGCCGACACCCGGCACTACTGGCAAGGCCAGCTTAGCCAGTGGGGCTATTCGGTCACCAGCTTGAGCGTTCGGGAAGAAGGCGACCCCTTAGAAAAGCTACAGCCATTGCTGCAAGGGCATACTACGGTTATTTCTGGGCCGTCTGGAGTCGGTAAGTCTAGTTTAATCAATCGGCTGATTCCCCAAGCTAGCCTAAGAACAGGAGCGGTATCGGGCAAGCTAAATCGGGGCAGACATACCACACGCCATGTGGAGCTGTTTGAACTGCCCGAGGGAGGATTTCTAGCCGATACCCCTGGCTTTAACCAACCTGATTTAACCCTTACCCCAGCCGCTTTGGGTCAATGTTTCCCAGAACTGCGGCAGCGACTGGCCCAGAGGCAGTGCCAGTTTAGCGATTGCCTGCATCGAGGCGATCCTGGCTGCGTGGTGGATACTGACTGGTCGCGCTACGACTTTTACCTCACGCTGATGGAGGAAGCTGTAGCCTACGAAGTCAACCGGCAGCGGCAGCGAGACCCCGATGCTGCCCTTAAGGTCAAAATGGGAGAAAAGGGGCAGCAGCACCAAGAACCTAGGCTACAGGCTAAAAAGTATCGCCGCCCGTCACGCCGTCAGCAAAAGCAAACCCTTGATGCGCTCTACTACGATAGCGATGAGCAGGTAGATGGTTCAGATTTACCACCCAAAGGATGAGGTGGGCTGGCCCGAAAAAGTGCTGAGGGCATGGTAACCCGTGGCGATCGCTCAATCTAAGCGCAGGTAGAATTAGGGAAATCATTAAATAATTTCAGCTCAGCTGGATTTTATATTTTTTCTTTTGCTTTAGGGGTTTTCCCCAGGGTTTTCCCCAGTTATGTCCAGGTTTTCCCCAGGCACGAACGGTATAACAGTCGATTGAGCTGGGACTTAATATTGACGTTGTCCACAGGTACACCCGATCTACTATGTAGCAGTAACTACAAGGGATTTTAGCGGGGATCGCTGAAACCCTTAAAGCCTCGTCTAGGGCAAGTTTGAAGTAGCGGATTAGGGAGCAGTTGGCAAGATTGACATCCTCAGGCAGTCTGGTGACAATGGTGCGACCAGCTTACACAGCGCTTCTGTCCCAACTCCGTGAGCGGCCTCTAAGTTCCCTGCCAGTAAGGGATCCGGCCTATGGAGGAAGTTGGCAGGGGCAGTGTTTTGGTGTCTAATTTCAGATTGGGGAAATGGAGATGAGTGAGCAATCAATGACAGCAATGGCATCAAAAATTAGTTTGAGTGTAGAGGTGCCCGAGGAGCTATTTGAAGCAATGCGTGACTACGTAGAAACCCATCCATCTTGGAGCCAGCATCGGGTATTTTGCGCGGCACTGTCGCTATTCTTGATGCAGAACGGCATCAGCGATCGCCGCATTAACCGCCTCTATCTCGATGCAGTATTTGATTACGCGGCCTGACCTGGCCACACCCTGAAACATTGCAACCTCGATCCATTTCTAACCTAAGGCCGTTTCGGGGCAAGGCAGCCCAGGGGAGATTTAGGCGCACTTTCCCCTCTAGATGCCGTTGCTAAAGCATTTAGTCATTTCATTCAGGGTCGTTTCGAAGGTTGAGACCCAATAGGCAAAGGGCACTCTCGCTAAACGGGAGTGCCCTTTGTTTTTTTAACCTATAGCTGTTGATAGACCGCGGGCGTCTAGGAAGCTGGCTCAAGCCGAATGAGCCGCCCATTCGGCTGATCAGTGAGTACGTAGAGAAATCCATCTGGCCCCTGACTGACGGAGCGTACCCGCTGACCAATGGGAATAGAGGTTTCGTTGACGACGCTGCCGCTGGCATCAAGCTCAATGCGTTTCACATCTTGGGACACTAGCCCCCCGGCAAAGAGCTGCCCTTGCCACTGGGGATAGCGATCG
The DNA here is from genome assembly GCA_049646445.1 of Nodosilinea sp. Taxonomy (GTDB): domain Bacteria; phylum Cyanobacteriota; class Cyanobacteriia; order Phormidesmidales; family Phormidesmidaceae; genus Nodosilinea. The sequence goes on along the minus strand of JBARVV010000044.1, from coordinate 203,070 downwards.
CCCCGATACACCGCCAGCCCCGACGGCGCGATAGACGGGGTCCAGTAGGTGGTGGGGTCGACCATGCCGGGGCGCGATTGTTCGGTAGAGACAGGGCCACCGGAATATTCTTGACTATAGGTAACTACCGGCCAGCCGTAGTTTTTGCCGGGTTCTAGCCGGTTGAGTTCGTCGCCCCCCCGAGAGCCGTGCTCGGTAGACCAGACCTGGTTGGTTTCGGGGTCAAGGGTGAGCCCCTGAATATTGCGGTGACCGTAGCTCCAAATCAGCGGATTGGCGCCAGCCTCATCGACAAAGGGGTTATCGGCAGGGGCATCGCCCTCGTCAGTAATGCGTACGACCGAACCCAGGAGAGACTGACGATTTTGAGCCTGGTTACGAATCAGCTCACCTTCGAGCTGTAGGGGCGGGTTGCCGCCGTCACCCAGCGCCACTAGCAGCGTGCCGTCGGGCAGCCACAGCAGACGAGAGCCAAAGTGCTGCCCGCCAGACTTATCGCGGTTGTTGGTAAAAATGACCGTCCAATCGCTGAGGGTGTCGCCGTCTAAGCGAGCACGGGCTACCTGGGTTCGGTTAGTCTGCTGAGTGCCGTCGGCATAGGCGAAATAAACCAAGTCGTTGTCTTCGAATTGGGGGTGCAGGGCGAGGTCTAGCAACCCTCCCTGGCTCAGGGCCAGCACATCGGGAACGCCAGCGATGGGGGTGGGGTCTAAAACGCCGTTGCTAACCCGACGCAGCCGCCCAGGGCGCTCGGTAATTAGCATGTCGCCGTCGGGTAGCCAGACCATGCTCCAGGGATGCTCTAGGCCCTCAAGCAGGGTGACAGGCTCTACCGACTCGACTACTGGAGGAGCCGAAGTTTGGGCGGTTTCTTGGGCAGGTTCGGGAGCGGTCTCGCTAGCTGGACCATTCTCTGGAGTAGAGGCGGCGCAGCTCACTAGAGCCAGGCCCACAATCAGGGGAGTAAAAAGAGGCGTAAACCAGTAAGAACCCATAGTCAACAGTAGGTGGCTTGTCAGGGGGCAAAAATTAAAGTGAACGGGGCTGAATCGAACTAGGACAGAGTTTTACCCTAGAGAGCGGTTTTACCCTGAACGCAAAAGCAGCCACCCTATCAAGGGTGGCTGCTTTTACGATAGCCAAGATGGCTATAGAGTGGCCAGGCCGCCTGCGATCGCGGCACAGATGGCTGATATCGTAGCGGTACCAAAGATCCACCAGGATGCAGCGGCAGCGGTCTTACGGGTATCTTCCACCTGCTTTTCAACCTGGTAGCGCATTTCGGTCAGGCGCCTCTCGACTTCGTGCTCCAGCTGCTCGGCTTTGCTGAGCGCCGTAGTCCGCACGTCTTCTACCTGGGCAATGACGCGCTTGGCATCGGCCTCGGAGATAGCGTCGTGGGAACTCAGAAGAGCAACCAGAGTATTTTGATCGACCTGGTTGAGGCGATCGCGTAGGGAATCGAAACCAGCTTTCGGGTCAGCCATTAGCTGCTGTAGGTCGCGCTTGATGCCGAAGTAGTCTAGCTCAGGGCGATCGAGAGAGTCGAGGTACTGACGAACGCGAGCCAGAATGCCATCGATGACGCCTTGCACTCGCTCCTGCATTTGGCGAATCTGAGCTACAAACTGGTGGCGAATTTCTAGCACCCGATCGACGGCGGATTCAGCCTCAGCCTGGGTCATATCGGGACGCTGAGCCAGCAGGGCAACCACGGTATCGCGATCGATTCGAGCTAGCCTGGTCTGCAGTCGGTCGGCCCCTAGCCGTGGGTCTTGCAGCAGTAGCTTCAAATCGCGCTTGATGCCGTCGGGGTTGAGGGCAGCCTTGTCGGTGTTGCGCAGGTAGTCTTCTAGCGCCGTCTCAAAGGAGAGCGCCTGGGACTTGGCCCGACGAGCTAAACGCTGAGGCAGCTTGAGCAAGTCACTGATACTAGCCTGAAGGTCGTCAATGGTTTGATTGACCTCGGCCTCGGTTAAATCGCCCCGCTGGCTGAGCAGCTTCACCAACGTGTCTCGATCCATATCGGACAGGCGGGTTTGCACAGCCTGAAGACCTAGCTTAGGATCGTGCACTATTAGATCCAGGTCGCGCTTGATGCCTTCTGGGTTGAGTTCAGGCTTACCTGTCTTCAACAGGTAGTTTTCGATCGCCGTAGTAGCCTCGTTGTATTTGGCTTTGGCCTGGGCGCTCAGGGCAGCCGGAGCGTGAATACTCTTGTACCAATTGGCCTCGACTTGATCAATGGTCTGGTGAACCTGCGCCTCGCTCATGTCATTGCGCTGGCTGAGCAGCTTGACCAGGGTATCGCGATCGAACTGGGCCAGCCGCTGCCGCACTTGGTGCATGCCCGCATCGGGCTCAGATAACAGAGTTTGAATGTCGGCCTTGATGCCTTCGGGGTTGAGCTCAGATCTGCCGGTGGAGCGCAGGTAGTTTTGTAGCGCCTGCCACTGGTTGTCCATACGGGCTGTAGCCGCAGACTGTAACCCGGCGGCATCGGCTGCAACGTTATTCATCGATCGCTCTAGGCGGTGGGCCACCTGGTCGATTTCGGTTTCGCTGAGATCTCCTCGCGCCCGGAGGGCATCGCGGAAGGTGACGTAGCCAAAGACGGTGTAGCGATCGCGCAGATCCTCAGCTTTGGCATACGGATCATCGACGACTTGGGCAAACCGATCGTCGACGTCGTTGGACAGCAGCTCGTCGCGGGTAGACCGCTGCAAGAAGGTGTAGATCCGAACTTGCAGGGCTTTGGCGGCCTCGATGCGATAGCGTTCAGAAACCTCGGCCAGCACGTGCCGGCGGACATCCTCAAGCTGAGCCGACACCTGGGAAATTTCCTGCTGCGTCAGCAGACCCCGCTGGGACAGAATATCGGCAAAGAAGGCCCGATTGAGGGGAAGCAGTGCCTGCCGCATTTGACCAGGATCGGCTGTTGGGTCGTAGATGACCGGCCAGAACTCCTGCTTCATCCGCTCAGGCTGGAGCTGCCAGGGATAGGCGGTGGAGAGATAGGCTTCCACGTCGGCTTTAACAACGTTGTAGGCTTCGTTTTCTTCACCACTCGATGCGATCGAAGCTACGGTGCCGCTGACCTGACCCCGCGCCTGCTTGAGCTGGCGAAGAATATCGGAGAGGTCTAGATCATTGAGGTCAAGACGCTGCATGGCAACGCCCGTCAACATCCCCATCCCTTGCTGCAGCCACCCCGGTGCTTGCCCAGATCCAGATCCAGACTGATTGTTTTTTTCGTTCGACAGCAGCTGATCGAGGCGATCGCGCAGTTGGCCAGAGACCAGCTGATCCCGCTGGGCCGACTTCAGGTAATCGGTCAGATGGGCTAAAGAATTGCGATCCTCGGTTTGCCCCACGGCCCGACACCAGCTCTGATATAGGCGATCGGCAATCCGTCGGGTTTCCTGAGGCGATAGGTCGGTGCGACGGCTAACTAGTTGCTCAAAAGCGCTGCGGTCGATCTGAGTTAAAGAATCGCGATCGACTTGGGCTGCAACCCCAGACTCCTTCAGCAGTCGCTCAAACTCGGACTCTAGAGCAGTAGTATCAATACTGGGCGATCGCAGGGTCGAGATGTAGTCGCGCAGCGTATCCTTTATGTTGGTGTTGTCCCATCCGGCCATCAATTCTTGGCGCACGGCAGAGGCAGTAGCCTCAGCGGTAGCCACAACCTGGTTGCTGGCGGCTCGAGCGCCTAAAGCAGAGGTTGCAGTACCCATCAGAGATTGAAAGCTAGACGTAGCCGTTTTTACCACCGAGCCGATTAAAGAACCAACCGTGGTAGAACTGACCCAAAATAATAGGCAAAAATAGGTGCCCCAAATCACCAGGCCAGTAATAGCCCCCAATAGGAAACTGTCAAGCAGGCTTAGCTTAACCGCTAGCAGGCAGCCGAGAAACAGAGCCAGACTTACCGTAACGATAGTCCAAAGGCCCGCAGCAGTTGCAATGGGCGGACTACTACTACTATCGCTACTGCTAGAGTGTTTGCCAGAGCTGCCGCGCCCGAGGATAGAAATACCCAAGGCCACCGATAGGTTAGTCAGCAGCAGCTGAAAACCAAAGGCCAGCATCAGCCCTGACACCAGGGCAATAAAAAACTGCGGCCCTGAAAAAATGAGAGCAGCATCCTCTGGAGTTACGCTCGGTGGCGCTGGCGCTACTGGAGCCAATGGCACCTGGACAAGGTGCAGCCAACCCATACTATGTGCTTGTATCCCGCTCAACCATCCAATCATGTTGGGTCATCCCTTTGCTCTGCTCCTTAATCAGACCCGTTTTTCAAATTGGTGACATCTGGCAGGCGGGATATTTCATTCGATAGAGGGTGAAATTAGAGTGAAGAGTCGGTGGAGGGACGCGATTGGGCGTACAAGCGTCCTATAAAGCTAGCGATTGCTACGGATTGCTACGGGTTGCTACAGAGGAATCAGCTGTCGGAACCGTTGCCGGCCCAGGGGCGACGCAGGTGCTGGGGCAAGTGAGAGCAATCGTTGAGCTGGCGCACAAAGGGGCCATAGTCCATCAACTCGACTAGGGAAAGGGCAGTAACGGACATCGCCAGGCGATCGCGGTAGCGACCGACATCGATGCCCAGCAGGGTGCACAGCATAATCCGCAGGGTGGCCTTGTGGGAAACCACGAGCACATTGCCATCGGGATAGGTTTCCTCGATTTCGGCCAGCACATCGGAGCTGCGGCGGGCGACCTGAATCCCCTTTTCGCCAGCGGTGGGGGTATTCCAAGCGGGGTCGGCCAGCCAGCGAATGTAGTCGTCGTGGAAGGTGGTGTTGACTGTGGCGGGGGCCATGCCCTCCCACCGACCAAAGGACAGCTCGCGCAGGTTAGCGCGTTGCTGCACGTCTAGGCCAGTAATTTGACGCAGAGGCTGCACGGTGGCAACGGCATGACTAAGGGGGCTACAGAAGATGGCCTTCCAGTCGAGGTGGTGGTAGGCCTTGGCGAAATAGTCAGCCATTTGTTGGCCCTGCGCCGTTAGCGCCACCCCATCCTGGCTACAGTAGCGGCCCGTGCGGCAGTACTCGGTTTCGGCGTTGCGGAGCAGGTAAAGCCTCAGGGACATAGGGCGCTTTCCTCAGGTGCAGGGGAGCGATCGCAGCTGGTCGCTCAGGTGTGAGCGATCGGCAATGGTGTGAAACAGGGGACCCCGCTGGCTCAGTTCGACAACGCTGACGGCGGCCACGGGCATATCCATGCGATCGCGGTAGCGGCCCACGTCGATGCCCAGCAGCGTGCACAGCATAATGCGAATAGTAGCTTTGTGAGACACCATCAAAATATGACCGCTGATGTGAGTGCGCTCAATTTCGTCGAGTACCTGAGCCGAGCGCCGCGCAATATCTACGGCCCGCTCTCCCCCCACTGGAGCGTACCAGGCTGGGTCAGTTAGCCAGGCTACATACTCGTCATGGTGGTCGCGATCGACCGCTGTAGGATGCATGCCCTCCCAGCGACCGTACATCACCTCGCGCAGCCCATCGCGCAGGTGCATCTCTAGACCCACCGACTCGCAGAGGGGGCGAGCCGTTTCTACAGCCCGCCTTAGGGGGCTTACATAGGCAGCCGTCCAGGGCAAGTGCGCGTAGGTTTGGGCAAACTCCTCGGCCATCGACACCCCCTCTGGGGTCAGGCCAGGATCATTTTCGGGCATGCCGCAGTAGCCGCCCGTGAGGCTGTAGGCCGTCTGGCCATGGCGCAAAAAATAGAGAAAAACTCCCATCGGTGCCTGACGGTAATAACAGTGCGGCTCTTGAGGGCTGGTCTGTAACCATCGCCTTGAAAACCGCAGACCCACAGCAAGGGCTATTAATCTTTAATCTAACCTACGCGCCAGACAACCCCAAACAGGCCGAAGTCATAGATAACCTCACTAAAGATTTAAACCGAATCCTGCCTGATCCAGGCCAGCCTAACGTTTGGTCTCAAGTTTAGGGTTAGCGAGAAACCCAAATTGGCTGTCCTGGCTGGCTTATAAACAATTCAACCAGCCCCAGCTGATCAACCGGCCAGCGATCGCCCCCCTCACCCACTCACTCACTCACTCCAAATCCCGCCGCCCCTCTAGCGCCCGGGCCAGGGTCACTTCATCCGCGTACTCCAAATCGCCCCCCATGGGTAGACCAAAGGCAATGCGGGTCACTCGCGTAAAGGGCTTGAGCAACTGCCCAACGTAGAGGGTAGTGGTATCGCCCTCAATGCTGGGGCTAATGGCCATAATCACCTCCTGGGTGCTCTCTTTGTTTACCCGATGTACCAGTGGGCCAATGTTGAGCTGCTCGGGGCCAATGCCGTCCATAGGCGAAACTAGGCCACCCAGGACATGGTACCGACCTCGATACTCGCGGGTTTTTTCGATGGCAATTACATCGCGAGAGTCGGCCACCACGCAGAGGATGTTAGGGTTGCGGTTGGTCGCCCGGCAAATATCGCACACCGGGTCTGCTGAGAGATGAAAGCACACCGAGCACTGTCCCACCTGAGCTTTGGCATCCAGAAGCGCCTGGGCCAGGGCTTGTACCTCGCTCTGGGGGCGTTTGAGAACGTGCAGCGCCAGTCGCTGAGCCGACTTGGGCCCCACTCCCGGCAGTCGCTGAAATTCTTCGATTAATCGCGCCAGAGGACGAGTATAGATGGGGCCAGGCTCCTTGCACCGCTGAGGATTGGTTTCTTTGGAGAGATACTGCGCAGTATCTCTACTAAATTGTACAAATTGTATGTGTAAGGTTGGGCATGTAAGGTAGGCCTATGGCAGATTTAAGCGGCATGTGGCTGGGTACCTACTGGCAGCGGGATACTCCTACCCGCTTCGAGGCCACCTTGGTACAGGGGGGCAATACGCTGAGCGGCAGCATTTTGGACGATGGCCACTTGGGTGAGGCCGGGCTCAGCGGTACGGTTTCGGGGCGTCAGGTGCGGTTTGTAAAGCGCTATATGACCTCAAACCAGACCACTATTGATTACACCGGCACCGTTTCAGAGGATGGTAACCACATGACTGGGCAGTGGAGCATTTCTGGCTTCGATGCTGGCCCCTGGGAAGCCTACCGCAGCGAAGACGATTTAAGCGCGAGCTGGCAAACGCTGCTAGAACAAACCTTCGAGCGAAATCTGGCGACAACGGCCCGTTAAGAGACAAAAACTGTGATTTTGTGCGCAGCGCCAATGAAGCAGTAGTGCGATCGATTGTTGCCCAGGTCACTCAATATTTGCTCACCCACAGCGGCTTCGAGCTAGCGATGCCCCCCACTGAATCAATCGCCAGCCGCCCCCAGACCTTTTTGCCCTAGCTGCGGTGCAGCCGCTAGCTAAGCGGTCTTTGCCTCCAGCCATGCCACCAGCGCCTGGCGCATCGTCGCTACCGGTACGGGCTGCTGGAGCCAAATGTCTAGGGCGACTGCCCCCTGCTGTACGAGCATTTCCAGGCCGTCGATGGTGCCCAAGCTCCGCTGAGCAGCCAGGGTCAGCAGCCGCGTGGGACGAGGGGTATAGATAAGGTCATAGACCACAGCGGCAGCAGGAGCCAGAGCAAGCTGGTCGGCGGTGAGCGGGGTTTGGTCGGCGGTGGTGTGCATGCCGATGGGGGTAGTGTTAACGATTAAATCAGCCTCTGGCAGCAGGGTCGGCAGATCGGCCCAGCTGTAGGTAGTGAGGGATGCTTGCAGGGGCGAATCAACCCAGCTTTTCTTAAAATCGGCCAGTTTTTGCATACTGCGGCCCACGACCTGGACAACGGCGAAGCCAAGCTGCCCACAGCCTGCCACCACCGCTCGGGCCGCCCCGCCATTGCCCAACACCAGAGCCGTCTTGCCAGACCAGTCTTGCCGATCTTTGAGGGGGGAGACAAACCCAGCCACATCGGTATTGGTGCCCGCCCAGCCCTGCTCGGTGCGCCACACGGTGTTGACGGCCCCCACCGCCTGGGCTTCAGGCGTTAGCTCCGCTAGCAGCGGCACGATCGCCTGCTTGTGGGGAATGGTGACGCTAAACCCCCGCACCCCGGTGGCTGCAAATCCTGCGATCGCTGCTTCTAGCCCCTCCGCCGCAACCGGAAACGCCACGTACACGATATCAACCCCCAGTTCCGCCAGAGCGGCGTTGTGCATGACGGGCGACAGCGAGTGGGCAATCGGGTCACCGATAACGCCGAGGATTTGAGTGGATCCAGTGATAGGCATAGAAATATTCAGTGATTAGCAAGTGACGACATTACTTGCTAATCACTGTCCCATTAAATAACTGCACGATCTTCTCAACGACATTATCAATAGAGAGACCGTCGGTGATGAGGGCGATCGCATCGTCGGCCTGCCGCAGGGGAGCCACCAACCGGCTGCTATCTTTGCGATCGCGCTCGTCAATCGCCAGCTCTAGATCTTCGAGGGATACCGCTGGCTGCTGCTGGGCGGCTAGGTCGCGCTGGCGGCGGCGAGCCCGTTCTGCCACTGAAGCGGTGAGAAATATTTTCAGCTCCGCCTGGGGAAACACCTGGGTGCCGATGTCGCGGCCTTCCATCACCACGCCGCCCGTAACGCCATACTGCTGCTGCTGGCGCAGCAGGGTTTGGCGCACGGTAGGCTGGGCCGATACCAGGGAGACCTGCCCGGTAACCGCCGAACTGCGAATCAGCTGAGTCACCTCCTGCCCATTCAGCCAGATGCGGCTGGGGAAAGCAGCAAAGGCGGGGTCGTCGCCCGAGGTGGCCAGGCGCATGTCACAGTCGCCCACCAGTTCGGCGATCGCCACCTCGTCGTGTAGGTCCATCCCTCGTTCCAGGGCCAGCCAGGTTACGGCTCGATACATAGCCCCGCTATCGAGGTAGAGCAAGTTGAGCCGCTGGGCCACCAGCCGGGCCACCGTCGACTTACCGGCCCCGGCGGGGCCGTCAATGGCCACAATGGGCTGGCGATCGCGCAGCAGCAGGTTGTCAATCAGCCGAGTAGTGCCCAGATGGGCCGCTACCGCCACCATGCCCAGGGTCTCTATCCGCTCCAGCAGTTGCAGCGTTTCAGGGTGCACCAGCTCCACGTACTGCGGCTGTAGACTAGGCTCCTGAGCCAGCTCCTGGTGTACAGCGGCAACTAGGGCTGTGCGGTGCCGCTCCCCGGCCTTGAAGCAGCGCTGGGCTGCTTCAAGGCCTCGGTAGAGGGCAGTGGCCTGCTGGCGTTCGGCGGCGCTCAGATAGGCATTGCGCGAGCTGAGCGCCAAACCACTGGCCTCGCGCACGGTGGGGCAGCCTACAATCTGGCCCGGCAGGTTCAGATCTCGAGCCAGGTGTTTCAAAATAGCCAGCTGCTGGGCGTCTTTATACCCAAAGTAGGTGCGATCGGGCACCACCAGGCTCAGCAGCTTAGTCACTACTGTCGCTACCCCCTCAAAGTGGCCTGGGCGATGGGGGCCACACAGCACCGCCACCAGGCCCTGGGGCGGCACAACCTGGGTCAGGTCGCTGGGTTGTGGGTCAGCGGTGCCGTAGAACGCCGCCGGGGTAGGCATAAACACGACATCAACTCCAGCCTGTTCACACAGGTGCAGGTCTTGGTCGGGGGTGTGCGGGTAGCAGGCCAGATCCTCCTGGGGGCCAAACTGGAGCGGATTGACAAAAATACTCACCACCACCAGGGCATTTTCTCGCCGGGCTCGCTCAATTAGGCTTAAATGCCCCCGGTGCAGGTTGCCCATCGTGGGCACCAGCCCAACCTCAAGGCGATCGGCCTGCTCTAGATCAGTGCCGCCAGCGCGCTTTCCCACCTGGCCCTGACGCGCTTGAATTAAGTAGCGCGTTAAGCCTTCGACCGCCTTGAGTACCCGCACAATGTCCTACCCTTTGCTGCTTGAGCCTATGTGACAGCTAAACTTCTGGCCACCTCTTTTCAGAGGTATTACCGTACCAGATCTAAAGTCAGGAGCATATCGCTCCACCTCCGCTTCATGCTCTCATCTCGCTACAGCCCCCCTACAGCTAGGGTACCCCACCAAAAACCCTCTCCAGCCTGGGCGACGGAGAGGGTTGAGTTGGGCCTTAGCAGAGATTTCGATTTCGCAGGGGCTTTGGGAACAGCGGCGTTGGGAAGCGGCTACGGAGCCGAGAGAACGTCGACCTGCACCCGCCCAACACCGCTGGCTCTTAGGCCAATTTGGCCAGCCGCTGCCGCTGACAAATCGATTACTCGACCATGGCTAAAGGGGCCGCGATCGTTAATCCGCACTACCACCGACTGGCCTGTAGACAGGTTGGTAACGCGCACCTGGGTACCAAAAGGCAGCGTGCGATGGGCCGCTGTTAGAGCATTTTGGTTAAAGACCTCGCCACTGGCGCTGCGGCGACCGTGGAAGCCAGGGCCATACCAAGAGGCCATACCGGTCAGACTGGAGGCGACTACGCCTATCTGGTTTACCTCAGCCGCTGGCTCAGGTAAACCTTCAACCCGAGCTAGCGGCGGGGCATTACCCAGCAGGCGACGCAGCCGGTTGGCGATTTGAAGCGCATCTTCGCCGGGGTTGGCGGTGGTGTCAGGCAAAATGGCTTCGTCATTGATAGTCAGCAGGGTTTGATCGCCCCAGGTCACCACAAACGATTCTAGTTCGCTTTCCCAACGAGCTTCGATAGCAGTCGCATCGCCATCAACAGCCAGCGTTTGCAGCCGAGCAACGATATCATTTGCCCGCCGCAGGGGCTCTTGAGCATCTGGGGGAGTTGCAACCGTGCCCTGGCCAGCACTTAGGGTCTCAAGCTCACCCCCAACCAGAGTAATTACGGGTATTGAGCGAATGTAGACCGTGGCAGCCTGGCGAGCATCGAGGGCGTGGGGAAATACTGTAGCCGTATCTAAGGTTTTGGGCGCTTCGTCAGAGGACTGAATGAGTAAGGCTGATTCAGGTTCGGCAGGCTCAGCAGGCGCGAAGGTTGAAGGGTCAGAGTCGGCAGGTTGACCTGCATCAGGGTAGTCAATCAGCGACAGAGCTTCGGCATGATGCTCTGCTTCGGAATCTAAGGACAGACCGCTGTTGCTGCTGTCTTGAGCGTGGCTGGGTAGAGGTGCTCCAATGACGGACATAGCGACGGCAACCGTCAGTCCGCCCAATACGGAATGTTTCATGTACACCAAAAGAATTCAACAGAAAGAGCTAGGGATAAATTCCGGGTTTAGTAAACATGACCTAGAACAGACGACACAGGAATCGCCTTAAAGCCCGTACTCGTTGCAAATTTGCCTTCGGTTTTTTTGACGAAATGTAACTTAGCACGTTCAGCCAGGCTTGCGAATCCGGGGAGATACCGATGAGTTATGCTCCCACAGCAAAAGAAAAAAGTAGCCAACCCTATACGAATGGCTAAACTGACTGCTACGACTGGGCTGACCAGTCCTACGTGGGCTCGGTTAAATTTCGAATTGTTTATGAGTTCAGTCAAGTGAGTTATGTAAAAATAATCAGTCTATCCATCCCTTGGGCCAGATTTTGTCAGCAAAGGGTGAAGTTCTTGGCACAAAAACTGTATTTCCTTAGTACAAGTCCTCTCGGCGATCGCAAATTGAGGGGACAAAGCCAAGTGGCCTAAGCGCCGAAAAAACTCACAAAAGTGTTGCTATTTGGATCCAACTTTCAGGAGGATACTCCAAGAATATAGATGAGTTCAGCCAGGCGATCGCCGCTGCCAGTGGCCTGGCCCATTGACGAAGCTCGCCCCCGTTTTTAAGGTAAGAGACTGGCCCACACACAAGGACGTTTGAAACCCCATGGACTATCGGGATGCCGGTGTAGACGTAGAAGCAGGGCGCGGCTTTGTACAGCGCATCCGCAGTCTGGTAGATAGCACCCGCCGCCCCGAGGTGCTGGGAAGCTTAGGGGGGTTTAGCGGCCTCTGCGAGCTACCCAGCGGCTACCGCGAGCCGGTGCTAGTATCGGGCACCGACGGGGTTGGCACCAAGCTCAAAATTGCCCAGGTGACCCAGCGCCACAGCACAGTCGGCATTGACCTGGTGGCCATGTGCGTCAACGACATTCTTACCAGCGGGGCTGAACCGCTGTTTTTTCTCGACTATCTGGCCACCGGCAAGCTAGAACCCGCTGCCCTGGCGGAGGTGGTCGAGGGCATTGTGGCTGGGTGCCGCCAGGCCGGGTGCGCCCTGCTTGGGGGCGAAACCGCTGAAATGCCTGGGTTTTATGGCCCTGGCGAGTATGATCTGGCGGGCTTTTGCGTGGGCGTGGTCGAAAAGGCTCAGATTTTGGATGGCAGCCAGGTAGAGGTGGGCGATCGCGTCATTGGCTTAGCCAGCAGCGGCGTGCACAGCAACGGCTTTAGCCTAGTGCGTAAGGTCGTTGCTGAGGGCCAGCGCCCCGACGGCGGTACCGGCTACCGCTGGGACGAGGTCGTACCCACCCTCAGCGACCTGAGCCTGGCCGAAGTCTTGCTCACCCCCACCCGCATCTACGTAGAGCCCGTGCTGAAGGTCCGCCGAGAGGGGTTGACCATCCACGGCATGGCCCACATTACCGGCGGTGGCCTGCCCGAAAACCTTCCCCGCTGCCTGGGGCCAGGTCAAAGCATTCATCTCCAGGTGGGCAGCTGGCCTGTACCCCCCGTGTTTGAATGGCTGGCGACGGCGGGCCAGGTGCCTGAATGCGCGCTCTACAATACCTTTAACATGGGGATTGGCTTTGCTCTGGTAGTACCCGCCAACCACGTTGATCAGACCCTGACCTGGCTAGCCCAGCACCAGGTAGCCGCCTACGCCATCGGCGAAGTGGTGTCTGGTTCGGGCCAAGTGACCGGACTACCCGACTAGCGCAGGCACCTCGGCTACAGCGCTTTAGTTGATGATCCTAAGCCTGCAATCCAAAGTCTTTAATCCAAAGCCTTGCTGAAGAACCTCGCCGCTCGGCTCAATAGCCGATACCGTAGAAGGGCAGCACAATTAGGAACTTCCGTTGAAATCTTCGACTTTAAACTGGCCACCAGTGGTGCTAAGTTTCCTCGCCATCGTCGGTTTGGCCCTGGTAACCAGCAGCTTTGTAATCATCAACCCCGGCCAGGCCGGCGTGCTCAGTGTTCTGGGTAAATCCCAGGATGGTGCCCTGCTAGAAGGCATTCACCTGAAGCCGCCCCTGGTCTCAAATGTCGATGTGTACGACGTGACCGTACAAAAGTTTGAGGTGCCGGCCCAAAGCTCAACCAAAGACCTGCAGGACCTCTCCGGTCGCTTTGCCATCAACTTTCGCCTCGACCCTACCGAGGTGGTCAATATTCGCCGCACCCAGGGCACGCTAGAAAACCTGGTGTCTAAAATTGTGGCTCCCCAAACCCAGGAGTCTTTCAAAATTGCCGCCGCCCGCCGCACTGTAGAAGAGGCGATTACCCAGCGGGCTGAGCTAAAGCAAGACTTTGACGATGCCCTAACCACGCGCTTGGCCAAGTACGGCATTTTAGTGCTGGATACCAGCGTGGTAGATCTTACCTTCTCGACCGATTTTGCCAAGGCCGTAGAAGATAAGCAAATTGCCGAGCAGCGCGCCCGCCGCGCCGTTTACATTGCCCAGGAAGCCGAGCAAGAAGCCCAGGCTGAAATTAACCGGGCCAAGGGCCGAGCTGAGTCTCAGCGGCTGATTGCCGAAACCTTGAAGGCCGAGGGCGGAGCTCTAGTGCTGCAAAAAGAGGCGATCGAGGCCTGGAAAGACGGCGGTGCCCAGGTACCCCGAGTACTGGTCGTCGGCTCAGGCGGCAACATACCCTTTATTTTGGATATGCAGCAGGCAGCGGAAGATAAGGTGGCGATCGCCCAACCCAGTTAACGTTCATTCCCCATAGACGCCCGCCTTTTATCCCCTCTCAGGAGGTAACAGCGAACAGAATAGGCTGGGACAACATTCAAACCGTTGTCCCAGCCTATTCTGCAAAATGGTGTTCAAGTGCGTGCGCCAGTCTGAACCTTGTCCAATTCCAGAAGTGGAGTTTTGCCTGCGAGAAAACTCCAGATCCCGAGCTGTACTTGGTTTAACGCTCCAGCAAGTCATGTGTGGATGACCATGTTACCAGGCCAAACTAATCGCCTCTGCGGGCGGGTAGGTAATTTCTCGCACCACGCCGGGCTGGCCCAGGGCTTCGGCCTGGCGATCGTTGTAGCTAACCATGACGGCACCAGCATTGCCAGCCCGGATAGTCAGCGCCTGATCGGCTGTCCACATCCGGCTATCGCCAGGCTGCAAAATACCTTCAAACTCAGTTTGACCATCGGAGGTGATGCGTAACCAAGACTGGGCTGTTAGGGTCATCTTGACCTGGATGGGAGATTGGGATTCGGCAGGCTGAGGGGTCGGAGGAGCAGAAATATTCTCGGCACTGGATCCAGATTTAGATTCAGTTTCTGGCTCACCGCTTAAAGGATTTAGGGGCGGCAGCACGGTTACCTCTGGGGCCGTTTGCCGCAGCAGGTAGGACAGCCCGCTAATTGCTACTACCAGCAGCATAAAGTAGGCACTGTAGAGGTGGAGAGGACGCAGCTGAGCCGCTGGAGTCTCTTTCCAAGAGCGGCGCTGGATGCGGGGCGGGGTAAAAAATTGGCTGGCTAAGGTTTCGCCATCGAGCTGAAGGGCGTCGCCATAGCGGCGAATCAGACCGCGAATGTAGACCGGCTCTGGCAGCCCGTCTAAGTCACCCTGTTCAATCGCCGCAATTAGGCTAGGCCGAATCAGGGTTATTTCAGCCACAGATTCTAGGGTCTTCTCCTGCTGCTGGCGAGCCGCCCGCAGTAGGGTACCCAGTTCTACAAGCTGCTCTCGATAAACGGCATTAGGATCAACCAACTCTTTTGTCTTCATACAGGGAAAATCAGGGGAAATTTAGCTTAAGACGGCGAAGGGCTTGCTGCTACTGGTGGATAAGGCAGATTAGTAAGTGGGGCTGATTGAACCGATGACTCTGCTAATAATGCCTTAATTTCGGCAGATGACAAAGCCCTGTGAGCCCCCTCGGGGAGGTTGCCTAACTCCACGGAGCCCACTGCAGTTCGGTGTAAGTCTAGCACCCGGTAGCCTAGGGCCTGGGCGACCCGGCGAATTTGTCGGTTGCGCCCTTCTTGTAGTACGACTTTGAGCTGCGTTTGGTTGCTGCCTTTGGCAATTACGTTTACCTCAGCGGGGCGAGTGGGCCGATGGTCGAGCTTGATGCCTTTGCGCCATGCCTCAAGGGCATCGGGCAGCACCTGCCCTTCAACACATACGCGGTAGGTTTTGGGAATATCGTGGCGAGGATGGGTGAGCCGAAAGGTAAAGTCGCCATCGTTGGTGAGCAGCAGCGCCCCGGTGGTGTAGGCATCGAGCCGCCCGACGGGATGCATACCCAGGCTCTGGAGATCGGGGGGTAGAACATCCAACACGGTGGGTCGCCCCTGGGGATCGGCACAGGTAGACACCATGCCTAGAGGCTTGTGCAGCAATAGGTAGTGCTGGGTAGGGCGGTGGTGGGACTGCAGGGGCTGCTGGTTGACCTCAATGCGATCGCAGCTGGGGTCGGCCCGCTGACCGAGATGAGCGACCTCCCCATTGACCTGCACCTGTCCAGACTCAATCATCTGCTCGGCCTGCCGACGGGAGGCCAGGCCATACTGAGACAAAATTTTCTGCAGCCGCTCTGTCATGGCGTGACGAATAGGGCTAGGAATGACCTAGCAAGATTAGGTAACCAACCTAACAAATATGACAGGCCTTGAGGCCACCTGAGTATAAATTCTCAGATTTATCTGCCTAGATTCTGATTTTATTAGGGGTAAGTTTCGGCAACTATTCGATTTGGGCGGTGGCTGGCAGCCGTAGCCGCAGCCAGCCACCGCCCAAATCGGGATGGTTGGCGGCAGTAATCGTGCCGAGGTGAGCTTCGACAATTTGGCTCACGATCGCTAGGCCCAGGCCGGTACCTCGGCTCACCTCGGTAGCAACTCCAGTGGCCGTGGGGGACAGATCGACCAGCGGGTCGCTGCGACTGCGGGACGGGTCGGCTCGGTAAAAGCGATCGAAAATATGGGGCAGATCCTTAGCGCTAAAACCGGCCCCCATATCCATGACTTCAAGGGTCACGGAGTCTGCTTGGGGATCGCTGGCCTTAGATTCTAAATTGGGTAAATTGGGCTTCACCAAATGCACAAAGATGGTGGCGCGGCTGGGGCTGTGTTTGATGGCGTTATCAATCAAGTTGAGCAGCACCCGATGAAACAGGGCCTCATCTAGGTTGACTAAACAGTGGGAGGGGCCGTCGTAGGTGAGGGTTAACCCTTTTACCTGGGCCAGCGGCTCTAGACTGACCCAGGCCTGCTGGATGAGCTGGGGCAGATCGACTGGCTCTAGGGTGAGCCCCTGAAACTGATTGCCCTGGATCCGACTGAGGTTGAGTAGGTCTTCGACTAGGTTGCTGAGCCGAATGGTTTCGTTGATGAGGCGATCGAGCCAGCGCCGCTGGCTGTCGTCTACGCGAGGCTGAAGGGTTTCGGCCACCAGCCGAATCGAGGTGAGGGGGGTTTTGAGCTCGTGGGCTACGTCGGAGGTCCAGCGATCGCGCTGCTGCACCAGCAGGGCTGCCTCCTGACGATTCTCCAAAAACACGCCCACTTCGCCATTGTCGAGGGGAAGGGCGTAGCCCCGCAGGGGATAGGTCGGATCTTCTTTGGGATGCAGCGGGTCGGGGGAAATTTGGTAGAGCATCCACTCCTGCTGGCAGCAGGCTTGCTTTTCGCGGGTTTCCTCAATTAGGGCATCGAGTTCGTAGGAGCGGGCTACCTCTAGCAGCAGCCGTCGCCGCTGGACAGGCCCAGGCAAAATCTGGTTCATTTTGAGCAGCCGGTTGGCCTGCTCATTGCACCAGATCAGCTGATTTTCTTCATCAACCTGGAGATAGCCAATCGGCGCCGTTTGTAAAATGCGCTCTAGGGTATCGCGGCTAGTGCCGAGCGATCGCAGCCTTCGCTGCTGCTGGGGCTGAGTTTTAACTAGTTGTTCCACCTGACCTAGGGCTGTCGGCCAGTCGGTTGTCTTTAAGGTTTTCATCAGTCGTTGCTCACGGCTACGCTGCCGCCGCTGCTGCCAGATCAGCAGCAGTACTCCCGTAGCCAGCCCCAGTAGATACGCAAAAATAGCCAACGATTCTCCTGGACGACGTAACGTAATAATAGTATTTAGTATTGTCCAAGCCTATGGCACAAAAAAGCACCCCTCTAGAGATGCTTTGGCAAAATAACGATTCAGAATTGGCTCGCTGCCCTCAAAAAAGCGCTGGCCCCAGCGGGGTAAAACCCACAACTGGAGCCAGCGATTAGCCTAACCGGGCAAACTTGGTCTAGCGAACCACAGCCCCACGATACTTGAGACCCTGGGGATGATCGGCCTTAACCTGCTTGGCCACGTGACGGGTAGCAACCGCCCCACGGTACCGACCAATAACTTCTTCGGTGATAGCCACTTGAGGGGTAGCTGGTTCGTAATCAACGCCGCGATATTTCAAGGACATCTTTCGCCTCTCCTTAAATAAGTGAAGGTGGATAAACAGAGGCGCGTTCCTTCGAGCTGTAGCTCTACTTCCGTCTCTCAGAGAATCTCAAGAAAGAGAGAACCTCAAGAAAGAGATGAACGATTTGTTTCTGTATTCATTGTTACCGTTTTCCCCGAAACTGTCAAGTCAGACTGCCAAAGATTCATAACATTCATTCCACCCATCTATTTCCGCCTTATGCATAGCCCTATTCCGCCCCACCGCTACTTCCCCTACCTCACTTGGACTGATATCGAAGCTATGCCCGATCGCGAAAATGTCGTGATTGTGCAGCCGATGGGGGCGATCGAGCAGCATGGGCCACACCTGCCGCTGGTTGTAGACAGCGCCATTTGTACAACGGTGCTGGGCAAGGCTCTAGCCCAGCTCGATACGGCCATACCGGTCTACAGTTTGCCACCCCTCTACTACGGCAAATCTAACGAACACTGGCACTTTCCGGGCACCGTTACCCTCTCGGCGGACACTCTGCTGCGGGTCATTCACGACGTAGCCGAAAGTATCTATCGAGCCGGGTTTCGCAAGCTGGTGCTGCTCAATGCCCACGGCGGGCAGCCCCAGGTGCTCGAAATCGCCGCCCGCGATCTGCACCTGACCCATGCTGATTTGATGGTGTTTCCGCTGTTTGTGTGGGCGGTGCCCAACTGTGCTGGCGATTTGCTCACCCCCAAGGAGATGGAACTAGGCATTCACGCCGGAGATGCCGAAACTAGCCTGATGCTGTCAATACTGCCTGACCAGGTGCGGATGGATCAGGCCAAAGCCGAGTTCCCGCAAAATTTGCCTACTGATAGCTGGCTGACGATGGAGGGCGCACTGCCTTTTGCCTGGGTCACCCAAGACCTCAGCGCCAGCGGCGTTTTGGGCGACCCAACCGTGGCTACCCTGGAGAAGGGCGATCAACTTTTAGCGTCTTTAACCTCCGGTTGGGTAACTGCGCTTACCGATATTTATCGATTTCGCCAACCCCAAACCGGCAGTATTTAATAGAGGCGAGAGCCAGCTGGGTTTGCTGAAGGTTAGGGCAGCGCGATCGCTAGATAGCACCCCGAGTTTGCTATACTCGGAAACTGATAAGGTGGCGACATAGCCAAGTGGTAAGGCAGAGGTCTGCAAAACCTCCACCCCCGGTTCGAATCCGGGTGTCGCCTTTGAGGTTACAGAGAACGGCGGGAAGCGTTTAGCCGCCAGTCGCAAGGGGTTAATTGCTGCGTTACTCGTCGTCATGCCTTTGGCACCAAGCCTGGAAGCGCTGAGCGACTATGGGCGTAGTCGTTTTAACTTGAGTGGCTGTAGCCATGGGCGAAGACAGGGCAGCGGTTGCAGGGCGATCGCGCCCCTGGGCTGGTATTCGCCACTGCGTAAAGAAATTTGAGCAAATGAGCCTTAAACCCCAAATCGGAAATTTGACTTAGTTAGACTTCAGCAAAATGCTTGCTATTAAAGGAGTCTGCGTGAGCCTGAAGGATCTGACGATTCAGGATGAGTACCGCAGTAGCGAGGGCAACATTGTCAAAGATTTCTACATTCCGTGCCTGGAGCAGGCGAGGGTGTATAACCGGGCGGTGGGGTATTTTTCTAGCTCGTCGATGGCTTGTGTGGCCCAGGGGTTGACGGCGTTTATTCGCTCTGGGGGGCAGATGCGCTTGATTACCTCGCCGCAGCTGTCACCGGAGGATGTGCGGGCGATTGAGCAGGGGCTAAAGCACCGGGAGCAGGCGATCGAGGCGGCGCTGCTGCGGGAGCTGGAAGGGGAACTGCCCCAGATGATTCAAGATCGGCTGGGGGCTTTGGTGTGGTTGCTGAGTAAGGGACTGCTGGAAATTAAGCTGGCGATTTCTAAAGGATGGTCAGGTATGCTCTATTGAGCACATCAAGGTTCATGCTGCCTCAATGCCCCTCTCTGCTGCCAAGCTAGAAGCGCTGAGCTACTACGCCAAAAAGTTTCAGCGGTTGCGGGTCGATCGCGCCCACGGTACTGCTCCCCACAAGCCGATTTTGCTGCTGTCGGTGATGGAGCTGTTTGAGCGCAACGCTATTGCAGAGAACCGTATTGACCTGTCGCCACAGCTCAACCAAACCTTTTTGAAGTACTGGAGCTATCTGGGGTCGGCCAGCCACAACCCGGATATTTCGCGGCCCTTCTTTCATATGCGGAGCGGCAAGTTTTGGCATTTGGTGACCAGACCGGGGTTTGAAACGGTGCTGGCGGCCAAGATTAAGCTGAAGACGCTGGCGGAGGTGAAGGAGGCGATCGCCTACGCATACGTGGATGAAGACCTGTTCGACTTTTGGCAAGCCACAACTTACCGAGAGAGTTTATTAGCAGTTTTGGTGGGGCGCTGGTTTCCGGGGCAGCTGGCTGAGATTAAGGAAATTGCAAAAACTGATGAATTCCAAGATCCGCCGGGGTACTTTAGGGATGCCTACGCTATGTATATAGACAGGCTGAAAGAAGCCTAATGCGAGGCCAAGCATTTTGACCCACGATTTAACCTACTACGCCAAGAAGTTTGCCAACCTGCGGGTTGACAAGGCCCGTGGCACTGCGCCCCACAAGCCGATCTTGCTGTTGACGGTGATCGATCTGTTTGATAAGGGGCTAATTACCCGCAATGAGGTTTACCTGTCGCCGGAGCTGACGGCAAATTTTCTTAAGTTTTGGCATCAATTTGTAGTCAGCGATCACCACTCAAATATTGCGCTGCCGTTCTTTCACCTGACAGGGGACAAGTTTTGGCACCTGATGCCGAACCCTGGCTTTGAGGCAACGATACAAGCGAAGGTGAAAATTCGCACGCTGCCAGCGCTGCGATCGGCGGTGAAGTATGCCTATCTGGACGGGGAACTGTTTGCCCTGCTGCAAAACCCCCAGAGCCGCACGGAACTGACCACAATTTTGATCCAGGCTTGGTTTCCGGATCGAGGTGGCGAGATTGCGGAGTCGTTTAAGTACGACGAGTTTGAAGCTATACAGCAATCCCTGTTTGACTCTGGTGGGGCTGTTTACAGTGTCGAAGAACTAAAAGATGAGGATCGAATATTTGCTCGAAACGGTGCTTTTCGCAGAACGATAGTCAAAATTTATAATCACCGCTGTGCTTTTTGTAGAGTGAGAGTAATTGGCCAAGGCAATCTTGACCTGGTTGATGGGGCACACATCAAGCCTTTTTCGACCTTCAGAAATGATTTATTTGTCAACGGATTATCATTATGCAAAAATCATCACTGGGCATTTGACCGAGGCTGGTTTGGCGTCAATGAGAATTATCAAATCCTAATTCCAAATGACCGTTTTACCGAGGAAGAAGCAATACAGAGTCGGGGAATGAAAGATTTTGACAAGGAAACTATTGCCTTGCCAAATAATGCAGACTACTACCCAGATAAAGAAGGTCTAAAGTGGCATATGGAATACTGGAAAATCTCTTGATTACTGTAAGGCAAAAGTACAGACACTCATACTTCATCACCCAAGTAAAATGTAGCAAATGCTTTTGAGGCTTCAGGGTTAAGAGTCTTTAGTGCTCTAACAATTTCCACCACTGTTTCAGCCGTTGGGTCGCGTTTTTCGTTAACCCAGCGGTAGACGTTGTTGCGCTCTACATCCATAGCCACCGCCAGCGCAAACTGGCTGATGCTGTAATCCTCTAAAACCTGCTTGAGCGCTTTGCCTGCTTTTCCCATGCACTCATGGTTTCAGAGTTTTACCCATCCAGACACATCCTAGTGGTTGACAGTCAACCTTTGGGCAGTGTAAGCTGCATCAAAACGTCCTAGTGGTTGACAAAATTATGCAAGACCAATCCTCTACCGCCCGCTACAGTGCCCGCATCCTCGACCCCGAATCTGCCGGCCCAGTCCACCTCGAACTCACCCTCAAACTCCACAGCTACCCCCACCCCGATCGCGAACCTGTCAAAATCCTTGTCATCGGCAGCAAGCAGTCTGTAAGCTCCATCGTCGTTGCCCTCCACCAGCTCGGCTTCGCCGAAATCTTTGAGTGGACAGACTTTCTCAGCGCCCCCAACAGCGATCGCCCCCTGCAATTTCAACCCGGAGAAGTCATGAAAGCCTTGATCAAATATTTGCCAAAGGAGTAACGAAGTAGGTTTAGCAAAGGGCGATAGACTATGCCTACCGCCCAAAAAATACTGTATGGATGCGCAGGGCTTTTCCCCACTCTGTAACAACAAAGCCTCAACTCTGTGATCTTCCAAACCTTAATCCTGCAAAACTTTGGCCCCTATGGTGGGCGGCACCGGCTCAACCTACGGCCCGACTATCCGGGCTACGCCAAGTTCGCCAAGCTCAGCCAGCAAGAGCAAAAGTGGGGCCTGCTCAACGATGTAAAAGCCATCTTTGACCGTCGCGGCTGGGAGCAGTGTTTAAATGCTCACGGGGCAGAGTTACGAGGACACCGGGTGGTGCGCCGAAAGGAAGCAGATTAAGCCCTAAATCTGATCGGTGTTCCCTTTGCCGTAAAAGCCCAAATATCGCGCTTGTGCTGGGGGCCATAGCTGATGTGGATGGGGCGTTCACGAAGTGTCTCAGAATGAGAATCGCACCCGTAATAATAGAGCGAGTCAAACGGCAGTCTCTGGGCCACAATCCAGTCCACCAGGGCATCGCTGGGCAGGTCGAGAATGCGAAAATCACAGGCGGCACCGAGTCTGTCACAAAAGTACCGCCCATTTCGATTCACCTCATGGGCCATGTGCTGATCCAGGCTGGGGGTAGCGATGCCGTACTTCTTCCCCGTCACCGGGTCTTTCTTCGCCAGCCATCGCTTCAAGTCCACCGAGCAAAAGCCATAGGTGAGCAAAAAGTGCTCGCGCCCAAACCCCTCAATCACTGGGTCAATGATGTGCCGACACAGAGCCTCCAGAGCAGGTAACGTCTCCTCCAGATTCTTGGGAAACGGGTCAATCTGGTTGGCAAACCGCTGGTAGGTCTGCGTGCAGGTGCAGAACTCCGCCAGCGTCAAATACTTGCCCAGTCGTCTAGTTTCCATCGTTTGCAACTCACGACAAGCGATCGCGATTCGAGACGACCTGCTGGCCAACGTCACACTCGATACCGCTAAACCGACTCGGCCCCAACGAACGGCCTGCTGCAATGGACATTTGCGATATGCGCCCGATACTAGCTAAGGCAATCAGCTTGATTTTATCAAGAGGTTTCTAAAAGAAAGGCACTCAAGACGCCGGAGCAGCCGCGATCGCTCTACTGGCTTGGCTTGGGTTGATGACTTGGCGTGAAGATCAGGTACAGACAAGGAACAACCACGAGCGCACTCAGCGTTGCGGCCACCAGACCAAAAATAATCGCGCTACACAGGGGCATCCAGGTGGGGTCGCTCAGGGCCAGGGGAATCAGGCCGATGATGGTGGTGATGCTGGTGGTGAGAACCGGGCGCAGGCGATCGCCTACCCCTTGGGCAGCGGACTGTTTGACCGTCATGCCGTCCTGCTGATAGTTGTTCATCGTATCGACCATGACGATCGCATCATTCACGACGATGCCAACCAGGGCAATGATGCCGATAAAGGCCGTGAACGAAAACGCGATGTCGGCCAGAAAAAAGCCGCCGACCGTGCCGATCAGGGCAAAGGGAATCGCCAGCAGAATAATGAACGGCTGCCGAAACGACCCCAGCTGTAGCACCAGCACGGCAAACACGAGGAATACCGCCAGCCCCAGGGCTTGCCCGGCGGAGCC
Organism: Nodosilinea sp.; assembly: GCA_049646445.1. Lineage (GTDB taxonomy): Bacteria > Cyanobacteriota > Cyanobacteriia > Phormidesmidales > Phormidesmidaceae > Nodosilinea. Next base: position 179,777 of record JBARVV010000044.1, on the reverse strand, counting down.
AAAGGTTTCGGCCTGGTCTTCGGTTTCGCCGCCGAAGGTGTAGTTGTAGCCCTGGGGCCAGGTCTGCTGTAGCTCTTGCATGCGAGGCTCCAGGGCGGCCAGAATGTCGCCGACGGTTTGGTTTTCGTTTTTGGCCAGCACCGTAGCGGTGCGCTGTCCGCTCCGGCGAGTAATGGAGAGGGGAGCCTCGGCCTGCACGGCGTTGACCACGGCCCCAGCCGAAACCACTTCTTCATTGGGGTTGTTGGTGAAGAACCGGGCCGAGAGCAGTTCATCGCGGCGAGTTGGGCCACCCACCCGACCGGCGCGGGAGGGCCAGGCGGTGCTGAGGCGGATTTCTAAATCGTCCTGGTTGCCCCCCAGGGCGTAGTCGCCGACATCAATGGCCCGCGTGTAGTACTGGGCCTGGGCCGCCAGTTCGTCTTCGCTGAGGTCGTAGAACGACAGCTCTTCGCGTTTGGGGACCAGCCGCAGGTCTTCTTGCAGCTCGCCCAGGTTGTCGCGCACGTCGATCGCACCGGGGATCTGGCGCAGTACAGCCTGCACTTCTTTAGAGATTTCCCGCAGCTGGTTCAGGTCGCTGCCGGTAATTTCGATCTGAATGGGGTCGCCGCTTTGGGCGGCCTGCTGGGCGTTGAGCACCAGAGTCGCACCGGGATACTGACTCACGGCGGCATCCAGCTCATCCCGCAGATCGTCTAGATATTCAAAGGAAAGCCGATCGCGCTCTTCCTCGGGCATAAAGGTGCCCGAAAAGCCGACCAGGTAGCTGCCCTCGCTGGGCTGCAACTCCCCAGAGGCGACCAGATTGCTGCGCTGACCCACGTACTTGATGACGCTGTCGAGGTAGTCTTTTTCCTGCAAAATATCGCCTAGGTCGTCGGCCACCTGCTGGGAGGTGGCCAGGGTGGTCGTCGGCGACAGTTCCACATTGACGCTAAAGTTGCGCTGGTCGCCCTCAGGGAAAAACTCGACATCAATCTGGCTGAAGGCAGACATGACCACGAAAAACAGCGCCACCGTGCCCAATACCCAGGCCCAAGCGGTTTTGCGGCTGCGAATGGTGTGCCGCAGGCTCCACTGCATCCAGCGGCGGGAGGCGGATTCGCTGAGGCGATCGACGCGGGACTTTTTCTCGACCCCTTTGACATTGGCCAGCAGATAGCGGGAGAGGGGAATATCGACCAGGATGGCGATCGCAAAACTCAGCACCAGACAGATAATCGCCGTGTAGGGCAGCAGCTGAATGAACTTGCCCAGAGTGCCGCTAATCGCCAGCAGGGGAAACAGGGCCAGAATGGTGGTGAGCTGTCCGGCAAAGGCGGGCGGGGCGTAGGTCTTGACGGTCTTGAGGGCGGCCTGGTTAAACGGCAGGCCCTGCACAAACACAAACTCGTGCATCCCCTCCATCATCAGAATGAACACATCCACCAAAATTCCCAGGGCCAGCACCATGCCGATCAGCACCATGTTGTTGAGGGTCTGCCCGGTCAGCCACAGAATCGCCATCGCCCCCAAAAAGGTGAGCGGAATCGACAGCCCGGCAATCAGCGCCTCCCGCCACGACAGGGCAATAAACAAGACCACAAACACGGCGGCCATTGCCTGCAGGGCGTTGACGAACAAATTGCCCAACTGCTCCCAAATGATGTCGGCTTCGTTGGCGATGACGCTGTACTCCATGCCGCTGGGCCACTGGCTGGGGTTCTGCTGAATTTGATCGACGGTGGCCAGCACGCGATCAATCACCTCGATCGAGTCTTGGCCCGGCACTTTCTTAATCCCCACGCTGACCACCGGCTCGTAGGGTTCTCCCTCGGTGCTGATGAAGGCGCGGGTCTCTTCCTGCTCCAGCTCTTGCGAAACGGTGGCCAGCTCTTCCAGCCGCACGACGCGCCCTTCTAAGCGGGTGATGGGCAGTTCGCGCAGATCGTCGAGGCTGCGAAACCGGCCGTAAAAGCGCACCTGAGAGCCAATCACGTCGCTCTCGATGTCGGCCAGGGGCACGTCCTGGTTGGCGCTGCGAATCTGGTTGGCCACGGTGGTCGGCGCAATGCCCAGGGCCGCTAGCCGAAAGGGGTCCATCTGCACGCTGATCACTTCTTCGCGGGCACCGCCCAAATTCACCTCGCTGACGCCCGCCACCTGTTCCAAACGGTCTTGAATGCCCTCGGCGGCCTGGGAAATTACCGTCGAATCGATTTCGCCAAACAGGGCCAGGGTGAGAATGGGGGCGTCGTTGAGCGACACCTGCTCCACCACCGGCTGGTCAGCATCCTCAGGCAGTTCTGGCTCGGCCTGGGCCACCGCCTGACGCAGCTCTTGCACCGCCTGATCCGGGTCGGCCTGGGAGGTGAACTCCACATTAATCACCGAGAAGCCGGTGTAGGAGGCACTCTGGATTTCGCTGACGTTTTCGACCGTGGTGATCTCGGTCTCGATTTCGCTGGTTACCTGCTGTTCGATGGTCTGGGGGTCCGCTCCGCCCCAGGTGGTGGTGACGTTGGCCACGGCAATGTCGATGTCGGGGTTCGACTGCTTGGTCATCGAAACGTAGCCCAGCACGCCGCCCACCACCAGCAGCAGCGTCAGCAGAATGGCAAAAATCGTGTTGAGAATAAAGAATCGCGCCCATCGGGGCGCTGGCTGGGGGCTGGGGGCTGAGGGGCGATCGCCGTTATCCCCCCCATTCTGCTGAATACGGCGGTCTTCCTGGAGCTGGCTCATGATTCGGCCTCCGCCTCCGCGTTGACGATCTGAACGGTGGCCCCATCCACCAGGCGGTTTTGCCCTTCGGTGACCACGGGTTCGCCTGCTGCCACCCCGCTGGCGATCGCCTGCTGAGTAATGCCGGTAATGCCCAGTTCCACCTGCCGCTGCTCTACCACACCCGACTCCGGGTCGACCACAAACACGTAGGGCACCTGGTCGCGCCGCACCACGGCATCGAGGGGCACCACGACGGCGTCAGGGTTTTCTGCCACCGCAATCCAGGTCAAGACCTGTTCGCCGTGGCGCAGGTCTGCCGTTGTCGTCGGGTTCAGCCGAATGCGGGCTTCGATCGCCCTTCCTCCCGGACTGATCGCCGGATTGACGGCAAAGACTTCCCCCCTGGCGCGGGCACTGGCGATCAGGGCCTGACTGTCCATCGATTCGGAGGGGCTGAAGCCGACATCGGTTTCGGAGGCAACCAGGGCTTCCTGGCCGACTTCCACCTGTTCGCCGGTCGGCCCGGCCAGGTCCACCAGCACTTCGTACTGGGTCGGATCAATCACCACCATGGGGATGCGCTCCAAGATTCCCTGGTAGTCGCCGCCCAGTTGCGAGGTGACGGACTGCGGCGTGAAGTATTCCCCCACGGAGTAGTTGAGGTAAGCGACGATGCCGTCGAAGGGGGCGTAGATGCTGGCTCCTTCTAGAGCGACCTGGGCCTGGGAGAGCCGGGCCTGGGCGGTGGTAATGCCAGACTGCTGGGCCTGTAGCTGCTGCTGGGCTGCCGTTACCTGGGCCTGGGCCGAGACCACCTGCTGCTGGGCCGAGGCCACCGCCGCCTGGGCCGACTGCACCTGGGCCGAGGCATCGTTCAGGGTGTTCTGCCGCTGGTCAAACTCTAGCTGGGAAATGGCCCCCTGATTGGCCAGGGTGCGGTAGCGCTCTACGTTGGTGGCGGCCAGGTTGCGGGCCGATCGCGCCGTCTGGGCCTGGGCCTGGGCTTCCTGCACCTGGGTGCGGGCCTGGGCCACCTGGGCCTGAGCCTGGGCCACTTCTGCCGCCGCCGCTGCCCGCTGCTGCTGGGCCTCGGCCACCGCCGCTCGCGCCTGCTCCACATCCGCTACCAGCTCCCGGTCATCGATGCGGGCCAGCAGTTCGCCTGCCTGCACGCGATCGCCCTCTCGCAGCCGTCGCCCCTCTCGGCTGGCCAGGTAGGTGACATCCCCTTCGGTCTCGAAGGTCAGGTGCTGATACTCCACCGCTCGCACGTTGCCTTCGCTCGACACCCAGGCGCGGATGGGGTTTCGTTCTGCCGCCACCGCCCGCACCGAGAGGGGAGCCGTTTCGGTCACGGCAGGGGGAGCGTCGTCTTGCAGGCGCACGTAGGTCACCCCGCCGACGGCAACCACCAGCCCCAGCACGGGAATCAGCCACCAGTAGTTTTTAATCGCTGATTTTGAGCCAGACGTTTCGTCTACTCTGTCTTCGGCGGCCCTATGGTCTGAAGCAGGATCGGGGGCTTTTGCCACAGTGGTAGACGCTGAGCCAGAGGAAACAGCGCGCTCTGGGCGAGTTTCTGATCGATCTGTGTCTGGGGAAGCCATGATGTCGGTAGAGGTAGGTAAAGCAGGCGATCGCGATTTACGCAGGAATTATTTTCCAGGGTGAGAAAAATGTGCCGCTCTCAACATCCGTTACATGGGGGAGGTTTGGGCCGCAGCATTTAGGCTAGGGCTAACTTGCCCTGCTTGTGGTCAACTGAGGGGCGGGTGTGCTCTGGTCGCTTGTCGATGACCAGGGCAACCAGGCAACCAGGGCAAAAAGTAGGCAAAAAGTAGGCAAGCAGAGAGGCTGGTGGGCAGTGCCCACCCTACGGTAAATCGAGGGTTTGGGCGATCGCAAAACGCTTGTTTCAGTGACAGCCATCTGTCGACAAATGGCCCTGAATTCAGGCTGGTGGGCAGTGCCCACCCGACGGTAAACCTGCGTTCGTATCTCTCGTGTTTGGGATGCTAATTTTTTGAGATCCAGAGTATTCTCTAGCTTGAGATTGCATCTTCAAACCTATCTGCACAATCTGGTTAGCGAAATAATGTATTTGATTGTTATTGGTGCTGAGGCCGAGGGTCAGCAGCTTGTTGAGATCGCGGTTAATCAGAGTTATGAAGTAACGCTAATCACGGAAGACGAGGACAGCGCTCGCCGGGTGTTAAAGAAAAGCGACATTCGGGTCTTGCTTGGCACCATCGCCGATGATGGCATTTTAGAAGAGGCTGAGGCAGAGCGGGCCGATGCGATCGTCGCCGCCACCCACGATGACGCTCAAAACTTGATGGCGATGGTTTTAGCCCAGACCTACAACATCAAAGATCGCGTGAGTTTGGTTAACCAAACGTCCCACAGCTCAATTTTCGAGAGTCTAGGCGCTCGGGTCGTCAGCGACCCGGCTAGCATCATCGCCCGCCAGCTCTACGATTACCTCACGTAAGGGTTGCCCCCATGTCTATTCAGCTGCGGGCAATTAGCCGCGACCTCAGTCGTTTTTTGCTGATACCGGCGGGGATGGCACTTTGCTCACTGCCAGTTGCGATCATTGCTCAGGAGTGGTTTACGATTATTCCCTTCTTGGCTACGCTGCTGGGCGCAGGAGGCTTTAGCCTAATCCTTCAGCGTTTGTCTCAAAACGCATCGGACTCGTCGCTGCGGCAAATCTTGATCTGTGTTGCCCTGGGATGGGGCATTGTCTCAGCTATGGGGGCACTGCCTCTGTGGCTGACGGCGCTGATGCTGGGCGCTGATGCTCCGCCCGTAATCGAGACGTTTAGAAACCCCCTTAACGCTGTATTTGAAGGATTTTCAGGGTTTACTAGCGCTGGCTTGACGATGGTTATTCGCCCCAGTGAACTCCCGGCGTCCTTACAGTGGTGGCGTTCGTTCATGCAGTGGATCGGCGGCGTTGGCGTTGTTGTCTTGGCGATCGCGCTGATGGAGCCTTCCCAGGAGCAGTACGTACTGTACGAGGCCGAAGGGCGGCAGTCGCAGCTGCGACTCACGATTACCCGTACCGTACGGCGCATCTGGGTTATCTACACTGGCTACACCGTTTTGGGTCTTTTTTTGTTTCGCATTTTCGGCATGACCTGGTGGGAAGCGCTCAACCACAGCATGACCGCGATCGCGACCGGGGGCTTTAGCATCACCGACGGCAGCATGAATGCCTACAGCGCACCCCTCAAGCTGGCAATTATGGTGATTATGATTTGCGGCGCAGTTTCGTTTAGCATGCATGACCAACTGCTGCTAAGGCGGCGACTGTCTGCGCTCTGGCGCGATCGCCAGCATTTTCTCCTGCTGTTTCTGCTGGTTGTTGGCTCTGGCATTGTGGCGATCGACCACTACACCTACACTGGCCGGTTTGCCTGGGTTGACAGTGCCTTTCAGTGGGTATCTGCCCTGACTACCTGTGGATTTAGCACCGAGAGCATTCAGTTTCGCAGCAGCAGCAACAAAATTCTGCTCAGCATTGCCATGGTGTTAGGCGCGGCGGCAGGCTCGACCGTAGGCGGCATTAAGCTCGACCGCGTACTGGCGCTGATTGAATCAATTGCCTGGCGATTTCGGCGATCGGGCATCTCACCCCGTGAAACAACCCTGCGGTGGATCAACGGTCAGCCCCTCAAACCCGACGCGGCCAGTCGTCAAATTGAAGATGCGGTAGCTCTGGCGCTCCTGTGGCTGCTGAGCGTGATAGTGGGAATGTTCATCTTGATGCGATTTGTGCCCGCCGAGTATGACCTCAGCGACGTTATCTTCGAAGTCACCTCGGCCCTGGGCGCAGCTGGTCTCTCGGTCGGTATTACCGGGCCTTCGCTGCACTGGGTGGGCAAAAGCTCGATAATCGCCCTGATGTGGATGGGGCGGCTGGAGATTGTTCCCGCGCTGATGCTGCTGTATGCCCCCTGGCGCTACCTGCTCAAAGCCGCCCGCTCGTAGCACCGCGCGCGAGGGGTGAACCTGGCCTTCCCGAGACAGGCGTATCGCTAGTTCATTTAAGCGATACGCCTGTCTCGTCTTCAGCTTGGCAATTATTGATTAACTCGCACAGTCCAAAGTCCATTCCAATTTCCATGGAAAATCCCAAGAGTCAGCACAAATAAAACTTCATTTGAGCAGGGGTAAATGGTGGACGGTGTCTGCTCTACAATATTTTTTAGAGTTCAGTCATTCAAATTCAGCGATATTTTCATCTTGATCAACGCATCGCCATGCTAACCCCTAACCTCTTGGACACAGCTCAGTCTCTCGCACAACAAGAAAACCTAGGTGGTCTGTTGCTACACACTAAACCTGCCCGCAACGATTTAGTCCGACGACTCCTGCTCAGTGCGTTCTGTCTTTTACCTGGATTTTTTATGTGGCTTGTGATGGCGACTGCTGATAGTGATGTTCGTTCTGACGACACCGCGACCTGGGCGGAATTACTGATGATATATATATTTATACTCGCGAGCTTGATTGGGGCGGCAGCCTTCATAACTTATGCCTGGAAGAAAAGTAAACATCAGATTTTACTCTATGAGCGAGGTCTAATTGAGTTTCGCAACAACAACCCCCAAGTGGCTTTGTATAAAGATTTACAGATACTTTTTAAGGGAGCGAGAGTGACTGCGGTTGTAACGATTGCGACCGCTGTTGATTACATTCTTGTGTTTCCTGATGGACGGCGATCGAACATCGATTGGTCTTATAATCGTCGCCCTGTTGGTGCAATGATTCAGGGTTTAATTGCTCAATATAAATAAATGAATGTGTCGCCATAATCCTACCTATATCTAGGTCAACGCCAAATCACTCTAGTTCAGTAAGTAGGGTGGCACTGCCCACCACCCAACCCTCACAACCCTGGAATACTGGCTGGCCGCTAGCGATCGCAGGGCAGCGGAAGCCGTTGCTTTACGCCTGTCATCCCCTAGCCCTGGCTGGACTGGCAGCTGGTGATCTCGTCTATGTTGGTGGCGAGCCTGGGGAATACGGTTTTTCTAATCTGGATGGGGGCGTTCTCAGGGCGCTGGTTTTTGGGGCGGTTGGCAGAGATTAAGGAAATCGCCAAAAAGGATGACGTTTAAGACCCACCGGGCTACCTTGGAGGGGTGTAACCCTTGTATATGAATAGGTTAAGCGGAGCCTGATGTCTGAGGCCAAACGTTTTGACCCAAAATTTAGCCTATTACGCTAAGAAATTCGCCAATTTCGTGTCGATGAAGCTTGTAGTGTTGCTCTCAATCAGCCGTTTGTGGAGTTTCGAGATGATCGCTTTGTGAATGGACTGGCGCTCTGCAAGAACCACCATTGGGCCTTCGACCACGGCTGGTTTGGGATAGATGTCGACTACCAAATAGTGATTCTGCAAGAGCAGTTTATGGAAGAGCTGACGGTGGAGAGCTGAGAGAAGATAGCGCTTAGGGGAGAGTCGATCGGGATGCCGAGCAAAAGGGAGATTTATGCCAAGCTTAACAGAGCTGAGGCGGCATTAGGGGATACAGAGAGTTTAGAGGAAACATCATAGAGTACCTTATTGCTAGGCAACATATCTAAGAAAATCAAAATACATTGCAAGTTCAAGTAGTGAGGGAATAATGAATAATCAAGAAATTGAATGTGGTCAGATTCTTAACGGCATCAATCAGCTTTATGAATATCTCGAACAGCCTATAGCCAAAGACTCTTTAGACTTAGACAAAAATGTCTTGACAGTCAAAAACAAAGAATTACTTCAAAGATTAAGAAGAAGCCTAGTTCAATATACTGAACGTGGAAAAAATTTGGCATACATTGGCTTTATGGGACATTTTTCGACAGGAAAATCAAGCACAATTAATTCGTTTTTAGGATTGCAGAAAGGCAGCAAAGAGCATAGAAATATAGGACTCAATCCCGTTGATAAAACCATTACGCTAATTACACACAAACAAAACGAAGAACTAATTTTCAATATAACCAAAGAAGGTTTAGTGCCAATAAGATCGAGCTTTATTGAGAATCCTTATCTTTATAATATTGTTATAGCAGATACCCCTGGCACTGGAGATCCTATTCTTACTGGTGAAATCGCCAGAGATTTCCTTCCAATTTGTGACTTAATAATTTATTTCTTCTCTGCTACCAATCCTCTCGACACAGCAGATCAACCACTCCTTAATGAAAAATTTTCATCACTAAATTTTATACCCACTAAGTTTGTCATTACAAGATCGGATGAGTTTAGGAAAGACAGTGATTTACCTCTTGATGAAAATAATTTTGATATGGCAAAAGCCAACGCCTTTCTTGGTGCCTTTACCCAAAGATTAAATCAGCTTTTACAAAGCCAAAATGTGAACATATCGCCAAATGATGTATTCCTAATTGACAACAGAGCAAACTTTAATATAGAAGATTTGAAGAATTTGATTCTGTCCTTTTCAGATTCAAACAACGTAGAAGGTCAAGTTAGAATTCATGCTCACAAAGTGCTATATTTTCGCAGCACGGCAAAAACACTAAGAATTTTCTTTTCCGATTTCTTGGGTGACAAAGTAATAGCATTATCTGACTTTGTGGATGCCGCCCGCCGTAATATAGAACAATTTGACGATGCCATACAAATTAGCAATAATCGACTAACTGAGTCATGGACCGATTCATATAGAAAAATACAACATGAACTTCATTTACTAATTGATTCTTTGCCCGATGAATTTAATTTACCTGAAAGCCCTCTTGACTTGCAATATAGTGAAATGTCCAACAGGCTAGATACTCTCAGAAAAGATATAAGGCAGCAATCCAGAAGCATCATTGAAAGCTATGTTGAAAAAAGGAAAAAAGATGTTTATTCTGTCTTTATGTCAAAGATTCATGTGTTGAGAAAACAAATCAACTCAAGTAAAATCGAGGACTTATTAGATAGCTCAGAAAAATTTGTCATAAAAATAAAAGACAGCGAGATCAAGAAGTCTTCTAGAGATAATTTAAGTCTTAAAATCAACCATACCCTAATTAGCGATTTCAAAAGATTTTTAGATGATCTTAATAAAAGCTATAGTGATGTTCATCAAGGAGTAGGCGACAGGCTATTTTCTTTAAGGGAAAAGCTATCAGAGCAACAACCATTCCCTATTTACGATGATGTAATGAGAGACTCAGAAAGAACTCTGTCGGATGATTTTGATAGATTCTTTGAAATTATCACCATATATAGAAGCGGTGTTTTCTCTTACAAAGTTAAGGAGACCATAGACAAACTGGGTCTTGGGAGGAAGTTAGATATTTTAGAGAATGCAAATTTTTCTGACATTGAAAAAGAATTGGTTAAACAAGAAGCTCGCGAAACAATTTATCCTGAAAAGACACAAATATTTAGTGAATTTAGAAGAGAAAATATTGCTTTAGAGGCCGACATGCTCAAGCTTTTGAAGGATTTTGAAGCTCTGTCGGAATGGAAAACTTTTAAGCCTGAACTTCTGCTTAAGAATAGTGAGAGTGATTTAGATGACGTCAGAGATGACCTTGAAAAGTATATTACACTGCAAGCGAATACACTCAAGCAGGATGTTAACGTCAAACTCATGTCAACTGTAAATTCTGTGGTTGAAAAGTGGGACAAGGAAATCATCGCTAATAGCAAAGCACGAAAAACATACTTTTTATCAATTATAGTTGCTTCAATTTTATTGTGGGCATTCTCTTACTTTGCTTATTTAAGATTTCGAAGTATCGATATTTCAAGCGATGTCTATAGCAACATTGTTTTAGCACTTATATCCAATGCTATATTTTCAGGACTTGGCTTTGTATTTGCAAAAGCTTTTGATCGTTTTCCTGGAAAAGCTCAAAATACAAAGAATCAGCTTCTTGAGAAATTTAGGAGGGAGGCGTTTGAGCTTCTAGAAGAAAACATATCTACTTTCTTGCCAAAAGAAAAATCTAATTCTGTTTATCTTCCAACCATAAAACCAGAGAGCGAAATCAATAGTTCAATCAATTTCCTGTATTCCTATTGGGAGGGAAAATTAATTAAAGAGCCTATGAACTCTTGGTCTAAATCTTTGCAGCCAGACTTTCAACAACTCGTTGAAATTAATTCTAAATATCATATAATTCGCAAAAAACTCATCAGGATTTCTGAAAATTTTTCTGAAAAGATTTCTTGCTATTTTTCTGATGTAGCAACTAATCTAGAAAAACTCCGCGATAATTCAAAAACGCTCAAGCGAAAATCTGTTGATCCTTCATTTGAACTCCTTGCTTCTACCAGGGATGTACTTCAAAATCTCAAGGAGAAAATAGATGAAGTAGATTTCTAGGCAAGTAAGTAGGGTAGGCACTGCCCGCCACTCAATTCAATCACTGACAAACAGCCCGTTGCCACTATCTCTAATCAGAAGCTAGCTGATTCTCATAAGCTGCAAAATATCTAGGCAGCAGGATGTCAAAAGTTTCAAACTTGCCGAGCGTCAGCAGATTCTTATCATCTGTGACAATGCAGGCTGCATTACCCGCGATCGCAGGAGTGCATCCCAATACAGCTAAGCCGCCTTAAACTCAAGCGTTAAACCAACTGCGCTGAGCACCGAAATCAGCGTACTTAGAGTTGGGGTTTCTTTCTTATTCAAATCTAACGCTTGCTTCAAATCATCTGCCTCATTTAGGCTTGTCTCGGTGCCTTGCCTCGCTTCAACAACATCCCTAAGCGCCAGCATAAACACTGCTGTATCGCCGTCTTGCAACGTTTCCTCTAAAGACGCTTTCAAATAAAGTGCCGCATAATCTGGGTCTGCAAGCTGAACCAACAAGTCACTTTTATAATTTCTAACTGGCATAGCTAGCCATCCCCCTGCTCATCAAGATACTCAGCCCAAGCGCAAGCGGTTAAGTCGAGCGTTGATTCTCGCCCGCGTTTGAACGTCAAGGCTCTTGAGCCATTCACCAAACGGGCAATCACCACTACCGGTGACATATTTCTCAAGCCTCCATTCCTCTAGGCTCATAGGCACCCCTGAGTGCAGACAAGCTTCAAATGTCCTTTACCTCGTTGCCTAGGTAGCGCTCGACAAATGCCTTGGCCGCCAACGGGTTCAGAGTTTTTAAAGCTCTAACGATTTCTAACACTGTCTGAGCCGATGGGTCGCGCTTCTCATTCGCCCATCGGTAGACGCTGTTGCGTTCAATATCAAGAGCCGCCGCGAGGCTATATTGGCTCACTTCATATTCTTCAAGCACCTGCCGGAGCACAAATCCTGCTTTTCCCATGTCTTCATGGTGTCAGAGGAGTATACCCGCGTAAATATCCATTCGGTAGACGAGATCCTAATTGTTGACGGCATCCAGAAAGGCTACTATAATCACGCTATTAACTCTAAAACAAGGTTTTCTCTATGCAACCTGACCCCACCGCTCGCTACAGTGCCCGCATCCTCAACCCCGAATCTGCCGGGCCAGTTCACCTCGAACTCACCCTCAAGCTCCACAGCTACCCCAGGCCTGACCGCGAACCCGTCAAAATTCTCGTCATCGGCAGCAAGCGCTCCGTCAGCTCCATCGTCGTTGCCCTGCACCAGCTCGGCTTTGCCGAGATCTTCGAGTGGACAGACTTTCTCAGCGCCCCGAACAGCGATCGCCCGCTTCAGTTCGCCCCTGGCGAGGTTATGAAAGCCCTGGTCAAGTTTTTGCCGAGAGAGTAAGCATGTAGTGGGTAGAGCTGCTGACTCGACTTTAGTTTCCGCGCCAACGTAGTTGTTACACTTGGAGCAGTTAAATCTCTACAGCCTCTGTTCAATCAGAAACCCAATCGTGGATATAGCAGCCGCTGAATTAGTCAAACGTAAGCAGGCTCAAATTGCAGAGTTGTGCCGCCTCAACCAGGTCGCTCAGCTCGACCTCTTCGGCTCCGCCACCCGGCCCACCTTTAATGCCCAAACCAGCGATTTTGACTTTCTAGTCAAGTTCGCTACCGATACCCCAGAGGGTGCTGCCGATCGCTTCTTTGGGTTAAAGCACGGTTTATCAGTCGTCCTAGGACGTACAGTAGATTTAGTTGATCTTGCCGCCGCCAGAAATCCCTACTTTTTGCATGCGATCGCGCGCGATCGCCTTACCATTTATGGAGATTGAGGTTCAGCGATATCTCTACGACATTCAAGTGGCAGGCAAGTTAATTCAGTCCTTTATTGCTGCTCAAACCTTTGACAGCTATCGTGCCGATGATATGCTGCGATCGGCTGTAGAGCGCCAGTTCATCACCATTGGTGAAGCCCTAAATCAGGCCATCCGGCGATCGCCCGATCTAGAGGGCCAAATAGCCGAAGCCCGCAAAATTGTAGACTTTCGCAATCTTCTGACCCATAGTTACGGAGCCGTCTCTGACGCTGTGGTCTGGGATATTATTCAGACCAGTCTTCCCAGGCTGATTAGCAACGTTGATGCTCTAATGGAAACTTCCTAGTAGTAACCGCTGTAGGCACTGCCCACCATTGAGGAAACTCTTTTTCAGAAGTCGCTTTAATATCCGCTCAAAGAACCCCGCTGCTTGGCGGTCGCTTCGGCCCAGCGAAAAACCAGCAGCCCCAGGGCAAAATAGACCATTCCATTCAGCAGAGCCAGGCCGTAGGTGAGCCAGTCTAGACCCAGGCCTCGGGCCATCAGGTCGCGCAGCAGGCCGGTGCTGGGCAGCATGGGGATGAGAAACCGCAGATACTGCATCGGGCCAGTGGCTTCCTCCAGGGGGGCCGCCAGCAAAAACAGCAGCAGAAACTGAAAAATCCCCAAAATTTGCTGCACCCGCTTGAACACCAGCGCCACCGCCCCCATCAAAAAGGCCAGACCGTAACCGGCCAGCAGCAGCGAAACCAGTGGCAGCAGCAGAATTGGCGGGAATGCCAGCCGACTGCCGGAGAGCCCCATCAGCAGCAGCAACACCACCATCAAAATCACCAACCGCAGGGCCAGGCTGGCAAAGGCGCGAGCTAAAAAGACTCGCGGTGCCCCATAGGGAGATAAAAAGACCTGCTCCAGGGTGCCGGTTTCGGCCTCGATTTGCAGGTTAATGGCAATGTCGTTGTTGACGGAAATAATTAGGGTCCACAGGGCGTAGCCGAGCACCACGGCATCGAGGCGATCGCCAAAAGCAAACCCTGGCCCAGCCATATACTGGGCACTGGCAAACAGCCCGTAGAAGACCGCCATAATAATGACGACCCCAGAGATCACCTCCGTGGGGTAGCGGATGAACTGAATCCAGGTGCGCTTGAGTTCGGCGTGCAGCAGATCGATCATAGGGAAACATTCGGCTGGTCGTTGACCAGTTTGAGAAATACCTGGGTCAGGTCGGCGCGATCGCGCTGCACCGCCACCAGCGGCACCGGGCTTAGCGCCCCCAGCAGCCCGTAGAGATTCTCTGGGGTGCCCGCGTAGGTAATCTGCGACCCCTGCACCGTTGCCCCCAGCTGGGTCACGGTGTGGATCTGCTGGGGGGAAAGCTCGCCTTCCACCTCCAGGTGATAGGTAGAACTCGAAAATTCTTTCAGCAAGGCTTCGGTAGACTGCTCAGCAATGATGCGCCCCCGGCGAATGATGGCGACCCGGTCAGAGAGTTCTTCGGCCACATCGAGCTGGTGGGTGGTCAACAGCACAGCGCGGCCTTCCTGGGCAATTTGGCGCACCAGGGCTTTGACCATTTCGCCTGCTTCCACGTCCAGCCCCAGGGTAGGTTCATCCAGCAGCAGCAGCTTAGGATTGTGGATCAGAGCGACGGCGATCGCCACCTTTTGCTGCATGCCGCGAGAGAGCTTTTGCACTGGGGTACTGCGCTTTTCCTCTAGCCCAAACCGGGCCAGCAGTTCCAGCCCTCGGCGGTGGGCCACCTTGCGCGGCACCTGCCGCAGGACGCCGAAATATTCTAGATTTTCTTCCGGCGTTAGTCGCCAGTACAAATTGCGGTTGCCCTCCAGCACGGCCCCAATGTGGCGCAGGGCGCGGGGCTGGCGGTGGGGGTCTTCTCCGGCCACAGTCACCTGCCCGTGGGTGGGGCGCACCAGGCCAGCAATCATCTTGATGGTGGTGGTTTTGCCAGCCCCGTTGGGGCCTAAAAAGGCCAGCACCTCTCCCTGGTGCAGGGTTAAGGAGACCTGTTTCACCGCTTCGAACTTCTGTTTGCCCCGCCCATAGACCTTGGAGAGATCGCGGGTGTCCAGCACGATGGAGCCGGGTGAGGAATGTTCAGTCCAATCATCGGTTGGACGATGGGCAAGTTGCACGAAAGGATTCAGCTCCCAGCGACAGGTAAGGTGTTTAATTATCTTAAAGTTTTTGCCGATTGGTCGCCGTGGTTTGGGTGCAATCGTCTATAGGTGAATGGCCTTGATTTGCACCGAGGGAATTTCGCACCATGGCACGCTCTACGCCTACCGCCCTACAAACTGCCTCTCGGCTGAACTCAGGCGATCGCCTGTCGGGTCGGTGCGGTAGTCATCGCGCCCCCTGCAACCTCCCTTATGACCGCCCCTGGAGCGTTGATTTAGATTTTATGGGTCTCGCGTTTCAGTTCTGGTAACCATCCCTGACCATATCCAGGCACCAGAGATCATAGAAACGGGTACAGCAAAATTCTGTCACACCGTGCGGAATGGCGCTGCGACTGACTGAAGTAGCTTGATGGTATTGCCCTCGTCCATTTCAGACCTTCGTCTCAGGCCAGAAGGCAATCACCGCTTATTCCCCCGGCTCCTGTGCCTTGCCCCGCCCGTATCAGGCAGCGGTAGCGAGGTCTAGAGCCTCTCTCAACCCTAAACGCCATGAGTACCTATCTTCGACGCCCAGCTTTGGCTGGGATAGTTTTAGTCTCGAATGTTTTAATCGCCTGTACTGGGTTGCCGCCGACGGCCACCACGCCCGAACAACCGCTAGAAACCGGGGCCATCGTCACCGACCCGGCTGCCCCTGCGACGAGTTGGGCCGATATTTTGGGGCCGGTTTCTGCCCCTGAGAACTGGCAGGTTGAGCCCTGCGTGAATGAAGTGCTGCTGTGCGTGGAGGCCAGTGGCGATCTAATTGGCACGGTAGAACGATTTAGCTATCCGGTGAGTGAGGTCGACCTGGCGACTGGCGAGACCCCAGCGGCAGGCGCAGAGCAAGAGTTTCTGCAGGCCTGGGTGGCCGGCCACTACGCCGCTATTCAGCGCGATCGCAGCGTGGCCGACCCGGCCCTCACCTTTACCAGTGACACCCCCCAAGACATCGCGGTCGGTTCGCTACCGGGGCTGCGCTATGGCTACACCATCACTCACCCCAACGGAGCCTTGTTTGACCGAGGGATTGGCTATGTGGCCACCGATGGTGACTGGGTGCATGTGTTTGTCACCGGGGTAATTAGCGGCGACCCCAGCGGGTCTTTCTCGGATGAGGCGGCGGTGGAAGCGTTCGAGCCCCACCTAGACACCATGATTCAGGGGTTGCGGCTATGAGTACCCCCAATCGGACGATCGCACCTGGCTCTCCATCGGCCAAGTTTCTGGCCGCCTGGGTGGGGGCCAACCTAGCGGGCGGCTTTATCGTCGGCTTTTTAGAAAACAATGGCCTGCAATTTATGGCCACCTTGATCCTCACTGGAGCGATTGTGGGGTCGTTGCAGTGGCTGGTGCTGAGGCCACTGGGCGGCTTTCGCTGGTGGCCCGTAGCCAGCGCCCTGGGCTGGATCGTTAGCACCATGCTGCAATCGCTGATACAGGGCCTGTATACCCCGTTGGTCAATGGTCTCTGGCAGACCTTTGGCCTGTGGGAGGTGTTTTGGCTGAATGTAGTCACCGGGCCGCTAATGATCTGGGGCATGGCGATCGCCCAGGGTCTGATTCTGCGTCGCCGGGGTCTCAGTCTCGGGAGTTGGGTGGTGCTCAGCCTGGTCGGCGGTGCCATATACGGCGCAATGAGTGCTGCGTTGTGCTGGTTTTGCCCGATTCTGCCCCCGCTTTGGGCCGGCGGCATTGTGACTGGATTTGGCTGGGCTGCCTACGGCATCGCCACAGGCCTTTGGCTAGTAGAGCGCAGATTTACTTCGGAGACGATGGCATGAAAGGCTTGAGTATGAAACGCTTGCAGTATTTTGGTTTAGGTTTGGCGCTAGCGGTTGTTGTCGCCGGGCCAATGGGCGGAGTGGTAAGGGCTCAGATTGACCCCACCGGGCAGCAAGTCAACCGGGCGCAGGCCCAGGCGGTAGATTTTGATACGCTGCGATCGCACCTAGCCGCCCAAGACTGGCAGGCGGCCGATGCCGAAACGCGGCGAATTTTAGACCCCTGGATTCATCCCGGTGGCAATATCTTGGGCACTCCGCTAGCCAGCAGCATTCCGCCCGAGGTGCTGCAAACCCTCGATCGGCTCTGGGTGGAGGCCAGCGGCGGGCGGTTTGGCTTCACCGTGCAGGAGAAGATCTGGCAGGAAGTGAGGGAACAAAATCCAGCGGATTCGGCGGTGGCGGCTAAGGTCTTTGGCGATCGCGTCGGCTGGACTCGCACCCCCGGTCAGGGGGATCCCACCTTCATCGCTGGAGACTGGCTCACCGAAATGGAAATCAACTACTCCCTTGATGCTCCGGTGGGTCATCTGCCCTGGGCCGGGGTGGGCTGGGATCAGATTAGCAAACTTCTCTCGGTAGAGAGCTGCGGCAGCTGCACCATCGACGCCATGTACGTACAGGGCGAGCGGTTTAACCGCTATATACCACTGCTGTTTAACTGGGTGGCCACCGCGATCGACATCCCCACCCCGCAGGTGGGCTCGTGGCAGCGGGCGCATCTGGCCCGGTCGATCGATCTCATGTCGCTCTACCCCGAGTCGCAGTGCCCGGTGCGAGCGGCGTCATCGGCGATTAGCCCCAATGGTGCGGTGATTGCGATCGGCAGCTACAGCTACGAGCGCTCCTGCCCTACCCCTGGCGAAAGCGCCCTGGCCCTGTGGAATGCCCAGCGCGGCAACCGGATTGTTACCCTGCATCGGGGGCCAGCCCTGGAGGCGTTTTCTCAAGGCAGCCCGGCCCAGGAGCCAGCTACCGAGGGCGATCGCATTGTGGGCGATGTGGCCAACGCCGTCGCCTTTACCCCCGACAGTCAGTACGTGGCCGCTGGGATGTCCTACGGGGTGGTGCGACTGTGGTCAGCGACGACGGGTGAACAGGTGAGGATTTTTGAGGGGCATACGTACGCGGTGCGGGCGATCGCCATCAGCCGGGACGGCCAAACTCTGGCCAGCGCCAGCTCTGACAACACCATCAAGCTCTGGAACCTGCAAACAGGGCAGCTGCTGCGGACGATTGCCACCAATGCCGACGACGGCATCGTGCACACCCTGCTGTTTAGCCCCGACGGGCAGCGCTTGGCCACCGCCACCCAGCACAACACCCTGCAGCTGTGGAATGCCACTAATGGGCAGCTGGTACGGACCCTGGTTAACCGGGCCACTAACCTCTACCCGCCTATGCCCCTCGCCTTTAGCCCCAATGGCCAAACCCTGGCCACCGCCGACAGCGATCGCAGCGTCAAACTGTGGAACGTCAGCACCGGAGCCCGCCAGATTACCCTTACAGGCCACAGCCAACCCATTCTGGATCTGGCCTTCAGCCCAGATTCTCAGCGATTAGTTAGCAGCGATGGCACCGCCGTCCGCCTGTGGAACCTGCAAACCTACGCCATCGTTCACACCCTGCCGCTCAACCAGAGCGCCGGGCACCCGATTCAGCCGACCAACTTGGGCGAGGTCGCCTTCAGCCCCGATGGGCAAACCCTGGCCACCAGCACCCTGCTGCTGCCCCTGGTCGAAAGCGAGCCGATTCCCCGCCAGGGTCTCACCCTATGGGATGTGGCAACCGGGCAATCCCTGGAGCAAATTCACAACGTGGGCCAGTTTCAGTTCAGCCCCGACGGTCGGTTTCTGCTGGCCAACGGGCAGCGAATGCAGATCTGGCAGCCCTACAGCAGCCTGGCGCAATAGTCCCCTGAACAACAGCCCGAATCTACGTAGGGGCAAACGGTTGTTTGCCCCCGCGAGGGACACCGCTTTTTGGGGTTCCTACCTTTCGTCAGCAGCCTGTCTGCTCTACCCGTAACCGAATCTGTAACCAGGGCTACAGACTCCCTAAGGCTGACTATTGTGATGAAACAACGACCCACGTATTGAGCTTGTGAGGATTGAGACCATGACTTCTTTCACCTTCAAAACTAAAACCCTGATGGCGCTGGTGGGCCTGCTGGCCCTCGGCACTACGGCGGTCGGTGCCGTGGCCTGTTCCCCTGTGCCCGACTCTGGGTCTACTCCAGGCGACGCGATCGAATCTCCCGAGATGCCCCCCTCTAGCGGAGACTTGGGCCAGGTGGGTGACATGCTGACCCCAGAGGTGCGAGATACCATTCTGCAAACTGTCGCCGCCGATGTCGATCGCCCCGTGGCTGACCTGCGCGTTGCCGCCGCCGAGCCCGCCACCTGGGATGGCTGCATGGGCATCTATGTCCCCGATCAGGGGTGCACAATGATCGCCATTTCGGGGCTGCGCGTGGTGGTTACCGATGGCGATCGCAGCTGGGTCTACCACACCCGCGAGGATGGCCAGCAGGCAGTGCAAAACCCCACCGCCAGCGGCAGCCAGAACGGCCTGATTCCCGACTTCATTCCCCGGGTTGAGGGGCAACCCAATGAAACTCCCGAAGCCTATGTCTTTCGCTCAGTCGTTAGCGGCGGGCGGGCCGGGAGCCAACAGGTCACAACCCTGCTAATCGATGGGCGACTGCTGCAAACCGAAGGGTCTACCCTCATAGCCCAAAGTCAGCTGACCCCCGAGCAGCTAGCCGAGTTTCAGCAGGTGCTAGAAGACCAGCGCTTCCCCAACCTGAACCGGATGCGCTACATCACCGACGCCGCTTTTGCCGATTACCCTACTGTGCAGCTCTCGTCCCAGCAGTCCCAAACTGAATACATCGACCTGGCGATCGACGATGCCCCCCCTGCCCTACAGGCCGTGGTGGAAGCCTGGGACACTCTGGTTGCCGAAGCTAAGTAGGCTAACCGCACGGCAAGACCTTGATTAAACAACCTCGTAGGGGCGAACGGTCGTTCGCCCCACGGAGTATGGGCTTTAGCTCAGGATGCTTGAATTCGAACGTGATGTTGAATTCCTTTGTTTATCACCCAACCGCCGATGAGATTTCTGCATGTTTTGATGACGCTAGCTGTTAGCTCCGTCTTTTTTGCCAGTTGCAGCGACGCAGGTAATCGCGCCTCCAGCCCTGAACCACCTCTCTCCAACTCTGACAACACCCTGGCGCAGCCCTTTGACACCTTTATGTCGCCCAATGTTCAATTCGATGTAGCAGCAGAGGCGGGCACCTGCCCAGAAACCGTCAGCCTGTGGGAATTTGGCCTGGGCTTTGAGGGTGGTGCCGACCATACCGTAGTAGCCGATTTCGCCCCCCTAGCAACGGAACCCGCCGAGATCATCCAGTCTGAAGATCGCCACATTATTTACGCTGCTCCACTTAAGGCAGACTTTGCCGACTGCACCGGCACCGCCACCTCGGAATACTTGAGCATGTACACCTTCCAATTCGGCGACGACAACGTGCAGTTCGAGCTAGATCTCCGGGGCGACGACGGCCTCCGCGATATTCGCTACGCCGATATTTCAGCCAATCGTCCCTACATTCACTGGCGCGCCGCCGAGTAGCCAGCGAGATTAGCAGCCCGCGTCGCCCCGCACAGGAATTGTCAGGGTGTCGCCGTTCTGCTGAAGCTGTAGGGTGCCTTCGATCGCGATCGATTCGATTTCTCCAGGTTGGCCGAGAGTGGTATCGACCTGGAGCTGAATATCCTCGTCGTCTTGACTGACAAAGGTTTGGGAGGTCTGCTGCCCGTAGAAGTCTGCACCTGCGGCGGCGGTACGGCGAAAGCGCACAAATTCACCGTTGATTTTCATCAGGGAAAAGCTGTCGTCGGAGGGCTGAGCCAGGCCATTGAAGAAAATTGCCCCCTCTGGTGGTGACTCCTCGGACTGCGGCCAGAGGGTCATGCCGCAACCGCCGCCGCCCTGGGCAAACAGCTCATCCATCGTGAACGTATTGACCTCAAGGGTGTCTGCTGTTTCAGCCGATTCGGGGACTGGAGGGGACGGATTAGCCGTACCGTCTTCACCTGGCTCAACGGTGGGTGTGCAGGCCACTAGACCCGCAACCAGCAGACCCGCCAGCGGCAGCCGTCGCATTCCTACAGCTTCGCCTAAAATCGCTGGCCAATGAAGATCGATCGCACGTCTCCGTTGCGGCGAATCACGGCTTCTTCATTCGACACCGACACCAGGCTCCAGCCACTGCTGCCCACCCGCTCGCCAATGTAAACCCGCTGGGAAACGCCGTTGATTTCAAACAGGGCGGCCGAGCGAGAGCCCAGTTCTAAAATCCCTAC
This sequence comes from Nodosilinea sp., assembly GCA_049646445.1. Taxonomy (GTDB): domain Bacteria; phylum Cyanobacteriota; class Cyanobacteriia; order Phormidesmidales; family Phormidesmidaceae; genus Nodosilinea. Next base: position 158,588 of record JBARVV010000044.1, on the reverse strand, counting down.
CAGGGAGTGAATTAGAGGAGCCGCCGCTGTGCTCTGGGGCGGGGCGGTAGGGGCCACCGGAGCAGGCGCAGTCGCACCGGGCTGTGGCACTGGGGCAGGTGCAACAGCGGCAGGTTGCTGTTGCTGTTGCTGTTGCTGGGCCGTTTGATACGGAATATAGACCCGCTCGATTATGTTGACGGGGCCAGTGCCCAGGCTGCCTACCGTGCCCCCAGCCCCCAGGGGTGGCAGCATGGGCGGAGCAGGCACGGCTACTCCGGTAGGTGCCTGACCGGCGATGGCCGTGTTCTCCAGTTCACCGCGATCGACCTTGCCAGAGATCACCTCTAAAGAGCGCTGTAGGTAGGCCAAAAACTCTTCGTCAGACTGCTGAGCAGCCGTTTCTGTGGCCGATCGCCCGAAGGAAAGCCGGTTGCCCTGCTGGCCAAACCACAGCAGCCCCCCAACCCCCAGCAGCGACAGGGCCGTAATAGACAGCAGGAGGCGGTCAAATAATTTGCCAAAGCGAGTTTTAGCCGGAGCTGGGGGAGCGGCTGGGCTAGCATCGTCAGCCTGAAAGAAGTCGATGTCGCTACTCAAAGGAGCCAGCGCCGTATCGGCCGCTGCCGTATCGGCGGCAGGGGAGTCGGCCGATTCAGCGGGAACATCTACAATAGGCGCAAGCGCAGTGGAGGCCGGTTCAGGTGAAGCTTCTACCGCCGCCAGAGCGTCTTCATCGCCCTCTAAAATTTTGTCTACATCGTTAAACAGCTCAGTAATTAAGCTGTCGGCGTAGGTGGTAACTAGAGCTTCTGGATCGACCGGGGTAGGCTCCTCGGGCGGCAAGGTGGCAGTGTTATAAGCTTCTTCCTGGCTCATGGGTGTTTATCCTGGCGTTGGCAAAGGGAGAATTTCAAAGCGGCCTTAGCAGCTGTGCGAGCAGATAGAACAAACCTTGGCTAAGGGCTAAAACTGGCTTTTAACAGACACTCTCCCAATAGTCTGATGAAGTTTACCCCAAGTTTCCAAATCTTTCATCTACTGCGCACAAAACCCAACAATTTTCTAGAGAGTCTAGAGAGACGGTCTTTTTCGCGATCGCGCAATCCTGCAAACCCCAGTGGAGAACCGGAGTATACTGATAGGTATCGCTCTTTACCCCGCCTGCCCTGTGGATTTGTCTGCTAAAAGTGAATACGCCCTGCTGGCTCTACTAGAGCTTAGCCCCCACTACCCCAGCGGCGAACCGCTGCAAATTCGGCAGATTGCCAGCCAGCAAAACATTCCCGATCGCTACTTAGAGCAGCTGCTGGCCACCCTGCGCCGGGGCGGTCTAGTCAAAAGCCAGCGGGGGGCGCGGGGCGGCTATCTGCTGGCCCGTGATCCGTGGAAGATTACCCTCTATGATGTGGTGAGCTGTATTGAGGGGTTTGAGCCGCAGGCCGACCCGGCCCAGGTGCCGGATACCCCAGAGGCGCAGGTGATTCAGGGCATGTGGAGCGAGGTGCGCCAGGCCGCCGAGGGGGTGCTGCAAAAGTACACCCTGCAAGACCTGGTCGAAAAGCGCAACGCCCAGCAGCAAGTCGACATTATGTATTACATCTAGGCTCATTACTACATTCAGGCCCATGCGAATTGCCGAAAACGTGACCCAACTGATTGGCCGCACCCCCCTAGTGCAGCTCAACCGCATTCCCCAGGAGGCGGGCTGCCTGGCCCGGCTGGTGATCAAGCTGGAGGGCATGAACCCCTCGGCCTCCGTCAAAGACCGCATCGGCATCAATATGATTGAGGCCGCCGAGGCGGAAGGGCTGATTACCCCCGGCAAAACCACCCTGGTCGAACCTACCTCGGGCAACACTGGCATAGCCCTGGCGATGGCGGCGGCGGCGAAGGGCTACCGCCTGATTCTCACCATGCCCGAGACCATGAGCTCTGAGCGGCGGGCCATGCTGCGAGCATATGGAGCCGAGCTAGAGCTGACCCCCGGCGTGGCGGGCATGTCGGGCTGCATTCAGCGCGCCCAGGACATTCTCGATAGTCTGCCCGATGCCTACATGCTGCAACAGTTTCGCAACCCCGCCAACCCTGACATTCACCGCCGCACCACTGCCGAAGAGATCTGGGCCGACACCGACGGCCAGGTGGATATGCTGGTGGCGGGCGTCGGCACGGGCGGTACTATTACCGGCGTAGCCGACGTGCTGAAGCAGCGCAAGCCGGGGTTCAAGGCGATCGCGGTTGAACCCGTCAACAGCCCAGTGCTCTCAGGCGGTCGGCCCGGTTCCCACAAAATTCAGGGCATCGGGGCAGGCTTTATCCCCGAGGTGCTGAATGTAGATTTGATCGACGAAGTGGTGCAGGTGGCCGATGAAGACGCGATCGCCTACGGTCGCCGCTTGGCCCGCGAGGAGGGCCTGCTCTCGGGCATTTCCACCGGGGCCGCCGTCAAGGCCGCGATCGATGTGGGTCGTCGCCCCGAAAACGAGGGCAAGCTGATCGTGATCATTCAGCCCAGCTTTGGCGAGCGCTACCTGAGCACGCCGCTGTTCCAAGATCCCGAGCTAATGGCCCCGCTAGTGATGAGCTAGCGCAATGACGGCTCAGGACTTTGATATCGACCGGGCGATCGCGCTGCTGCGCGAGGCTGTGGCTCCGTTTCCCAAGGCCGCCATGTTTCAGCTGGCGGAAGAGGGCTTTGACAGCCTCTACGAGCAGCTGATCGCCTGCATCATCTCCATTCGCACCTACGACGAGGTGAGTGTGCCAGTGTCGCAGCGGTTATTTGCAAGGGCGCGATCGCCTGAACAAATGGTAGAGCTAGCCGTAGAGGACATTCTGGGCCTGATTCAGGGGACTACCTTTGCCGAAAACAAGGCCCCTCAGATCCGCCAGATTTCTCAGCAGATTCTGGATGAGTTTGGCGGCAACCTGCCCGCTGAACCCGAGGTGCTAATGCAGTTCAAAGGGGTAGGGCCAAAGTGCGCCCATCTGGCACTGGGTGTGGCGCTGGGCTACCCTTGCATCAGCGTCGATGTGCACGTGCATCGGGTTACCAACCGCTGGGGCTACGTGCAAACCAAGTCTCCCGAAAAGACCATGACCGCCCTGGAAGCCAAACTGCCGCAACCCTACTGGGTCGAGATCAATCGACTGCTGGTGCCCTTTGGCAAACACATCTGCACGGGCAATCGGCCTAAGTGCGGGCGCTGCCCCCTGGCAGAGATGTGCGCTCAGGTAGGAGTCGCCTCAGCTGCTCCCTAGGGTTCTGTAACCAGGCCAATTCTGGCCGCGAAAATACCCGAGGATTTTGCCTCCTCTCAGGGGCGCAGGCCCTGCGCCCCTACCTGGGGATAACTTCTTTCCCGGAAACCCCCTACAGCGCCTTCACCACCTCGGGCTGCGTTGCTAGGTACTGCTGAATTGAGGCCGCATCGTCCTGGCCTAGGGTGATTTGGTTGTAGGCTGTTTCCAGGTTGCCGGGGTATAGCGCTTGGAAGAGGAAGCCGCTGTATTGTTCGGGCAGTGGCGTCGCGATCGCCTCTTCCTGAGAGGTTCCCGCTGCTTCCCAACCCTCTGCCAGGGCCACTAAATCGGCCAGGTAGACTTTAAAGCTTTCCAGGCCAGCGACATCAGTTACCGGGCCGTGCCCGGGCAATACTAGGGCAGCAGGGTAGTCAACGATTAGCTCGGCCATGGTTTTTTGCCAGGCGCGAAGGTTGGCATCGCCCACGTAGGGAATCCGCTGATTGAACATCAAATCCCCTGCGATCAGCACCTCGGCATCGGGCACGTAGACGATCGCATCGGTGCCGCCAGAGTGGCCTTCAAACTCGCGGATTTGCACCTGGCGTTCCCCCAGCCACAGATCCCACGCCCCGTTGATAATCACCTCGGGCGGTGTGACGTTGGGATCGCTCTCACCGTTGCGGGTAAGCATAAACTCGCGAATGGGGCCGCGCCCAAGAATCGGCAGCTGACGGCTAGCCGCAGCAGGATTTCCGCCCGTGTGGTCGAAGTGGTAGTGGGTGTTGACCACATACTTCACCGGCAGGTCGGTGAGGGTAGACACGGTTTCAAACAACAGGTCGCCCAGGGCCTCCGTTTGGAACGGATCGACTACCAGCACGCCGTCGCTGCCGATGATAATGCTGCCATTGCAGATGGCCATGCCGGGGTCAGTAGGCGGAAAGTCTACGCTGGCGATCAGCCCATAAACGCCTTCGCCCAGTTTTTCCAGGGTAAGCCCGGCTGATTCTAGGGTGGCTGGGGCTGGGGTATCTTGGGCCGTAGCATGAGGTTGTAGCGTAATCAGTCCCGCTGCCGTCAGCGTCACCAGTAGTAGCCCTAATACCCATTGCCGTAGCTGTTTCATCGTTTCAAGTCCTGGAAAGAGCATGGTTTGCGGTTTGACACCGAGTGGTCTGTCCACAGTTGTTCAACAATATCGAACCTTGGAAGTCATGGCTAGTAGGGGCACAGCATGCTGTGCCCCTACCCCTAGCAGCTTTTCTATGAAATCAGCGCAGCCTTACCTGGGCCTGTACGGGCAGATGGTCAGAGGCTTGGGCGGCCTCGGCTACGGCTTCAGCGGTCATCACCTCCAGAGTGGCGGGGGTGTAGAAAATATAGTCGAGAACGTACTGGGGCTGATCGGACGGGTACGTAAACGACGATGGAGCCGTGGGCAGCGCCGAGGCCAGCACTGGGGAGTCGAGCAGGATGCCGATCGATCGCGGATCGTCGCCCTCGTTGCGGTTGAGGCTGCTGTTGAAGTCGCCTAGCAGCAGCACTGGGTAATCTTCGGCGTAGCCTTCGGCTAGCTCGCGCACCACCCGGGTTTGGCGGCTGCGGGTGGGGGCATCAAACGCTTCGAGGTGAACGTTGATGACGATCAGGGGCTGGCCAGAGACGTCGATTTCGGTGACCTGGGCGACGCGATCGAGGTACAGGGCATTGTAGTAAAACGGGTTTGTGGGAACCTTCTCCAGCACCAGCCGTTCGTTGCGGCGAATGGGGTAGCGGCTGAGTACGACCTGGCCGGAGATCACCTGCCGGTAGTGGGCCTGGGGTGGCCAGTAGGGAAAGGGCACGTAGCGCTTATCCCAGTTGACGGCGATCGCCCCAAAGGCCATCTCCAACGCCGCCGAAACCGCATACTGCTGGTTGCGGTTGAACGATCGGTAGGCGTCAAAGTCAATTTCTTGCAGCGCCAGAATGTCGGGCTGGAGGACTTCTAGCGCCTTGATGGCAGTGGCCTGATTCGCCTCAAACAAGGTTTTGTCGCGCTCGACGGCCTGCTGATTGGTCAGCCCCGATAGGTAGCCAATGTTGTAGCTGACTACGTTAAGCTGCTCAGGGTTGGCGCTACCAGAAGGAAATTCCTCATAGGTGATCAGGTTGTCATAGTCGGCCTCAGCCCAGTTGGGCGAGCTGATGTAGACAAAGGTGCCGATTAAGGCGGTTGTCGGTAGCCCCAGGGCGACTGCCACAGCCAAAATAATATTTTTCATGGATTCGATTCTATGCCCTCAGCTGACCCCGCTCGCCTACCCCTGCGATTTTGGATCGCCGCCCTGGTGGCGTTTATCAACGCGGTGGGGTTTACGCTAATTATTCCGCTGATTTACCCCTACGCGGTGGAGTTTGGCCTTAGCGATTTTCAGGCCAGCCTGCTGACCACGGCCTATGCGGCGGCGCAGTTTGTAGCCACGCCGATTTTGGGGCGGCTGTCCGATCGCATGGGCCGCAAGCCCCTGCTAATTGTCAGCCTGCTGGGCACCGTGGCGGCCAACCTGATGGCGGGGCTGGCCCCAGCCGCCGGGATGCTGTTTGTGGCCCGCATTCTCGACGGGATAACTGGTGGCAATACGTCGATCGCCCAGGCGATCGTGGGCGACATCACCACGCCAGAGCAGCGGGCGCGGGCCTACGGCATTTTTGGGGCCGTGTTTCGGCTGGGGTTTGTGGTGGGGCCGCCCCTGAGCTACGTGGCACAGCTGGTGCCACCGCTACCGGGGTTTACCAGTTTGGGCATGGGGTTCTTGTTTTCGGCGGCGATCGCCCTACTGGCTACCCTACTCTGCCTGGTGCTGCTGCCGGAGACGCTGGAAAACAGCTCTCCCACCTTTCGCATCTCCTGGCGCGATTTTGGCTTTGGACGGCTGGCCAGGTCTGCCACAGACGGTCGGTTTGGCCGCATTTTTTGGCTCACATTCTTTAGCGGCTTTACCTTTACGATCTTTACCTTTGCCTTTCAGCCCTTCTTTCTCAAGGTGCTGGGGCAGGATGCCCGCAACCTGGCGATCATGTTCGCGGCGGTGGGGATCATTGGCTTCGTCACCCAGGTGTTTGCCCTCGAACCGCTACGGCGGCGGTTTAGGCTGGTGCACATTTTGGCCGGGGCGCTGGCGGCGCGGGGGCTTTTGTTTTTGCTGATGCCCGCGTTCCCCAATATTGTGGCGTTTGTGGCGATCGCGGTGGTTTTCAGCGCCGTCAACTCGTTCCCCATGCCGCTGATCGATGCGCTGCTGTCGCTCAACAGCGGCCCCCGCGAGCAGGGCGAGGTGCTGGGGCTGAATGCGTCGTACCTGAGCATTTCCAATGCGATCGGCCCGGCCACGGCGGGGCTGCTGGTCAGCGTCAGCTACAGCTTCCCATTTTGGATCGCCGGGGCGCTGACGCTGCTAACCGCCTGGTTTGCCATGACGCTCTCTGGGCGCGGCATCGCTAAGGTGTAATGAGTGGGTTATCGCTTTAGGATTTATTAACGCCAGCGTTGACTCGTTATCTTTATAGTTACGGCCATTGGAGGACAACTCGGTGACTGCCCGCGAACAACTCCTGCTAGAAATCAGCAATGCTCCAGACTTTCTTCTTGAAGAAGTGCTTGATTTTTTGCTGTTTGCCAAAACACGGCGGCAACGGTCGCCCAATTTAGATAGGTCCGATGGATCTACCAACGAACCTCCCAAGCCTATCTGGGCCGCTTTTGAAGAATTTGCCGACTCACTGCCTGAGTCCATGGCGACTACTCTACCTGCCGATGGTGCAGCCCAAATAGATCACTACCTTTACGGCTCCCCCAAGACCGACCCATCAGAACGTTAGATGAGAACTTTATTCGCTGATACGTTTTATTGGGCTGCAATGCTGAACCCCAGAGACCAGTGGCACCACGAGGTTAGGCGCTTCAACCAAACTCTAGGGGCGGTAGAGCTAGTCACCACAGATGAAGTATTGACTGAGTTTTTGAACTTCTTTTCGAGCTTTGAGCCGCTTGTTAAGGCAGGAGCGATTCAGCGAGCCAACCTATTACTGCACAGTCCAATGGTTCAGGTTGTCCCCCAAAGCCGAGATACTTTCTTGGCGGGGTTAGACCTCTGTGGGCAGCGCTTAGACAAAGGCTACAGCTTGACCGACTGTATCTCCATGCAAACCATGCAATCCTTGGGCCTTCAAGAAGTACTCAGCCACGATCGGCACTTTGCTCAAGAAGGCTTTACGATTCTCTTTCCTTGACCTCCTACAAGCTCTGTTTTTAGGGAAAGAGGACCTCAGAGTTCTACGGTCATCTCTGATGGTTCCAAGATTAGTACCAGAGATGTGAGGTGTCTAAGGTAGGCAGTCACTCTACGCCACTTCTTCCAGTGCTTTGTCCTGGGCGTCTCCCCCTGTCTCGGTTTCGCCCAGCACGGTGAGGAACTGGAGCGCCATGGCGATATAGGTGGCGCACTGAGTCGGCGGCAGCTGGTAGAACGAGTGCCAGGCAGCGGCTTTATCCGACTCGTAGGCGGCGAGGCGATCGGGCTGCTGGTCGAGCCAGCCCAGGCGTACGGCGTGGCCAATTAGCACGTCGAGGTAGAGGTGGTCTTCGAAGTAGAGGTCGGGGTTGACCTTAAAGATTTCGCCCATTTCCCGCAGGGCTTCGAGGTTGACATGGCGGTATTCCGGAGCCTGAATCTTATTCAGCAGGTGGGTAATGCGGCGCTCGAAGTTTTGCTCACCGGGGGTCATCTCAGAGAGAATGCGATCGCTGTCGATGCGGTTTTTGCGATCGAACTTGTTGCCGATCACAATCCCCCTGGAATGCTTCAGCACCTCCCACACCTGGGTATAAAACCCGTCTGAGATGCGGACAATTTCGCCGTCGATAATCCGCTTGCGTAGCCAGTCTTGAGGATCGAGCATTTCGGCTGTTTCGGCTACGGGCTCAATGCCGACCGGCACCACCTGCCAGTTGATTGGGTTGTGGGGCTTAACGTGCAGCGACTCGCGGCGGAAGATTGATTGATTTAGCCCGTCGAACCCGGCCAGCACCTGGCGCAGGCGAGTCTTGAGTTCAAAGGGGCTGAGGTCGATGAGTTGGCCGTAGGCCTCGTCCTGGGTAATGCCGTGCTCGCGGGCTAGCTCGCTGGTGATCAGCAGCAGCAGGTAGCCCACCCGCAGGGTCATCAATCCTTTAAACAGCGAGGGTTCAGCCTTGATCAAAATGCTCAGATCAATCAGCACCTCCTGGGTCAGCACGTGGTCGCGCACATCGTCGCCGCAGAAGGTGCGGATTTTGTTGATAATTTCGCTGTGGCCCATCGGCTCGGTAATCAGCGACTCTTCGCTATAGGACTTGCCCACCGAAATCTGCTTCTGACGCACCAGCAGCTCGGTCACGGCATCTGAGAGGGTGATGTCGGCCTTGCCCAGCAGGCCAGCGGCCCGGCGCAAAATGCCCCACTGCTCTAGCTGGCTGGCCTTGGCGTAGACCTCATCCAGCAGGTCTGCGACGGTGATGGCGTGGCTGGGGCCACCAAAGCCAGTATTGAAGTCGCTACCGTGCAGGTGCTTGAGGGTGGCCAATAGCTCTAGCTGCTCGTAAATATTGTTGGACTCGCGCAGCTGGGTAAGCAGGCGATCGAGGTCGGTTTCGTTCTCTAGGTTGTACTCTTCGAGCAGCGACAGAGGGCCGTCGCGACCGGGCTCAAAACCCAGATAGGCCGTCCAAAGCGGCGAGTAGCCCACCGAAGTGCTGCCCAGCTGATAGCTGTTGACGTTGTCGACCCGCTCCAGGTTGGTAGTCATCGACAGCTGGTGCAGGGGGCCGAGCTTGACCGGCACGTGATCGCAGCGATCGCCCTGTAGTTCCTGCATCAGCGCCATCAGCGGCGACTCGTAAATCGGTTTGCGGCCCAGCTGAAACATGGCGTGGGTGAGCAGCAGCGTCACCGTGGGCCGACCCGGTTCGCGCCAGTGGTCGTAAATGTAGGCCAGCTCGCTGCGAATTTGGGCCACCAAAAAGTGGTAGTCGAGGGTGAGGTAAAACCGCTGCTGGTCTAAGAACGACGGCAAAAACACCACTGACTCACCCCTAATGCGGAAAACGCGAGAGGTGGTCAGGCTACGCAGCCGCCGTACTGGGCGACCGCTAATGCTCAGCTTGTCGTTTTTGCCAATTTCGGCATAGATCGACGACAGCTCGTTGGCCGGGAAAACCTGTACAGGAGCAATTTCCTCCAGGGTTTGGGTCGGCAGGCCATAGGTGGCCAGCTCCGTTTGCAGGGCTTTATCTTCGGCTAGCAGGGCCACCTGCACCACGGGGTAGCGGTGGTCGCCCAGGGCACGGTACCGCCCCAGGGGGTCAATATCGCTGGGCTTGAGTAGCCCGTCTTGCATCAGCTGACCCAGCAGGTAGAGACTCTGCGCCCACACCAGGGGCAGGTTGTCGTTGGGCAGGCGGGTCTGGCTGCCGGGCTGTGCTCGCTCGGCGTCTAGGCTCTCTTCGGGCACGTAGTACAGCTCAGGCAACAGGCCCAGGCCATCGCGCTCGACCGTCAGAGTCGCCAGGCGCTCCTGGTAAAAGCGGCTCTGGTCTTTGTCGCCCGCAAACAGGCTATCTAGCCACAAGTAGGTAAAAAACAGCGGCCACTCGCACTCAATATGCTCAAACTGCCGCAGTTCTTCGGGTTCGTAGTGCAGCCGGGTGGTGTCTTCGATTACCGCCTGGTGGCCGTCGCGCAAAAACCGCTTGCAGCCGTAGGGGCCTTGCAATTTGTCAATAATCTTTTGCCGGGTTTTCTGGGCAATCTGCGCGTCGTCAATGGCAAAAGCCGGATAGCCCACCACACTCAGCAAGGCCGCATCCACTTCCTTCGACCCCGATTCGCGGGGCAGCAGCGACTCTAGGGTAATGCGGGCGCGGGCAATTTCATCGGTCAGCACGTGAATGGTTGAAGACTGCCCGCCCCGCATGCCAAACAGATTAAAACCCCGCAGTGCCTCCAGAGCCGCCTTAGCCATCCCCACGGAGCTAGCGTTTAGCTCGGGCTTGCCGTGGTTCATTTTGTTGCCCCGCTCCCAAATGCCGTAGTCGGGGGTGCGGTAGGCCCGGCCAATGTAGTAGACCAGATTTTGCACGAAGTTGACTTCATCCTGGGTGAAGACAATTTGCAGCCCCGAGGCCGTCATCTGGGCCAGCATGAGCAAAAACACCGAGGTGGCGTCGATTTGCAGGTGGCCCCACTCGTCGTCGGCCACTACCGGCAGCCCGCTACCCGTGTCGTACTTAGCATGCAGCGCTTTGAATGGATCCTGCCGTTCTTTAAACTGCTCGACCTTTTCGGCCTGGCGCAGCATGGCCGTCATCAGCCCCCGCATGAGCTTGACAACGCTCTGCTCCAGCTCCACCGTGCGGCCCTGGTCGTCATCCAGGTGGCGGTAGGCCAAAGCCACACCCCACACCGCCAGAATGCTGTACACGTTGTCGCGCACCCAGGCATCGGTGTAGTTGCCGTGCACATTGACCGCTGTGCTGGCGGGCAAGAGGCCGCTAACCGGGTGCTGCCGCGACAAAATCACGGTTTTGACCTGGCGGTAGTAGCGATCGAGCTGCTCCTGAAGGGCGGCTGAAGACATAGGCGATAGCAGTGAGTAAGAACGGCGGGCAAGAGTTAATCGGGTTTTAACTTACCCTAGGGGCAATTGACCAGGCAATGGTCATGGAGATCACAACAATCTGACGGTCTTGTTTAGCCAGTGTTGCCTATAAAGCGCCCTAAATTGGTTCATCCTGGTCACTTATTGCGATGGATGAGTGCGCGTCCTGGCCCCCATCGTCCAGTGTGCTCAATAAATCTCCTGGCGCAAGGTCAGGCGTTTCAGAAGCAGAATCAAACAACTGCTCGACCTCCTGTAGAGCGGCTTGAAACTCCTCTGCGGCTTTAGCTGAGCGTGGGTTCATACCATTGACCTCCATTGGGAAATTTGGGAGCGTGCAGGCACCAGGATTCCCTTAGATCCACGGCTAGATAACAGCGGCTAAACAACGGCCAACAGATAGTTAAGCGTCCAGCAATGTCCCCAACCAGTTCACCAGCAGTGGATTGACCACCTCGGGCCGCTCGTCGTGGGGGCAGTGGCCGGTGTTGGGAATGCTATGGAAGGTGACCAAGCCGGGGCGGGCCATATCCTCAGCCAGTGTGCGGTAAATCTCGGCCCCCTTGATCGGTGTCCAGGGGTCATTTTCACCCCAGAGCACCAGCAGCGGCTGGGTAATGTGGGGCAGCAGATCGTCGGGCTTTGGCCCCGGCGGCGCGGTGACAATGGCGGCGAATACTTTTTGCGCGGTGGGCCGACAGGCGGGGGTGTAGAGCATGTCTACCAGCTCGTCGGTGATGGCGGTGGGGTCGCTATAGACCTGTTTGAGCGAGCTGCGAATGCGGCCCTTGCGGCGCACCTGGTTAAATACAATGGGGCCGACGCTGGGCGAACTCACCAGCCGGGTAAAGGCTCCCATCACCCAGTTGAGGGGCGGGCGCAGCTCTTCGGGGCGGTGGTTGAGGCCCCCGGCGCAGTTGAGCACGGCCCCAGCTTTGGCTTTGTCGGGGTGGTTGGCTAGCATCATCAGGGTGAGCAGCCCGCCGATGGAGTTGCCGACGTAGATGGCTGGAGTGTGGATGAACTCGGCCCAAAAATCGGACAGCAGGTCTTGCCAGATATCGAGGGTATAGGGCATGTCGGGCTGGTCGGAGTCGCCAAAGCCCAGCAGGTCGATCGCATAGACCCGGTGCCCTGCCGCCGCCAGAGCGGGAATATTTTTGCGCCAGTGGCCGAGGGATGCGCCAAAGCCGTGGATGAGCACCAGGGGGGTGCCTTCTCCAGTGGCGGTGTAGGCGATCGCATGATCCCGCCAAAGCCAGGTGTGCTTTTCGATCGACGCTAGCGACAGAGGAAGCAGTTCAGCAACCATAATCAGAGATGTAACGAAGTGTAACTATCTCTATGATACAGGGTTAGCCCTGGTCGTTTGATCTGGGCAGTTAGTTCGCGGCGGCAAGCTTCTTTAACGGGTTTTACATTAGCGGGTTATTGCAGCTCGTCTGCCGTGGCTTCTAGCTCGGGTCGCGTTGGCAGCGGTTGGCTAAAGCCATTGATCAGCGGGCTTTCCTCTAGGCGCTCTAGGGCCGTGGCGCGATCGAGGGGCTGCACCTGCTGCTGTAGCGACTCTATGCTCTGTTCACCTGGCGATACAAACAGCTGCTCGCCGCTGGTCAAAACCACCTCTTCACCGCTTTCGGTTAGCCGAAAGGCCACCTGCCCTTCCCACGAAAAAATTTCTACTGGCGCGCTGGGGTCATCGGCAATGTTGACAAACACGGTGGTGCCGCGAATACCGGCAATACCTACAGGGGTAACAATTTCTACCGGTTCGGCCAAGGCCCCCTCCACCCAGGTGATCATTTGGCCGGCATTGAGCTGGAGCTGGTTGGGTTGCAGGGTGAGAGACGCATTGCCGCCAATGCGAAACATCGCTCCGGTAACGAGGCCCACCTCGGCCAGAGCTTCGTCTTCAGTGCGAATCTGGTCGCCGTAGGCCATAGCCTGGTTGGGCTGGGCGGGTGTGGGCGAGCCCTGCCCCAGGGTGACCGAGACCGGGTTGGCGACGATGGCCTGGATGGTGGCGATCGCCGTTGGCAACGCTTCGTCGTCGGTGCTAGGCCCGCTCGCCTGGCTCGTGGTAGACGTTGGGGTTGGGGGCGCTGGTGAAGGTCGGCAGCCCGCTACGGCTATGCCCCCAGCTATCAGCAGGGCGAGAGTCAAAGACTGCCCCCGAAGGGCGAGAGTCGAAGACTCCCCCCGAAGGGCGATCGCAAGTTTGCCTAAAACAGAGTGCATAGTAAAACTAGAGCTAAAGCAACGGTAAATGGAATACACCCTAGAGTCTTCAGCCTAACCTCCAGGCTTTCCGGCCAAGTGTCGGAACTGCGCGGCGGTGATATGGTCTTGTTAATGGCCCTGGGCTAAAGGCGTCAGGCCCAGCGTTTGATATATTGACCTGACCTACTGGAGATCAAACCCCGTGGAATTGGCGATCTGGCTATCGGTGGTGCTAGCCATTCTAGGTTTTGGCATGGGGGTGATGGTGTGGGCCTACCGCCGCCCTTTGGGCAACAGCGCCCTCTTTCCTAACCCGGTGACGGATTTGTCTATGCCGATTGGCGACGATGCCCGCACCCAGTTTGAGGCGGGCTGCGCCGATTTTGCCCAGGGCCGCTACCCCGCCGCCATCGATCGGTTCACCGAGGTAATGACGACCGAACCCAACTGTGCCGAAGCCTTTCACAACGGCGGTTTGGCCTACGCTAATATGGGCACCGATGGCGTGGCGGTGCAGGCGTTGCTCAAAGCCAGCGCCCTGTACGACCAGCAGGGCACCAAGGCCGGGCTCGATCTGGTCAAGCAGCAGCTCGAACAGATCGCCGGACGCCGGGGTCTCAATCCTGGCGCTACCTAGGGAGGTTAGGAATGGCCAAACAGCGCCTAGATGCTCTGCTGGTTGAGCGGGGCCTGTGCGAGTCGCGGCAGCAGGCCCAGCGACTGATTCGGGCCGGAGACGTGCAGGTGAACCACGCCGTGGTCGATAAGCCGGGCACGGCCTTTGCGGCGGATGTGGAACTGCTGGTGAAGGCGCGATCGCCCTTTGTCTCGCGCGGCGGCGAAAAGCTGGTCAAAGCCTTGAGCGAGTTTCCAATCGATCCCAAGGGCCGGATTGCTCTCGATGGCGGCATTTCGACCGGCGGGTTCACCGACTGCCTGCTGCAAGCGGGGGTCGAGCAGGTCTACGGCATTGATGTGGGCTACGGCCAGGTAGCCTGGGCGCTGCGCCAAGACCCCCGCGTGGTGCTGCGCGAGCGCACCAACCTGCGCCACCTCACCTCTGAGCAGCTCTACGGCGAGCAGGATCCTCGCCCCGACCTGGGGGTAATGGATGTGTCGTTTATTTCGCTAACTAAAGTGCTGCCCGCCTTTTGGGCGTTGCTGGTGCCCCCCAGAGAAGCGGTGCTGCTGGTGAAGCCGCAGTTCGAGGTGGGGCGCGATCGCATTGGCAAAAAGGGCGTCGTGCGCGACCCTGGCGATCAGGCCGATGCGATCGCAGGCGTCCTGGCCTCGGCTCAAGCCCTGGGCTGGGCCTACCGGGGACTGACCTGGTCGCCGCTGATTGGCCCGGCGGGCAACATTGAGTACCTGCTGTGGATGACTCAAACAGACGGGGGAGAACCGGCCCCGGCTCCTGGGCTAGATGACTTGAAGACGCTTGCGGCTACGGCCCGCCTCAGCTTAGCAGCCTAGCAACCGCGCGATCGCCCTCCTGTGAACCCTGTTAACCAATGTCGCTGTGTGCTTGAGCAAGCTCTTGCAGCAGCGCCATAGCCGCCTCGGCTTGGGCCACGGGCACAAACACATGGTCGTGGTAAAAGGCCGATACCGGGTTGACGCTGATGCCGTGGCTGGCGAGTTGGGTCGCGATCGCCGCCAAAAAGCCCACTGCTTCCAGACTGGAGTGTACGGTCAGGGTAATCATGGCAAAGACGGCAGAGTAAGGCAAATTTGCAGCTTCGGCCTGGGAGCGCAGCAAAATTAGCGTTAGCCCTTCGTCTTCTTTAAATAGTCCAATCGGGTCGAGCGTACAGCTCTCGCTGGCGGGCTGGGGCATACTGCAAAAAACGTACTCACCCTCACGCAGACTGGGCTGCATGGTAGCTAGCAGCCTTTTGAGGTTTGTTTCTCCAGGCATGATTCTTCTCGCTTTAAATTCGATCGGCAGGTCGTCGATGCAGCCTGCTTTCCCGCTGCGCCGGGCCGCGTAGGCACGGCACTTTAAGCAACCGCTACCGATCATCGCGCAGAAAATTTTCGGCTAGCTGCCGTTTGGTAAACAGGCCCAGGGTTTGAATCGCCTGCTCAACCTTCTCTGACCAGGGCACCGCTGTATTGAGCCGAAAGCAGTTGCTATAGCAATGGCCTGAGGCCGAAAACATGACGCCGGGGGCGATCGCGATCCCCATCTCCAGGGCCTCTTTGTACAGCCGCATTGAATCAAACCCCTCGGGCATTTCGATCCACAGCACATGGCCGCCTGTGGGCCGAGTCACGCAGGCTTCGGCGGGGAAGTAGTCGCGAACGGCCTGCTGCATACGCAGCAGTTGTTCGTGATAGGTGCGGCGCAGCTGGCGCAGGTGGCGATCGTAGCCGCCGTTAGCCAAAAAGGCTGCCACCGTGAGCTGAGGAGCGATCGCTGTGTTTTGGTTGACAATCGACTTCATGCGAGCAATGTCGGCGTGGTAGCGGCCACCATTGCACCAGCCCACCCGCAGCCCCGGCGACAGGGTTTTGCTCACCGAGGAGCAGTAGAGCACCCGGTTTTCGGTATCAAACGCTTTGATTGCCTTCGGGCGAGTGCCCTCAAAGTAAATATCGCCGTAGACATCATCTTCAATCAGGGGCGTGTCGTACTGGTTGAGCAGCCCGACTAGCTGCTTTTTCTGGCGGTCATCCATGCAGCTGCCCAGGGGATTGCTGAAGTTCGACACCAGCAACACGGCCTTGACCTCGCCCGTTTGCAGCGCTTCTTCCAGGTGGGGCAGGCTAATGCCATCGCGGGGATGGGTGGGCAGGGTCAGCGCCTTTAGCCTCAGACATTTCAGCGCTTCTAGCATGGCAAAGTAGGTGGGCGACTCAATCACCACCGTGTCGCCAGGCTGGGTGAGCGCCTGCAGGCAAAAATAAATTGCCTCGTTAGCCCCGTTAGTAATCACCATTTGGTCGGGGTGAACCGAGCAGCCCGCGTCGAGCATGCGCTTAGCCAGCTCGGCCCGCAGGTCTGGCACCCCCAAAGGTGTGCCGTAGGAGTGCGCTAGATGGGCGTTGTCGCGCAGCACTTTGCCCATTAGCCGGTTGAGCTGAGTTAGCGGCAGCATCTCTAGAGCTGGCAGCGCGGCCCCCAGCTGAATCAACCCCGGATCGCGCATCAGGCTAACCACTTCGAAGGCGAGGGAGATATCAATGTCGGTAGCCTGGCGCGGGGGGGCGGTAGCGGCTGGCTCCTGGGGCAGTTGGAGGTTGGTTTGCTTGACGTAGTAACCCGACTGGGGCCGCACCACCACCATGCCCCGGTCTTCGAGCAGGCGGTAGGCTTCCATCACCGTAGAGGTGCTGACCGAGAGCTGAGCCCGCAGCTTGCGCACCGAGGGCAGGCGATCGCCCGGCTTGAGCGTGCCGTGGGTAATCAGCTGCTGCAGGCGATCGGCTACCTGCTCGTAGAGAACCTGGTGGGGAGCGAGGGTAACGGGGGAGAGGGGCATGGTGAGGGGGGAGGTCGGGGGGTGGATGGGTAGATGGGTGGGTGAGGGGGTGTGGGAGGAACAGTTTTGGGGAGAAGCGACCGTAACAGTTTAAGTTTCTGAAACTGTTACCAATACAATTTACGCTAACTGCCTCTGTTCGGCTAGGGGGAAATCGAAGAAACTTCAGCTATGCCGAATCGATTCGTGCTGTTCCCAAGGCCTTCGCCGTTTTTAAGAGGACAGCTTCATGAAACCCAACAGCTTATATGCTCAACTTGAACTAATTCCAGAGCCGCTGGAGCGCTCTGGTCGCTCTGACTATGCGATCGGTCGGGTTTGGGCTGGGGCGAAGGCGCGCTTTCGCCCCATGGCAAGCCGCTTACTGGCTTACCTATGCGGCTCTACCGACCTGAGCGTGACGGTCAAGCGCGTCGGTCGCAGATCGGCCCTAGGGGGCGATCGCCTAGGTCACACCGTGTTTGTGGCTTATGACCCGGTTAGCCAGCAGCGCCACACCTTTAGCTCTGAACAGGAGCTACGGGTGTGGATCGAGCAGCGCTATTACCAGTAGAACAGGGCCTCAGGGTTTGCGGTGACTACATAGATCTGTAAACTTTGCTTGACCATGCGGGCTAGATGCTGACTTGGCAGCGCAGGTGAGTAGGCTGGATTTGAGAATTTTCTCGGGTCTATCCTGCTCTCACTGCTTAGGACGCCACCATGCTAGAGCTGCTTCGGAGTGTATTAGGTCAGTACTGGCCAAAATTGACCTGGAAACTGTATTACTGGTTTATGAACCCCAAAAAGGTAACTCTGACGCTGCTGGTCATCGCCGCAGTAGCCATGATTGCCAGTAAGCCTAAGTACCGGCGGCGGATGATCTCGGCTTGTCTAGCCCTGATGGCCGCCTACTTGTTTCTGCTATCCCCGCTATTTTCAATGCCCGCAACGGCCCTGTTGTCGAGCTTTGTGCCCCCCGATCCGGGGGAGTCTGCCGATGCCGTTGTGGTGCTGGCGCGTACTGATCGCATTCAGGGCGATCGCTATGGGACTGCTCTAGATATGGTGGCCACTGGGCGATCGCCCAACCTCTTGATTATGGGTCGCAACCAGGGGGCCGAGGTGCTTAAAGCCAGCGACGATCGCAACCTATCCCCCAACCTGACCAGCGCTGTCTGTGTCAAAACCACTAAGCAAGAGGCCGAGTCAGCCGCTGCCGCCCTGGGGTCCAAAGGGCTCAAGAAAATTGTGTTGATTACCGATACACCGCACATGCTGCGGGCCTGGCTAACTTTTAAAGGATTGGGGTTCACGGTGATGCCCCACGTTGAGCCCCTGCCTGCCGATGTAGGCTACCGGGATCGATCGCTGCTCGCCATTCGTGAGTACCTGGGCCTGGCAAGCTATGCAGGGCTGGGTCGGTTTTCGGGACAGTCGCCCAATACTTTGCCCGAGGTCGCCAAAGCTGTGGCCGACGATTTCCCCGCCGACCGCTGCTTTATGACCGCTGACCAAATTCGGCAGGCGTTTATGCTGGGTTAAGCATTCTTTCAAAAGGGTGCAAGTAGGCTACGTAGCGCCACATAGTAATCCTTAGGCTGTGGCTTGTTATAGATAGCAAATCGCTTGCTGTTGACCAGCAAGCTCCTTAGGTCTTGGCTATGACTTTTAAACTCGATCAGCGCTTCAAGGTCTAAATAATAGCCATCCAAAAATAGCTGACATAGCCGCTGTCTATCCACCCATGGCAAACCAGTTCTACCAAATTCGGCATTCATAAGATTTTCTACTATCGCCAGCAGTTGCTTCTTTGAAGAGATTTCCGACAGATTTTGATCAGATATCATAGAGTCCAGCTATCAGTGCAGCCACAAATCAACATCTCCGTAACTACAGACATTCGATGTTGTATTTCGCACTTCAAAAGGTACGGACTTCCCTACACACACAACCGTTGGCGACGCTAAGCACAACAGCCTTTTCCCATTGCCGTTAGCGATCTCTAGTCTTCGTCAGCAGCCGTTGTCTCCGCTGGCTGACTGAGTTTGCCAACCGCCGCACCCGATTGCTGATCGAGCTTGAGGGCCTGGGCCAAAGCCGATCGCGCCTGAGCCTTTTGCACTAGTGGGTCGAGCTGTTCTACCGATAGCCCGCTCAGCAAGCTCAGATCTTGGCGGCTCAGTCCCCTCAGGAGCATCTCCACGCACCAAGTAGCGCGGGCTTGATCCACGCTCAGCGGTTCGCCCATAGGCGACGTAATGTCGGCGGTGACCTCTGCCCACAGCTGCCGCACCCGGTAGGGGGTCATAGGCTGTTCGTCTGATCCCATAAACAGAGCGACAGACGAATCGCTGCGGCTCTTGAGCCAGCGAGTCAGGGGGTTTTTGATGTAAGTACCGTAGCGCTTCCCCATAATCCACTGGTTGAGGGGCACCTGACGGTGGCTGGGGCCAACCAGCAAAATGTGCTGACTGCTATCGTAAAGGGTGCTGGCGCGGGTCAGTAAAGGCACATCTGCCGCCGCTACCCCGGCCCCGAGCAGCACGTAGATCAAGGCGTAGGTCTGCCCCCCCGCCTTGCGAGCCGCCTGCATAATCTGGTGCACTACCGGGGCAGGCAAATCGATCCAGGTTTCTAGGTTGAGGCTGGTAGTGGCTCGACTGGCTTGGTCTAGGGCCAAATCATCTGGGGTTGGCTGAGCTTGCGAACCCAGCAGCCAGCTCACCAAACTGTCGATAAAGGCGGCTCGGCTCGGCCAGAGGCCGTAGTCTGAGACCCCATCAGCAGCGCCGTCGGTGGTGCTGTTAATAGCGGCGTAACCAAGCAGCAGAGCCATAACCAGGCCCGCCACCTCTTCGGGAGGCAGGCCAGGATGGCCCAAAAGTGCCTCCAGATATTCAGTCATAAAATCGCGAATGGTCTGTAGCCCTCGCCCCATGGCCTGGCTATTGTCGGCAGAAAACTGCCCCGCTTCGCCAATTACCGATCGCACCAGTTCCGAAAGCTGATCGAGAGTGTCTAAGCACTGAGCCAAAAAATCTCGCAGAGCCTGATCCACGGGAGATTGTCCCACCGCAGCCAGGTCCACGGGGCGGTGAGACAACACCTCTGCCTCAGTCATAACCGCTGCAAGCAAGCCATGCTTGCTGCCAAACTGGCGAAACAGGGTGACTTCGTTGACCTCCGCTAGATCGGCTACCTGGCGAGTAGTCGTAGCTCCCACTCCCTGGCTAGAAAAGAGTTGAAACGCCGCATCCACAAGCCGCTGCCGGGCTGATTTGCGCTGAGCTGCCATAGCAAAAGCAAAAAGAAAGCAACACTTGCATTTTACCAGAAGGATTGCTAGGGTAATAAATGTAAGCGTTACTTGCATTCTATTTCGCCCATTAATACCGGCGCTAGGCAAAGGCTTACCGCATCGTCTTGGCCAAGATCGGCCTGGGTCGATGGTTTCAACCCTACGGCTGCAAAGGATTTGCTATGACAACAACCACAACCCCTACTCCCCATAAGTCCGGCATTGCCGACCTCGACTGGACGCTGGTGGGCTTCTTGACGGCCATCCACGGTGTGGCGCTGCTCGCTCCCTGGTTCTTTTCGTGGTCAGCGTTGGGTGTAATGGTGGCACTGCACTGGCTGTTTGGCAGCATTGGCATTTGCCTGGGCTACCACCGCTTGCTCACCCACCGCAGTTTTCAGGTGCCGCGCTGGCTAGAGTATGTTTTTGCCACCATCGGCGCGCTGGCGCTCCAGGGTGGGCCAATCTTTTGGGTGGCAGGGCATCGTCAGCACCACCTCTATACCGAAGATCCTGAAAAAGACCCCTATGCCGCCAGTCGAGGGTTCTGGTGGAGCCATATGCTGTGGCTAGTACACCGCAATCCAGCCACGTTTAACGGACAGGTTTATCGTCGCTACGCCCCCGATATCGCCCGTGAGCCCTACTACCGCTGGCTCGACCGTTATTTCCTCCTTTTGCAAGTGCCGGTTGCGATCGCCCTCTTCGCCCTCGGCGGCTGGCCCTTCATTATCTACGGCGTTTTTCTCAGGATTGTAGTTCTATGGCATTCCACCTGGTTGATCAACTCGGCTACTCACATGTGGGGCAAGCGCCGCTTTCACGTCGAAGATAACTCGGGTAACCTGTGGTGGACAGCACTGCTGACCTACGGCGAAGGCTGGCACAATAACCACCACGCCTACCCCAATGTGGCCCCCGCAGGCTGGCGCTGGTGGGAAGTCGATGCCACCTGGTACGCGATTTGGACATTAGAGAAGTTGGGTCTGGCCCGGCGCGTAGTGCGCCCTCCAGCTGAGGCACAAGTCTGATGCGATAGTCGCGGTTTCTGGCATAATTTCTCTTCCTAACCCCGCAAATCGCTCGATTTGCGGGGTTAGCTGGTTTTTGGCGGCAGATAAGCACTGCAAGCCCTATAACTAAACATCAAATTAGGACGACCTAATTTAATCAACCCTATCGGGAACGGCCTTTCAATTTTTTCAGCGATCCAGAGTGATGTTTGATTGGGGGTATCTACTTCGCATCCTAAACCGCCAATTAAGTGCTGTAGGATGTCATCTCCTGTCCAATCTCTTCATGCACTTAATCAGTCTAGTGAAAGCGAGGGTGGAGGCGATCGCGCACCAGTTCCCCCCGTCCCAAATGCTCTTCCACAATCCTTGGCACATCCTCAGCGGTGACCCGGCAGTACCAAGTATTGCCGGGCATGACTTTGACTGTTGGCCCAGCGCTGCACTGGCCCATGCAGTCACTCTCGGCGATCAGAATCGTGGGGCTTTGGTGTTCTCGAAACGCTGCTAGCACCGCTGCCGAACCGCCGCGATCGCAAGATCGATGGCGGCACACCTGTACCAGCCAGCGCTTGGCGGCGACGGCAGAAGACGAACATGTCATTAAGAGGGTTCCAACTAAATACCTATCCAGGGTTTCACCGCGACCGGCCCAGCGGGCCGTGTTTGCGTCCCTAACCGGGACGTTTTTCTAGATGAAATACTCTGTGCCTCGGTGTGGAACCTACTTTTAGCCTGCCACAGAGGGTAGCAATGTCAACAATTACCAGTTAGTTTAGGCACTTGCAGCGACATTTGCTGCCAAAGGGTAGATGTCTGTAAAGCCGCAATCTCTCACCATGAGCACAGCCATCTTCCTCAAAAGGTGTACAGTGCTGGCTAACTCAGGATAGGGCATCAGGTGATTGCTATATCAATAACTGGGTCAACTAGCTACCGCGCGCGCTTGTTTAAGGCCGATCAATGTGGATTAGCCAAGGGCATAGCCGCTATGAAGGATGAACTGGGCGATTGGAGTGCATCGATAGAGAGTAAAGATCATGATTATGGTACGGTTCCTGAAAATTTTCTCCCTGACGCTAGCCTCTATAGTGCTGCTGTTTATAACTCTGCCAGCGGTGCTGCAAATCCTCAACGCTCCGTCATTCGCCCTCGGCAGCGAACCCTTTATGTGGCTGAGCTGGCGTAACGAGGCCAATAGTGCCAGGATTCGATTCAACGTTCTACCGCTGACTCTTGTAGCTTTTGCCATTGGCCTATTTAGCAACTGGCTACCGCAGCGCGATCGCCTGGGGTAGTTCCAAAAGCCCAGCCGTTAACTACTGCCCGCAGGTGGCCAGCAGTTCGTTTACCCAAAGCGTATCGATCGCTCCCCGCAGGCGCTGCTGCTGCTGCTGCAGGTGCGGCTCCCCCAGGCAGGGCTGCAAACGCGCCACCAGGCGATCGGCTTCGTCAATCAGCAGGTTTAGCAGAGGCTCTGCTTCGGCCCGCCGCAAAATTTCGCCCATGCGCTCGGCAGCCGCCTGATCGAGGCTGGGGCGCAGGGCCAGCTGGCAGTAGTCATACACCGTAGAGCGGTAGGCTAGGGCGCTATCGAGCCATTCGTCAGAGGTTGGCATTGGGGTCTCTCCTACAGCCTTAGCCTCAGTCACGGGCTGAGTTCAGGGGCTTGGTTCAACACAGCACAGCGATAAATCGCTATTGCGACAATTCATTGGCTCCCTACTCTGTCCGATGACAATACCCGAGTCAAAGCAGGTTCCTTTGAAAATCAAGTGTACCCAACTCCACCGTTGCGACAGAGTTTTGCCTGGCGTCTAGGCCTGAGCTTTACTTCTTTAAAAAGAAAGGACGAAGCTCGCCTAGGCCACTACTAGCGCCTGCACCAGGCTTTGGAACAGGGGCAGCCCATCCACGCCACCCAGCACTGCATCAGAGGCCCGCTCCGGGTGGGGCATGAGGCCCAGCACGTTGCCCTGACGGTTGCAAATGCCCGCAATGTTGCCCAGCGATCCATTGGGGTTGTGCTCGGTATCTACCGCGCCATCGGGGCCGCAGTAGCGAAACACAACTTGGTTGTTGGTCTCTAGCTCGGCCAGGGTAGCCTCGTCGGCGTAGTAGCAGCCCTCCCCGTGGGCAATGGGTAGGGTAATTACCTGGCTAGGGGCGTAGTGTGCGGTCCACAGCAGGCTAGTGCGCTCGATTTTGAGCGACACGCGATCGCAGATAAACCGCATATCCCGATTACGCATCAGCGCCCCCGGCAGCAGTCCCACCTCGGTCAAAATCTGGAACCCGTTGCAAATGCCCAGCACTGGCTTGCCTGCCTTGGCGTGCTCGACAGTGGCCTGCATGGCGGGGGAAAAGCGGGCGATCGCGCCACAGCGCAAATAATCGCCGTAGCTAAAGCCACCGGGCACCACCACTACATCCAGGTCGCCTATGTCGCTGTCTTCGTGCCAGACCATACGGGTGGGCTGGCCCAGAATATCGCGGGTGACGTAGGCAACGTCGCGATCGCAGTTAGCTCCAGGAAAGACAATGATGCCGAATTTCATGACTTAAGCCGTGGCTAGCGTTTGCAATTCAAACCGATAGTTCTCGATCACCGGGTTGGCCAACAGCTGATCGCACATGCGATCGAGCTGCTGACTGGCGGCATCTTCAGAGTCGGCATCCAGGGTGAGTTCAATATATTTGCCAATCCGGACTAGTCCCACGTTGCTGTAGCCCATGTGGGCCAGCCCCGACTGTACCGCCGTCCCTGCCGGGTCGAGTACCGAGGGGCGCAGGGTGACGTAGATGCGGGCGCTGTAGTGGGGCACGGCAGACTCCAAAAGCAGAGAAAATCGTAATAATCGACACCCCTCATCCTACCGTATCGGCCAGTTGATAAACTTGAGACAGTACGAGTGAGACAGCATGGTACGACGCACCCGCAGTCAAGAAAAAATTTTAACCGTCTTAAAGGGGTTAAGCAAGCCTATTTCAGCCCAAGACTTGTACGTAGAGATGCGCCAAGATGGTAACACCACCGGCCTGACCACTGTCTACCGGGCGCTGGATGCCCTCAAGCTAGAAGGGGCAGTGCAAATGCGTACCCTACCCTCGGGCGAGGCGCTCTACAGCCTGCCCCAAGAAGATCGCCACCACCTCACCTGTTTGCAGTGCGGCACTACCATCGCCATTGACGAGTGCCCGGTTCACAGCCTAGAAAAAGACCTGCACCAGGCGCACCAGTTCAAAATTTTTTACCACACCCTAGAGTTCTTTGGCCTTTGCCCCCGCTGCCAGGGCAGTTTATCTGCTCCGCAATCCTCTGCTTCCTAGGGCTAACCCCATCACTGCGGCTATGCTCATAGGCGCGAACAACATGAATCTGATTCTAGTGGGGATTGAGATCACCCCACTGACCTGTCAAAACTGCGTTTCAGGGTGTGATTCACCCCAGTAGGCTACAGACGCTTTAAAACCATCAGCGATCGCGCCGCCACCGGGATCATTTCTTCCCCTGTAAAGATGCGCTCCTCGGTCACAAATCGAGGTTCTTTCGTGTCGATTTCTACCAGCCATTGATGCTCGCGAAATAGCTCAGGCAGCCTAAACTCAAGGGTTTCATAGTGGGCGTTGAAAAACATTAAAAAGTCATTGTCGCTAATCCGCTCTCCCTGGCTGCCGGGGCTGGGAATCTTGTCGCCATTTAAGAACACGCCAATCGACTTGATATAGCCAATATCCCACTGGGCCTGGTTCATTTCGGTACCATCGGGATTGTGCCAGCTAATGTCAGTTACCCCAATGCCGTGAATCGGCTGCCCCTGAAACCACTTACGTCGCCGAAAGACCGGGTGCTGCTTGCGGTAGTAAATCAGCTCACGGCAAAAGTTAATCAGGTCTTCATTGCCCTCGGGCAGGTGCCAGTCAAACCACGAGACTTTGTTGTCTTGGCAGTAGCCGTTGTTGTTGCCCAACTGGGTGCGACCAAGTTCGTCACCGCCCAGCAGCATAGGCACCCCCTGAGACAGCATTAGCGTCGTCAAAAAGTTGCGCCGCTGCTGTTCTCGCAGCTGCAGCACCTCAGGGTCACTGGTCAACCCTTCTTCACCGCAGTTCCAAGAAGAGTTATTGCTTTCGCCGTCGAGGTTGTCTTCGCCGTTGTCTTCGTTGTGTTTCTCGTTGTAGCTGACCAGGTCGTTGAGGGTAAAGCCATCGTGGGCTGTGACAAAATTAATGCTGGCATTGGGTTGACGACCATTCATCTGAAAATAGAGGTCGGGGCTGCCGGTTAGGCGGTAGGCAAACTCGCCCAGGGTTTCGTCTTGACCACGCCAAAAATCGCGCACGGTGTCGCGGTACTTGCCGTTCCACTCTGACCAATTGACCGGAAAGTTGCCCACCTGGTAACCGCCCATACCCACATCCCAAGGCTCGGCAATGAGTTTCACCCCGGCCAGCACTGGATCCTGGTGAATTAGGTCAAAAAAGGCCGACAGTCGGTCTACGTCGTACAGTTCTCGGGCCAGGGCCGAGGCCAGGTCAAACCGAAAGCCGTCTACGTGCATATCTATCACCCAGTAGCGCAGGCTATCCATAATGAGCTTCAGCACCTGGGGGCTACGCATATGTAGGGAGTTGCCGCAGCCAGTGAAATCCATGTAGTAGCGAGGGTCGTCTTCGACTAGGCGATAGTAGCTAACGTTGTCTACGCCGCGTAGCGATAGGGTCGGGCCAAAGTGGTTGCCTTCCCCAGTGTGGTTGTAAACCACGTCGAGAATCACCTCAATCCCCGCCTGGTGCAGGGCTTTTACCATCTCTTTAAACTCTCGGGCCTGCTCGCCTAAATCGCCACTAGAGCTGTAGCCCGAGAAGGGCGCAAAGAAATTGATTGAATCGTATCCCCAGTAGTTGCGCAGCCCCTTGTCTACCAAGTGGCCAGGCTGCGAGAGAAAGTGGTGGATAGGCATGAGCTCAACAGCCGTAATGCCGAGCCGCTGCAGGTGTTCAATGGCGACCGGATGAGCCATACCCGCGTAGGTGCCCCGGAGCTCTTGGGGAATATCGGGGTGTAAGTTGGTAAACCCCTTAACGTGCACCTCGTAAATAATGGTTTCGTGCCAGGGGGTACGCAGCAAGGCGTCGTCTTCCCAGTCGAAGGTCTCATCGATCACCACCGACTTGGGCATCAGGGAGGCGCTGTCGAGGTCTGAGAAGGCAAGGTCTTGATCAGAGCTGTCCCAGTCGTAGCCAAAGATTTCGGGGCCGTTACCAACTTCTCCAGAAATGGCCTTGGCGTAGGGGTCAATCAGCAGCTTGTGGGGGTTGAACCGGTGGCCTTCATGAGGAGCATAGGGGCCATGCACTCGGTAGCCATACTCCTGGCCTGGCCCAATGCCGGGTAGGTAGCCATGCCAGACAAAGTTGCTGACCTCAGTCAGCGGAACGCGGGTTTCTTCGCCATTTTTGTCGAACAGACAGAGATCTACTCCGGTGGCATGTTCAGAAAACAGGGCGAAATTCGTTCCTTTGTAGTCCCAGGTAGCTCCGAGCGGATAGACGTTACCAGGCCAAACTGCAACATGCATAGGTTGAAGCTTTCTTGAGAGGATACAGAAACTATAAGCCTAAAGCTAAAGCTGCTCAGGCCCTGGCTCGAAACTCGCTGTCGGGACTACCTCCAGACCATAGCAAAGCCTCTCTCTTGCGAGATCTACCCTGAGAGAGACACAGTACATGCCGAACGTTAGCTGCCATCCCCATTGGGTAAAGTGTTAGAACCATTGTCTTAACCTAGCTCTAGTTCAGCAGGTTATTCATCCAAATGCAGGCGCAGCGGATTAGCCCTTTTGCCCAAAGAAATAGCCCAAAGAGATAGCCCAAAGAGATATGTAGCCAGCGCTACCTCGGTTCAGCCGATAACTAATCCTCAAGATTGATGCTGGGGCCGGGGTAAGCGTTAATAATCAAAGCCCAGAGAGGCAGAAGCTAATGGTCTGTCCAGAGTTGATAGCACCCCAATTAGGGTTAGCCCAGTTGGGGTTGTTTGCTTGCCTCGCGTTGGCTGCTGCTCAATATTGCTTACTTCGCCCATGGTTAAGTTTAGATCTTACTTCGAGCGCCACTATCCTAAGCTAGAGCGAATTATCGCCACGATCGCTCTAATCAACCTAGGGCTAGTTTTCTTTGATCTTACTTACATCAGCTTGCGGCCCGTCTATCGACAGTATTTGCCCATTGTTGCCCAGGTCTATGACCCGGTTAAAGGCATTGTCAACCATCCGCAAACGGAGGCCTATCAGGCCCAGGTTGACGCTCTAGTCCAGCAGCTGGCGGCTCCAGCCCCGCCACCCTTGCAGATCGAAACTTCGCTGGCAGAACTGCGAAATTTGAGTCAGCAACTGATGACCCAGCAGAGCTTTACTACTCCCTACGGCAGTGATGCCCTGGCCACCATTCAGCAGACGCTCCAGCAAAGAACCGGGCAACGCTCTACCCAAGCCGCCTTTGATCAGTTTTGGAGTGCGGATTATTTAGAGCAGCGGGGATGGCAGTCAGAACTAGCCTTTTGGAATGGTCGAATTCGTCCCTTTTTTGAGGCTAACTATTATCGCCAAATTATGGCTCTAGGCATGCCGGTCAATTACTTTTGGCTGATTGATTTGCCGTTTATCTTGATTTTCGCCATTGATATTGTTAGCCGCATTCGGATGACCCATCGGCGGCATCCAGATTTGTCTTGGGTAGAAGCGGCTTTGCGTCGATGGTACGATTTGTTTTTGCTGCTGCCGTTCTGGCGCGGGTTGCGGACTATTTCTGTTGCCCTGCGGCTATATCAGGTCGACCTGCTAAATTTAGAGCCGGTGCGGGCCGAGGCGCAGCGCGATGTGGTTGTGACCGTTGGGGCTGATATTGCGGGCATTGCCGGTATTGAGATCATTGAGCAAATGCAGAATTCTATTCGGCAGGGAGAGCTGCTGGATTGGACAGATTGGATTGATCCTAATATTGATTATGACGGGGTTGAAATTGTGGCGGAGGAGGAGATAACCGCGATCGCAAACCGTCTGTACACGGTAGGCATACACGATATTTTGCCCCAGGTTCAGCCCGATATTGAAGACCTGGTGCAGCACAGCATTACCAAAACCCTAGAGCAACTGCCGGGCTATTCTAAAGCCGGCTATTTGCCCGGTCTAGACCAGCTTTCTGTCCAGATCAAGCAGGGTCTATCTCACTCCTTGGCCCAGGGTTTGTATCGCACCATCGCGACCAGCCTGGCCGACCCAAAAGGTGAAGAAATCACCGCCCGTTTGCAGCACAATTTGCGAGAAGCCCTGTCTAATGCCCTCAGTCAACACAACACTCGGCAAGAGATTGAATTGAGGCTGATCAGCGCCCTAGAAAAGTTTAAGCTCAGCTATGTGAAGGCTCTGGCCGAAGCCGGGGGCGAAAAATTGGCTGAACGCACCGAACTTTTGCGTAAGCAAATTAGCTAAGGGAGGCGAGTCAAAACTAGGCCGCAGGTACCAACCGCGCTTGGCAGTCATTCCTGCCCAAGGATTGATACAGCCGAGCCAATTTTTTTTTACCCTTTAGTCATGAGATCCCATCTGGATTGCCCGGTTTTTCCGGCGTTTGCAGGGGCCTTGTAGATACTAGCTACGAATTATGCAACGAGTACTTATTATTGGCGGTTGTGGCCGCATCGGCAGCAGCATTGCCTGCGATATTTTGGCCCACACTGATGCGGTTGAAGTTACTATCACCGGGCGCAACCCTCAGCTGGGAATGGCTGCCATAGAGCGGTTGGGGGCCAAGGTACAGTTTCAGGTGCTAGATCTGTCGAATACTCAGGACGTGCGGGCGGCGGTAGCAAAAGCCGATTTGGTGGTTCATTCTGCTGGCCCCTTCCACTACCGAGATGGCGGCGTTTTGCGGGCCTGCATTGAGCAAGGCGTAGACTATACCGACGTCAGCGACGAACGCAGCTTTACCCGTAAAGCCCTGGCCATGCACCCCGAGGCCGAAGCGGCGGGAATAACGGCGGTAATCAATACGGGCGTGTTCCCTGGCATTTCGAACAGTATGGTGCGCCAGGGGGTAGAAACGCTAGACGAGGCCGAGTCGATTCAGCTCAGCTATGTTGTTGCCGGGTCTGGCGGTGCCGGTATTACGGTCATGCGGACTACGTTTATTGGTTTACAGCGCCCTTTCGAGGCGTGGCTGAATGGGGTTTGGCAGCCGGTAAAGCCTTATACAGAGCGAGAAACGCTGGAGTTTCCGCCCCCTTATGGTCGCGCCAGTGTCTACTGGTACGACATGCCTGAAGCGGTTACCCTGCAGCAAACTTTTCCGGTCAGTAGCGTGATTACCAAGTTTGGGGTAGTTCCCGACTTCTATAACCATGCCACCTGGGCTATGGCCCACTGGCTGCCGCCAGTGGTGCTGCGCAATCCGCAGACTGTAGAATTTTTGGCCAATGTTAGCCATTCTATGACCGATGTGACCGACCATTTCAGCGGGACTGGGGTAGCGATGCGCTGCGACATTAAGGGGCAGCAGGAGGGCAGGGCCGCCCAGTATGTCAGCACGTTTGCCCACGACAATGCTGCGATCGCAACTGGTTTAGGCACGGGCAGCATTGCCGAACTCATGTTGACAGGCCAGATCAAACGTCCAGGGGTGTACCCGGTTGAACAAGCCCTTGCGACCGATCTGTTCAAAGACGTGATGGCATCCCGCCGACTCAGCGTTCATGAAGTGGTTCAGCCAGCCGAGACGACAGCTCAGCTGCGTCGTTAGGTATAGCGCTAGTCCCCTGTGGCTTGTTAATGCTGAGACATGCCCTGAAAGATAGCGGCTCAAACCAAAAAGCCGGGGCATGCCCCGGCTTTTTGGTTTGGCGTCGACTCGATTCAACAGCCGTCTGGACCGCAAAAAGTATGCGCGTACAGTACCTCCGCTTCACAGATATAGGCGATGCCCGCATAATCGGTGAAAAATTCCACTGCAACCCGATCCGCAATCTTCTCGGCTACATCCCGATTGTCGGTGAGCACCTCGAACTTTATATTCGCGGTAGTGTCGGAAACGTTGGGCTGTCCCGATGAGCGCACGCTGCGACTACCTTTACCGCCAGTTTCTAACACCGTATAACCGGTCGCCCCGGCTTCACCGATGATCTGAGCGACCTTTTTCAGCAGAATCTTTTCCGTGACGATGACGAGCATTTTGGCTGGCTTAGCCATGTGAGTTGCCTCCTTACAGATGTGTTATTGAACTACTTAGGCCAATTCTGACAACGAAAATACCTAAGAACTTTGCGTCCTCCCGAGGGCGCAGGCTCTGCGCCCCTACATGGGGTATCTTCTTTCCAGAGATCTACTTAGTCGCCGGGTCAGGGAAGCCCCAGCAGACCGTGACCCGCCTGGGATCGAGCTACATCATCGCTTGGGCAAGCCCGGCGAAGAGTGGTATGCCTATAGCAATTGCAATTGGCGTGCCGACGGCTGTAGACGCGCCGATGTAGGCAGAGGGATTGGCTGATGGGATACCGGCTCGCAACGTGGGCGGCCCTGAGATGTCTGAACTAGAGGCGGCAATGACAGACAGAAGCGCGATGCCGCCAGGGCTAAACCCCGTGGTGTAGTGGGCAATCATGCCGAGACCGAAGCCAATGAACCCATGCAGAAGGGGCGCGATCGCAGCATATAGGGCGTACCACTGGGCCACCTTGCGTAGCTCGTTAATCCTTGACCAGGCCTCCATACCCATGATCAGCATCAGAATCGAAAGCAGGCCGCGGAAGAGGGGCTCGTAGAAGCTTTCAACGACACTTTCAGGCCGGGTTATTAGGCCTAGAGCGAGACCGAGCAGCAGTGCCGATAGGGCAGATCCCTGGAGGCTTTCCTTCACGATGGGCCAGATCTTGACTCGATTGCTTGGAGCACCGCCCGGCCCGCTGGAATACCCGCCAGAGCCACCGCCCGACTCACCGGGATATCCGCCTGCAGTACCGCTGCGCTGATCGATAGGAGACCCGCCGGCGGGAACGGGTTGGTCAATGGGAGCCCCGCCTGCGGAGACCGGCTGCATGCCACCATACTCCTCCTTGCCAATATACTTCTCGTTTTTGAGATACTTGTCGCGCTTCTGCTTGCTGGTATAAATGCTGGCCAAGACGATCGCCGTCACGAGCGCTGGGATATCCATAAAGGGATAGAGTGCGCCGGCCCAAGGTTCGTAGAAGATGTCTTGCGCTTCTAGTACCGTAATGCCAGCGGCCAGGGTAGAGCCACTCACGGCACCGAACAAGCCTCCGGTCGCAAGGGCATCCGTGGTTTTAATCCCCGGCATCTTGCCCAATGTGTAGCTCGCAATAAACACGATCAAGATCCCTATTGCCGCGGCGAACAGCGCTGGCAACAGTATCTCCGTCAGATTGGACTCGCGGATCGCAATGCCGCCTTTCAGGCCGACTTTGATCAGCAGCATGAAGACGATGAACTTATAGATCGCATCTGGAATGGCCAGTTGGCTACCGAGGGCGGCGATGACTATACCACCAAGCAGAAAGCCGAGCGTAGGGGACTGCAACTGCGCCCCAAATTTTGCTAAGAACTCAGACAAAAAATCCACTAAAACCTCCTTCCGCCCCCTCTAAAAAGGGGTGTTTACTGTGATAGGTGAGCTTTTGAAAAGTAAGGGTGAAGCGCTTCACCCCTACAGCACATGTATTGCGCGAGAACCTGTCGGCAGGGTGTTCAGAGATAGCTGCTCTCTGAATAGGGCTGGAAGGTGTCGCTGTCTCGCACCACTCTTCATAGACCCCTATCTATCAAGAACTGAATCTCTATGCTGTTAAGTCTATCCTGAAACGTACAGGTTTTTGACATAGATTTGAAACGCAATGTTAGATTCAAATCATAAATATTTCTTATATTTTCGGAAGCCTGTATATCTCTGATTGATGTGAACTGCGATCGCAGCATGATCTCTATCCGCTGCTGTCCCCAAGCAGGGCTTGCAATGTCTGCGTTACATAAGGGCGAACAAATCAGGGCAACGAATCGGACACAGGAGCTGCGTGGGCAGCACTCTTCTAACAATGGCTGCGCTAATCAATCCACATTTCGGGGGGAGTTGTGGCTGGATCATAGGTTGTAGGCGGACTGTAGCTGGCGAGGTTGAACCACCCCACCGCTAGCAAGAGACCGAACCCGCAGCCCAGTAAAAAAGTCCAGGCGTGAGACAATTCGAGCACGCAGAGCAGGCGGCGATCGCTGCCATATATCTGCACTAGCCAGCCTTCGCTGGTGTTGGCAAACTTGGGCTGCAGTTTAGCTGAGTCAAACTTGTTCATGGTGTTCGCTCCATGCTGATCGAAAGTGGGGGACGGCGGCGGGCACTTGCCCGCCGCTACAGAAACACCGGTCAGGAATGCACCCGGGAATGGAGAGTCTCTCAAGGAGAAACACTGGGCCGCTCAAACCTGGCATACGACACCGACGATATCGAACAGAAGATAGATGTCTATGCTTTTGCCTCAAACGATGCTCTCAAGTCTATACCTAGATTTGCTGCGACGACCACATTTCCTGCAAAGTTGGTAAAGCAGCCTTTTCCTGTCGCGCTTCGCGGGGGGCCAAATGCCAGCCAATATGACCCCGATGTAGATGTTTTGAGAATTGGCTGGTCAGACGCCGTTATTGCAGCAAGCGATTAGGATCAGCCCGGTATCATTCTCAACTAGGGCCACCATTGGCTTAAACCTGAGACAAAGCACATTCGATGAACTCATCTAATCCATTTCCCCCGGCGGGGCTGTGTCGCCTGTCAGAGTTGCCAGAGCCTTATCAAATGGCATTTCGCCAGGGGAGTGCTCACCATTTGCCGGGACAATTTTTACCCGCCCAGACGGATTGGTGTCTACAGTTTTTTATGTTGCCATTCACCCTCATGTACGCCTCCCCACTGCTAGTCTTGGGGCCAAGTTTTATGGCGTTGGCAATCCGCCAGCCCCATAGCTATCGACGTTTTTGGCAAACGGTGACGCAGCAAGGTTTACCCCAAATAGGACTAGCGGTGTTGCTGCTGCTGCTGCTCGGTGTGCTAGTTGGGTATTGCCTCAATCAAGCCTGGGTTCTAGCCCAGTCCTTTTATCGCACTTGGCAGGTTTCACGCATGCGGCGGCGGCGAGAGCAAGGGTTTGGTATCGTGTTGCTCTCCCATACCATGTTAGGGCGGTTAGTCGATAACCTAGGACGGCACAATTGTCTTTGGCTGCCCCGTCAGGCGATCGCAGATATTACCTGGCAACAAATGCGCGAAGAGGGAGCTAAGCGATCGCGCTGGGTACACCGCACTCGAATTTGTTACCTATCGGCCACTGGCGACCCCACCTGGCTCACCTTGAGGGGCGATATTGTGCAGATTGGAGAACTCAGCGGCAACCCTAAGCGCGATCGCGCCTTATATGAAACGCTAATCGCCTGGTGGAAGGCATAGCCATCAGCCGTCTCAGGAACCAAGCTCGGATTCTCTGCGTTGAGGGAGCGCAAGGAGTGGCCGGCCTCATCTCTACTAGGCCCGAGCCGCTGATTGGTACGCTCAGCAGAATTAATGAAGGAGCAGGTTCTCCTACTGATTTTGCTTTGGGTAAGAGTAAGCAATGGACGTAACTGGACTCGAACCAGTGACCCCCACGATGTCAACGTGGTGCTCTAACCAACTGAGCTATACGTCCAGGCAGACATAGAAATTAGCACATTGGGAGGCGCGATCGCAACCTCCTGCCCCACCTCGCTACTCCAGGGCGGGCTTCAGCACCTGGGGAGACGGCAGCAGTGGAATATCCTGCTTCTCTAGCTGGGCCACTCGAATATTGGATAGAGCCGTGCCCTGGTAGTAGTGGGCCAAAATCTGCTGGTAATTGTGGCCTCGGGTCGCGAGCCCTCGTGCGCCCCACTGGCTCATGCCCAGGCCATGACCGTAGCCGCGTCCATCAACGCGAATGGTGTCGCCCGCCACGCTAATCGAGCACAGGGTGCTGCGTAGGTCCAGGGCCTGGCGCAGTTCGGTGCCGGTGAGAACGCGGCTGCCTCGGCTGCCCTGGAGCCGAACTGAGACGATGCGACCGCGGGGCGTAGCGCGTTCGGTAGCTACCGACTGCAGGCGGCCAATGCCGGTAATTCGCTGCTCGATTTGCTGAGCCGAAAAGGTCTCAGACCATTGAAATACAGGGGCATCTTGGTCATAGTCGGCCACGCCGCGCAGGTAGGGGCTGGCCCGCTGCCAAATATCTTCAGAATTTTCGGTGTGTCCTCCCGAGGCGGAATGGAAGACGGCCTCAATGACACGGCCCCCATAGGTGAGCACCTGACCCTGGGTAGCATTGACGGCGGACTGCACCGACGGCGTCTCGGCGGCTAGCCCTCGGTACACCTGGTGAGCGGTGGTGCCTCCCACATCAAACAGGTCGCCCTGGGTGCGATCGCGCTTATACAGCGCGTAGGAGCGGGCCGCTACCGCCTGGGCCTTGAGCGCTTCCTGGGGCCAGCTGGCGGGCATCTCACTACCGACTACACCGTAGAGGTAGGCATCGATATCCACCCAGTTCACCGCCGTTACTTTGCCGTCGATGGGCACCACCAGCACCCGGCCCCGGTACCATTTGTCGTTGATAAAGACGTGGCCGCCGCCGGTCGGCTCTACCCAAAAGGCCTGTCCCTGCCAGTCAGCCAGTTTCAGCCCTCCCCCCGAGGGCGTGATGGTGATCGACTGCCCCTGGGGAATTTGGCCCACCCCCTGGCCAGCGCCATTCTTAATCACGGCTGGGGTTGAGCTGCCGACGACGGCCTGACTGAGGCGATCGCCCACGGCCACCCGCATTTCGACGGCAAGGGCAGGCAGCGCTATCAGCCACCACACGACCGACAGGCTGAGGCCGTGCTTGAGCCCAGACCTGAGCAAGAGGAGGGTACGGCTGACCAGCAGCCCAAAGACAAGCGGTTGGCGAAGTAGAGTCATTTGGGAGTGAATATCTGAGGTGAACGACGTACGGGCATCGGACAACGCTTTTCACGGTATCACCGATGTCCATTCTCGGATCAATAGGATCCAATACCGCCTATGACTGCGCTATCGCCGACAGGTTGCCGACCTGGGGACAGCTATCAAAGTGGTCATACAGCATGACTAGGGCGGCAAGATAGAGTCGTAGAGCCGCCGCAGAAAAGCCATAATTTTGACCCCGTACTCAGGGTCGGCACTCCAGCGCCCGGTGAGCTGACTCACCAAAGGCGCTATCCCCCGCACCACAAACTGAAAGCGTGGATCGACCTGACGCTGCACCAGCGGGTCGAGGCTGGCGTAGGCCTTGAGGTGCTGAATTTGCGCCCGCACCCCAATCCGCGCGCTGGGAAACGAGGATCCCTCCGGTCCGCCCGTGGGCGAACCAATACCGCCAAAGTTGTTGTAAGCGGGGTTGAGGCTGCCGCCAAAGTTGAGGGAGTTGGTTTCGACCAGCATCTGGCAAAAGGCAATATCGTGGTTCACCCCTTCGATCGCCGCCTCTTCCCGATACAGCTTGGGCAGGTCGCTATAGGTATTGACGGCGGCAGGGTTAACGCTTTGGAGAAACAATTTCAGCTGAGTCTCGGTGGTACTGCCAACGCCCATAATCCGATCGATTGAGCCTGGGCAAAACTGAACCCCCGTGCGCGATCGCAGCCGCAGCGTGCGAGTGGCCGCATCCCACGTCACCGATATGTTGTAGTTTTGCAGGTCTACCGCCTTGATATAGACCACGTTGGCGTAGCGAATGCGGGTAATGTTGGGGGATGTCGTCGCATCTATCCCCAGCAAATCGGCAATATCGATGGGAATATAGGCATTGTTGTTCACAATAATGCCGGTTTCGGGATAAATGCCG
The DNA here is from genome assembly GCA_049646445.1 of Nodosilinea sp. Lineage (GTDB taxonomy): Bacteria > Cyanobacteriota > Cyanobacteriia > Phormidesmidales > Phormidesmidaceae > Nodosilinea. Next base: position 122,756 of record JBARVV010000044.1, on the reverse strand, counting down.
CCGTTGAGGTTGATTCTGAACTCAGGCAGATTGCCCCCTGGAGCAGAGGGGATATCGTTGCCAACCGCCCGACTCCAGGAAGCCAGTCCATCGGCAATGCCCAGGGCCACATCGCGCCGCTGTCGCTGAATAATGGCCAAATCTTGAGGGTTGCTCAGGTAGCCCACCTCCATGAGTAGCGAGGGGCAGCCCAGGTTGCGACAAAAGGGCAGCATACCCGTAGGCGACTCGGTATCGGGCTTGACGCCCCGGCTGGGCAGCAGAGGCACCCGCCGAATCAGGGCCAGCAGCGTCAGCTCGGCGTGGGTGCGGCGCACCTCGTTTTTGGCAATGTAAAACACCGCCGCTCCCCGCACCGCCGGATCGGCAAAGGCCCCGGCATGAATTTCTAAAGCCACATCTTCAGGGCGACAGCGAGCGTTAATCCAGGCCAGGGTTTGGGCGGCACTGAGGTCGTCGGGCACAGCCAGCACGGCAAAACTGCGCGACCTGAGCTCGGCCACCACCAAATCGCGAATCTGAATCATCTCCGCCGCCTCAGTGGTGCCAGGCAGCACGGCACCGGGGTCTACCACCCCACTCTCAAAGCCCCCATGCCCCGCCGAAATAAAAACCTGTGCCATGCTGACCCAGCTCTATCGTAGATTCCTCGCCAGAATGATAGCGGTGAATAGGGTAAGTGGAGGCCAGGGATGCCAAGAAAGGTAGGTTCGGCCAGCTCCAGCCAAAAATACGCCGCTCATGGCAGTCAAGTTTACTGTTGGCAGACATCAACACTTAATTGACATTAGATTAAGACTCACGATCGCCCAAAACCTGATCGATAAATAGCCCTGATATAAGCATTTCATCAATAGCCAACAACAGTCAAAGACTCCTAATTCACTGTAGAGTGAGCGCTGCCTGTCGGCACTACCTGTTAGTACCAAACTAGTGCTAGTCATAGTGACGGTGTATGGCTAAAATACTACGACAACAAAATAATTGACAACCAGCAATCGAGGCCATTTCTCTAGATAAGCTCTGCCTTTTGGCTTGTCAGGCCTATAGCTGTTGAGAGATGTTTGCCGCAGCTAAGTTGCTTAAAATATTGATCGACATGTGGTGAGTTGGTAGTGCGATCGCCCTTCAAGCCGTCTTTGCTGAGCTTAAGTTTATGCCTTAGCTATAGCTTGAGATTGTAGCAGTTTGAAAGGGTTGTGCATTAGCGCTCATCGATAGTTTGTTATTGGAGTAAAGCCCATGTTGATTGCTTTAGAAATTGGAATGGTGATGGTTAGTTTGGGGATAGCCCTGCGGCTGGTACGCCTTGCCAAGGCTGGACAAGCTAGTTTGGCAACTGCCCTCTGCCTGGCGGTTTTGCTAGCTGGATTTGCTCAACCGGCTATGGCTGGTGCAGTTAACGGCGAGGCCTTAACTAGCGATCAGAAAGAGCTTAATGAAACGCTTCTGACCACCCCCCAAGGCAATCAATATCAGGGCATTGAGTATGCCGACGTAAAAGGTACACCCCTGGGCGATCAGGAAATTACCAACCGAGTTGAGAGCAAGACTCCCAAAGAACTGAAGGTTAGTGTTTCCAATGGTTCGGTGCGACTGTCGGGTGAAGTGGTAGACCGCAGCACGGCCCAGGCTATTGTTGAAGACATCAAGGCTATTCCTGGCGTCCATGAAGTAGCCTACGATTTGGGCCTCAAGAGCTAGATCAAAACGCTGCTCTAGGGATCTGTAGAGGTTTACTCTAGGGCTACTCTAGAACTCGTTACTAGGATTCGTTAAGTAAAATCAAAACGCTACTTACCGCTGCATCGGCGATCCGCTCTGGGTCGCCGATTTTGCCTATGACCAGACGGCAGGGGCTAGACGGCAGCCTAGGCCAGATAAAGTCTGCCCAAGGGCAGCACACAGCTCTCTTTGGGGCACTCTAAACTACCCCTAAGGGAGCATAAAGCGATGGATTTCAGTCATAATTGGGTAGTGTTGCGATCGCTGTTTGGCCCGCCAGGCTTAGTTCTGCGCTCTCGTCAACGCTGCCGCAGCTCTTTACCAATGCATCTTCTGAACCGCTAATGCCTGCATCTCCCCTACCTCACAATGAAGCGGGACGGTTAGAAGCCCTGCGGCGATACAACATTCTAGATACGCCCTCAGAGGCCGGGTTCGATCGCATTACGGCCCTGGCGGCCCAGTTGTTTGACGTACCCATTGCGCTAATTTCGCTGGTTGATGAGTCTAGGGCCTGGTTTAAGTCAGCCCACGGGTTCGATCGACAGGCGGTACAGCGACACGCCTCTGTCTGTAGCCACGCGCTGCTCGTGGACCAGGTGCTGGTGCTGCCCGATGTTCACCAAGATCAGCGCTTTGCCGGTAATCCACTGGTGCACGGTGAGCCGGGGGTGCGCTTCTACGCTGGGGCACCGCTGCGTACTCACGATGGCTTTATCGTTGGCACCCTTTGCGTGCTCGATGCTCAACCCCGCGACGGGCTGAGCGATAACCAGCAAGCGGTGCTGGCCGATCTGGCGGCCCTGGTTGTCGATCAGCTAGAGCTGCGCCTGGCCGCCCACAGAGTTGCCGAAATTGATGCGGCCCTAGTCGCCGTGACCGAAGGGGTCGCCGCCCAAACCGGATCGGCATTTTTTGCGGCGTTGGTGCAGCACCTGGCCCATACCCTAGGGGTAGATTATGCCTACATTGGGCTGATTGACAGCGATCGCCAGGATGCTGTAAAAACCGTTGCGGCCTGTGTTCAGGGCCAAATTACCGAAAATTTTGAGTATCTGCTGCACCATACCCCCTGTCAGCAGGTGCTGCTCGACCGCAAGCTGTGCTGCTATCCCGGTGGGGTTAAGGTGCAGTTTCCCGACGCTCCGCTGCTGCAGCCGCTGGGAATCGACAGCTATGCGGCCATTCCCTTTTTTGATGCTGAAGGCATGCCGCTGGGGCTGCTGGGAGTCATGGACGGTAGTCCCTTCACCAACGTGCAGCTGATTGAAGCGCTGTTGCCCATTTTTGCCCTGCGGATTGCCACCGAACTCGATCGCCAGCATACCGATGCCGCCAGGCTGCGGGTGCAGCAAGACCTAGAGCAGCTAGTAGCCCAGCGCACCGCCGAGCTTTCACGCACCAACGAGCAGCTGCAGCTCGAAATTGCCGAGCACCAGCAGACCGAAATCGCCCTGCAAAAAGAGCAGGAAATGCTGCGCGTGCTGCTCGAAAACGTGCAGGTGGGCATCGTAGCCTGCAATCAGGCAGGCGTCTTGACCCTTTTTAACCAGACGGCCCGCGACTTTCACGGTCTGCCCGAGCAGCCCCTGCCCCCCGACCAGTGGGCCACCTACTACAGCCTCTATCAGCCCGATGGCTGTACGCCTTTGCCAACCGAAGAGATTCCCCTATTTCGTGCCCTACAAGGGGAAGTCGTTGCCAATGCTGAAATGGTGATTGCCCCCAAGCAGGGGGAAGCCCGCACGGTGCTGTCGAGCGGACAGGCGATCGCCGCCATGGACGGCGGCCCCCAGGGCGCGGTAGTGGTCATGCACGATATCACCGATCGCAAGCAGATGGAAGATGCCTTGCGCGCCAGTGAAGCCCAGCTCTCCAGCATTTTTGAGACAATTCCCAACGGTGTTTTGATTCTTGACCCACAGGGCCAGATCGTGACGGCTAACTCCGCCGCCGAAAAGATTCTGCGCCAAACTCGCCGCGAGCTAGCCAAGCGCCGCTATAGCGACCCGACCTGGGTGATTACCACCTTAGAGGGCGAATCTTTTGTGACCGAAGATTTGCCCTTTATGCGAGTTGTTCGTACTGGGCAGCCGGTGCACGGGGTAGAAATGGTGATTACCCACGGCGACGACACCCAGACCATTTTGTGCGTCAACGCCTCGCCGCTGCTCGATGCTAAGGGCGACATAACCCACGTGATCGCCTCCATTAGCGATATTACCGAGAGCAAGCAGGCCGAACTGACCCTGCAAGCCTCCGAAGAGCGCTATCGCTCAGTGATTGAAACGACCGCCGAAGGCATTGTTTTACAGGATACCGACGGCATTGTCTATACCTGCAACGCCAGTGCCGCCGATATTTTGGGCCTCAGCGTTGATCAGATCATGGGGCGCACCTCCCTCGACCCTCGCTGGTCAACTGTGCACGAAGACGGATCTCTGTTTGCCGGCGATCGGCACCCCAGCATGATCACGCTTCGCACTGGCGAGCCTCAGTCAAATGTGGTGATGGGAGTGAACAAACCCGATGGCACCCTAACCTGGATTTCAATCAACACCAGGCCGCTATTTCACCCCAAAGACGATACCCCCTTTGCGGTAGTGGCGTCATTTTTTGACATTACCGATCGCAAGTCGATCGAAGCCGAGCGAGCCCAGCGCATTCGCGAGCAGACGGCCCGTTTAGATGCCGAAGCCGGTCAGTTTCGAGCCGCGCTGCTGGTCGATATCAGTACCACGCTGGCCTCATTGCTCAACCACACCGATACCCTGCAGCGGGTGGCCGATCGGGTCGTTCCCTTTTTTGCTGACTGGTGTGCCATTGACCTGTTAACTCCCGACCAAACCCTGGAGCGGGTGGCGATGGCCCACTGCGACCCGGCTAAGGTAAAGCTGGGTTGGCAAATCTATCGCCGCTATCCCCAGCCGATCGACGCGCCAGCGGGGGTAGCCAAAATTTTGCGTACCCGTCAAACCGAGCTGGCGGCTACTATTCCAGCTATGGCCCTGGAGCGGGTGGCCCAAGACCCAGATCACTTGCGTCTGCTGCAGGCGCTGGGGCTAACCTCCTGCATCGTGGCCCCCCTGATTGCCCGAGGGCAGGTTTTGGGGGTAATTACGTTTGTAACCGCCGAGTCTAACCGCCAGTACACCTCGACCGATTTGGCTCTGGCCGAAAATGTTGCCCACCAGGTGGCGATCGCCGTCGACAACGCCCGCCTCTACCAAGACGAGCAAACCGCCCGCAGCGAGGCCGAGGCGGCCAACCGGATCAAAGACGAGTTTTTGGCGGTGCTCTCCCATGAGCTTAGGTCGCCCCTCAACCCCATTTTGGGCTGGTCGCAGCTGCTGCAAAAGCGCCAGCCCGAAGACGATACCCTGATCCGGGGCCTGAAAACCATTGAGCGCAACGCCAAGCTGCAAACCCAGCTGATTGCCGACCTGCTCGATGTCTCTCGCATTTTGCAGGGCAAGCTCAACCTCGATGTGGTTCTCGTACCGCTCAAGACCACCATTGAAGCCGCGATCGAAACCGTGCGACTGGCGGCAGAGGCTAAGTCGATTCAGCTGCACTCCCACCTTGATACGGCCTTACTGCCCGTGCTGGGCGATGCCGGTCGCCTGCAGCAGGTGGTTTGGAACCTGCTCTCCAACGCGGTGAAATTTACCCCCGAGGGGGGCCGGGTGGAGATTGGCCTTCAGGCTATTCCCCCGGAGCCCAACAGCCTGGGGGTGGCCCACGCCCAAATCACCGTTACCGATACGGGTCAGGGGGTGGCCCCAGAGTTTGTTCCCTACATGTTCGACCGTTTTCGCCAGGCCGACAGCAAAACGACCCGCCAGTTTGGCGGCTTGGGTCTGGGTCTGGCGATCGTGCGGCAGCTCGTAGAGCTGCACGGTGGCACGATCGCGGTGGACAGCCCCGGCGAAGGGTTAGGATCTACATTTACGGTACAGCTACCGCTACAGCAGCACCTCAGCGATGTACCTCAGGAGGCTGAAGCCGCCGCTGCTCTGAGCCAGTCAGCCCGGCCTACCCTGCTGACCGGGGTGCGTATTTTGGTGGTTGAAGACGAAGCCGACGCCCGCGAACTGCTGGTGCTAGTGCTAGAGCAGGCCGGTGCAAAAGTAACGGCTGTCAACTCCGCCGTTGAGGCATTGCAGCGATTGCCCCAGCTAGAGCTAGATGTCTTGATTAGCGATATCGCTATGCCCGATATCGACGGCTATATGCTGATGCAGCAGGTGCGATCGCAGCTCATTAAGCAGGGCAAGCAGCCCACCTTCAAGGCTGTGGCCTTAACCGCCTATGCGGGAGAGATCAACCAACAGCAGGCTATAGCCGCCGGATTTCAGCACCACCTGAGTAAACCCTTTGAACCCGCTGACTTGGTCGCTGCGATCGCCGCCCTGGTTGCATGAGGCAGTATTGCTCAGCACCTATGACGCTGAATCATTTTGGTGGTGGCACTCTTCTAGCAACGTTGCCACCTTAGTTAACAACTGATCAAACTCAATCGGCTTGCGAATAAAACTGTGGGCTCCTAACGCCAAACCTTGGCCAGCGTTAATCATGTCGTAGGCGGTGACCATCAAAATAGGCATCACGGGTAGCTTTGGATTTTGCCGAATCTGTCGGGTTACCTCATAACCGTTCATGTCGGGCATCATCACATCCATCAAAATTAAATCGGGGGGAGAATTCTCAACTTTTGCCAGAGCTGTACCGCCGTTGCCAGCGGTATCTACGGCATAACCCTCTGTTTCCAGAACGGTTTGCAGTAAAAACAAATTGTCGTCGATATCATCTACGACAAGAATACGAAAATCTGATGGAGTACACACTTTAATAAGTTAAAAAAAATGTCTTGAATATGATCAGCTTAATTGATAAGACAATATGCCTACCTCGAACTTCCGGTACAGATTCCCTTTGTCCACCTGGCTATAAAAATATAACAAGGCAGCCCAACAAAAAAGGTAGGTCGAAACCTACCTGACGGACTGTCTACTGTGTTGATTTGGCTGTGTTGATTTGGCTAAACTGATGCGGCTAGCCGTCATCAGCCAGCCCTGCCCACTAGCGAGTAGCGGCACGGGGATGACGAACACCAACCGCAGAACCAGCCAGGGCAGCGACTAAACCCAGCAGCGAACCTAGCGCAAACGACCAGCCTACCTTCGCGGCATTGCCCGCCGCGTTTTGAATCTGCTGAGGGGGCACGCTGGGATCTTGGGGAACGTTGGGCAGTTCACCAGCGGGGATCTGGTTGAGGACCGCATCGGCCCCTTGAGCCGCCAGACCAAAGGCTCCTGCCACACCGGTAGAAAGCAGCCAAGCGCTTACAGCCAGGGTGGTAGCCCACAAAATAGCGCCGTTGAGCATAGCGGTTTTGCGGTTCATAGGACCGCAGGCACGAGCCGTAACCCAGCCGCCAATAAATAGCGCAATTAACAAACTAATGATGGACCAAATGCCAACGGCAGTGCCGACTCCACCGGCCTCGCCCTGGGGAGTAACCGTGTTGGCTAGGGTCGTGAGGCCAATGGCGGCTCCCAAGCCAGTCAGTACGAGCTGAGTTGCGATCGCAATCACTAGTCCTGCAAAAATTGGCCCCCAGCGCACCAAATCGTGGTACTCGGCCACGGGCATAGTTGTAGTGGTTTCCGTAACCCGGTAGTTGGGGTTGGTGCTGGGGTCATCTCTGTAAGCCCCAGGCTCACTTCTGTAGGCACCAGGCTCATTGGTGTAAGACATGGGTGTACTTTCCTTGCTTTTTAAGCTTCTAAGTGGCTGCTAACGGCAGTTGAGAACGAACGGTAATCAATATCTTGCCCATCAATTTAGGCCTTAGCTAGGCCCGACTCATCTACCCCTAGAAGCAAAGCAAAAAACCAGAAGGTGTAGATAAGATTCCTAAATATTAAAACTGAAATATAGAACTCTGGAGTGTACTCTAGTCTTTGAAATTGAAAGAAAAGCTCCTTTTTGTCAAAAATTGTCTAATTTGTGGCGATCGCCCTCATCCTTCACAAAAATTAGCTTCACATAAGCTGAGTTCCGCCCTTGGATACATGCCAATAGGGGCAGAAAAGTTTAACCCTGAGTAAAGGTAATAGCCTTCAGAATTTCAATAGTTCTAGTCAGCGGGCTCTACTTTCCATAGGGTGCGTCGTCGCTAGTAACTCAGCCAAAGCTAACCTCGGCAATGCTTGGGCTACGGCTCTACTAACGCCATAACCCACCCTGTAGGTAGCGTCGTTTAGTTACGGCTCTCTGCCAATCACAAAAGTAGCCCGAAGGAACGATGCTGCTCTTTAGAGGCGTACTTCAACTGCGCTAGTCGTAAGCTACAAGCAAGGAGATATTGTGAAGAAAGTGTTAGGAATCGTACTGGGTGGTGGCGCTGGAACTCGCCTCTACCCATTGACCAAAACCCGAGCCAAGCCTGCTGTTCCCCTAGGCGGGAAACATCGGCTAATTGATATTCCCATCAGCAACTGCATCAATTCAGACATCTCAAGAATCTATGTGCTGACGCAGTTTAATTCAGCTTCACTCAACGAACATATCTCGCGTTCTTACAGCTTCTCAGGCTTTCAACAGGGGTTTGTAGAAGTGCTGGCAGCCCAACAAACTCCTGAAAATCTGGAGTGGTTTCAGGGCACCGCCGATGCTGTCCGGCAGTATCTCTGGCGATTCGAGGATATGAACTTTGATGAGTACCTAATTTTATCGGGTGACCACCTGTATCGCATGGATTATCGCGATTTTGTGCATCACCATCGCAAAACCAATGCCGATATCACCCTATCTGTTTTGCCAGTAGACGAAAAGCGAGCCTCTAGCTTTGGCCTGATGAAAATTGATGATACTGGCCGCATTATCGACTTCAGCGAAAAGCCCAAGGGCGATGCCCTCAAAGAAATGCAGGTCGATACTACCACCCTGGGGCTTTCTGCTGAGGAAGCTGAGGTCAAACCCTACATTGCCTCCATGGGAATCTATCTGTTTAAGCGAGAGGTGCTTATCGATCTGCTCAAGCAGCATCCCGACCAGACCGACTTTGGTAAAGAAATTATTCCCAACTACGCCAAAGATTATCAGGTACAGGCCTACCTGTTTAACGATTATTGGGAAGATATTGGTACCATTGAGTCGTTCTTTAACGCAAATTTGGCCCTAGCAAAGCAGCCAAACCCGTTGTTTAGCTTTTATGACGAGGCTGCCCCAATCTACACCAGGGCTCGCTACCTGCCGCCTACCAAGTACATGCAGTGCACTATCTCACAGTCGATGGTCAGCGAGGGCTGCGTACTCAAAGAATGCAGTATTACCAACTCGATAATTGGCATTCGCTCGCGAATTGAATCGGGCTGTACTATTGAAGACAGCTTAATTATGGGAGCCGACTATTACCAAGACAACTTCGAGCGGCGGGGCAACTGCGATACCACCACAACTCCCGTCGGCATTGGAGCAAACAGCACTATTCACCACGCTATTGTCGACAAGAATGCTCGAATCGGCTGTAATGTTCAGCTTCTGAACAAAGATCGAGTCGAAGAAGCCGATCGAGAAGATCAAGGGTTCTACATTCGCAGCGGCATTATCACCGTTTTACGGGGGGCCACCATTCCCGACGACACCGTGATTTAGATTTAGGTCATGTTATAGAGGGTTAACGCTCAAGCAAGATTCCCTAGCATTTGTTAGGGAATCTATTTGAATGCAACTAGCAGTTGGCCATCTGCTACTTTATAGATGAATGTCATTGAATTAGAGCTGGTGGGCAGCGTCTACCCTACGGTAGACCATGGCCTCTGACGGTCTGACTGGGCTTATCTCAGCGCCATTCGTTGTAAGGGGGTGTTGTGACGGCGATCGCCCAGCACACCGCTAGTTATACCATTTTCGCTGAACGTTAACCGTTTCAAGGTGCCTACTGGGACAGCAAACCTAAGCTTCTACTTTGCTGATCTCACGTCTAAATTTCCCATAGTTTAGCGTTAAGCCCCTAATCCATATTCTGCCTAGCGGCGTAGGGATAGCTATCCCCTATTAAAGAGGCTTCTGCTGTTGAGAATTATTAACTTGGTTGCAGATGTCGCGTTTAGGCTAAAACTGTTATGAAGAATACACAGAAATTTGCATTAGTAGTTGGTATTGTCTATGTTGCCATTGGCATCATGGGCTTTATTCCAGCCTTGGTTTCCCATCCCGCTTCCTTTGATTCGGCGGCCAGTAGCCTAGAGGTGGTCTCTGGCTCTGGTGCTTTGATGGGTCTATTTCCGGTCAATACCGCCCACAACATTGTGCACATTGTTACCGGGCTTTTGGGTATCGTAGCCGCCATTTCGCTAGATAGCTCACGCTTGTTTGCTGGGCAGTTGGGCATTTACTACACCGTGCTCGCGATTATGGGCCTTGTTCCCGTCCTCAACACGGTCTTTGGCCTCTTTCCTATCTTTGGGGCAGATGTAGTGCTGCATGGGCTGACAGGTCTGCTGGGTATCTACTTTGGTTTCTTTGTTACCCCATCGTTGCTCACTCTGTTTAAGAAAGAGGTCAAAGATGGCACGGGTGCTGGTGAAGTTCTCTAGCTAGAACTTTTGAGCCAAGAATCTAATTTGAACCACCTGCTGTGATCATCGGGGCTAGATTGGCTTTGTAAGTCTGGCCCTAATGGGTTGATCGTTTTAGGATAACTTCTCGGAGGTCTGCCCGATGGCTTTGAAGATCCGATGTATAGCGGGTTACCCGATTTGGCAACCCCGTTATGGGCAAATGGCATTGAATTAAGGCTGGCGGGCAGTGCCCTACGGTAAATCAACGCTTTCAGCGATCTGTAAAAGCTTATTTCAGCGACATTCCGCTATGGGCGGCTCTGCTATTACTACGGGTCTAATTTCCTTGGAGGTTGATAGCGTTCTCACCTGCTACGCTCCCATTGACCCTAGCCAAGCTGACCTCGGTGGCGATTTCTATCTAATTCATACCTACAGGCTCGTTTGCGGCTCTACAACCTCTAGCGATGCCAAAGCCAAAGCCAAAGCCATGAAAGATCGCGGCGGTAGTTTCGCAATCTATCTCCCTGCAGGTAGCCTTGAAGATCTAGAACCCAAAAACATGCTCCAGTAAAAGTGTTCCCATTGACCGATGGGCAAAGCAATCTGCTCTCTTAGACTATATAAGTGTTAATCGAATTAGGAGAATAACCTATGGGTATTCAAGATAGAGCCGAAGCTACCGCTAAGAACGTCGAAGGTAAAGTGCAAGAAGCCGGTGGTAAAGCTACTGGCGATACTTCTGCCGAGATGGAAGGTAAGGCCAAGCAGGGCGAAGCCAAAGCTAAGCACGCCAAAGAGGACGTAAAAGACCAGGCTAAGAAAGCCATCGGCTAATCGGCGTTAACGCTACAAATTAGTTTCGGCCTTTTTACTTAGGCTGTAAAAAAGGGGAGCAGTGAACTGCTCCCCTTTTTTTTGAATATTGGCTTTGCTCAGAAAAGGGATATTTCATGAAAACTGATTAACAAGGCCATCAATGAGACCGAATTCTACTCCAACAATAGGCAGCCGAACCTGCTTACAGCGTTTCCCACTCTAGTGAGGTACGAATCAAGATTTGAAATTGCTATATAGCAGGTGCTTCAGGGCTTTTGCTGTACCTCATCAGCCTGAAAAGGGCTGTATAAGTCTACAAAAGGGCAGATGGTTCTTATATAATTCGACTATTAAGATTTGTTTAGATGGTTAATCATTTGAAGGAGAAAATTTAATGGATTTTGGTATCAAAGGCAAGGTAGCTGTCATCACAGGTGCCGACTCTGGCATTGGCCGTGCTACTGCTAAACTTTTGGCCGATGAGGGTGTAAAAGTTGCGCTACTCGACAAAACCGACGAAAAACTCGATGCTGCTGTCAACGAGCTAAAAAAAGTGGGCGAGGCCATCGGGGTACAGGCCGATTTACGACGTTTAGATGATATTGAAGCCGCCAAAAATAAGATAGTTGACCAGTATGGTCAGGTCGATATTTTAGTCAACTGTGCCGGTATTACCGGGGCTACTGGCGACTTTTTAGAAATTAGCGACGACGCATGGCTTGAAGCCCTCGAAGTCGATTTGATGGCGGCGGTTAGGCTCTGCCGCAGCTTTATTCCGCTGATGCGCAAAACGGGATGGGGTCGGGTCGTGCTGATTGCCTCTGAGGATGCCGTGCAGCCCTACACCGACGAAATGCCCTACTGCGCGGCTAAAGCTGGGGTGCTCAACTTTGCTAAAAACCTTTCGAAGGCCTACGCTGAGGACGGCGTGCTGGTTAATTCGGTGGCACCCGCCTTTATTGCTACGCCCATGACCGATGCCATGATGGAGAAGCGGGCCAAGGAAATGGGAACTGGGGTGGACGAGGCAATAGTCTCTTTTCTCGAAGAAAAACGTCCTCACCTGAAGCTCAAGCGCCGGGGCAAAGCTGAGGAAGTGGCGGCTGTGATTGCCTTTTTGTGCTCTCAGCAATCTAGCTTTGTGGTGGGGTCTAACTACCGTGTGGACGGTGGTGCGGTAGCCGGTATTGGGCTATAGCTACCTGCTCAGAGAAAATCCAAATCGGGTCAAACTGCGTCGCAGGAAGGATGTGAGCCAGGCGTCATCCGCCCAAGATGAAACGGATCTAGCCGCTAACGCTACTATGGGCCATCGCTTATGACCGCCGAGCGTCCGAGCTTTCGCCTGCTGATTACGATGAATCTGGGCTTTTGGGGGGTGCAGATTGGCAACGGCCTGCAGTTGGCCAACGCCAGTGCCATCTTCGAATCGCTGGGGGCAGATGTCAGCCAGCTGCCGCTGCTGTGGTTGGGAGCCCCGCTGATGGGTCTACTGGCACAGCCGATCGTGGGCGAGCTAAGCGATCGCACCGTTAGCCCCTGGGGCAAGCGACAGCCCTACTTCTTAGGGGGTGCCGTGCTAGCGGCCATAATGCTGGTAGCGCTGCCCCTGGCGACTAGCCTGGCTCAGGCGGTGGTTTTGTACTGGGTGCTGCAGCTGGCCCTAAACATTAGCGTTGCCCCCAGTCGTCCCTTCGTGGGCGACCTACTGCCGCCACGCTACCGCACCTGGGGCTACTCCATTCAGGGGGTTTGCATTGGCTTGGGGGCCATCTGCGCCGCAGGGCTGCCCTGGCTTTTAGAATATTTTTTTCATCTCCAACCATCGGCTGAGGCTACCAAGACTGGCGTGCCTGTTGTTATTACTGGTGCCTACATGGTGGGGGCAGTGCTCTGCTTGGGCAGCACCCTGGGCACTTTTTGGACGGTCGATGAACCATCGCCACCACAGTCTGACTCAGCTCCGATGGTAGATTTGTCGAGCGATGCTGAGACGAAAGATATTGAGGGTAGCCCCCTATCGCCGCTGCGGGCGATCGCCCAGGCGATCACCTCGCTGCCGCCGATGATGCGACAGCTAGCGGGGGTGCAGGCCCTGAGCTGGGCCGGTATCTACTGCATGTTTTTGTATCTGCCTAATGCGATCGCCCGCAATATTTTAGGCGCTGCCAATCGCGAGTCGCTCAACTATGCCCATGGGGTAGAGTGGGCTGGGCTTTGCACCGCCTTCTATAACCTGGTGTGCCTGGGCGTCTCGTTTTTGATTCCCATATTGAGTCGGCGCTGGGGCCGAGTGACTACCCACGCCACCTGCCTGATGGCGGGGTCTGTGGGCCTGCTATCGCTGCTGCTGGTGCGCGATCGCTACGCTATTTTAATCTCCATGGTGGGGGTAGGCATTGCCTGGGCCAGCATTCTGTCCATCCCCTATTCCCTGCTGATGGATGAGCTACCAGAACGCCAGAGCGGTGTCTATATGGGGCTGTTTAACGGCTTTGTTACCCTGCCCCAAATTGTTATGTCGCTGGGCTTTGGCTGGGTCATGCGCCACCTGCTGCACGGCAACCGGCTTTCGGCCCTGGCCCTAGGGGGCATTTTAATCGGTCTGGCCGCCTTGCTGATGCTGCGCGTACCCGAACCGGTGGTGCAGCGAGCCCCAGAAGGTCTACCTCAAGACCCAGATGGTCTACCTAAAGAACCAGATCGCAGGCTAGAAAAAGAAGTTTTGTCTCCTTAGAGCGATGTGGCCACCCGGTGTTGATAGGTAGGCTAGCCCCAGTTGTAGACATTGGAGAGCAATATGGCTACTCAAAATTCTGAACAACGTAATTCTGAACAACGCAAAGAAATTCATCAGCCGCTTACCCCCGAGCAAGTTTCGCCTGAGCAGAAAGCGGCCCACAAAAAAGCGCTGGAAGAAAACGAAAATCTGGTGCTAAATCCGGGCGATATGGTGGACGGCGAAAAATCTCTGGAGGAGAAATCTCAGCAGGTGGCTGTTGATGCCCCTGACATTACCGGTGACCACATCGTTGTGCCCACCTATTTTGTGGTGGACGATCCTGAAGAAGGGCAGAAAGCGCTTCACCACGTCAAAGATGCCGAGGAGATTTCAGACGTGATTCGCCAGGCCCGCGTGGACGAATCGGGCGAGCGCACCTGGAACTAGTTCTACAAGCAGCCTAACCATGAAATATTCAACCGACGACCCTGAACTGTCTGACCTGTCGGTTAAGGCTAAAAACAGCAGGTTGAGTACGTTTCTAGGCCGCATCGCTCTATCAATCGGAGCTGCACCCCTGAGCGGCTACCTACTGGGACGACTGGTAGAGCAGCGATGGCCGGGAGAACTTTCTTGGTCTCTAACGCTGCTGCTGCTGGGTCTTGTAATTGGCGTTATCAACCTCGGGCTTTGGATGAAGCGAGATGTTTGGGGCGACAATGCGGTCTGAGGGCAGCAGCACCGACCTAACCCAAGGCGTTTGCCCAATGCCTCTCCACAATTAGGCTGGGTGAAAAGAAGTCAACCGTCTTTACGTCCGGCAGATTCCCTCATCACAGCGGGTCAGTTGGGGACAGCGGGTCAGTTGGGGAGCAGTGTTGGCCCGAATGTCTATCGTCGGCAGGGCGAAAAATTCGCGCCAACCTGTGCCCAGTTTTGCAAACCCTGCTAATGTGATTGTCTAAATTCTCCACTGCCGCTAAGAGTGAAGACATCGTCGGTGCTAGCACCCTTTGAACTACTGTGGGCCTTGATCGGGTTGGTGCTCACCATTGTGGCCACCTGGATGGAAGCCTTTACCCTCAGTGCCCCCTGGAGCTGGGGGCAGTCTGGAATGGCCATTCTATCGCTAGGGGTTAGCTTTCAGGTGGGGGCCGTGCTGCTAACCGGCTGCGTCGGGGGCAAAAACGCGGCGGCGCTGTCGCAAGTTGCCTACCTGGTGCTGGGGCTGGCTCTGTTTCAGGTGTTTGAGTTCCCAGTCTTTACCCAGGGCGGCGGCCTCAGCTACGTGCGCGAGCCTGGTTTTGGCTATTTAATCGGCTTTGTGCCCGCTGGCTGGGTATGCGGCTATCTGGCCTTTCGAAACCCACCCAGGCTTGAAACCCTAGCCCTAAGCGGCCTCACAGGGCTAGGCATTATTCACGGGCTGGGCATTATTTACCTAACTCTGGCCTCCCTGCTAGGCTGGTTGCAGACCGTATCGGTCTCCTACTGGGAGCTGCTGCTGGGATACTCAATTTTACCGCTGCCGGGTCACCTGGTGGTAGTGTGTGCTGTGGCAGTGCTGTCGTTGGTGCTGCGGCAGCTGTTGTTTTACTAGGCCCATGAGATTGCGCAATCGTTGGTTTTGGATCGCCGCTGGGGTTGGGCTGGCCCTCGATCAGCTGACAAAGATGTGGGTGGCCCAAACCTTTGAACTCACTACACCACCCGACTCCCTGCCGATTTGGCCGGGGGTATTTTATTTTACCTACGTCACCAACAAAGGTGCCGCCTTTAGCCTGTTTAGCAACAATGGCGAGTGGCTCAAGTGGCTGTCGATGGCCGTTAGCCTAGGGCTAATTGCCCTGGGCCTAAAAGCACGATTGCCCAACCGCTGGGAGCAGGTGGGCTACGGGCTGATTCTCAGTGGGGCCCTGGGCAACGGCATCGATCGCCTGCTGGCCGGAGAAGTCATTGACTTTCTCGACTTTCGGCTGATTCGCTTTCCGATCTTTAACGTGGCCGATGTGTGCATCAATATCGGCATTGCCTGCTTGCTGATTGCGGCGCTAAAAACTCCGCCACCCAAGCAGAGGGAAGAATAGGGTTCAAGGCAGCACCTTGAACCCTATTCCCTGAACCCTATTCTCCTGCCACCGGCACCGCCTTCACCTTCCAGATATCGCGGGCGTACTCGGCAATGGTGCGATCGGCAGAGAATTTGCCAATCCGGGCGGTGTTGAGAATGGCCATGCGTACCCAGCGATCGCGGTCTTCGTAGGTGCGGCTGACGTGCTCCTGGCACTGCACGTAGGCAGCGTAGTCGGCCATCACCATATAGGGGTCGCCGACCAGCAGCGAGTCGAGAATGGGCAGGAACAGGTCGGGCTCACCCGGCGAGAACAGCCCCGAGGCAATTACGTCCAGTACCCGCTTTAGCTCGGGGTTGGTGTCGTAGTAGTACCAAGGGTTGTGGCCCACGGCCTTGCAGGCCGCCACCTGTTCAGTGGTGAGGCCAAACAGGAAGAAGTTGTCGGCTCCGACCTCTTCGCGGATTTCGACGTTAGCGCCGTCGAGGGTGCCCACCGTGAGCGCCCCATTGAGGGCAAACTTCATGTTGCCGGTGCCCGAGGCTTCCATCCCAGCGGTGGAAATTTGCTCTGACAAGTCAGAAGCCGGGAACAGCCGCTGGGCCTGCGACACGTTGTAGTTGGGTAAAAACACCACCTTCAGCCGCCCGGCCACAATCGGGTCGTTGTTGACCACATCGGCGACGGCGTTGATCAGCTTCACGACCAGCTTGGCCATGGCGTAGCCCGGTGCCGCCTTGCCGCCAAAGATCACCGTGCGGGGCACCACGTGGTCGCCGGGGTTTTGCACCATGCGGTTGTACAGCGTCACCACGTGCAGCACGTTCATGAGCTGGCGCTTGTACTCGTGGATGCGCTTGATCTGCACATCAAACATCGAGTCAGGGTTGACCTCTATACCCACGGTGTCGTGGATGTAGCGAGCCAGGCTCCACTTGTTTTCCTGCTTGATGGCCTGCCAGGCGTGGCGGAACTCAGCGTTGTCAACGTGGGCCTCTAGATCCTTGAGGAGATCTAGGTTGGTGATCCAGCGATCGCCAATCGTTTCAGAAATCAGCTGAGCCAGCCGTGGGTTGCACTGCAGCAGCCAGCGGCGAGGGGTAATGCCATTGGTCTTGTTGCTAAACTTGTCGGGCCATAGCTCATAGAAGTCTTGCAGCACCTCCTGCTTCAGCAGCTCGGTGTGCAGCGCCGCTACACCGTTGATAGCGTGGCTACCCACACAGGCCAGATTGGCCATCCGCACCCGCCGCTCGGGGCCTTCTTCAATTAGCGACAGACGCTCCAGGCGAGCGGGATCTTTGGGGTAGCGCAGCTTCACCTGGTCTAAAAAGCGCTGATTAATTTCATAGATCAGCTCTAGGTGGCGCGGCAGCAGCTGGCCAAACAGATCTACAGACCAGCGCTCCAGGGCTTCGGGCATCAGCGTGTGGTTGGTGTAGCCAAAGGCCCGCTGGGTAATTTGCCAGGCGGTTTCCCACTCCATGTGGTGCTCATCGAGCAACAGGCGCATCAGCTCAGCCACCCCAATCGCCGGGTGAGTATCGTTGAGCTGAATCGCTGCCGAGTCGGCCAGATTGGTCAAATCGTCGTGGTCGCGCAGGTGCAAGCGAATGATGTCCTGCAGCGAGCAGGCCACGAAGAAGTACTGCTGCTGTAGGCGGAGTTCTTTGCCCTGGCGAGTTTCATCATTGGGGTAGAGCACCTTGGTGATGTTCTCAGAGGTCATCTTGCTGGCCACCGCCCCAAAATAGTCACCCGAGTTGAAAGCAACTAGGTCAAAGGCTTCTCCCGCTTCAGCCTTCCACAACCGTAGAATGTTGACATTCTCGGTGCCGTAGCCCGGTACCGGCACATCGTGGGGAATGCCAATTACCGTCTGAGCCGGAATCCAGCGCACCTGGTAGTCGTCGTCGCCGTCTCTGTAAACCTCGGTGTGGCCACCAAACTTGATCTCAACTCGGTAGTCGGGGCGAGCAATTTCCCAGGGGTTGCCGTAGCTGAGCCACTTGTCGGGGGCTTCAACCTGGTGGCCCTGGCGAATCATCTGGGTAAAAATACCAAACTCGTAGCGAATGCCGTAGCCCACCGCTGGCAGGTTGAGGGTGGTAAGCGAATCCATAAAGCAGGCGGCCAGCCGACCCAACCCACCGTTGCCCAGACCCGGCTCGGCCTCGCGCTCTAGCAGTTCGTCTAGGTCGAGACCGCAGTCGGCCAGGGCGTGGCGCATGGTGTCGTAGATGCCCAGATTAATCAGTCCGTTGCCCAGCTGTCGGCCCATCAAAAACTCTGCCGACAGGTAGTAAACGGTTTTGGCGCGCTTGTCGGCGTAGGTTTTAGCGGTGCGAATGCGCTTTTGCAGCAGCTGGTTGCGTACGCTGTGGGCCAGGGCCGTGTAGTAGTCGTGGGCATTGGCAAACTGTTCATCTTTGCCCTGCACCCAGTGCAGGTTGTTGACCAACGCCTGCTGTATTTGGCTTACCTGTGCCTCAGCATCGAGAACAGCATCTCTGGCGACTTTCAGCGACAGAGGCCCTTCAGATGCTGAGCTTGAATCGGGCAGACGAACAGATTGTTTAGCCATAAAAACCCTTAATACTGTAATGGTCACAAAAGAATTCGCCGGCAGCTCGCAGGCTCGAAGCAGATGCCACAAGCGCCCCAAACTGCGGCCATTCACCTTGACAATGCAGCCTTAATTGCTCAAGGCTTTTACATCACCAAACCCAACCTCAATTGTTTATCCACCAAACCGCTGCATTAAAACTGCTGCATGTAAAACATTAGCTCAGCCGTTTGGTGCGACGAACCCATTTTAACTGACCGCGAATAAAACACTGTCACCGAAACAACATGAAGCAGCACCGCACTGTAGAAACTGTCCTTTAAACGCCCCCCAAACAACCCCTAAAACAGCAGCATATTTGGCGCGGGAAAATTCTGACAGGGTCTTAAGCGTTGCTACGCAGAGCGTTGGCAAGGCTTAAAAAAATGTTAAGAGAAATAGTATGAGCAGGTAGTTTAGAACTGTTAAGTTACGTTAATTAGTGCTTCAAACAATGGACTCAATTTTACAAAAAGCCTGAAAGCCCTGCAGAGAGGCGGCTTCAAATGTAACGAAAACTTTTTGAATAAATCTTAATATGGTTAAGAACGGCTTTACATTAATGCGCCATCGGCTCTCGAACTGAACGCTCTGGCTTTGAATTACTCACTCTGACCATCTTAATCAATTTATTGTCAAGCCGATTCTAAATGTCAAAAATCTAGTTAGCTCTGTCCAGCACCTCTAAATCCTATCTACAGATTAATTTAAGGCGAAGATGTTTTGAAAACTACGACAAAACACCCTTTTTTATGATCCCAAACTATGCAGGGGTAACCTAAATTTTTTGTCGACTGCCGATCAAGCCTATTTAGTGCCAAATAAGCGATCGCCCGCATCCCCCAGACCCGGCAAAATATAGCCGTGCTCATCGAGCTTTTCATCGACGGCGGCAGCGTAAAGGGGCACGTCGGGGTGCTCGCCGTGGAAGTGGGCCACCCCTTCGGGGGCGGCCAGCAGGCAGAGGAACCGCAGCGATCGCGGATTGGCCTGCTTCAGCGGGTACAGCGCTGCCACCGCCGTATTGCCCGTGGCGATCATCGGGTCTACGACTAGAACGTCGCGATCGCTCAAATCTTCCGGCACCTTAAAGAAGTATTCAATCACCCGCAGCGTTTGCGGGTCGCGGTAGAGACCAATATGGCCCACCCGCGCCGAGGGCATCAGCTCTAAAATGCCGTCGAGAATGCCCTGGCCTGCCCGCATAATTGAGACCACCACCAGCTTTTTTTCTGGAGCCAGCACTGGGGCCTCCATAGTGGTCATGGGGGTTTGGATGGTCTCTAGCTTTAGCGGCAAATCTCGCGTTACTTCATAGGCCATCAGCAGGCTAATTTCCCTCAGCAGCGCACGAAACTTTGCCGTACTGGTTTCGGCTCGCCGCATCAGGGTGAGCTTGTGCTGAATCAGCGGATGGTCGATCAGGTGGAGGTCAGGCATAGGAAATTTTGGCTTTTGAATGTTGGACTGGTAGCGTGGGTCGCACTATTCAACCATTGATGTTGTCCGTCACTTAGCAATGACCCACTGCCGACTCAAAAAACAGTGCCATCACTGGCCAGCTGAATCGGTGGCCCGCCTCCAGGGCGCTTTTCTGCGGCAATTTGGCGACCTGCTGTCCAGGTGCCGCCCTGGAGAATTTTTACCAGCGGCAGAGAATCGGCATCTAGCTCCAGCGTTTGGCGAATCTGCGCCGCGAGGTCATCTAGCAAACACAGGGTCAGGGCTCGCCATTCAACGATCAGGGGGGAGCCAGGGGCGTGGGCCATTTCAAGCGCGGCGGGATCTTTCAGGCTGAGCATGCCGCAGTCTATGAACAGTCCACCGTTGCGGTATTCGGCCAGACCAGTGAGCTGGTCAAGATCGGTAATGGTGAGGCCCAGGTCTTGTAAGGGTTCCAACAGAGAATAGGTGAGCCACTGGGAGAGTTTGTGGAAGGGAACCAGGTTGCTGCCGGGGCCGGTGTCGGGCAGCTGGGGATGGAGCCACACGTCGCCCAAATTTACGCTCGCTAGCTCAACTCGCCCTGGCCAGATGGGTCCTAGGCCCTGAAGAATGGTTTGTAGAATGGTGGTGGCTGAGAGAGCGTTATCCGTCGCTTGCGTTAGCCAATAATCTACCAGGTGCCCTGGTCGGGGACATTCTGCACCAAAGAACGCTGACTGCTGATGCAAGGCGTGGCCAAGTTTTTGCAGCAGGGCTACTCGTCCTTCAAGTCCTAGTAATGGATTGTTGTCATCGACTTGAAAGGCTTGGGCTAGGTGATTAGCGGTAAGTGCCGTCAGTCCGATCGCATCCGCCTGCCAGGGCTGACTGGGTTGACTGGAGAAAAGGCCAGACGTAAAGGCGTGGAAGCTAGCGATCGCAAGCCCCTCCGATCTGGCAAACTCTAGCTCGGTTCCCGGTTCCACGTACTGCCACTGGCTCCCCGCCCCCGCATCCAGCAGCACGCTGGTGATGGCCAAATCCAGCTTGAGCCGGGCCTGCTCTAGCGGATCCAGGGCCGATAGCGCTGGCTGCATGAAATCTAAGCGCGATCGTCCCTCCACCTCAAAATGTCGCCAGCGCGAGTGAAAGGGCACGTCGCCATCGGGGTACTGCTGCCGCATCACGTCAAGGACGTAATCGGCAGCAGCGGGCAGGGCTTCAGGGTGATAGCGAAAATGCTGGAGCTGATCGGCCTCGGCCAGGGCAAAGAGAACGCGGCTGCGATCGCGAATTGCCTGCGGACTTTGAAGGTAAGCAATCGCGGCCTCTGCCGTAGGGTGGGTACCGCCCACCACCCCATCGCTGCCTAAAGACACCATCCCTACTCCAACCCCCGCCCCTGCACCTGGGCCAGATCCTCCTGGGTAGGCGCGACCTTATCGGTGTAGTACCCCGCCGCCTTTTTCGCCTCGATTTCTACCCGCGCATCGGGCGGTACCAGGTCGTCGGGAATCGGCACCCGGTCTACAATCTCAATTCCCGATCGCACAATGGCGTTGTACTTCAGGTCGCTCATCGACACAAAGCGATCGATGCGGGTAATGCCCAGCCAGTGCAGCACGTCAGGCATCAGCTCCTGAAAGCGCACGTCCTGCACGCCAGCCACACACTCAGTGCGGGCAAAGTAGGCATCGGCGCGATCGCCCCCCTCCTGGCGCTTGCGAGCGTTGTATACCAAAAACTTAGTCACTTCGCCCAAAGCCCGCCCCTCCTTACGGAAGTAGACGATAACACCTGCCCCACCCTGCTGAGCCGTAGCGATACATTCTTCCAAACCGTGGACCAAGTAGGGGCGACAGGTGCAAATGTCGGATCCAAAAACGTCAGAGCCGTTGCACTCGTCGTGGACGCGCGCCGCTAGAGGCCGATTCGGGTCGGTAACGGCCGCCAGATCTCCCACGATGTACACCGTAATGCCACCAATCGGGGGCAAAAACACCTTCACATCAAACCGAGTTACTAGCTCAGGGAACATGCCCCCAGTCTGCTCAAACAAGGCGTAGCGCAGGTCGTCTTCGCTCACCCCCAGGCGCTGGGCCACCCCCGGCAAATACCACACCGGTTCTAAAGCGGCCTTTGTCACCACCAGGTCGCCGCCGGGTTTAACGATCGCACCATCTTCTTTAATCCGCCCCTGGCGCACGGCCTCCAGCAGCTCCGGCATTTGAATGTGGGCACGGGTAACGGCGATCGTGGGGCGAATATCGATACCCTCAGCCAGCAGAGACTCGTAAACGTCCCCAACCAGTGCTCCAAACGGATCCAAAGAGACAATTTTCTCAGGATCAGACCAGCTGGGGTGGGGGCCGATCGCGATCGTCGGAGACGTATTGGTAAAATCAGGCCGGTGGTCGGCTTGTAGATCGCCACTCGCCACGGCCAAAGCCCGATACACCGCATAGGAACCCGAGTGAGTGCCAATGGCATTGCGGTGATTGGGGTCAGTTACCGTGGCCACGATTGCCCCTCGCTGGAGGGGATCGCCATTCCCCCAAAGCACCGGAGCACCTTTCAGACCAGACCGACTGGGGTGAGAGGTAAGCACAATATGGCGACGCTTAGGGACGTCTGTCTTGGCCAAGGGGTTTCCTAAGGGAGCCACATGCCCCGCTGCCGAACCATTACCCTCGCTCATAGCTGCCTCGCGTAACAGGAACTACTAACTTGCCACATTCCCCCGCCACGAATAGCTCATAAGTGACAGACAACAGTGACTAACAGCACTGTTTCATTTCCCTTTAGTCATCCTCTCTATCTCCTATTAATCTCCAAACGGTTTAGGAAACTATTTGGGCATTGAGGATTGAGGTAGGGAGGAGTCCAGCTTGGTGGTAGTTTGCGCCACCTCAGCCTCGGGGGAGGCTGTCGCTAGAGCGGGCTTGGGTTTAGACAGCTGATCTTGGTAGTCGATTCCCAGCATTTCGCTGTAGAGCTTGATGTAATCCACCGCCGATTTGTCCCAGCTAAAATCTTGATCCATGGCCCGCTGCTGCAGCGCCCGCCAGGCATCTTTATAGCGGTAGCCTTCCCAGGCGCGAATCAGGCAGGTGAACAGGTCAAGCGGCTCGTAGCGGTCAAAGCAGTAGCCCGTACCAGCGTGGTGCTCGGGGTCGTGGTGTTGCACCGTATCTACCAGGCCGCCCGTGCGCCGCACCACCGGAATGCAGCCATAGCGCATGGCAATCATCTGGCTGATGCCGCAGGGCTCAAACCGCGACGGCATTAAGAAAGCGTCGGCTCCGGCGTAGATGCGGCGGCCTAGCCCCTCACTGTAGAGCAGGTAAGTGGCCATCCGGCCCCGGTAGCGGCTGGCCATCTGCCAAAGCTGGGTTTCGTAGTAGCGATCGCCCGTACCCAGCAAAATAAACTGCGCGTCGGTATAGGAGAGAAACCGATCCAAAATTTGCAGAATCAGATCCAGCCCCTTCTGCTCCACCAATCGGCCTACCAGGCCTACTAAAAAGGCCTTCGAGTTCACTTCAAGCCCTAGCTCCTCCTGAATCGCCACCTTGTTGACACGGCGATTTTCCAGGCTGTCAGGGGTAAACGTTTTGTTGATGTGGCGATCGGTGGCCGGGTTGTAAGACTCGACATCAATGCCGTTGAGAATGCCGCCGAGCTTGCCGCTAATGAACGACAGCAGTCCCTCCAGCTCTTCGCCGTAGTCAGGGGTTTTGATCTGCTCGGCGTAGGTGGGCGACACTGTATTGACGCGATCGGCAAACTGCACCGCCGCCGCCATCGTGTTGTGCCCCTGCATATACCACGGGCACCAGGTAATACGCTCTAGCTCCCACCGCCACGGCCCCTGATAGGCCAGGTTGTGGATAGTAAACACCGTTCTAATGTCAGGCGACTGATTCATCCACACCGGAATCATGCCCGTGTGCCAGTCGTGGCAGTGCATGATCTGCGGTTTCCAGTAGTTCCAGGCAAACTCCGCCGCGCCGTTGGCAAAAAAGGTAAACCGCCAGGCCTCGTCGTCGCCGCCGTAAACTTTGCGGGGGTCAAAGGCGGGGTGGCCAAATAAGTACACCGGTACGTCAGAGTCGGGCAGGGTGGTTTCGTACACCGCGAAGTCGTTGAACATGGCGGTACCCTGCCACACTGGCTCTGCCGGGATCGGGGTATCGACCTTGTCGGGCAAAAAGCCGTAGTAGGGCATGAAGATGCGCACGTCGTGCCCCATCTTGCGCAGCACCTTGGGCAGTGAACCAACGACATCGCCCATGCCGCCAACCTTGGCCAGGGGCGCTGCCTCCGCTGCCACAAAAAGAATTTCCATATCGCCCGCTCTGCTGTTGGATCAATCGGTTGTCCTCAGTCTACGGGGGTGTGGGCGTTCTGCCTAGATCTTGGAGCCTTTGAAGCACCGACAACAAGGTACGTGCTCAGCCCCGCCCATGACTGCCCTCACGCTCGATCTCAGCCCGGTGATTTGCCTCACTTAACTCGCAGGTTGAGCAACGCTGTCGGAGCTGCACGGGAGGGTAGTTAGGGGACTGTCGGGAGGGGCAAACGACTGTTTACCCCGGCCTACACCTGTTCTCTGTTCGGTACTAGCCCAGATACTTACTCAGGGTTTCGCTGTACTCGTCATACTTCTTGGCACCAACTAGGGTTTCTGCTACGTCACCCTGCTGAAAGAACATCACAGCGGGAATGCTGCGAATGCCGTACCGCTTGGCCACGGCTTGATTAGCGTCGAGATCGAGCTTGAGCACTTTGACGCGATCGCCGTACTCATCGGCAAGTCGATCCATCAGGGGCGCAACCAGCTTGCAGGGGCCACACCAGGCCGCTGTACAGTCGACCACAAATAACGATTCTGCGCTCAGTAGCGCGTCAAACTCAGTTTCGTTTTCAATATAGGCGGCGGGCATAAGGTTAAGTCTCAATGTAAACGTTTATTCTCCCACGTCAGTGACCAGGGCCATTGATGGAGCTCAGACGCAAATCTTTACACAAAAGCAATGACAACACAGTAGCCAGCAGGAGGCAGTCTTTCAGCTAAGTCCTCCAGGCTTTGACCATGTTCTTTAATTATTTCACCATCCAATGCACCATCCTCTTTTCAAACATGCTAGGGTGTCTCAAGAGATATAGAGATTGGTTAGCAGTATTTGTTTTTAGTACTAACGAGTTTTTCCGTTTTTCCATTGACAGACTTCTCTCCAAAATTTTGCTCTACAAGTCCTTTAACTTTTGGAGACCAACCATGTCAATCTACGTAGGCAACCTGTCCTATGACGCTACCGTTGAGGATCTAACCTCTGTATTTGCAGAGTACGGTTCTGTTAAGCGAGTTCAGCTTCCCACCGATCGCGAAACTGGCCGCATGCGCGGCTTTGCTTTTGTCGAAATGGCGGCTGACTCTGAAGAAACCGCTGCCATCGAAGCCCTAGATGGTGCTGAGTGGATGGGCCGCGACCTCAAAGTCAACAAAGCCAAGCCCCGCGAAAATCGCGGCGGCGGCGGTGGCGGTGGCTATCGTGGCGGTGGCGGTGGCGACAGCTTCTCGCGCGGTGGTGGTGGTTACTAAACCCTAGCCAGCTCACTAATACGAAAGGGGGCTCAGGCAGCGTTGCCTGAGCCCCCTTTCGTATTAGTGAGCACTGCTCACTAGCCTCAATTCAGTGCCATTCGTCTAAGGATTTAATCACGTGGGCTAGTAGTCTCAGCTGTCCCAGGTCAGGCAGGATGCTTAACCTACAAAACATGAACTCACTGAGATCCCTATTCCTGAGGGTGCAAGGCATAGATCAATCCTTACACCTCGCACCCTAGCTAATCCGAGCTGAAATAAACCAACTATTCCAGCCCCCTAGCTCCCCGGCTCCTCCGAGACTGGCCACAGTCACCTAGCTTGCGCCGTTGAGTACTAGGACAACGCCAGCACCCCTTCGCTTTCGCTATCGACCGGATGCGCCTTGCTGGGCAGTTGCAGCATATCGGTCAGCAGGGCGGTGGGGGGCAGGCTGTGGGGCCAGGCAAAGGCATGGCGAAAGGCAGCTTCCTGGCAAGCCTGCAGTTCCTCAAAGCCAATGACGTCGTGGGTGAGCAGGTTTTCGTACTCAAAGGGCAGCCGTACGTTGTGCAATCCGGCGTTGTCGGTGCAGATAGCGATATCGACCCCGGCCTCAAAGCAGCGATCGAAGACGACTTTAAGCTGGTGAATTTCGTCTAGGGTGCCGGTCTTGAGGTAGGTGGTAGGGCACACCTCCAGGCACTGGCCCCGCGCCGCTACCTCTGGCAGTAGCTCAGGGTGCCGCAAAGGAATTTGAATGCCGTGACCAATCCGCATCAGGTAGGGCAGCAGGGCCGGGTGGTCGCCCTCAGTGGTTTCGTAGAGGTGGCCAGTGGTCTTGAGACCTAGATCTTGGGCGCGCTGGTAGAGCTGGGTAAACTCGTCAAGGCGATCGCCGTAGTTGGCATCACCGCCCGCTACATCCACTGCGCATACATACTCGGAATACTGACCGGCCAGTTCCACAATGGCCCGGTTGACCTCGTAGGGCAGCCGCGAGTGCATACAGAGAATCTGCTTGGTCACAATCGGGTACTCGGGCTGCTGACTAGCCTGGCCGACGATCGCCACAATCTCGGCCATCGCATCAATCCGCTGGGTTTGGGAGAGGTGCTCGGGCGTGCGCAGGTAGGGAGTATAGCGCAGCTCTAAATAGGCCAGGTTTTCAAAGATGTATGCTCCGCGAATCAGGCGGTAGACAAAGTAGGGCAGCGCTTCATGGGTTTGCACGCTCTCTACCAGGGTATGAAGCTCCAGGTACTCCGCCAGGGTGTTGCGGGGGCGGGTATAAAACTGCTCAAAAGCAGGGTAATCGACAAACTGGCCCGAGAGATCTGGGCGGTTGCGCTCAAAATAACGCCACAGCACTCTCGGCACCACCGAACCACCCAGATGGCGGTGTAATTCAGCATATAGGCTCACGGTAACCTCCGCCTTAGTTAGGGTTGCAGATGGACTAGAGCCCGCGATCGCCCCCTTGAATATTTCCAGGGGCTGGTCTGTGACCATCGCAGATCTTCAGAAAAGCTAAAGAAATGTAAACTGCGTATTCACTCTGTTCTATCGCATATTCTACTAATTGGGTATAAGGTTAAACATATTTAATTTCCTCAGGTTCGAGCCTTGGGGAGAGCTGGCCCTGCGAAAGCTGCGAAATTTTGAGTTGACACAATTACATTTGCCTAGCGATAATGGGAATTTGTGTGAACTTTAGAATCTGAATTCCTTTGGCAAACGTTGTAGTAATTGGGGCCCAGTGGGGCGACGAAGGTAAGGGCAAGATTACCGATTTGCTGAGTCGTTCGGCAGACGTAGTTGTGCGCTACCAGGGCGGGGTCAACGCGGGGCACACCGTCGTTGTAAAAGGGCAGACGTTTAAGCTGCACCTGATTCCCTCTGGCATTCTCTACCCCGATACTGAATGTGTGATTGGCAGCGGCACCGTCATCGACCCCAAGGCGCTGATTGATGAACTCGATAAGCTCGATGAACTAGGGATTTCTTCCAAGAACCTGTTCATCTCCAATGCCGCCCATGTCACCATGCCTTACCATCGCCTAATCGATCAGGCGTCGGAAGAGCGGCGGGGCAACCACAAAATCGGTACCACCAAGCGCGGCATCGGCCCCACCTACGCCGATAAGTCAGAGCGGATTGGCATTCGCATCATCGATTTAATGGACTACGCTCGCCTGCGCAAGCAGCTGGAGTGGACCGTTCAGTATAAAAACGGCATTCTCGAAAAGCTCTACGACCTTGAGCCCCTCGATCCGGCGGCGGTAGTAGACGAGTATATTGAGTACGCCGAGCGGCTGCGGCCCCATATTATCGACAGCTCGCTGCACGTTTACCAGGCAATTCGCGATCGCAAAAATGTCTTGTTTGAGGGCGCTCAGGGTACGCTGCTCGACCTCGACCACGGCACCTATCCCTACGTCACCTCCTCTAACCCGGTGGCGGGTGGAGCCTGTATTGGCACCGGCATTGGCCCTACGGTAATCGATCGCGTGATCGGCGTAGCCAAGGCTTACACAACTCGGGTGGGCGAAGGCCCCTTCCCCACCGAGTTGACCTCTGGTGTGGGTGAGCTGCTCTGCGATCGCGGCGCTGAGTTTGGCACCACCACGGGCCGCCGCCGCCGCTGCGGCTGGTTCGACGCCGTCATTGGCCGCTATGCCGTGCGCATCAACGGTCTCGACTGTCTGGCCATCACCAAGCTCGACGTGCTCGACGATATCGATGAGATTGAGGTGTGCGTGGCCTACGAACTAGACGGTGATCGTTGCGAAGAGCTACCGGCCAGCGCCGATGCCTTTAGCCGCTGCAAGCCGATCTACAAAACCATGCCCGGCTGGAAGCAGCCCACCGACCACTGTAGGTCGCTGAGTGACCTGCCCAAAGCCGCCCTAGACTACCTCAAGTTTTTGGCGGAGCTGATGGAGGTGCCGATCGCGATCGTATCGCTGGGGGCCAGCCGCGACCAGACTATCATCGTAGAAGACCCCATTCACGGACCAAAGCGGGCGCTGCTCTACGAGAATGGTGAGTCTCAGGTAGCTTAGGGACTCGGCAAAGTTTGTCTTTTAATCTGTTATCAACGGGGGGATTTTCCATGGAACTGACTATTGAATGTAAATCACGCGATCCTAAAGCCAAGGCTAACGCTCTGCGCCGCCAGGGTCTACTGCCCGTCGTGCTGTACGGCCACGATGGTACCGAGTCGGTGTCGCTAACCGTCGATCAACATGCAGCTGATATGCTGCTGCGCAAGGCAGCGGTCAACAACACCATGATTGATCTAAAAATTCCCGACATGCCGTGGAATGGTAAGGCGCTGCTGCGAGAGGTGCAGGCTCACCCCTGGAAAAATTCGCTATACCACCTCAGCTTCTTTGCGGTTAAGGCGCAGGATATGGTCGAAGTCGGTGTTGCCCTCAACTTCGTGGGTGAGCCTACTGGCGTTCAAAACGAAGGCGGTGTGCTCAACACTGAAGTCAACGAAGTCACAGTCAAGTGCAAGGCGATCGACATTCCTGAAGTGATTGATGTTGATGTGTCTGGCCTGGGTGTGGGCGATTCGCTAACCGTAGCCGATCTGGTGCTGCCCGAAGGCGCTATGGTGGCTGGCGACCAAACTCAAACCGTTGCTACCGTGCTCCAGGGCCGCAAGGCTGAGAGCGAGGATAGTGAATCTGATGAGCCCATTGTCACCACAACCCTAGCGGCAGAATAGTCATCGCTTCAGGACACGTGATCCTGAAGGGGGTTAAGGTTGTACCGGTAACGGTACAGGTGTGAACGTAGGGGCTGGGAATGGTATTCCTAGCCCTTTATAGTGCTAAGCAGTTTTTGGCAGGTAGATAATGGCCGCTTCCGCGCTTCCTGATCTAATTCAGCAGATGTGTCAACCGGAGTTTTATTCTCACCCGGTAGCTGAGCCAATTCGCCTGCTGCAAACCCATGTCTCCTACGTGCTGCTGACCGGCGACTATGCCTACAAGCTGAAAAAGCCGGTAAACTTCGGCTTTTTAGACTACTCCACCTTGGAGAAGCGGCACCACTTTTGCCACGAAGAACTGCGGCTGAACCAGCGAGGGGCCGGGCCGCTGTACCTAGAAGTAGTTGCCATTGGCCAGGTGGGGGATACTTATCAGCTGGGCAGCGGTACGCCAGTGGAGTATGCCGTCAAGATGGTGCAGTTCCCCCAAGACACGCTACTCAGCGCCCTATACGATCGCGGCGAACTCACCGACGCCCTGATGGAGGAACTAGCGGTGGCGGTGGCCGACTTTCACCTGGGGGCCGAAACCAGCGACCACATTCGCAGCTTTGGCGCAGTAGAGCAAATTCGCCAGGCCTTTGACGAAAACTATGCTCAAACCGAAGGTTTTGTCGGTGGCCCCCAGACCCAGAGCCAGTTCGACGGAACGAAAGCCTATACCGATAGTTTTTTTGTGGCTCACCCGGATCTGTTTGAGCGACGGGTGGCCCAAAACTGGATTCGGGCCTGCCACGGCGACCTGCACCTAAACAACCTATGCCGCTGGCGCGATCGGCTTTACTTATTTGACTGCATCGAGTTCAACGAGCCCTTTCGCTACGTCGATGTGATGTACGACGTGGGCTTTGTCGTAATGGACTTACTCTCTAAGGATTGCGCTGGCCTGGCTACCGTATTTCTAAATCACTACATAGAGCGCACGGGCGATTGGGAAGGGGTGCAGCTTTTGCCCCTGTACATTAGCCGTCAGGCCTACGTGCGGGCCAAAGTGACCTCGTTTTTGCTGGGCGATCCGTCAGTGGATGAGGATACCAAGCGTCAGGCTTCTGAGACGGCGGCGGGCTACTACCGCCTGGCCTGGTCGGTGTGCCAGCCCCGAAGCGGCCGGATATATCTCATGGCTGGTCTATCCGGTTCGGGTAAGTCCACCACGGCGGGGCTGCTGGCCAGCCAAATCAACGCCATTCATCTGCGCAGCGATGCGGTGCGTAAACACTTGGCCGAGGTACCGCTCGATCGGCGCGGGGATGACAGCTTGTATACGCCAGCGATGACTGAGCAAACCTACGATCGACTCCTTACCCTGGGCATTGCCCTAGCCCAGGCGGGGTACCCGGTGATTCTCGACGCTAAGTACGATCGCGCCAGCCTGCGACAGAACGCAATCGAGCGGATCCAATCAGCAGAATTACCCTTGGCCATTCTGCACTGCACGGCTCCGACGACGGTGCTGGAGCAGCGGGTGCGCGATCGCGCGGGCGACATTGCCGATGCCACCGTGGCTGTGCTTCAGCGCCAGCACATGGAGCCGTTTACTGAGAGCGAGCAGTCTCTGGTGCAGGCGATCGATACCACCCAGGCTGTGCCCCAGCAGTTGGCCGCTATAATTTAGCCGCTATAGATTCAGCCGCTATAGTAGGAGGCATAGGCGCTCTGCCTTACCTCACTAGCGCTTTAGAGAGGACAAATCGGTGGCCGATAAAATCATTCCACCAGCGCTGAAAATTTGGCTGGTCTTTTTATTTTTGTTTTTGCTGCTAGGTTACGAGGTGGTGCCCAGTATCTTGCTTGGGGCCATAGCTGGGTTGGCGGGGGGTACCATTCAGGCCTGGTGGATAACCCCAGGCGGCGAGCCCACCACCACCCTAGAGCTACCTGCTTCTCTGCGCCGGCTCGACCCCAAGCGACTACCCCTAGGCAACTTATTTAGGCGCGGCCGCAGCCAGCGGGTGCCTCGGGCGCGTCGATAGCAGCACTTAGGCTGCAGACGGGCATACTGAGCCGTAGCAATTCTTCACCGTCCGGCATGGCAGAACGAGCGTATTGGCTGGCCTGGGCTCAGGCTAAGGGCCTGGGTCCAATATTGTTGAAGCGCCTGTGCAGCCATTTTGGCACTATGGCCACCGCCTGGCGCGCCAGCGGAGCCGACCTGCTGGCGGTCGAAGGCATTGGACTGGGGCTAGGGAACAGCCTGCTAGAGTACCGCCAGACGGTTTCGCCTCTAGAGTTGTTGGCTAGTTATGAGCAGCAGCACGCCAACTTTTGGACCCCTGCCGATGCTGAGTACCCAGCCCTGCTCTACGAAATTGCCGACCCACCGCCGATCATTTTCTATCGAGGTCGGCTGGAGCTGGCCAGAGCCCTGCAGCTGATGCCCTCGGTCGGAGTGGTGGGCACGCGCAACCCCTCCGACTACGGGCAGCGGTGGACTCGTCGACTAACCCAGCAGTTGGCCAACCACGATGTGATCGTGGTTTCGGGTTTGGCCAAAGGGGTCGATCGCTACGCCCATCAGCAGACCTTAGATAGTGATGGATTTACGATCGCGGTGTTGGGGACTGGAGTTGACCAGGCTTACCCCTCGGTCAATCGTGACCTGCACGATCGCATTGCCCGCCAGGGGCTGTTGCTCAGTGAGCACCCCAATGGTACCCCCCCTGAGCGAGCACATTTCCCTCGCCGCAACCGCATTATTGCCGGGCTCAGCCGAGCGGTAGTGGTAACTGAAGCGCCAGCCCGGTCGGGGGCGCTAATTACGGCGCAGCTGGCCAATGACTATGGCCGAGACGTGTTTGCGGTGCCGGGGTCGCTCGACAACCTCAACAGTGAGGGCTGCCTGGAGCTGATTAATCAGGGTGCCCAAATGATTTTGAGCGATACAACGCTGATCACAGCCCTGGGGCAGCTGCCGCAGCTCAGCCCAGCCAAACTTAGCCCAAATGACGCGGACAGCGGGCGCGATTTAACCCGGATCGCTACCCCGCCGCCGCTGTCACCGGCCATGGCTCAGGTGCTGGCGGCTATCACTGACGAACCCGCGACCCTCGATCATTTGGTGCAAAAAGTCGATCAGCCTACGGGCGAGGTACTGGCTAGCCTGGTACAGCTAGAGCTGCTGGGCTTGGTGACCCAGCTACCGGGAATGCGCTATCAGCGCTGCTAGTCGTCATTCCAAACGGGCTGATCACAGCACTGCTGCAAGAACTCAAATCGCAGGCTGCCCAGCTTAACCAGGTCGCCATCTTGCAGGTAGTGGCGCTGGGCCGGAGCCAGTCGGCGGCCATTTACCCAGGTGCCGCCGCCGGTACCCAAATCGGTGATGAAGAAGCCCTGCAGCGGGTCAAAATTGAGAGCCGAATGGCAGTCGGCAATGCCCGGCTGAGGCATGATTACCGTGCAGCGACCGCTCTGGCCCAGCAGCCAGCGGGTGCCGCAGAGGGTGACTTGAATGGTGCGATCGGCGTTGATGTTGGTGCTGAGAAAGGCGCGCGTTCCGGCCACGAGACCTTGCACATACCAGTCGGTGCGGTAGCAGTGGTTTTGAGCCGTCAGGATGGGGTCGATGACATTAGCTACTTGCTCTAGGTCGTAGCCCAGGTTGCGAAAGAGGGTGTCTAAAATCCAGGGGGGAGAAGCCGCCGGGCTGCTATCGAGGCTTTGGGGGGCTGTACCAGGCGATCGCCGCCCTGCGTTGGCAGGAAAAAACTGTGAGGAAACCATAGCAAACCGTCATCTACCACTAACTACGTCTCTAGAACAGGCACCCGCTAACCGCAGCAGTCTGGGCCGTAGCCCTCGCTGTGGTGGTCATCTGGTGTACCTTGTCTATGCACCTGCGCTTTGGGCGTTTGCCCAGGGCGTTGTAGAAACTCCTTAGGGAATGTGTAAGTTACACGCGACGATTTTCTCAAGCGTCAGACCTATTGAGGCCTGGCTCCTGCCATTAAACTGGGTTTGTACGGGTTGCACAATCCTTGGGCTGGGGTTGCTTATAAAAGCTTTATGATTTGTCCGCAAATCTGCTGAGGAGCTTTAATCGCCGGCCAGAAGCTGAGGAGTTTGCGCCTGCTCTGCTATATCATCGGGGTGTTCTCGCCCCTGGAATGAACCTGTGGTTAACCCCTCCACCCGCGCCCAGCCCTCCCTGGACTTCATTCCCCCCGTGCTGGATCTGCGAGTATTGGCCCTGGTACGACTGGGCGTACCCTACTGGATGCGCTGGCGCGAGCAAATTCGGCAGGTAGACGTCGTCAATGCCGATGGGCTAGTGCACCTGCTACACGCGTTCAATGCCCAAGAAACTCGGTTTTTGCTGGCCTTCCGCCATCCCAGCCCGCTAGATTCCTATTGTTTGGCCCATTTGATGTGGTATGCGGTTCCCCAGCGAGCTAGGGAACTAGGTATCGATCTCAAGCGCCCGGTTCACAGCCACTTTATCTACGATCGCGGCATTCCGCTGTGGGCTGGCGATTGGGTCGGGTGGATCTACAGCCGCTTGGGGGGCACCCCCATTCAGCGGGGTAAGGTTGATCGACAGGGGCTGAGGTCAGCCCGCAACCTATTGGCCAACGGCCACTTTCCCCTGGCCGCTGCGCCCGAGGGCGGCAACAACGGGCATACCGAAATTGTTAGCCCCCTAGAGCCAGGGGTAGCCCAGATGGGGTTTTGGTGTGTAGAAGACATGCACAGCCAGAACCGGGCTGAACGGGTGGCGATCGCGCCCCTGGGCATCTCCTACCGCTACATCACCCCGCCCTGGCTAGAACTCGATCGCTGGCTCGACCGCTTGGAGCGCGAGAACGGGCTGGCTACTCCTACCGCTGCCTATACGGCTGGAGATACCGATGAGAGCGCCATAGAGCACCGCTACCAGCGGCTCTATACCCTGGGCGAACACCTGCTGACGCTCGTGGAGGGCTACTACAACCGGGTTTACGGTGCGGCTTTGGGCCAGCCCGACCCCACTCCCGCCAACGTGCCATCGACTGAGGCATCATTCGATGCCGAAACGGATTCTCGTTTTAAGTCAGATTCCAAACGCTTCGCGAATCGACTCAAAGCCCTCATGAATGCGGCGCTTCAGGTAGCCGAAAGTTACTTTAAGCTCCCCGCCAAGGGCAGCGCCATCGATCGCTGTCGGCGTATTGAGCAGGCCGGGTGGGAGCGCATCTTTCGCCAGGATATTAGGAACGATCGGCCTCTATCGCTGGTAGAGCGGGGCCTGGCCGATCGCGAGGCCGAAGAAGCCTCCCTCCGTATGTGGCACATGCGCCTGGTCGAAAGCTTTGTCGCCGTCACCGGGCAGTACGTCAAGCAGCGCCCCTCCGCTGAGCGCTTTGCCGAAACGGTGATGATTTTGCGCGACACAGTGTGCCTGATTCAGGGCGAAAACCCCTTCCCCCGGCCCAAGCTGGGGCCACAGCGAGCGGTGCTGACGGTGGGGGAACCGATTTCGGTCAGCGATCGCTGGCCCGCCTACAAAGCCAGCCGTAAACAGGCCGTCGCCCAGCTCACCGCCGACCTACAGGCGGCACTAGAGGCCATGATTCCGCCTGCGTCTTCGGTATGATGGCCTAGGTTCTCTACGGGGCTAGCGCGGTGAACGAACTCTATCAGCGGTATATCGACACCTACCGCAAACTGAATCTGTTTCCGCTACTGAAGTCGGAAGATATTGAGCGATTTCGTATTACCTACAGCATTGAGACCCTGGCCCGGCTACGCAGCGCTATTGTCGCCAGCGAGGCCGACGGCAAGCTGATCTTTACCGGTCACCGAGGCTGCGGCAAAACCACTCTACTCAACGAGCTGGCCCTAGAAGTTCGCAAGCGGGGGCTGTTCGTCGAGTTTTTCTCCATTGCCAATATGGTGGAGATGTCAGATGTGAACCACATCAACATTCTCTATGCGATCGCCCTGCGGCTTCTGCGGCGGGCCATCCGCAACGATGTGCCGATTCCTGAGAGCACCCGCGAGAGTCTGAAGAGCTGGTTTACCCAAACCAAATCAGTCACCTACACCGATCAGCTCAAGAAAGAGACTGCCCTGGGGGGCGACTTTTTCAAAGTGTTTACCGCCAAACTGCAAAAAGAAGACTCTTTTCGCCAGGAGATCAAAGAGACGTACGAGCGACGGGTGTCTGAGCTGGCTCAGCATATTGATCTGATTGCCGCCGCCATTCAAACCGCTACAGGTAAAGAAGTCTTGGTGATCATTGATGACCTGGACAAGCTTGATCTGGGCGTAGTAGAACCCATCTTTCGCGACAACATCAACGCCCTCTTTTCCCCTCAAATTCGCATTCTGTTTACCATTCCCATTGCGGTGGTGCGAGAACCAGAACTGGTCGAAATCTTAGAGACCCAAAGCTCTATTTTGCTGCTCTCAGTAACCAAGTTTTTTAGCCGCGACGCCTCTCACCAGCCCGATGCCCAGCCCATTGAGGCCAATGTCGCTCGGCTACAAAGCATTCTAGAGCGGCGCATTGACACCGACTTAACCGAACCCGAGGTGCTGCGGCAGATGGTGCTGCTCAGCGGCGGTGTGCTGCGCGAGCTAGTGCGCCTGGGGCAAGAATGCTGCCGCGAATGCATGCTGCGGTTTGAACTCGATCCGGAGGTTCGCGATGTCAAAATTGACAGCGAGATTTTAACCGCCGCCGTGAGGGAGTTGCGCAAGCAGTACGCCCGCCCCCTGGGCAACAACCTCTATGAGCTGCTAAGGCAAACCTACGAGTCGTTTACCCCGCCCGATACAGGCGATCCCAAGTTTTTAGAACTCCTCCACGGGCTATATGTGCTGGAATATGAGAATGACGATCTCTGGTACGACCTGCACCCCCTAGTTACGGATCTGCTCAAGCGCAAAAGCCTGATCTGACTCCCCAAGACCTCCGGGTTCTTTGAGAACCCGGAGGTCTGCCCCCCACAGGCAGCTCCCAATGCCTCCAGCCGACCTCTCACCGCTGAACGATCGCGAGTATCGCAAACTGCTGCTGACGCTGACCCTCAACAGCCAGCAGCTCGACTTGCTAATCTCCATTACCGACGATCGCAACCTGCAAGACCAGCTGATCGCCGCCTACGAAGCCGACCTCAATGCCCAAGGCATTACCAGCCTGCGTGCCCGCCTCGACCCCAAGCGCCCCAGCCTGCGCGCCACCCTGGAAGAACTGGTGGCCCAAACCCCGGCCTTGCAAAATGGGGAATCCGCCGTGGTGACGGTGCTGAACGCGGGCGAACTGCTAGGGGTACGCCTCAGCGATGACAAATCTGAGCAGGAGAAGTTTTTCTTTTCCCTACAGTGGACGCGAGAGGCGCTGCGAAATTTTGCATTCCCGATTGTGCTGTGGCTGCCGGATGCGATCGCGACCCGCCTGGCCCAGCAGGCCCCCGACTTTTGGAGCTGGCGCGGCGGCGTGTTTGAATTTGTGGCCGAGGCGCGAGTACCGGAGCGGGGTGGAGCGTTGCTGATGCCCAGCCTCGATAGTGCAATGGAGGAACCCGGTAGCCCGGTAGCCCTTGATGATCTGCAACAGCAGATCGCCCAACTAGAGCAAACCGCCCCCGAGTCGCCGCTGCTGATTACGCTCTACAACAACTTGGGTGGAGCCTATGCAGGCAGGTACAACTCCCAGCAAGCGTTGGAGCTGTACGAAAAAGCCCTGACCCTAGCCGAGGCCAAAACCGACCCGGCTGGGCAGGCGAGGTCGCTGCAAAATTTGGGAGATGCACTACGGTACTGCGGTCGGCCTTTTCAGGCGTTGGACTATTACAAGCAGGCGTTGTGTAAGTATCGGGAATTGGGCGATCGCCAGAACGAGGCAGCTTCCCTAGGAAATTTGGGAAATGCATATTTGTTACTGGGTAAATACACTCAAGCCATCGAATATTATCAGCAGTCGCTAGTCACATCTCGGCAAATTGGTGATCGGCAGAGTGAGGCAGCTTCCCTGGCTAATTTGGGAAATGCATATCATGTTCTAGGTCAATATTCCCAGGACATTGAGTGCCATCAGGAGTCATTGGCAATCGCACAGGAGATCGGCGATCGCCTAACTGAGGCGGGTTCTCTTGGTAACTTGGGCAGTGCCTACTATGTGCTGGGCCAGTACAGTCAAGCTATTGAGTACCAGCAGAAACACTTGGAAATCGCACAGGAGATCGGCGATCGCCAAGGTGAAGGAAGTTCCTTCGGGAACTTGGGTAATATATACCGCGCATTAGGACAATACCCCCAGGCTATTGAGTATAATCAACAACACTTAGAGATTGCGCGTGAGATCAATGATCGCCAGGGTGAGGCGAATGCCCTAGGTAGTTTAGGCCTTGCATACTTTTCGCTGGATCAACCTCTTCAGGCCATTGAATATCATCAGCAGTCTTTATCTATAGCACGGGAGATCGGCAATCAAAAAAGTGAGGCGAATGCCCTCGGTAGTTTAGCACTTGCGTACGATTCATTAGGCCAATACCCTCAGGCCATCGAATACTACAATCAGGCATTGATACTTACGCAGCAGATTGGCAATCGCCAGGGCGAAGCAGCTTCTCTCAGTGGTTTAGGCCTTGCGTACGATAACTTGAGACAATATCCTCAGGCAATTGAGTATTATCAGCAATCGCTAGCGATCGCGCGGGAGATCGGTGATCGCTACGGCGAGGCCGCTGCTTTATTCAACCTTGGCAATGTACTGGTGAAACTTGATCAAAAGCAACAGGCCATCTCCAACTACGAAGCAGCCAAGGCAATATTTGAGGCAATAGGGCAACAGTACAACGTCGATAAATGTGATGCAGCTCTTGGCGATCTAGATTAGTGGCTCCTGCGGTAGAGTGCATTCGCAGCCCCAAACCCACGCGCTCAACCCACTAATCCCCGAGCCGCGAGTGGCACCTACGACGCCGCAAGCCTGAGATTGGCAATCACAGGCAGCTCCAGCAAAAAATCTGCGTTCAGAAGTCGCTTCGAGAAAAATAGAATCTCTAAATTTTCCACCTCGCCAGATACCGGGTTGAGCCGGGCGATCATCTCATCGCCAATTTCTTCAGACTCTTGCTCTGCGTAGGGCGCACATTTATTGATGTAGAGAATATCGCCTACCTGGTCGTATTGGAAGACTAGCTTTTCTGCCATCGGGTCTCTCCTCCAGCCAATTTACGAGCGGTATAGGCGGTGATGATCCAATGCCTGGATGAGGCTACATCACTAATGGTGACAACCACCAGGAAACGCCCGGTGCGAATTGAATCAAACCATCTGGAAAATAGCAGGGCGGTAGGGTCGCGATCGCTGCCTCGCACCTGGTCAGGATCCTCTAGAGTATGGGTTAGCTGCTCTAAATAGTCAGGCAACGTACCCGGA
Organism: Nodosilinea sp.; assembly: GCA_049646445.1. Classification (GTDB taxonomy): domain Bacteria; phylum Cyanobacteriota; class Cyanobacteriia; order Phormidesmidales; family Phormidesmidaceae; genus Nodosilinea. The sequence continues at coordinate 84,084 of JBARVV010000044.1, read as the reverse complement.
TGACTCCCTGCGATGTGGGCTTCCCGCTCATCTGACAGTTCTACAGTAGCGCCCAGGTATGGGCAGACAAATAAGCGAGTCATAGACCTATCGTAACCTCAGTCGCCAAAATTCCCGCCGTTAGCAACTGGGCTTCTTTGGTCGCAACGGCACTCGACCAACATGGTTTCTCAGACTTGTCCCTACCCCTATCAGAGGCCAGTGCATTGCGGCCCATCGCAAGGTTGTGTAGCCTGTTGCTAAGGCTAGGTAGACCGCGATCGCCCTTTGGGCAGGGCTTTGATCATCGCACCCGCCACGAGGACATCGCTCCTGTGATTGACGAACAACAGCTGATCCAAAAGCTCCAGCGCATTGAACGGCTGCATTCTGGGGCCACCACCCAAGGCGAAAAAGAAGCCTCTGCCCAGGCGATCGATCGCATTCGTCAGCGCCTAGAGGAAACTCGCCAGGCCGACCCGCCAGTAGAGTATCGCTTCACCCTCAACGATATGTGGTCGCGCAAGCTGTTTGTCGCCCTGCTGCGCCGCTACGGCATTGAGCCCTACCGCTACTACCGCCAGCGCTACACCACAGTGATGGCCAAGGTACCCCGCAGCTTCGTAGACGAAACCCTATGGCCCGAGTTTGAAGAACTCGACCAGACCCTGCGCAGCTACCTGGAGGAGGTAACTAACCGGGTAGTTTCCGAAAGCGTGTTTGCCGATAACTCCGAGGCCGCCGTGGTCAAGGAACCGAAGTCATTATCCTCCGGCAGTTAGCGATAGGGTGAAATTTAGGGTCTACAGTGCTGTTGAAATACCTGAAGGCAGCGTCGCCAAAATGGCGTTGACCTGATGGGTGTAATCATCCTCAGCCAGGGCAGCCATGCTGTCTTCCACGCCCACCTCCTGGCCAATTTCCACCCACGAGCGGCAGCCGGTGTAGCCCTTGTGGCGAGGCAGCACTAGCGGATTTTGAAATCGATAGGCCCTCAACAGCAGGGCATACAGGGGGCGATCGGGCTGCCAGCTCAACCGTTCGGATACAAATTGCTCGTTCCACACCAGGTAGGGCAGCAGCGGGGCCACTTCCGTTTCGGCCTTGAGCAAAAACGCATGGGTAATGGTGGCCCAGCCGTCAAACCGCACCCCATCTGTATCGAGTGGGTTCTCCTCTTGCGCCAACGCCTGAAACTCGTCTTTCAGCAGGGTGGCTTTTTGATGTTCTACGGTGGGCAGCAGCAGTACCTGTCGCGCCGCCAGCGAAAATTGGCATTTGGCTTCGCGGATGCCGCCTTTTCGCAGCAAGAGAATGGTATCTCCCCGCAGCAACGCTGTAACCGCCGCCTGCCACTCTTTGAGAACCCACGACACCATAACCAATAGCCTCCATGCTGCGGGAAACCACCCCGGCCTCTGCTACCCGAGGGGCAAGGCTTAGGCTTTTACCTCAAGGTCATCCCAATCGCTTAGTACCAGGGTAGCGCCGGATACGGGCGATCGCCCCCACGGTTCTGACACCGAAATAAAACCCGCCGCATTGGCCTGTTCTGCCAGAGCCAAATCGGCCCAGCTGTCGCCAACGACTAGGGTGTGCGCTACTGAGACCTGAAGGCGATCGCATACCTCTAGCAGCAACGCAGGATCTGGTTTAGGTGGATCCTGTGGCCTCGTACCCTGCCACGCGTGTACCCAGGGCGTGAGGTCGTAGTAATTTAGGAATTCCTCTACGTAGGCTGGGCTATCGGACGAGAGTACGCCAATTTTGACTGGGCTTTGGTGCAGCCGTTTCAGCATGGCCGCTGTGCCTGCAAAAGGCGGTGTGAGAGCAGCTTTGCCGTTGCGCTTTGCATTCACCGCCGCAAAACAGTCTGCCACCAGAGCCGTTGCCTGCAACCGAGGAAAGCCCGCTTTGACTAACACCTCCACTGCCCCCTGCTTGTTGGCCTCGCGGCTGCCCGCCGCCATGAGTCCATCGGGGTCAATGCCGTGGGCAGAGACGCCAAAACATTCTAAAAAAGATTGAATTAATGGATCTCCCAAACCCGCTGCGGCAGCACAGGCCTCTGCCCGTGCCAATGCCGTGTGGTGCAGCAGACTGTGGGAATCGGCCAGGGTGCCGTCTTTATCGAATACGATCGCCTCTACCCCCGCGACCTGCTGCTGCCCGCATCGTACCCAAGCCATGCCTTTACCCTCCCCTGCTGAACCAGATCTAAACTCTCATAGTTATGGCTACGAATCCTGCTTTGAGCGTACAACCGTACGCCCCTACGGTCAGGCCGTCTGCGGCCGCATCTTAAAAGAACTGGTCCTAAAAATCCGCTAAAAAAAATAGGTTTCAAGCTCACCCACTATCCTAGATAATGGGAAGGTTTTGAAGTTTAAAAATATAATCAGCTAAGTTCACTATGCGCACCCACTACTGCGGCACCCTGCGGGCCAGCGACATTGGCAGCACCGTTACCCTGTTCGGCTGGGTCGATCGCCGCCGCGACCACGGGGGCGTTATTTTCATTGACTTGCGCGATCGCACAGGCGTTGTTCAAATCGTCAGCGACCCCGAGCGCACTCCGGCATCCTATCCCCAGGCCGACCCGTTGCGCAACGAGTACGTGGTCAAAATTGCGGGCCGTGTCAGCCAGCGCCAGGAAGGCTCGGTCAACCCTAAGCTGCCCACGGGGGAAGTGGAAATCTACGCCGACACCATTGAGCTGCTGAACGCGGTGCGCAAGCCGCTGCCATTTCAGGTCTCCACCGCCGATTCTGAAACCGTGCGGGAAGATCTGCGGCTGAGGTATCGGTATCTGGATTTGCGGCGCGATCGCATGGCTCAGAACATGCGCATTCGCCACGAAGTGACCAAAGCCATCCGCCGCTTTTTAGAAGATCAAGAAGGCTTTTACGAAGTCGAAACCCCCATTCTCACTCGCTCGACCCCAGAAGGCGCGCGCGATTATTTAGTACCCTCGCGGGTCAACCCCGGCGAGTTTTACGCCCTGCCCCAGTCGCCTCAGCTGTTTAAGCAGCTGCTGATGGTCTCAGGGATCGATCGCTACTACCAGATCGCCCGCTGCTTTCGCGATGAAGACCTGCGCGCCGATCGCCAGCCCGAGTTCACCCAGCTCGATATGGAAATGAGCTTCATGACCCAGGACGAGATTCTGGCTCTCAACGAAGCCCTGGTGGCCCATATTTTTAAGGCCGTCAAAGGCATTGACGTTCCTCGCCCTTTTCCCCGGCTGACCTACGCCGAGGCGATGGATCGCTACGGCTGCGACAAGCCCGACACCCGCTACAGCCTGGAGCTGGTGGATGTGTCTGACTTGGTGAAAGACTGCGGCTTTAAGGTATTTTCTGGGGCGGTCGCCGACGGCGGCATCGTCAAAGTGCTGCCTATCCCCAACGGCAACGACCAAATCTCCAATGTGCGGATTAAACCGGGCGGCGACCTGTTTAAAATTGCGGCGGATGCCGGGGCCAGAGGCCTGGCCTACGTGCGGGTGCGGGCCGATGGCGCAGTAGACACTATTGGGGCGATTAAAGACAACCTCGGCCCTGAGCAGATGGCGGAACTGCTGCGCCGCACTGGGGCCACCGAGGGCACCCTGCTGCTGTTTGGGGCGGGGCCAACCGATACCGTAAATGCCACCCTCGATCGCTTGCGCCAGGCGATCGCCCGCGAAATGGACCTGATCCCCACAGGCAGCCTAAATTTGCTCTGGGTGACTGACTTCCCCATGTTTGAGTGGAATGCCGACGAGCAGCGGCTAGAGGCCCTGCACCACCCCTTCACCGCCCCACACCCAGACGATATCGACGACCTGAAGTCCGCCCGCGCGATCGCCTATGACATGGTGCTTAACGGCTACGAAATTGGCGGCGGCAGCCTGCGCATCTACCAACCCGAGGTGCAGAGCCAGGTGTTTGAAACCATTGGCCTGTCTGAGCAGGAGGCCCGCGATAAGTTTGGCTTTTTGCTCGAAGCCCTTGAGTACGGCACCCCGCCCCATGGCGGCATCGCCTACGGGCTAGACCGGATTGTGATGCTGATGGCGGGTGAGGAGTCGATCAGAGATGCGATCGCGTTCCCCAAAACCCAGCAGGCCCGCTGTCTGCTCACCCAGGCTCCATCGTCAGTGGATTCCGCGCAGCTTAAGGAACTCTATGTAGCCTCTACCTACGACCCCGAAGCTGACGATTAGGCACCCAACCTGCAAGCTGGAACCCCTTGGGTCACTGATCTAGTCTCCCTGCACCACCAGTACTGAACAAGGGGCGTGGTGTACAACGTAGTTGCTCACGCTCCCCAACAAGGCAGCTCTCAGCCCCCCGCGATTCCGACGACCTAGCAAAATTAGGTCTGCAGGCCAGCTTTCGGCCATATGGCAAATTTGTGGCCCAGGATTACCGTGGCGCCAGTCCCAGGCTGTTTCGTCGATGCCTGAGTCAGTGGCCTGCTGTTCTAGGGCCACCAGCCACTGGCGGGTATGTTCTAGGCTGTCGTCGAGTTGCTGCTGGGCAATGGCCATCGATTCCTGAATACTGTCGCGGTAGCGATCGCCAAAGTCGAGTTGGGTGGGCAACGGCAGAGTCAGACAGTGGAGAATTCTCAGACTGGACTGATAAGTTTTAGCCATCTCTATGGCAGTAGTCATCATTGACTCTGTCAGGTCAGACCGATCGACCGCGATCAAAATTCGTTGGTACTGGGCCATAGAATGCTGCCACCACTAAATTACTTAGGCTGAACCACTCTTACCATTAATGACGCCGTCCAGGGGAGGGCAGCAGGTTAGCTGCAGTTACTGCACACATGATAATTCTCCCGCTGCTTATCCTTCAGGGACATAAAAACTTGCGCTACTAACAGTAATTCATGGCAACCTATGGACTTATTAGAGAAAGTCAGTTGGGAGACACACTGAGTTATGCAGCAGCAGCAAGAAAGGGCCTCAAAACATCCACTGCGTCCATTGGGAAAGCTAGGCGGGCGATGGCGCTACCTGCCCTGGCTCACGTTGGGTAGCTTGCTGCTGATCTGTCCTGCTGCTCTGGCCCAGGCCGCTAGCATTGCTGACCTTCAGGTGGCCCTAGATACCGTGTGGGTGCTGGTGGCCGGTTTTTTGGTGTTCTTTATGAATGCTGGGTTCTGCATGCTTGAGACTGGCTTTTGCCGCAGCAAAAATGCCGTCAACCTGCTGGCCAAAAACCTGATTGTGTTTGGCCTCTCGACTCTGGCCTTTTGGGTGGTGGGCTTTGGCATCATGTTTGGCGACGGCAACCCCCTGTTTGGCTTCTCGGGTTTTTTGCTGCAGGGATCCGACAACAGCCCTGCCGTTGGTGAAGCCTATAGCGGCAACTTCAGCGCCCTCAGCTGGGCCGGGGTGCCGCTCAATGCTAAATTTTTCTTTCAGCTAGCCTTTGCGGGTACGGCGGCCACTATTGTGTCTGGGGCCGTGGCCGAGCGGATTAAGTTTTTGGCCTTTTTTATCTTTAGTCTGCTGCTGGTGGGGTTTTCCTACCCGATTACTGGCCATTGGGTGTGGGGCAACGGCATGCTTGCCAGCTTAGGTTTTTACGACTTTGCCGGTTCGACGGTTGTGCACTCCGTTGGCGGCTGGTCAGCGCTAATTGGGGCAGTTTTGCTGGGGCCACGTCGGGGACGCTTTCAGTCTCGCTCGGTGGCCATGCCGGGGCACAACTTGAGTATTTCGGCCCTGGGCTGTCTGATTTTGTGGCTGGGCTGGTTTGGCTTTAACCCCGGTTCGACCATGGCGGCCGACCCCTTTGCCATTAGTCACATTGTAGTTACGACCAATATCGCTGCGGCTTTGGGCGGCCTGGCTGCCACGGTCACCTCGTGGGTTTATCTGAGCAAGCCCGACCTGTCGATGATTATTAACGGCGTACTGGCTGGGCTGGTCGCCGTTACGGCCTCCTGTGCCTATGTCACCATGGGCAGCGCGGCGCTGATTGGCCTAGTAGCAGGCATTATTGTGGTATTTTCGGTCACGTTGCTAGATGGGCTAAAGATTGATGATCCGGTGGGGGCCGTTTCGGTACACCTGGTGTGCGGCGTGTGGGGCACGCTAGCCCTGGGCTTGTTTAGCGTCACTCCTGGTGTTTATCCCTGGTATGACCAAGGGTCTGGCCCCCTGGCTGGATTGTTTATGGGCGGCGGCATTCAGCAGTTGTTGGTGCAGTTGTTGGGCATTGCCGTGGTGGGGATGTTTACCGTGACCTTTAGCTTGGTGTGCTGGCTGGTGCTGCGGGCAACAGTGGGCATTCGGGTCTCTGAAGCCGAAGAAATTCAGGGCCTTGACCTGGGCGAACACGCGATGGAGGCATATCCCGAGTTTCAGGTAGGGCCGTAATGATTTTGGATCAGGGTGGGCCTGGAAAAATCCAAAACCTGAAATCCAAAGTCGTTAGACAAAGTGGTAGGGCGGGAGAGCTTCACTGAGCATGAGGCTCCAGCGGGGAGCCTGCGATCGCCACTCTTCTAACCTTTCCGGCAGGCTCTGATCACTGCGATCGATCAGAATATATACCCGCGCTTCCCCGGCGGGGCTTTCGGCTTCAAGGCAGTCGCTGTAGGCGCTGTAGATATAGTCGAGCACCTGGTTCAGTTCGGCCTGCTGCTGCGTTTGGGCGGTCGTTTGATCCTGGAGACGCTGCTTTTTGGCCAAAAAGTAGTCGCGCCCGGTAAGGCCCTCTGCTAGGGGCGGCAGTTCAACCTCCTGGGCAATTAGTTTGAGCTGGTACTCAGCTTTTTGGGCCAGCGCCTCCAGCTTAGCGGCGTAGTCTGCACTCTGATTGGCCAGATGATCCTTGAGAGTGGCAAGGGAGGCAATCTGGGTGCCAAACCGCAGGGGTAGCAAGGGCGTGGTTTGAAACAACTCACAGATGACGCGATCGTGGCTGAGCACCGCATTCAACAGGCGAGGCTCGTCGGTTTGCAAAGTCTCCAGGTCAACGCCGGTTTCGACTACGGCGGCAATATTGTCTACGGCAATCAGCTGGGTAGGTTCGGCCAGCCCCATGGGTAGCGTCAGGGGCTGCTGAGGTCGAGGGCAAATGCTGTAGAGGTAGATGGGCCCTGAGGTCAACTCTGGAGACACAGTATCAAATACCTTTGGCTGCGCTACGTTCGATCTCACTCTAGGCGATCTAACCTCTGTCGGGGGGTGTCGCGCTGTAAAAGCACCATAAAGCTGTAAAAGCGCCATAAAATTTACGGCCCTTGAGACGGCCCATAGCTGCCCCAATACTGTTGAAAACAGTGGAAACAGGCCGTTTTGAACGCCCGCTTTTGAGCGCCTGATACCGACAGAGCTTACAGGGTGGTTTGTAGAGTAAAACACCAGTCTAGGGTGAGCTGCCCCGGCTGGCAGCCTGCTTCGGCGTCGAGCCTGTGCAGGTGAATGGGGGTGCCCTGGCGCAGCGCGGCAATAGCTGGGGTATAGGTGCCTAGGTCGCGATCGATGCGGGCGCTCAGATCGGCTACCGTGAGCGGGGTGCGCCAAGGGGCGTCGGCAATATCAACGGCGGCATCGGCGGGTAGGGCTAGTGGGCTAGTGGGCAGCAGTCGCCCCCGGCTAAGGTCAATAATCCAGCTGCGGTGGAGGGTCGTAAGCTGCATCAGCGGGCGCAAATAAAGGCTGCCCTGCTGCCAGCTTAGGCCAGGAGATAGCACCTGGGCCGAGACCCCACCCATGAGCTGCATCACCTGTTCTGAGCTTTGGGCCAGGTACCAGCGCAGCCGGGGCCACACGTCAGCGACCAGCACCGGCTCGTGTACAAAGGTGTGTTTAAACAGGCCGTTGGCCCCCTGCACCAGGTCGGTGGCAGTATAGGTAAGGAGGTTGCAGAAGGCTTCACGCTGACACAGCTGCTGGGCAGGGGGTGCGTTCTCTCCATCCTCACCCGTCACCATTTGAGGTAAGTTTTGAGCAATTATCCGTTGGGTGCAGGTGCTCAACAAGGTTTGAATCCAGCTTTCATCGGTAAAGGTAAGCCAGTCGCCCAAGACCCCAGCGGTAGCGTTACCGGCGTCTTCGATTAGGCTGCTGGCAAAGTCGTCAAGGGTAAAGCCTGAAGCGGCGGCCCTGCTGCTCTGCGGCTCTTCTGGCAGTAGATACAGCGCATTTTGGCCAGGGTTCGCTTCGTTGATAGAGGGCTGAGGCTGCTCCTGGGCCGCCATTGTGGCCAGGTGTAGGCGCAGGCGCAGGCGGGCGGGCTGCCAGGGCTGAAAGGGTCGGAGGGCTTCAACGGGGTTGCCCTCGCCCAGTAGGGCAACTAGCTCTGGTTGAGCGTAGCCCAGCAGATTGGCAACTCGCTCTAGCAGGTCTTTGCAGAGCCAGGGCTGGCTGTCTAGGTCATTTTCTAGCAGGGAAATTTCAGTGGTTTCAGAGAGGTAGAGAGCCGGTTCTGGATCCGTTTGGGTGACCAGGTCGAGGGCATAGCTAGTCTCCTCTAGGGTGAGCACAAGCACGGGCACCAGACGCACAACGTACCCTGGGCCTTGGGCAGCAGGGCCAGAGACACGAGCTTGTACCCCTTCAATTAGCCGCATAATTTCGTAGCCGCTGCTAGCCAGCATCCACAGCAGCTGGGGCACCAAAACGGTGATGGGAAGCAGTCCAGGTGTGCTGGGTAACGGGGAAGCGACCGCAGTCTCCAGCGCGTCTAGGAGTTCCCAAGTTTCTTCGCTGAGGTAAAGGGCCAGGTTTTCTGGAGTTTGAGGTAAATCGGTGGGCCAGCCGCCAATGGGCGATCGCAGCGCCATGCTCTGCCTCACCAGCTGAGCTAGTGCTGCCGCCACCGCCGGTACTCGCTCTAGCTCAGGCCGTTCAGTAGCTAGGGGAGCCATGCGACATACCGTATTGCTCAAGAGCGAGGCCGCTGCTCCCGGTAGCGCCGTAGGTTCGGACGGCAACCAGGGAGTAAGCGATCGCACAGCGGATGAAACCATAGCAGCAGCCCGAGCCGGGGTGAGGGATCTCCCTAGAGAGTGCCTATTTCTACGGCAAAATCCACAAATCGTTGCAAATTTATGGGTAGGGGCACAGCATGCTGTGCCCCTACCAGGCTACGTAGGGCAGTTTGGCCGCCGTAGCGCGAATGGCCTCGCTATTGGCGACAAGTTGGCCGCAGGCATCCCAGGTGCCGGCTAAAAACGCCTGGCGCACCCCTTCAGGCATCAATACCGTTGCGGTTTTACCGTCAAACCGGACGGTCTGGGTGGCCAGTTCAAGCGTTACTGATGTAGATGGATCGCTTGCTAGGGCGGCCTGCACCTGCCCTACCACCTTTGAGGTCGCCGTCAGACAGGGAATGCCGATCGCGACGCAGTTGCCAAAGAAAATTTCGGCAAAGCTCTCTCCCAGGATGGCCTGGATACCCCAGCGGGCGATCGCCTGGGGGGCATGTTCCCGCGACGAGCCGCAGCCAAAGTTGCGGTTCACCACCAAAATCGTCGCGCCCTGATACTGCGGCTGGTCAAAGGGGTGACGGCCGTCTAGGGCAGCTCGGTCGTCGGCAAACACCTGCTCGCCTAGCCCGTCGAAGGTCACGCACTTGAGAAATCGAGCCGGAATAATGCGATCGGTGTCGATGTCGTTCCCCTCTAGAGGAATCCCGGTTCCTGTGATGTGTTCTACCTGCTGTGTTGTCTGGGCCACTGCGATCGCTCCTTACCCTTGGGCCGTTGCCTAAACCACTAGGCCACCTCCGCCGAGATAGCCGCCTACCAATAGTAGCGTCTGAATGTACCCGCAACATTGCTCCCACTGCCCTTTCTACAGGCATTCTGGCCATTCAGGGGAAGGCTGAAATTTTGGTTTCTTCAACCCTGTGAGAGCAGCCATTAACCAAACCATAAACTTTGGTATCATCACTAGCCATGCCTGAACTAGGGGAGTATCTTAATAGATAAGGAAGTGAATCACTGGACATCAAAACCTGATTTCTTCCCCTGACAGATCAAATAGTTCAGTCCTTTTAATGGGAGGTACGTTATCGATTTAACGTCTGAATCTATTTCGTCAAATACCAGCAGCACTTTACTCGGTTGTTGATATTTCCTCTCTGTAGCTGATGGAGAGCTCTGCAAGAAATGCCCAGAGACGCTACAAACCCCACGCGATGGTTTCTTTACGACGGCATTTAAACATCTCTAATTAATCGGAACTTTCTTGAGGAAAACTCTCAAGTTAATCAGTCAAAGTGCTGCTGTCTCCGAATCGTTTCGAAGATATCTTGCCTAGACTCTTTTACTTCTGGTAATTTGTCGCGTTACAGGCAAAAGGTTACATCTAGTCTACGTCTAGAACCCCCTGGCAAACATGTCTGCCAGGGGGTTCCCTTTTGACTGAATTATTTTAGTCAGAGTAGGCGTATTTGAACGAAAAGCTATCCCGCTTAGGGAAGCAAATATGGCCCAACGGGCCAAAGCACTCCAACGAACTGGGCCTACATGGCCCGGTCAACCGGCAACGCGATCGCCCTCAGGGCCGTGAATGAGTTCTGACAGCTCTGGCATCACCGCATCGGTTTGAGCCACTGGCATGGTCTTCACAGACGATACTGGCTCTTCAATCGGCGCAGGAGCCATCATATCGCTAGGCAAAAAGATGCGGGCACTCACCGCCAGCATCGCCACCGCAAAAATCAGCACAATCAGCAGGGGGGCAATATAAGACCGAAAAAACGACATAGGGCGATCGCGTGTAAAGGGATGTAACCGATGCTCTCATCTTACACCCCATCCCTCATCCAGGCGGATCATCCATCCCCGGTCGCGGCATGGGCAGCACCGTTTTACCCATGCGCCGGAGGCCAACCCAGCCAGCGACGGCCACTAGCAGCCAAAACCAGCCGGTCAGCGGCTGGTAGAGCAAAAAGCCGCCGACCCCGAGCATGGCCCCCAGCAGCAGCAGCAGGGCGAAACCGGCTCTGAGCAAATCGCGGCCCAGGGCTTGAGCGGGCCAGAGGCCAGTGCGCTGGCGCTGACGGGTCCAGCCAGGGCCACCGGGGCGTACTTTGATGTAAAAGGTATCTAGGGTGGCGTCACTTTCGGGGGCAGTAAGCAGCATGGTGGCGACCCAAATCACTGTGGTGATGGCGGTAGTAACCAGCAGCCGCAGGCCAAAGTCGGTAATGGTCAGAATGGGTACGACGCTGGTGACTAGACCGACTACAAATCCGGCCAGCATGGAGGCTAGTTCGGCGGCGGCGTTGATGCGCCACCAGAACCAGCGCAAAATGAGCACCAGGCCAGGCCCGGTGCCGATCGCAATCACCAGCCGAAACACCGTGGCTACATCCTGGGAGTAAAAGGCGGCGATCGCCCCTAGCCCCGTCACCACCACCGAGGCGAGCCGCCCGGCCAGCACCAGTTCGGTCTCAGGGGCTGCGGGTCGAATAAAGCGTCCGTACAGGTCGTTGGTGAGGTACGACGCGCCCCAGTTTATTAAGGTCGAAACAGTGCTCATAAAAGCGGCAATCAGCGAGGCCACCACTAGCCCTAGCAGCACGGGCGGCAAAAAGTCGAGCATCAGCATGGGGTAGCCCAGCTCTCGGTCTTCTAGATCGGGGTAGATCACTACCGCCGCCAGGGCCACCACCACCCAGGGCCAGGTGCGAATGACGTAGTGCAGAATGTTGAAAAACCAGGCCGCTTTTTCGGCCTCGGCCTCATCCTTAGACGCGGCCAGCCGTTGAATAAATTCTCCCCCCCCGTCGCTGCGGCGAAAGGCCCACCACTGTAAGGTTACGTAGGCCAAAAAGGTGCTGACAGAAATACCGGCGGTCTCGCTCCACTGGTACCAGCCGCCCGCCCCCCGCTCTAGGGGCACAAAGGCCAGTAAATCGGTGCCCCCGGTGGCCCTTACTTGGTCGATCAGGCTGCCCATGCCGCCCAAATTAGCTACGGCTGCCACCGCCACAATAATTGCCCCCAGCAGTGCCAAAAAGAACTGGAAAAAATCGGTTGCCACTACGCCCCACAGGCCCGAGAACCCGGCGTAGACTAGCACCAAGACGCTGACCCCGATCACGCTCAGCAGCTTTAGGCTTTCGCCGGGCTCAATGCCGACCGACTGCCAAATTTGTAGGGCGTCGATCACCTTAACCATGGCCAGCATGGCGTAGCCAATGCCAATGCAGTTGATCGGCACCGCAAATAGAAAGGCCTTGATGCCCCGCAGCCAGGCCGCCGTAGCGCCACCGTAGCGCAGCTCCGTCAGTTCGGCATCGGTAATGATTTCAGATCGCCGCCACAGCCGCGCAAAGACGTAAATCATTACCACGTGGGCAATGCCAAAGCTCCACCATTCCCAGTTGCCAGCAATGCCTCGGGTACCAACCACGCCAGCAATATACAGAGGCGTGTCGATAGAGAAGGTGGTGGCCGCCATGCTGGTGCCCGCCAGCCACCAGGGCAGCGATCGCCCCGACACAAAAAAATCTACCAGCCCGCCCGCTGCCTTGCGAGAAAGGTACAGGCCCAAACCCAGGCTAAAGGCCATATAGGCGACCACAATGGCCCAGTCAATCCAAATCACAGCGGGGTACCCGTCAAACACCGATGCTATCTTGCCACACTGATCCGACCAGACCACTATTTTGAGCGGGAGTAGCCTCAGCCAGCAGCGCCTCGATCTGGTGAGCTGGCATGGGTTTGTAGACGTAAAATCCTTGGCTGTAGCGGCAGTGGATTTGATTTAGTTTGGAGCTATTAGTTTGAAGCTAACGGTGGGCCTACTTCGTCAAGAACAGGCTGGTTAGCGCTAGGGTGTCGCTCTTTCGAGCTGGATGACACGGGTTTCGAGCTGCCTAACCTGCAGCTTCAGTTCGATCGCTAGCGTGGCCAGGTTATCGAACTGCTCTTCTAAAGAAGGCTCTGCCAGGGCTGGGGTCGGTGGGGTAATCGTAGTGGGCAGGCTAGGGGCCGGACGATTGGGAATTGCCAGCTGAGATTCTATCTGCCTGACCTGCGACCTGAGCCGACCAAGTTCAGACTCCAGGCGGTTTAACCGCGAGTCTATGCGGGCCTCGCTTTGGGCGTTGGCGTAGTGCCCTAGCCCCAGCCAAAGCAATACCCCAAGCAAAATACCAATTGACCAACGTGCGATCGCCATATCATCTCCTTGCCGCTGATCTCCTCTACCATGACTGGATTGGCTGAGACCAAGTACCTTAATTCTAAAAAAAACTCTCTAACCCTGTCTCTCAACCTAAATAAGCTGACCTATCATTAGCGCCAGAGCATTATCGATCGCAACGTAGGTGGGTATTCTGATAAAGGCCCCCGCCGAGGGGCGGCACCAATCTACTCAATCTGCAAACACCGTCGGTGGAGGGGAAGCCATGAAATTACGTTATTTAGCTGTGCTATTGGGCATGGGGTTGACCGCAGGGGTAGCGCCCCTAGGAGCCTATGCCCAAGCCCCAACCACCGAGCCTGACATGGTCGCGCCCGAAGTTGAGATCGAGCCAGAGGCTCCTGCCCCCGAGCCAGAGGTAGCCGAGCCAGGGTAGCCGAGCCAGAGGCCGAGCCAGAGGAGCCTGGCCTAACGGCGATTGGAGCCTACAACCTGGGGGTTGAGCGCTACACCAGCGGCGACTACGAAGCCGCCATTGAGGCCTTCGATATGGCCCTCGAAAAAGATCCAACCCTGGCTGATGCCTACCTGTATCGTGGCCTAATCTATGCCGACCAAAATAATTACGATCGCGCTCTAATCGACCTGAACCGGGCTCTGAGTTTAGATCCGGGCAACGATAGCGCCCTGTTTGCGCGGGGGAGCGTTTACTATCGCCAAGGCAACTCCACTGAGGCCCAGGCCGACTTCAACGCGGCTCTAGAGGCCAATCCCGATGCGGTAGATGCCTATCTCTACCGGGGCTTAATCGATTCGCAGCAGGGCCGCAACGATCTGGCCCTAGAAGATTTTTCCACCGCGATTGAGCTTGACCCCGACAACCCTTCGGCCTATGTGTTGCGGGGCTTTGCCCTAGATCGAGTTAACAACTACAGCGACGCTGTAGCCGACTTTAGTCGCGCCATTGAGCTCCAGGGTGACTTGCCTAGGGCCTACATGGGACGTGGCGTGGCCTACTACCAGCTGGGGCTCTTCGATGCCGCCCTTGACGATCTCAATCAGGCTGTGCAGCAGGCTCCCGATATGGCCAAGGCTTACCTCAACCGCAGCTATGTGTTCTACCGTCAGGGTCGGCCCAACCGTGCCCTACAAGATCTTGATCGCGCCATTGAACTCAACCCTAGCCTGACCGAGGCCTACATGAGCCGGGGCACCGTTCGGGCCGCTCAGAATAACTTCAGTGGTGCCCAGCAAGACTTTGCTCGGGTGCTGCAGCTCAACCCCGACTCGGCGATGGCCTATAAGCAAAAAGGCGACGCGCTGCTACAAGCAGGGGAGGCTATGGCGGCGATCGCAGACTACACTGAGGCCCTGCTGCTAGACCCTACCTATGCCACTGCCTTTAAAACCCGAGCCGATGCCCGCCTTGCTATCGGCGATATATTCGGTGCGATCGACGACTACAGTCAGGCCCTGGCAGTACAGCCTGACTATCTAGAAGCCTACTCGGCTCGGGGGTCGGCCTACCTGCAGGTGAACCAGTCCCAAGAGGCCTATCAAGACCTCACCCAGGCCATTGCCAGCGCTCCTAACAGTGCCGATCCAGAGCTGTTTTATAACCGAGGACTGGTTCGCGCCCGCCTCGGTGACGATGCCGGTGCCCGCCGCGACTTCGAGCAAGCCGCCCAGCTTTACCTCCAGCAGGGCGAAGCCGCCGGATATCGGCAGACACTGAATCAGATGAGCCAGCTATAGCGATGAGAAAGCGAGGGGGATGTAGGCGTGGAGCAGTTCCCCGCAGGGTGAGGATGGAGGGAATAGTACAGTAGTGAGACAATGGGATTAGGACTACCGGTATCGCAGTGCCACCCTTATCGTCCTCCTCTCCCTACCATCCTCATCATCTCCTCTATGTCTCACCTTTGGCGCGCCCTGCGGCTTACTATGCTGGCCCTGTTTTTGGGATGCCTGCTGCTGCTGGCCCTAGCTGAGCCAGCGGTGGCTTCCGTGCACATCTACCACGAGCAACCGGGGCAGACGACCTATCGATCGCGCCAGAGTTTGCGCGACCAAAACGATATGGCCTGGCAGGCAACGGTCTTTAAACGCTACGCAGAAGGGCATTTAGCGGGCGTGTACCTGCGTTTGGTAGGGTTTCCAGGCCAGGGCGTGGTCGATCGCCAGAGCGATCTGTCGGTGCAGACCGGCACGACAACCCAGTGGGCGGCGGTGCCCTGCATCGATTCTCAGACCCAAAACCTGCCAGACAACGTAGCCCAGTACGATATCGAACCCATTTTGAGCCACCTTCAGCGCCCAGGCCCTCTAACGCTGGTTGTGCCCTTAGCTAGGAAGCGCTCTGCAAGGCTGGTGGTAGCGCCCTACATCGTTGAGGAGTGGCTACAGGTCTACGCCCGCGAAGATCACCCTACCGTAGCTCTCTAATTGCCATTTTCATTTTCATCGGCACCAGCGGCTCAACGAACGTCAACGCGATTGTTCAATAGCCAGGGCCAATACCGCACGGCTGAGATAAACCGACTAGCTCCGCTCGGCTCAGCGCTGCCTCGCTAAGGCGGCTGCGCCAGCAACCGATCTGACGGCGACTCTGAATTCTGAATGTTTAAAAATAAAAAGCCGGGTAAGGCGCTATCACTGAGGAGCGAACCTCCACAATGTCCTGTGGCCCTACCCGGTCTTAGCTTTGGAGCACACGCGAGTCTACAGGATGTTTAGATAATCGGTCATAGAACAGAATCCGCCAATACATGAAAGTTCTGAAAAGTTCAGGATCTTGTTCAGGTGATGGGCAAACGGCCTTGTTTTAGTCGAGAACTGAGGCAAAAGCCGTTCTTTTTCAAAGTCTAACTATAAATTCACCGAAAGAATATCTATAATCGGGAACTTCCTGACTGCTGTTCCGTCAATCCTAGATCTGTTCACGCTGGCTCTACGACCATGCCCGTCAGCGTCACCAGGGCGAATTGGGCCTGCGGTTCAATGTTGCGAAAGACTAAGTAACGCAACGGTACGTACCAACCTCCGCTGCTGACAGATAGCCTGCCGATTCATCAGGGTAGGATGGCTCTGCATAGTTACCTGTATCAATTTCATGCTCGTCGTTGTTTTGATTTTTGTGGTCGGCCTCACTCCAGCCGTTGTGTCGGCGTGGATGAGCATTCGCGCTGACCGGGACGAAAAGTACGGCAGCGCTTCGCCTGTACCGACGGTTCTGGGTCAGAGCATGCTCAAACTGCTCGACGACAATACTGACCTGCACTATGTCGATGGCATGGGCTACATGATGGGCGATATCACCTGCGACCTCAACGCGCGATCGCCCTATTTGCGCTGCGCTACCAACCCTATGGGTCCCTGCGATGGGTGCAGTGCCTACGCGCCGAAAGTATTTGACCGCCAAGTATAGATTTACCTACGCACTAGCGCAGGGCTGTAAGCCCTTGGCCGGGAAACACAACGCTATCAGGCACCTGGATTTCCTGGGTGCCTTATTTGTGGGTAGGTCGCGATCGCTGGCTAGAATCTGCCGACTACTAGCGCCCATCGCCACGTCACAAAAGGCTTACGCTACAATCGTTAAAATAATCCTCTAAACTCCGACCGGAATACCGGGGTTTATGGGAGAATAGCGAGAGTGAACGCTAGGCAACGTTTTTTGCACAGACTAACGGAGATTTGAGATGGCGCTTCAACTTGGCGATCAGGTACCTAACTTCACCCAGCAAACCAGCGAGGGTGAAATTGATTTTTATAGCTGGGCTGGCGATAGCTGGGTGGTGCTGTTTTCTCACCCCGCCGACTACACGCCCGTCTGCACCACCGAACTGGGCAGCGTAGCCAAGCTCAAGCCCGAGTTTGAAAAGCGCGGCGTTAAAGTTATCGCCCTCAGCGTAGACAGCGCTGACTCGCACCAGGGCTGGATTGGCGACATCAACGAAACCCAGGGTGTTTCGGTCAACTACCCGATCATTGCCGACGACGACAAAAAGGTCTCTGACCTCTACGGCATGATTCACCCCAATGCCAACGCTAAAGTAACCGTGCGCAGCGTGTTTGTGATTGACCCCAGCAAAAAACTGCGGTTGACCATCACCTATCCGCCCAGCACCGGACGCAACTTCGCCGAAATTTTGCGGGTGATTGACTCGCTACAGCTTACCGACAACTACAGCGTAGCCACCCCCGTCGACTGGAAGGATGGCGAAGACGTCGTAGTCTCCCCCACCATTCCGACCGAAGAAGCGAAGCAGCGCTTTCCCAAGGGCGTTACCGAAATCAAGCCCTACCTGCGTATGACTCCCCAGCCCAACAAGTAGGGTTGAGGCAATTACCACTATGAAGGCGCGCTGCGGTGCGCCTTTTTTATACCCAATTGGGTAGAGAATGAACGCGATGCTGTATTACACTCGCCCTAGAGACGCATTCCGCAGGTTATGTTGTGCTAGACGAACAGGCTAAAAAGACGCTTTTGCGCAAAATCCCCCACGGTCTTTATGTCTGTGGCGTTAAAAATGGAGAAGATCTCAACGGCTTCACGGCCAGCTGGGTGATGCAGGCTTCCTTCGAACCGCCTCTAGTCATCAACTGCGTCAAAAACGACTCCACCTCCCACGCCATGGTTAAAGCCAGCGGTGTATTTGCCATCAGCTTTTTGGAGGCGGGTCAAAAAGACCTGGCCCAAAACTTTTTTAAGCCGTTGCGCCGGGTCGGCAACAAGTTTGAAGACATTGAATTTTACCCCGGCCCCGAAACTGGCTGCCCCGTGATCAAAGACACCCTAGGCTATATCGAGTGCCGCGTTGTTGGCTCCGTAGAGCACGGTGACCATACTGTTTTTGTCGGCGAGGTCATTGGTGCTGCCGTCCACCGCGATGGCGAACCTCTCCTGCTCGAAAGCACCGGCTGGAACTACGGTGGCTAATCGTTTGATCGCCTTCACTCACTCTAAGACGCTCGGCGCGATCGCCTAACTGCATTGAGGTGTTAGCTATGCTCACCACTGCTGCTCTCCACTGTCATTACTATGCCCCTGATCAAAGTTCAGACATCTATCTCCTCTCCCGATCAAGCTCAGGTTGAGGGGCTCCTTAAAGATCTTTCCGCCAGTCTGGCCAGCCACTTAGGTAAGCCCGAATCCTATGTAATGACAGCCTTTGAAGCCGATGTGCCAATGACATTTGGCGGCACCACCGACCCCGTATGCTATATCGAAATTAAAAGCGTAGGCACCATGGGCAGCGCTAAAACCAAAGCCATGAGCCAGGAGTTTTGTGCCCAGCTTGAAACTGCCCTGGGCGTGCCCAAAAATCGCACTTATATTGAGTTCGCCGACGCCCCCGGCGCAATGTGGGGCTGGAACGGCGGCACCTTTGGTTAAAAAACCATCCCTAAAATGGGACATCCTTGTCGGGGTGGGAGGGCTGCTTAGCGGCTGCCTCAGATGGTTTGAGCGGTGCTGGATTAAGGCTAGGGCCGTCGTCTAAATCGACAACCTGACCATTAAAGAAGTGGGCGAAGTTTTTGACGGCCCGATCAAAGTCGCTGGCAATTGCTGGAAGTGACGGGTTGACCTCGGGCTGGTTAACATCGGGCTGGGCAACGGCGGCAGGTGGCTCAGCAACCGACGTGGGGGGCGCTGTTAGCTCAACAGGGATTGGGCGCTGGTTTATTTCCTGGCTGGCTGCCGGGGCAATAGTGGGGGCTGGAGCCTCAGGCTTTGGGTCGGGCAGCACCTCCAGGGAAACCTGCACCTTTTGACTTAGCACTTTTTGGAAGGCCGCTTCGACGTTTTCCACTCGACCCTGGGCCATCTTAAACAGCGGTCTAGAGCTAATGCCCACCCGAGCGACAACGCCATCAAAAAAGAGTAGGCTGCCCTGCTGTAGCATAAGAGCGCGGGTGCCTAGAGGCTCTAGTACCGCAATCACTTGGAGCCAGAGCTGGTCTAGATTTGGCTCTGGGGTCGCGACGGGGTCGTGCGGTGGGGCATTTTGAGCATCGTGCGGTGGTAAGTTAGATGCGACGGCAGGCTCAGGGGATTGTCCACCCGGCATTACCCCATTGGTTGATGCGGGAATCTGTTCCCCAGGGGCTACTCCGCGGGTAGCCTCAGTCGGCGGCAAGGGGGGAACTGAGGCCGTGGGTGTAGGCAGCGGTGCAGGAGTGGGCGGTGGATTGACGGGCAGCGCGGGCCTAGCGATCGCGCCTGCTACTGGAGAAGACGCGATCGCAGGCGTACCCCCTACCTGCCCCGCCACAGTAGAGGGCAACAGCCCCAGCAGCGTGACCTCTAGCCACAGCCGGGGTTGGGTGGTGTTCTTAACCTGTCCTTCGGCGGAGCGCAGGTGCTGCTGCCCCAGCAAAAAAAGTTTTGGATCCAGATTCTGTACCAGGGCTTGCATGTCGGCCCAGGTAGGGGGCGTAATGGCGACTAGATCTTGGCGATCGCCCGCCGTTTTGGCAATCAACAAGTCTCGATAGAACCCGGCCAGGTTTTGCAGCACAATCAGCGGCTCCCGGCCTCGATCCATCAGTTTGCGGGCACTGTCGAGCACGGCGGTACTGTCATCGCTGAGAATGGCCTGCACCAGAGCCAGCAAATCCCGCTCGGGCACTGCCCCCACCAAATCCCACACGGCGTCAGCACTGACCGGCGGCTCTAGCAAACTGAGCTGATCGAGCAGGCTTTGGGCATCTCGCAGGCCCCCCTGAGATACCTGGGCCACCAGGCGCAGGGCGTCGTCGTCGATGGCGATTGCTTCTAAATCGGCAATTTTGCGCAGGTGGCCAATCATCGGCTCTAGGGGAATGCGCCGATAGTCAAACTTTTGGCAGCGCGAAATAATGGTTGGCAGCACCCGCTGCGGGTCGGTCGTAGCCAAAATAAAGACGACGCTGCTAGGCGGCTCTTCTAGCGTTTTAAGCAGGGCATTGAACGCCGCCGTACTGAGCATGTGACATTCGTCGACCACATAAACCTTGTAGCGGCACTGCACTGGGGCAAACTGAGCCCGCTCGATCAGTTCGCGAATGTTGTCGACGCCAGTATTACTGGCCGCATCAATTTCAATGAAGTCGAGGGCCGAGCCATTGGTGATCGAGCGGCAGGTTTCGCAAATGCCGCAGGGGTCTGGGGTGGGGTGGTCTTGATGAATGCAGTTGAGCGATTTAGCTAAAATTCGAGCGCTGGAGGTTTTGCCCGTGCCCCGAGGGCCGCAGAACAAGTAGGCCGGGGCAATGCGCCGCTGGCGCAGGGCATTGGCCAGGGTGGTTGCGATCGCATCTTGTCCCACCAGAGCGCCAAAGGTCTGGGGGCGATACTTGTGGTGCAAGGGTTCGTAGGCCATAGCACTAAGATACCTTGCTTACTCGCCGATCTGGGTGATGAAGCCGCCCTTGGTTCACCCACCCTCACGCTAGCGGTTGCCAATGCTCTGGAAACTTAATAATTAGTGTTTCTAGTTCAGAGATGGCGCACTGGGTGACCTGACCTCGTGTCTTACACATGCGCGCCTGAGACTTTTGGGCTAGCGCTTTCACCCGGTCTACTGCCGCCGAGATTTCCTGTCGGCGCTGGCGATCGCTGCGGGCGCAGGGCTGAGCCGTAACTTTAGCGGCTGGGTCGGTATTTGTCTGCGCCTGCTTGGGAAAGTAGCCCTGAAAATAGGCCAGTGCCAACCGCCGAAACAGGATTTTGAGGTGGTCGGGCAGCTCTTGCTCGACCTGGGCGGGTTTCTCGAATAAGTCAACCAGCTGGCCCATAGCGTGGGTAATCAGCATGTTGTCGGGGCCACTGGTAGGGTAAACATCCTTAAGATCTAGCCAGCAGGCCTCAAAGGCTTCCAGTTCTCGTAGCATCATGGGATTAACTTCACCAGTAGGAGAGCTATGACGAAGGTAGGTGCATCCTGCCCATGACCTGAGGTGTAACGTCTAGGAGGGACAATTGGGTCTTACTGTTAGCATGCCCCCCGCACTCCTGAACCTTACAGGGGTAAACCCAAAAAATTTGAGGACTTTTGTAAATCAAATGGCAATTATTGAGCGAATCTATACCGACGGAGCCTGCTCCGGCAATCCTGGCCCCGGCGGCTGGGGCACGGTGCTATACCTGGCCGGCGGCGGCGTACACGAACTCGGCGGTGGTGCCGCCCAAACCACCAACAACCGCATGGAAATGCAGGCCGCGATCGCAGGCCTGACCCTGCTGCGCGACAGCGGCCAGACCATGCCCGTCACCATTCACACCGATAGCGAATACGTACTCAAGGGCATTACCCAGTGGATTGCAGGCTGGAAACGGCGGGGCTGGGTGAACTCAGCCAAAAAGCCCGTGCTTAACCGCGATCTGTGGGAAGTGCTGGACGCGGTCACTACCGAGGTCAACCAAACCCTCGATCGCCCCCTCCAGTGGGTATACGTGCGCGGCCATTCGGGCGATGTAGGCAACGAGCGCTGCGATACCATTGCCCGCGCCTTTGCGGCCAATCGAGCGATCGCCCTGGCCACCGCAGCGCTACCTTAGTCGCTGACAACCCTCTATCTCTAGATCGTTACGGGCTCTGGCTCGTTACGGGGTGGCAGGTTGTCGATAGGATGATTAAGAGCCGACTGAGTCTGACTATATAGTGTGCTGTCTCCAGCGAGGAATGCTGTGCTGCTGTCTAAAGGGTTTGAAATTGAGATGTACACCGGCACCCCAGCTGGGGAAATTGTCGGTCTCTCCGACCGGATTGTGGCTGATCTCAACGGTTTTGTGCGAGAGCCCGACAGCCGCAATGTTGAGTACACCACACCACCCCTCTGCCAGTACGAAAAACTGCTGTGCGAGCTAGTGCGCCCCCGCCACGAGCTGCGCCGCTACCTCAAAGGTTTGGGTAACTACACGCTGATACCCGGCAGCACTCTGGCCCTGGGGCCAACTGATCGCTTTTATCGCTCTGACCCCAACAACCCCTATCACAGCTATATCGAGCAGACCTACGGCACCACCGTCGTCACCGCCAGCGTCCACATTAATATTGGTCTCTCCGATCCAGAACTTCTCATGCGGGCCTGCCGCCTGGTACGAGTCGAAGCACCCCTATACCTGGCCCTGACCGCCTCGTCGCCTTTTTTGGGCGGCCAAGTCACGGGCTCCCACTCCAGCCGCTGGCAAGTATTTCCCAAAACCCCGCCACTGGTGCCCCTGTTCACCAGCCACGCTCACCACATTCAGTGGATGGAGGATCAGCTGGCGGCGGGCACCATGCAAAACGTGCGCCATCTGTGGTCGGCGGTGCGGCCCAACGGCGATCGCCGCCCCTACAACCTCAACCGCCTAGAGCTACGCATCTGCGATCTGATTAGCGACCCGGTGGCGCTGCTGGCGGTTACCGCTCTGATCGAGGCGCGGCTGATTCAGCTAATTCAAAACCCTGATCTAGATCCACTGGTCATGAGTGAATTTCCCGCAGGCAGCCGCAATGAGGATCTAGTCGCCCTCACCGACGCCAACGAATCCGCTGCGGCCAAGCACAGCCTCGATGCCGAACTGCGCCACTGGCAAGACGGTCGACCAATCCTGGCCCGGCAGTGGGTGCAGCAGCTCTACGACGAGGTATGGCCAATTGCTAAAGCCAACGGCATTAGCTGCTTCCTCAGCCCGGTGAAGAAAATTTTGCGGGAGGGTAACGAAGCCCAGCGCTGGCTGCGGCAGCATGAGGCCGGGCAGTCGGTTCATCAGGTGGTGCAGGAGGCGATCGCAGAGGTTGCCGCCACCGAAGCGCTCCTAGCCCAAGATCTGTGTGAACCCTGTGCCGCCTGAGGGCACCACAGACCACCTAAACGTAAACAATTACTTATAGGTGTAATAAGGAAAGCATTTTCGACAGCACCTAATTCACCCCTCGCAGACCAATTTCTGAATTGGGTAAAACTACCGAAGGATATATTAATAAAAACTATATCCTCTAGACATTTTTTCCTTTGCCATAGGCAAGTCCAGACCCACCCGGTCAAGCTTCCTGCTCTAGTTCTGGTTTATATGCCTGTTATTGTTCTGGTCAATCCCCAAATCCCCCCTAATACGGGCAATATAGCCCGTACCTGCGCCGCTACAACAACGCCTCTGCACCTGGTTGGCCCGCTTGGGTTTGACCTTAGCGATCGCGCCCTCAAGCGGGCCGGCCTAGACTATTGGCCCCAGGTCGACCTCACTCTGCACCCCGATTGGGGAACTTTTCACGCCCAGCAGCGTCAACAGGGAGGACGAACCATCGGCTTTAGTACCTCCGGGCGATGTAGCTATACAGATTTGGCCTATCGTCCCAATGACTGGCTTCTCTTTGGCAGCGAAACCGAAGGGCTGCCAAAGCAGGTGCTGGCCAGCTGCGATGAAACCGCCGTTATCCCTATGGATCGCAGCATCGTGCGCAGTCTAAACCTGTCGGTTAGTGCCGCTGTTGCTCTGTTTGAGGCTCTGCGGCAGCTGCCAGCCTGCTAGCCTAATTCTGCTCTTCGATGAATTTACTCTTAGCCAAGCCTCTGTTTTTTTACGGCTCTTGCCAGTAGCGATCGCCGTCCCGTCTGCTCTAGCTTTGACAGAACCAAAGTCAGGGGCAATTTTCAAGCAATGTCTTAGCTCAGATTGCAGGTTCGATAGCCATAAAGTAATGGAACGGCTGTGGCTCAGCGATCCTAAAGGCGCAGTCTTAACCCTGGTTAAATCGGCGGTTTTTGAGGCTTATCTCTTGAAAACAGGCTCTACTTGACCGTAAGTTGCTCAAAAAAAACTGCTCAAAAATAAGCGGTTGCCCAAGCTACAAAACAGGGGTGGCCAAGATAAGAAATTTATATGTCCTGATCTAGTCACCCCTGTTTCGGGGTTTGCCCAAGGCGATACCCCCCATGAGCGTGCTTTGCTGAAACCGCAATCGGGCTTATAAGCCAAGGCTTTTCACGTTTCTTAGCCGCCAGCTGTCCGGGGCCAAACCTGCTTAGGCACCGGTCGTATTTTTTCGGTCAGGGTTATGGCAGTACGCTTGCCAAATACTTTTTTTTAGGGTTAAACCTTTATGTTGTGCACGTGAAGTTCCCGGTCACGAGCCTAGTGTTCAGGGAAATGGCAGAGAATGTCTGGGTATTGATTTTCGTGTTAACTCATGTAAACTTGCCTAGGTTGCCAAAGCGGGTTATCGTGACCAAGCCAAGGCGTAAATCTGTCGATCCGTTGTTGTTCTTCTGCTAGCAGCTTGCCTTACAGCTCTTGACTTAAAGACAGGGCTTTTGCCCATCGGTTAATTCCCTGTCTGCTGATTGATAAGGCACTTTACACGCTGCTAAGCGCTGGTTTACAGGAGGTCGTTCCTTGAAACGCGTAGTTCCCAAAGAGTCTAAAGTTGACTGTCTACCCTCTAGTTTGAGTGGCGCTCAATCGGAGACTTCAGGAGGTTATCGTCGAGTGCAAACCTCAGCAGCCATGCTGGGTATAGCCCTGTCTTTCGGAGCTTCTGCTCCGCTACTCACCGAGCCCGAGCTAGCCCTAGCTGCCGATGGCCCCAACGTGACTGTATTGCCCGCTGCCCATCGCGAGCAAGGTCAAACGCCTAAGCTGGTTCCGGCCCAGGCGGTTACTTCGTCGGCTTATCACAAGGTTGAGCCTGGTGAAAGCCTTTGGAAAATCGCGGCTCAACACGAGGCCGATATTCAGTCTATCAAGGCAGCCAACGGCATTGTTGCCGATGACATGCTGCGAGCTGGACAGGTTATTCGAGTGCCTGCCGTAGGCATGGATAACTTAACCGCCGCCGGAGATGCCTCACGCTTGGCCCTTAAGGCTGAAGTGTCTGGAGGTGTTGGTGGTGATTTGGCGGCAGCCAACGGTTTGCTACGTACCAGCGATATCCCCTCCGTAGAAGAGCTTGAGACAGCTTGGGATCTCGATGAAACCTTATCTTTAGACGAAGAAGCTGAGTTTTCTGAAGAGGACTTAGCTAATTCTGGTCTTGAACAGCTGCAGTCAGAAGATGCTGCATCTGAAACTCAGACTGAGCTTGCCTCGGTGCTGGCTAGCGATGAGCTCATCGCTCCTGAGGCAGCTTCCTCTAAGCCCGATCAAGCCTGGGTGACCGCTGATGTTCAGGGTGCGCCGTCCGACAATCAGCAGATAGCTGAAGTCAGTAGCTCGACTCCTGCTCAACCTGTTATTCCTGCTATTGAAGCAGCCGAGGTTGCCCCGCTGCAGGCCAGCTTACCCCTCCACAATGGGAACGAAGTACCTGTAGCCAATCAAAGTTCCCCGGCTCCGGCCACCGCAAGTGATGAGGTCGTAGAAGGCAAAAAAGATATCGCTGTGGCTGTGCTACCGCTGCGGTCATCAGGTACGTCGGGTGCAGGTGTAGTTACTGACTCCGGTGCTTTGCACTCCTACCAGGTGAAACCAGGAGATACGCTCTGGTCTATTGCCTCACGCAACGGTGTCACCCTAGATGAATTGCTCAGCCACAATCACACTGTAGAAAGCCCTGAGGCTTTGCTAGTTGGCGATAGTCTCAGTATCCCAATAGCATCAGCTCCAGATGAGACCGCTGAAACTGATACTGGCGTTAGCTCAGCGACCGGTGAACTGGCTGCTGCCCCCACAACCCGCGAGCAGGCCATTCGCGATCATCTGGCCCGTATTCGTGAATCCAACAGTGCTTTAGTCGATCGCGACGAGCTGAATGCTCGCATCCGTGAGGCTCGTCAAGAGCTAGAGCGTAGCCGCACGGGTGCAGCTAATCAGACAGCCGTATCGCTCGAATATCATGCCCCTCAGCCGACAGCGCTGACTGCGCCAGCGAGTGGCGGTGTTGAACCGGCTAGCGCTACAGCTTTGGCGGTTAGGGAAGGTGCTCAAACCACTGACACTCAATGGACAGTAACCGACGCTGCTAAGGATCAACCCCAGGCCGTTGCGGCCCTCGGCCCGGTGGGTGACCCTACTGTTGAAGCTTCTGATCAACCTGCACAGGCGGATTCTGTTCAATCAGAAAGTGGTTCTATTCCCAGCCAACTACTGGCTGCTGCACCTTTGGGTGCCGAGGCCTATCGAGTTGCGCCTAGTTTGCCGGTAGGGCAGACTGTCACTCCCAACATGCCAATGATGCCGGGGGCTGATCAGTTTTTGCCTGAAGCACCCAGTAATGGCTTTGTCTGGCCTACTCAGGGTACATTTACCTCGGGCTACGGCTGGCGTTGGGGTCGCATGCACCGAGGCATCGACATTGCTGGACCAGTGGGTACTCCAATTGTGGCTGCTGCTCCAGGGGTGGTCGTGCGATCGGGTTGGAACTCTGGTGGCTACGGCAACCTAGTGGATATTCGCCATGCAGATGGCAGTGTTACCCGCTATGCTCACAACAGCCGTCTGCTGGTGCGTGAGGGCCAGCAGGTCGGGCAGGGGCAGCAAATCTCTGAGATGGGTAGTACCGGCTACAGCACCGGTCCTCACCTCCACTTTGAGATTCATCCGCCCAATAGTGGAGCCGTCAATCCGATGGCTTATCTACCAGACCGCTAGTTAGTGTTCTTGTGATTGATTGGCGAGCCAATAGTTTTATTGGCTCGTTTTTTGCTTTATTGCTTTAGGAGATTTCTGGCTCAGCCTGAGCCACCTCAAAATTTGCCGTCAAAATTGCTGCTGGTGACTTGGTATCTTGACTATTCTGTGATAGATTCATTAACTGTTGGCTAACCGATAAAGCACGGCTTTAGCTGGCAAAATCTTACGCCACGGCTCAGTAGCTCAGTGGTAGAGCAGGGGACTCATAAGCCCTTGGTCGCGTGTTCAAATCACGCCTGAGCCATTATTACTATGCTTATTAACCTCTTGAAAGCCCCTCGCAGTAGGAGTTTCGAGAGGTTTAATTTTTGTTAACCCTCCTTGATACTCCCTAACACTCCCTAACCTCCCTTGGTTTTTAGGACGAATTTTAGGCGTATGAATTTTGAGGGCAGATTGAAGCAGGCTAACAGTCGCCTACGGCTGGGCCGGTGTGGTGTGGGTATTGAGGTGGCCGGTAAGCGCCTCTGTTTGCGGGCCACGTTGCCACCCAGGCCGGGTAGCAAAAAGGTGGGGCCATATCAGCAGCGGCTCTACCTGGGCCACCATGCCAACCCAGCCGGGTTGAAGCTGGCAGAGCAGGAAGCTAAACGGGTAGGGCTGCAGCTTGAGGCGAGAGAGTTTAATTGGGGCAATTACGGGGCCACTGGCGAGAGTCGGACGGTGGCCGATTGGATCGCCGCTTTCGAGCTCGACTATTTCACGCGGCGGGCCAGGTCGGCCAAGTCGGAGACCACCTGGCGCGATGATTACCTAAAGGCGTTTGGCAAGCTGCCCCAGGGCGAGCTGCTGACGGTGGATCTGCTGCGGGCCACCATAGAGGCCACTGCACCGGATACCAGGACGCGGAAGCGGTTTTGTGACTGTCTGGGTAGGCTGGCCACGTTTGCGGGCCTAGAGGCCGATTTTAAGCAGCTGAGGGGCCACTACTCGACTAGCACTGTAGAGGTGAGAGAGGTGCCCTCAGACGACCTGATTGCCGAATGGTGGGGCAAGATACCTAATCCGGCTTGGCAGGGGGCCTATGGGCTGATGGCTACCTATGGGCTGCGGAATCATGAGCTGTTCTATCTAGATTTTTCTAAAATGCCGGTTTTGCTGGTGCTGGATGGCAGCAAAACCAACTTTCACCGGGTCTACCCGCTTTACCCAGAGTGGGTAGAGCAGTTTGGGCTGAACCGGGCGCAGCTGCCCAACTGCACCGGGGCAAACAATAGCGCTCTAGGCCACCGGGTAACACGGCAGTTTGAGCGCTACGGGGTGCCGTTTAACCCCTACGACTTGCGCCACGCCTGGGCTGTCAGGTCGCTAGAGTTTGGCCTGCCGGTGGAGCTGGCCGCGCAGCAGATGGGGCACTCGGTCGATGTCCACTGCCGTACCTACCACCGATGGATCAGTGAGGAGGTGCACGATCGGGCCTATCGGGCGCTGATGGCGCGGGCCGATCGGCCTAAAGCCCCTCAGCCTTAATAAGAAATAAAATTTATATCTTATTAGCGAGTCTCGATTTTTCCTAAGTTGCTGTTAGAAACTCAAAACGGCTGTAACCCTTGTCTGTAGTGGGCTAAAGCCGTTTTGAGTGTTTTTTTATGGCCCTTTTCAATTAAGAATTAGGGTAGGGGGGTTAGCCGCGCTGCTCTTGGGGGATTTCGAGCAGCTGCTCGATGCGGGCCAGGTGCCAACGGTAGGTTGGGCGTGCGGCCTGGGGTCGGGCAATGTTGCGGTAGTGGTGGCCCTGCTTGAATAGCTCATCGCGCAGCCGCCACAGTTGTTTGTCGCTGATGCCCAGGGCCTCACAGGTTGGGCCGGTGGGTTTCCATGCGCTGCTGAGTTTATTTGCCATGGTGCTGCTCCCTCTGCTCCTTCCCGAGCAGCCCGATCAGAGAGACCAGAGCACGCCGGTCGAGGGTTTTGGGATCTTGACCATTGCACAACGGCTTTAGATCTGCCCAGCGTTGGTAGCCCAGCTGTATGCGTAGAACATCAGCTTCGAGAATTAGAGGGGTTAAATCCTCGCCCCCGGTGGCGGGGATGGTGCTGGTGGCGGTGGTGGGGCCTCGGTGTTTGGCCAAAATGGGACGATCACGCATGGCTGCCCCCTGTGGAGAACCCTTCCTCTCCCCCTGCACCCCCTCTCCTTCCCCCTAGAGGTAAATTTTTGAGGAGATCCGTCAGACTACACCCTTCATTAAAGGGGGCATCGACCGTAACGGCTGAAAATTCACGGCTTTCATCGCTACCGGGTGATCCAGCGATCGGGGGTGGGGTGGTGGCCGTATCGCCTTCTGGCTGGGGTGTTACAGCCCCGTCAGGGTGCCAGAGGTCTCGGTGCTTATATAGGGTCTCTACAGAGGTATGGGCCAGCTCGACCAGGCGCTGCACCCAGCCTCTAACGGTGCCCGGTGCATTGAGCCGAATCTCGGCAGCGGCGATCGCGATCCGAGAGCGGGCCTCGTCCATGCGCTGTTGGTTGACGCTGTATGTCTTTTTTTCACGTACAGGCTCTGTGCCCAGGGGCCAGTAGTATTTTTCAGCGGCATTGGCCCATGCCTTGGCCTTGAGGGTGATCTCTCGCTGGTGGCGGCAGTGGTCGAGGTACCCAGGCCGGGTGATCGCGATTCGCTCGACGTAGTGGGCCAGCTCGTGGCCGTCGAGGCCCTCAAAGACGCGACCGTAGCAGGCGATCGCCTTAAGCAGGCCGTTGGTCTGACCCGGCCCTGACCACCCTTCGTTGATTTCGTTCTCTAGATCGGCGCGCCAGGTGGCCACCGGGTTAACGTTTTTGCGGCGGCGGCGTTTGCGCTGGTTGTCGCGGGCGATCGCCAGCGCCTGGCGCAGGTCGTCTGGGTCTTGTTGAGCAGCGCAGTTGTCCCACAGGGCGAAAAAGTGGGAGAGGCTATCGCTCTCTGGCGACATATCGCCGTTGAGGATGGCCGCGCCGGTGCCGGGTTGGAGCGGTAGCCGGTGGGCGTTGTACTCGGTAAACTCGCCTTTCCAATAGGCGGCGTGGGCTTTGACGTTGGGGAAGATCTCTAATTGCCCCTGTTTGATGGCTAGCCCCTGGCTGGTCATGGCCTGCTGTAGGGCACAGGCCAGGGCAAAGGTGGGCACATCTTCGGGCAGTGGGAGGTAGAGGTGTAGGCCGCCGCTGCTGCTGCTGCGGATGGGTACCCATCGCACTATGCCGATTGTCTCTAGAGCAGCGGCGATCGTGGGCAGCTGGTCGAGGTAGGGGGAGCCAGCATCGATGTCGAGCAGGCCATATCTGGTGTCGTTGCCAAACCGTACTCCTACCAGCTGGCCGGGGTCGAGGTATCGCTCAAACAGGGTTCTAGGCTTAAGCGGATACTTGCGAACGGTGCGCCATCTAGTGTTTGTGCTAGAGTCGTTTGCACCCTCGATGGATGCCCATCGATAGGGGAATAACTCACATAGTCTTTGGCCGAGGGGGCTGGTTGGAAGGGGTTCCATAGGTTTCCTTAGGTAGAACGGCAAAACGGCGATCGCCCATCGAGCGATCGCCGTTTTTTTGTGTCAATTTTTGGGCTTTGTTGGCTGAATCACGCGCTGTACCGCTGATTGGGATAATTGGGGCAACCAGGAGAGGGGAATGCTTGGCCGCGCCCCCTCTCCTGCCTATTGCAAATACGAAGTGGACTTCGCTATAGTATTTTACACGAAGTCCACTTCGACGTAGTGGACTTCATAAAATGTCTAAAGGTCATCCTTTCGTGAAAAGACGTAAGGCCCTACATCTCACCCAAGCCGATGTAGCCAAATCAATTGGTTTGTCTACCAGAGCAATTCAGCTCTGGGAAGCAGGTACGCACGAACCCCGCCTAACTCTGAGTCAGGTGGTTAATTTGTGCAGACTGCTTGAATGCAGGCCAGAAGACTTGGCTGCGGATTTTGAGGAGATCCACAAGGCGACATAACAAAACGCGGGGGTAGCCTCCAAGCCACAACCCCGCGCCTGTCCACTGTCCATCTAAAACAGGAACAACTCAATGCTACCTAATGCAACCGCCGTCCCCACCTCGGGGGCCTATTCCGTGCGCCCAGTTAAGCCCTGGCAGATCTACATTTTCCGGGGCGAGCAGTGGGTGCCTGTTGGCGCGTGTGCCACCAGGGCTTTAGCCGAAAGCCAGTTGACCACCCTACGCAAGCTGATGCGCGGGCATAAGTTTGCGATCGCCTGGGAGGACTTAGAAGGTGCCGCGTAAACCATCCATCCCCAAAAACCAGCAGTTCCAGAATTATCGAAACCAGCTGCTGGCCAAAAAACTAGACCCAACCTTGGCCACCGAAGCCGCCTTTGTGCTGGCCTACAAAGACCCTACCGGACGCAGCTTCGAGGATCAGCTGGTGATTGACCAGGCATTTAAATCTCTTCGTGAGACCAACTAGCAAATTTGTAAACCCCAGGGGCAGTCGTCGAAAACAAGACCCCTGGGATACCCCACAAAGGGCAAGTCAATTATGAACGATCCGCGTTACAGGGGCGAACTGTATAGCGACCGAAAACTTAAGGTCGGTGACAGATTGACCATTGATGGAGAAATGATCGAAGTCACAAAGATTCGAGGGAAAGAGGTTTATTTCAAAACCGTTCTCGATCTTTCAGGCTTACCGTTACCCGTTCGGGTTGGGTTTAAAGTTCTATCCCTTATCTCAGGGGTTAAAACCCATGAGTAACAACTACTGTGACAACGCTCAAGTCTTACTATCTACAGACGACCAAGGCCGTACCTGGGAGCATTTTAATTTAGGAAACAATTACATCTTTTCTAATCAGATTCCCAACCGCCAAAGCTTCACAACCACCAACCCCGGCCAGGTCATTTATCAGCGTGGTTTCTGCCAGTGGAGCGCTCAACCATCTATTCCTATGCAGGCCCAAACTACCCCGGCCATGGCCCCAGGTGAAGGGGGGGCAATAGGTCTGTTGTTACTGCTGGGCATCGCCGGTTCTGGTATCTACGCCTGGTACACAAAAGCCAAACCCGATTGGTCGAGCGACTATCATCCCATGGCCGATGTGCCGCCGCTGCCCACCGTCTACCTAGAGCCATCGACAGCAAACAGGGACATGCCAGGACATGCACAGGGCGACATGGCCGACCCCTCTCCCTTTGGGGTGTCGCCAGCCGTCGCTGACGATCATCGCCAGTCACAGCCCCCTATCGCTATGGGTTCTAGCGTTCCTTGGGATGAACCCGAAAATGATGGCGACGACACAGCGACGGACGACGACGACGAAAACGAGACCGTCATTGATGACAATTTGCCCGTCTTCGATGACGGCTCACCCTACAGCCTAGACAAGTTGAAAGGGGTTTCAATGCAGCAGTTCAAAGGGCTGCTAGCTAGCCAGGGTATTACCCCTGAATCGGGTTGTTTTAAGTCGATTGAATTGTTGCAGCATCCTGGTGCATCACTGTTTGTTGAACGTCGAATGCGGGCGTTTTGGCAAGAATTTGGATCTACCCGCATTCCCCACGCTGTCTATTTCGTTTTTGGTCTGCAATCAGGCGGCGGGCGATCGGCTGAATTTAAGCAGCAATATGCTGAAGCAAAACTTTGGATCTCTAACTGGTTTAAGGAGAACTTACCCCATGAATAATGTTGTGCGAATCCCTTCACCTCCTGGCCAAAGGGCCAGCAATAGCCGCATTGGTCTGATTAAATTTGTTGCCATCGTTGCCGCCGTTGCCCTCACCGTTTTTGATGCCAAGGTTTCATGGGACGGCTTCAGAATGATGACGTTGCCAGAGTACGTGCCCTTAGTTTTGGCCCTGCTAATCTTTGTGGTTCAGCTCTGCTCAGGTGCCGTTCAACAGCTAGGCATGAACCCCTTCTATGGGGTTGGCGGTAGCCCACTGATGGATTTCATCTGGCGGTGGGTGCTGATTGGAGTCTATGTAATTGATGTGGGCAGCAATGCCATCGCCTTTAACGTCCAGAGCTACCTAACCTGGTCAGCGCTGGTTTTCTCCCCTATCGAGGCCATCACCATGGCAGTTGTGCTGCTGCTGCTCTCAGCCCTGCTTACATTTGGGGATGAGATCTTACTGCGCCTGGTCGATCGCCTCGACCTGGGCAGCAAGGCCAACGCCGCCGCCGCCCGCAAGCTGGGCATAGACCAAGCCGCTTACGACCGTTATCTAAAGGGTTATCAGAGCCGCGCCCTGGCCCAAGCCGATGCCGCCGGTGAGCACGCCGCCGTTGATTTCGACTGGCTGAGGGAGAACCAATGAGACATCTACACCAGGCCCTTACTGCACCAGGCCGCGCCTGGTCGTGGGGCCAGCGCTACCCCTACGCCGCGATCGGTTATGGGCTGGTTTTGCTGCTGGGGTCGTGGCTTAGCCGCCCCCTACTGGTAGCCTGTGCCGCCGCTGCCATCATTAGCGGCCTATTAGCCATCTTCAAACCACATTAAAAGGTAAAAAAGCCCCCAGGTTAGCTGGGGGCTTTTTAATGCAAAAGCCCCACCATTTCTAGCAGGGCTTTTGTGGTGTAACTTCCAGGGTTGGGCACCCTAGAAGCGTCTGTTACACACTCGGAGTATACCCAAATGAATCGCTTTTTGCAGGTGGTTGGCATTCTCGCTGCTCTCTCCATTGGCGGCTGGATCTTAGTCGGAACCGTCTCTCTCGTCCTTGACCTGGGCTACAGCTTTTTCTGGTGGTTGCGAGACACCTTTCTACCCTTCGTCACCATCGCGGCGATCGGCGGATTCATTATCTACGGTGTAGGCCGTTTGCTTGGGGTAAGAGGTTAGTCTCCTTAGCCAATACCAGTTAACCTCCGGTCAATTACAGCACCAGCGAGAGCAGCCCCACGCCCAGGGCCACCAGCAGCGCCGCCACAATCAGCCGATAGGCTTTGCCCGTTGCCGTCCTGGCCGAGAACAACCACTCCAGAGCGTAATAGCCAGTATCTGCCCAGCTGCGCGGCGGCGGTGCCGGTGGTGGCGGTGCCGGTGCCGGTGGCAGATAATCGAGCGGCTCTGTGCTGGCAATTGTAGGCGGGCCACCGTCGCCCACTGTATCCTGCTCATCCTCCACCACGTTGATCAGGTTGCTGGCCAGGTAGAGGCGATCGCCAATCTTGAGCGGGTGCAGGTCGCCAGGCGCAAGTTTTCGGCCATTTAAGAATGTTCCCTCGCTGCTGCCCAGGTCTTGCACAGACCAGCGATCGCTCGCGTAGGAGTACGCGATCGCCGCGTGCCGCCGAGAGACATTGCGAATGTTGATCGTCAGGTCGCTAGTCGGCGCACGGCCTAAAATCCACTCACCCGTGCTCTTATTCTCTCCAGGACAATCAAGCTGATAAGGCAACCCAGCCCAAACAACATCAGCAAAATCATCAGCAAAATAAAGTGTCAAGGTGGGCAACAATGGCCCCTTGGTCACACTGACCGATAGAACGTCACTACACAGGGAAAGAGGTACTGCACCGGCTTAAACCTGATCTGATAAGCGCGATCGGCCTCAAACTTGAACACCGAAGGAGCCACCGGCACGACCTGCCCAGGCCGTAGATGCTGCCTACCCTGAAACTTCCAAACCTGATTAATCCAGCCTGCCCGGTAATACACCGGGGCCGGTCGCGTCAAAAACTTAAACTCAACCCTCACCAGCTCCGACTGAAACACCAGCGGCAAAATTTTCTCATCACGCGCTCCACCGTTGCGATAGGTGATCGTCCCGATTATTCTCCAAAATTCAGCCATCACAATTTCTTAATTGGGATGTACCACTTCCCAGCATGTTTGAACGCATAAAGCTTATTGCCGCGAATCAACTTCCGTACGCCGGGGGCAGAGTAGCCGTTTTGCTGGCCCCACTCCTCAACCGACAGGCACACGGCCTGTTTAGTGCCCCAAACAGGCCGTGTCAGTAGAGGCAGCCAAGTCATTAAACGTAGGTAACGCGGCGGGGCCGATGGACGCTCTGAATCGTCAAACGGCCAAGCCCAGCCCCACGATCCACCGATTTACCTGGCAGCTCCAGCATCGCATTATCAGCTCGGTCTGGGTGGCAGTAAAACGTAATGTTGAAAGTTTTGTCTCGTTGGGCCTGGTTCCCAATTCCGGCAATATTCCCGGCGCAAATAGCGACAAGTCGAACCATGTACTTTTTGTAGTCGCTGCTGCCAAGTTTCAACTTGTTTTTTGAAACATTCTTATCGGTTAGCGCCTTAACACCGATAACTTTTGCAACCCCGCTATTGCCGTAGAAATATTTAGAGCCTGAAAATTTTAGCTGTGTTCCGCCAATATCGTCTGAAATTAATTTGATGCGCTCAGTTCCCATTGATGTTCTCCAAATGAGTAAATAAACTACTTAAGCCCCCAATTGGGGGCATTCAAAAACCACTAGCCTGAAAGAA
Source organism: Nodosilinea sp. (assembly GCA_049646445.1). Classification (GTDB taxonomy): domain Bacteria; phylum Cyanobacteriota; class Cyanobacteriia; order Phormidesmidales; family Phormidesmidaceae; genus Nodosilinea. Next base: position 48,994 of record JBARVV010000044.1, on the reverse strand, counting down.
CTAGGCCAAGTAGGGATCGACGGCAACGCTAAAACCACTAGCAGTCGGTGCAACAGTCACGGGCAGAGACATGGTGATGTTTACTAGGCCGGTTTCGAGGTCGGTGTCAATGGTGACGTTGTTCAATGGTTCCAGGTCTGTAGACTGGGTCTTCTCTAGCTCTCCCAATGCAGTCGAGATTTCAAGAGCTTGGGCTTCAAGACTGGTTCCAGCGGTGACAATAGCGGCAGCCATAAGGGCATCTCCAAAAGGTGTACAATCCCGTTATAGCCCGATTTGCTAGCTTCCAAATGAAATGTAATTGTGTCCCCTAGGGGGCAGAACAGATTTATTTTAGGTTAATTGACCAGTCGGGAAGAACCCGATCATCTGTAGTTGAAAAATACTGCGCTTTATGTAGTTCTACGGTTACAGGCTGAATGTTTAGCCGCACTTTCTCAGTGTAATTAACTACTGCGCCACTAGCCCAGCTTGGCTCTATAAGCTGCAAAATATATCTAACTACTCGCTTTGCTTCTGCGATAGTCGAGCAATTTAGAACACAGCAAGAATTATCCAATAGATTTATAGTCGCCTGAGCACTGCCTCTTTTGTATGAGAATCGTTTTATTCTCGCAGCATCTTTCATGGTTTTATAGCGAGGATGCGGGATAGTAAAACTGCGCCTGTAACTGGTTTTATCGTCCGGCTTTTTGGTCACAATCACCAGCTGATCTATCCGTACCGACCGTTTTAGATTCCATGTTTCAGGGATAGCGAGTTCACCATCATCATTGCACCGTGTGTTCTCATGCAGCACCTTTATGCTTTGATAAAGCGCCTCTATCTGGTTGGCAATTCCCCCTAAGCCCTGGCCAGATTTGTTACCCGATCGACTAATTAAAAAATCATCTTCACAGGCGGGAAGATTCCATTCTAAAGAATAATCTTGTTCTAGTTTTCCAATAATGTTGTCACATTTTCCCGCTATTCCATTATTGTCGTAACGGCACTTGGCAGCCGGATCGGGTGTGCATTCTCCGGTCTTTGTTGGTGGCTGATTAAAAACAGGTTCCAACTGTGGCAAGGTTTGAGGGGTCAGACCGGACGATGGAACATAGTTAATGATCGGCGTTACGACGGGTTGCACTTGGCCGGTCTTGAGTCGGATCGGTACTGTGGCTGGGGCCGATACCGGGGCCGGGTTTACTGGGCTAAAGCCGGGGACAACAATAGTGAGCGGCTGTATTTTAACCCCTTGGCCCAAACCTTTAGAGGTGGTCGAGGGTGATCCGGTGGCTGTGCTGCCCCCCGTTGGTGTGCCACTTGGCAAGCTGATCGGATCGCCGGTGGGAGAAGTAGCCGGGGCCGGGGCCGGTGGCGAAAACTCATCTGGTAGAGGGGCCGTGCCAGGTTTGAGGGGGACTGGATCGGGGCTTATTGGCCGTAGTGGTTGCTTAGCCGGGGCCGGTGTTGGTTGCCGCTGGGGCCAGGGGCGCGGGGCCGGGGCCGGAGCTGGGGCCGGGGCTAAAGGCCGGGGTTTTTTTGGTCTTGCGGGGTTTGGTGCCGCTTCTTCAGGTTGGAGAGGAGGAGGATCGCCCCCCGTATCGGGCAAGCCGTCAGAGCGATTTATTGATAAATTAATTGAACAAGATACTAAGTATCCGGTAGAAGTGCCAATACCACTTAAATTAAGTGTATAGGCACTGCCATTTTGTGAAAATGCGTTTAGTGTCCACGTTTTAGATTTTAATCTGTCATTTTCGCACGCTCCCCTTGTCTCATTTTGACTAACAGATATCGGCCCATAAATGTTAGCAACTTGAGTCAGGTTAGTAGATCCACCTTGGGGATTGTTGCCCTGACAATTATTAGTTTCAAAAGTGAATGCTCTTGAGACACTGTATCGAACACCGGGGGACTGCCCCCCTTTTACTGGGCTTGGTATACCAGGCGTAATAATTGGCCCCGGTCCTATCGCCCCTGATGGTAGCTGGTTTGGATATTTTATCGGGGGTAGCTTATCTGCCCCGCTAGGCTCAAACGGCTGGGGCCGGGGGGCAAACGGGTTTCCTGGTAGCACCCCTGAGGGAATACGGGGAAAAGGGTTAGATCGGGGCAGTGGGGGCAGTGGGGGCAGTGGGCGGCCTAATGCCGGGGCAGGGGCTGGGGCTGGGGCTGGAGCTGGAGCTGGGGCCGATACCGGAGCCGGGGCAGCTGGGGCCGGGGCCGGGGCCGATACCGGGGCACGTAAAGCGCTGGCCGGGGCTTTGAATGGGACAATATTGTTAACGGCCCCAGGACTGCGGACTGTGCTACCCAAACCCGATCCGGCCCCACCATAGCCACCACCATAGCCACCAACGAAGCCACCCTTAGGCGCTAAAACCCCACCAGCAGCACCACTGCCCCCGCCTTTAATTTGGTTTAGCTCTACCTCACCCATTTGGGTAGTAAAAACACTCATTCTGATTAACTCTTGAAACTTGTTGGGATTGTAGAGTTAGCAAAAACTTCTACCTGCGTCCAAAGTTTTAAGGCACTGGTAGCCCAGTCCGCATTTAATGGAATAGAAACGCGAAAAATTAACCGCTCTGTTTCATCGGCTGCTAATCCTTGCTGTAAGGTGATTAATGGTGTTTGCCCTGTAGTGTCTGTCTCTGTGTAGACATCATTTTTATGTAGTTTATAAACTACTAATAATGCCCAGCAAGCTAACTTTTCTAAGGTGTTTACTGTTGCCGGTAAATCTGTAGCTTTATCAAATGCTGTCATGGTGCTATTACCTTAATCACTGAGTCAATTTTGCCCCAAACAGCAAATGACAAACGGGGCATAATAGGCTAGTTTTTAGGCCAAAAGTTAGATCGGCGATGTCAAAACCCTGTTATAATTGACGCTGGGCAATCTGCCGGGGGGACTCATAAGCCCTTGGTCGCGTGTTCAAATCACGCCTGAGCCATTTTTTTATCCACTCCTTGTGGGGGTAGATTGATGACTGATACGAGAGACGGCTGTTTACGGGTCGGCCAAATGGCCCCTGATTTTAGCGCCACCGCCGTAGTCGATCAGGACTTTAAGATTGTCAAGCTGACTGACTACCGGGGTAGGTATGTTGTACTTTTCTTCTATCCCCTCGACTTTACCTTCGTGTGCCCGACCGAAATTGCGGCCTTTAGCGATCGCTACAGCGAGTTTGAGGATCTCAATGCTGAGATTTTAGGTATCTCTGTAGATAGCGAGTTTGCTCACCTAGCTTGGATCCAGACCGAGCGCAAGATGGGTGGTGTGGGCGACCTCAACTATCCCCTAGTGTCTGACATCAAGAAAGATATCAGCGCGGCTTACAACGTACTCGACTCCGATAGCGGAGTGGCCTTGCGAGGGCTATTCATCATCGACCGAGATGGAGTATTGCAGCACTCCACCATTAACAACCTGGCCTTTGGCCGCAAGGTAGATGAGACCTTGCGGGTACTGCAGGCCATTCAGCATGTGCAGACAAACCCCGATGAAGTCTGCCCCGTCGACTGGCAGCCCGGTGATAAAACCATGACCCCCGATCCGGTTAAGTCTCGAGAGTTTTTTGCCGAGGTTTAGTGAGTACTTAGCCTACGTATTCTGGAATACCTTTTAGATAGCGTCTAGGGGTCGTGTTTCGGTTCTTCGGCATGGTTCTTGAGAGCTACTATGCAGACTGCTCCGCCATCAATAACTTCGCCGTCTACAACGGCGGCTCGATGGCGCTACTGGTTGCCGTTGCCGCCGCGTCTGGAACTGCCTTTGGGCCAGATTCCCCCCGACTTTGCCCTCTGGGATGTGACCCATAGGCGAACGGTGCGTCTGGCCAACTGGCGGGGCAAGCAGCCCGTGGTGCTGGTGTTTTGCCGGATTGCGGCGGCGATCGCCTACAGCCCGCAGCACCAGGCCCACCTAGTCGCGATGAATGAAGCCTACACTCAGTTCCGCAATGCTGGGGCTGAAGTGCTAGCGATTAGCCCCCAGCCCCAGCGCCCAGCCCAGGCGGTGGTAGACGACCTCGGCCTCAGCCTCCCGCTGCTCAGCAATCCCACTGGAAGCGTCTTTCGGGCGTACCAGACTGGGCAGGCTCTGGGCGCGCCGCTGCCAGCCCAGTTTTTGCTCGATGCCCAAGGCCGACTGCGCTATTGCCATCTATTTTCGCTGCTGCACCCGGTCGCGCTGCCCGCTGCCCTGCTAGCGGCGATAGAGCAGCTGTAGGACACTACGGTTTAGCGCTGGAGGCGGTGGCAGCAAGCGGCTGCTCGATGGCAATGCGGGGCAGGCGGTGCTTAAATCCACAGAGAATTTCCCAGCTGATGGTGTTGGCCAGGGTCGCCCAATCGTCGGGGCCGATGGCGTGATTACCGTCGCGGCCTAGTAGGGTAACGACATCGCCCTCTTGTAGGTTGGGAATATGGCTGACATCTAGCATGAGCTGATCCATTGTAATCGCGCCAATTTGTTGAGCTAGATGGCCTTTGACCATGACCTGGAGCCGGTTGGAAAGAATGCGAGGCACCCCGTCGGCATAGCCAATACCGACAACGGCCAGGCGAATAGGGCGATCGCATACGTATTGATGACCGTAGCTGATGCCCGTTCCGGCAGGTACGTCTTTGAGATGGGTGATCCGAGCTTTGACCTGCATCACCGGCTGTAAGTCGACTTGAGCTTGGAGATGCGGGGCCGGGTAAAGGCCGTAGAGGCCCAGACCCACGCGCACCAGGTCGTAGTGCAGGGCGGGGGCGGCCAGGGTGGCCGCCGTGTTGGCCAGGTGCAGCCTAGGCGGGAGCAACTGGTGTTGCTGGAGTTGCACCAGCGCTGATCTAAACCGCTGGTGCTGCTGCTCCATAATGGTCGGATCTGGGCTGTCGGCGGTGGCCAGGTGAGAATAGAGGCTGTCAATTTTGAGGTGGGGTAGCTGCCGCACAAACCGGGCAAAGTCGACGGCATCGGTCCAGGGAAACCCGAGCCGGGTCATGCCGGTATCAATTTTAAGGTGCACTCTCACGGGGCGAGCTGCTGCCAGTCCCGTGAGCGTATCCGAAAAAACCAGAGCCTGTTTGGGGTTGACCAGGGTGGGCTGGAGCCGCCAGTGGGCGATCGCCTGCATTTCTTCGAGGCTGTTAACGGCTCCCATGACTAAAATGGGAGCCTGAATGCCCGCTGACCGCAGCTCAATGCCTTCAGGAACTGTCGCTACCCCCAGCCAGGCTGCTCCGGCCTGAAGAGCGGTTTGGGCTACGGTAATTGCCCCGTGGCCATAGGCATCAGCCTTGACCACGGCCATCAGCTGGGTGGCGGTAGGCAGTATTTTTCTAAACTGGCGCACATTGTGCCGCAGCGCCGTCAGATTAATCTCAACCCAGGCCCGACAGCAGCGCATGGGTTCTAGGCTTGGGGCCAGGCTTGGGGTTTGATCCCAACTCAGCATCGTTACTCCTCCTTCACCGTGGGCTTTTTGGGTTTTTCGTGGCTAGCGACTTATCATAACGCCAGATATTGATCTGCCAGCCCCTGGCGAAGCCCCAGGGCAGTTTATCAAGGGCTAAACGCCTCAATTAGCTTCTGTGCTACTATCGGTCTAATATTCTTTAGCCAATTAACCACGCAAAAGAATGGGTAAGGTTCTGGTGCTCAATGCTTCCTATGAACCGCTCAATATTACGAGCTGGCGTCGAGCTGTCGTGCTTGTGATTAAGGGTAAGGCTGAGCGGGTTGAGCATAACGGCAAGCTGATCTATGCGGATTTTCCGCTGCCGACAGTGATTCGTTTACGCCACTACGTGCGAGTGCCCTACAAAGATATTCCTCTCACCCGGCGTAATCTGCTGCAGCGCGACAACCACACCTGCCAGTACTGCAGCTACAGTGGCGACGGTTTAACTCTTGACCACGTTGTGCCGCGATCGCGCGGCGGCGGCGACACCTGGGAAAATATGGTAACAGCCTGCGTACGATGCAACGTTAAAAAGGGCAGCCGCACCCCCCGAGAGGCCAATATGCCACTCTTCAGCCAGCCCCGCAAGCCCCATAGCAGTCTCTACTTTGAGGTCACCCGACAAATTCATAGCGGTGTGCATCAGGAATGGAAAAAATACGTCATCGGCATTTCGTAAGCTCTTAATCTATGCCTTAAGGCTGGGATTTGGCTCTACAGAGAGCTAGGCTGGCGGTTCTGCAGCAATTTGTAATAATAGGTATAGAGCTACAGCGCTGTTAACTCTCTAAGGGTTACTAGGCAGAGCGTTTTACGTGAGAAGTAGCCCTGGGCGCGACGCTAAGGCAACATAACTTAGGCGGGGTCTTGCTCTAGGGTGAAGAAATCAGACCAGTTGAATACGCAGGTGCGCTGTCACAGCAGGGAATGTCCATGATGACGTTTAACTCCGACTCCGAGGCTCCAGAGGTGGCCATTGGATCCAACGGTAACAGTACCACCTCCATAGTGCCCCAGCCCGATCTAGATAGCGATTCTGATGATTCGGTGCAGGCGGTGCGTCGCCTGCTAGAGGCCCATCGGGAAGATCGGCATCTGGTGCTGCTGCAGGATTTTCCTGACCCCGACGCGCTGTCGTCAGCCTGGGCCTACAAGCTGATTGCAGCTAACTACAAAATTGAGTGCGACATTGTCTACGCGGGTACCCTTAGTCACCAAGAAAATATTGCCCTGGTGCGCCTGACTGGCTTGCCTGCCCGCCGCTGGTTATCGGCTGCCGACAGCTCCCACCTAAAAGACTATCAAGGGCTGGTGCTGGTCGACAACCAGGGCACCACCAGCCAGCTCTACGAGCAACTGCGGGAGGCAGGGTTGCCTCTGGTGTTGGTAATTGACCACCATGCTCCCCAGTCTAAGCTGGATGCTGAATACATAGACCTGCGGCCTCACATTCGGGCCACAGCCACGATCTTGACCCAGTATCTTCAGCAGGGGCTGCTCAACCTCGATCGCAACAACAGCAAGCACACCAAGTGCGCTACCGCCCTCATGCACGGGCTGCGGGCCGATACCAACCAGCTGATGCACGCTGGGGCCAGCGACTTTATGGCGGCGGCCTACCTGAGCCAATTTTACGACGGTCAGCTGCTCAGCGCGGTGCTGCATGCCTCCAGGTCGAAGCGGGTCATGGATGTAATCGAGCGATCGCTACGCAACCGCAAGGTGCAGAACAACGTGTCGATCGCCGGGGTGGGCTACCTGCGCTACGACGATCGCGACGCTATTCCCCAGGCGGCCGACTTTTTGGTCACCGAAGAGAATGTGCATACGGCTGTGGTCTACGGCATTGTCCACGATGAAGACGAAGAGCGCGAGGTCGTAATTGGCTCGCTGCGCACCAGCAAGATCACCCTCGACCCTGACGAGTTCATTAAAGAAGCCTTTGGTCAGGACAGCGAGGGCCGCTTTTTTGGTGGCGGGCGATCGATGGCCGGTGGATTTGAAATTCCAGTGGGCTTTTTGTCGGGCTTCTACGAAAACTCTGAGTACAACCGCCACAAGTGGGAGGTTTTTGATACCCAGATCAAGCAAAAGCTCTGGCGACTGGTCAACCCCGAAGAGGGCATGATTAATACCGACTAAGGCTCAGCGTTGATCATGCTGGTGCCTGGGTCGGATAAATGACGGAGAATAAAAACATGCATGGGGCAGGGCGATCGCCGTTTGTCCCTACGACTCAGATGAGTATCTGTCCCACCAGCGGTTGAGTGGATAATATAGGGCTGGTGCCCACAGGCTGCTCAAAATAGCTGAGCTAAGCACAATGCGCTGGTGGTACAGCCAAATGTCACCCAGGGGTGGGTAGAGTGAGTCGGCAGACACCATCTGGTTAAGACTAATTTGCAGCGCCAGTACAGTTTCGGCAATAACCGCCATCGCAAATACGATCAGCGCCACCGACACAATATCTTCTTGTAGGTAGCGCTGCTTTTGCAGTCGTGCCGTCAGTACGCCTACCACAATCAGGCTGAGGGTGTGGGTGGGATGGGGAGAGGTCATGGCATCTTGCAGCAGCCCCAGCACTAGCCCGGCTACCGCTCCCTGCCACTGGTTGCGCTTAATGCTCCACGCCACTACCCAGATCAGCAGCCAGTGGGGCGCTACCCCCAGCAGTTCCATTCCGGGGATGCGGCTGGGCAGCAGCAGCAGGCAGACCAGCACCGAAGCCGACGTTACCATGCTGTTAACGGCCCAAGGCTGTCGCCACAGCGGCAGAGATGATACCCGTGTGACTGAGGTCATGGCCTGGCCCCGCCCGCATTTTCTGGAATCGCGCCATTCTCAGGCAGATCACCGGGAAGCACAGGAGCGTCGACGGTTTCCTGAGGTTCAAAGGGATGTACTATAGCCCACTCTAAAATCGACAGAGGCGACGATAGCTGAATGACCGCCTCGGGAGCCGGACTTTTGGTCAAGTCAATCGACTCAATCCGCCCTATGGGAATATCTTTTGGAAACAGGCGGCTGTAAGAGGAGGTGACAATCACATCTCCGGTTTTGACATCAGGCAGTTTCTCAAAAAACTCTATGACCACCCGGTTGTTAGACTGGCCCCGCACTACACCCATCGTCCGACTGCGACTCACCTTTGCCCCTACCCGGCTGGTAGGGTCGCTAATCAGCAGCACCCGAGAGGTACTGGGAGATACCGCTATCACGCGCCCAATTATTCCACCCGGCCCTGTCACTACGTGCCCTACCGCCACGCCCTGACGGCTACCGCGATTTAGCACGACCTGCTGCCACCAGTGGTCAGCAGCGCGACCAATCACCGCAGCTCGAACCCCTGACTGGGTAACGGCGGCTTCGTAATCGGCCATGGTCTGTAGGGAGCGGTTTTGGCTCTCCAGCTCCACAATGCGCTGCTGCAGCTCAAGAATATAGCTGCTCTCAAACTGCTGCTCGCGGCTGAGGCCCGGCTGTAGGGGTCGAGTAAGCCAGTTGTAGGCTTCGTAAATAAGGGCACCGTCGCTGGCCCGCAATAGCCAAGCCGAGGAAATGGCCAGAGTAACCATTCCCGCCTTGAGGGCATGACGTGTCCACCAGCGGCGTAGAGCAAACATAAGTTCTGGGTAGATGACGACTTTTGCGTGGCCCTACAGGCTCGATCGCCCGCTGAACACCCGCCCCATCTGGCTAAAGTTCTCTAGCACCCGCCCGGTGCCCAGAACAACACAGCTCAGCGGGTCGGCAGCTACATGCACCAAAATGCCGGTTTCGTGGCTAATTAGGGTGTCTAGCCCCTTGAGTAGGGCACCGCCCCCGGCCAGCATAATGCCGCGATCGATGATGTCGGCAGCCAGTTCGGGCGGAGTGCGCTCCAGGGTGCGCTTCACCGCTTCCACAATCACCGAGAGAGGCTCGGCCATGCTCTCGCGGATTTCGGCACTCTTGACGGTCACGGTGCGAGGCAAACCCGACAGCAGGTGCAGACCCCGCACATCCATTGCAATTTCGTTGTCGTCAGGGTTGGGGTAGGCCGAGCCGATGGTAATTTTGATTTCTTCGGCGGTGCGTTCCCCTACGACCAGGTTGTGCACTTTTTTCATGTAGCTGGAGATGGCCTCGCTGAGTTCGTCACCCGCCACCCTTACCGATTCACTCAGCACGGTGCCCTGCAAACTCAAGACGGCTACTTCGGTAGTGCCGCCGCCGATATCGACAATCATGTTGCCGGTCGGCTCGGCAACCGGTAGCCCGGCTCCGATCGCAGCGGCTACGGGTTCATCAATCAGGTAGACGGTGCGGGCTCCCGCCTGCTGGGCTGCATCCATAACGGCGCGGCGCTCAACGCCCGTGACGCCGCTGGGAATGCCAATCACGATGCGGGGCGACACCAGCGTGCGGCCTTCGTGCACCTGGCGAATAAAGTGCTTGAGCATCAGCTCGGCGGTGTCAAAGTCGGCAATGACACCATCGCGCAGGGGGCGCAGCGCCACAACGTTGCCAGGGGTACGACCCAGCATGCGCTTGGCCTCTTCTCCCACTGCTAAAGGTTTCTTTTCGATCTGGTCGATAGCGACTACAGAGGGCTCTTGCAGGACGACCCCTTTGCCAGAAACATATACGAGGGTATTGGCTGTACCTAGGTCAATACCCATGTCGCGAGAAAATCTGTCGAAGAAAGCCACAGGCAATCACGCCCCTAAACTAAGAAAAGACAATGAACCAACGCCAAAGCGCCACCCTGAAGACTAACGCTGATATCGAAGTGGATTCTATTACGTTTCGTATCAGTGCGTCCAGTAATGAAATAAGTATCTGTTAACAAAAAAATAGACTCTGGCGGAAAACTGCGGCGCAGTGAGGCTTGGGGGATTTGAGACGGCAACCCCTGCTAAGGGAGACAACAGCCTCATCCTAGACGTAGGGGTTGCTTACGGGGTTCCCGAAGGGGCTGATATTACTCTGACGGATGATCAGGGTTTCGCCTACAATGCGGGAACGTGCGTTGGGCAATTAGCGATGACAGTTAACGTAGTAACCCTGGTAGGCCGGGTCGGCACTGACCCAGAAGTTAAGTATTTTGAGTCGGGCACGGTGGTGTGCAACTTAACGCTGGCCGTGCGGCGGCGCTCTAGCCGAGACGACAAGCCCGACTGGTTTAACCTGGAGCTGTGGGGCAAAAATGCTGAAGTAGCCGCTAACTACGTGCGCAAGGGGAGCCTGATTGGGGTTAGTGGATCCTTAAAGCTGGATCACTGGCAAGATCGATCTAGCGGTGCAGCCCGTTCTAAACCGGTGGTGCGAGTCGATCGCCTCGATTTGCTCGGCTCTCGCCGTGACAACGAGTCGGCGATGACCTACAGCGACGACGAGTTTTAGTAGCCTCCTTATCTTAAGTCTTTCTTTCCTAGGTCTTTCCTTAGCTCACGAGTCACGAGGCCGCAGGGCCGACATCCTCAAGCCAGTCGAAGATTTGGCTGAGCTGGTCTGTGGTGACTAGGCCATACTGCCATAGAGCCATGGGCAGCAGGTTGGTAGCCTGTCCTGCCTTGCGCAGCCCCATCGCGATCGCTTCCGATGAAACGGCCAATTCTGTTTGTAGAAATTCAATTAGCTGATTTTGGCGGTAAGAAGCCATAGGAACTCGGATTAGAAGCACATGATTAGCTGCTACTATAGCGACTCTGGCCAAACCTTGCCTCTTCCCCAGGTCAAATGGCTTCAGCCTGCTGGGAACTCATCAGGAAGATGAGCTGTCTCAGCTCGTGCAGCCCGTGGGATGGGCTGGTGATAATGCCGCCCATAGAGACTCTGCGCTTCCTTCCATCCCTCGGATCTTGTTCCACCCTACGGGATATCAACGGGACATCAACTTCAGCTAACTGCGGTGTTAGAGCTTCCTATCCATCACCGCAGTTAGCTGGAGGAGAGTATCGTTCAGTTTTTCTTCGATAGAAGGTTCTGCTGCCGCCTTGACCTCTTCTTTTCGCTTAGCCTTCTCAAACAGGCGAACCATGATAAAGATCACAAATCCAATCACCACAAAGTTGATCACGGCAGAGAGAAACAACCCATACTTGATGCCGTTGGCGGAAAGATTGGCAATATCCTCGACCCCGGCGGCTTCTAAGGCAGGATTGAGCAAAATGGGAGTGATTATATCTGTGACAAACGAACTAACTACTGCATTGAACGCCGTACCGATGATCACAGCAACGGCCAGATCAATCACGTTGCCGCGCATGAGAAAATCTTTAAAGTCTCTCATGAAGCCACCAGCAGAGTTCACTGCTCGATACCTAGCTTGTCCATTAGCCATGTTTCCTGAGTCCTTAAATATGGATGGAATAGTACTTTCTTAGAGGAAATGCTCAGAGGAAATGCGCCCAAAGGAAACGCGAAGCATTTGCCTAGAACAATATCATTGGTTGAGGCGAATAAGAGAGGCTTAAAGTAGCGTTAATCCCGCTTCAGGCGGCGGAGCTATAGAATTGCGACGACCTCTGTGAGCAAAAGCTCACCTATGCTAAAACCGATCACAAGTCGTTGAACTATTGATGACGGCCCCTGTCCACAACAATGTTGTGGCTGGCGATACGATCTTTGAGGTCGGCACCACTGGAGAGGTTATGTACGGGGTGATTGAGGGAACGGTTGAGACCCACTTTAAGTTTTTGGTTCAGGAAACGCCAATGTTTGCCCTTGAGGTCATTCGCAGCCTGTCGACTTGGTTGCGGGCGCTCAAGGCGGCTGCAGTGGGGTAGCTAGGCACAAAGGGTTTATTCTGATTTACTGAGAACAGGCTGTATGTTTGGCCACCCCTTTGGTTGTGGTTGCCGTCCTATCCTAAACTGCACCTCAGGACGTTAGTGAATACGGTTTAGACCGAGGAGTTACAGGATGGATGCCGCCGCTCTCTGGCAACGCTATAAAGACTGGATCTATTACCACGAAGGTCTGGGCTTTTACCTAGATGTCAGCCGTATGGGCTTTGACGATGCCTTTGTAGCGGCCTTGCAGCCCCGTTTTGAAAAGGCCTTTGCGGATATGGCCGCCCTGGAGGCGGGCGCGATCGCAAATCCGGACGAAAATCGTATGGTGGGCCACTACTGGCTACGCGATGCCGATTTAGCCCCCACCCCCGAACTCAAGCAAGATATTCTCGAAACCCTCACCAGCATTGAGCAGTTTGCTAGCCAGGTGCGCACTGGCGGCATTTACCCTCCTGGCCAAGAGCGGTTTACCGACGTGCTCTCGATCGGCATTGGCGGCTCGGCTCTGGGGCCGCAGTTTGTGGCCCAGGCGCTGGGGCCAGACTTTCCGCCCCTAGGCATTCACTTCATCGACAACACCGACCCTGAGGGCATCGATCGCCTGCTGGCCCGCCTGCAAGACAAATTGCCCACCACCTTGGTGATTGTCACTTCCAAGTCAGGGGGCACCGCTGAAACCCGCAACGGCATGGTCGAAGTTCGCACCCGCTGCGAGCAGCGGGGCCTAAACTTTCCCCAGCAGGCCGTTGCCGTTACTGGGCGGGGCAGCAAGCTGGAGAACCAGGCCCTGAGCGAGGGCTGGCTAGCCACCTTTCCCATGCGCGACTGGGTGGGGGGGCGCACCTCCGAACTGTCGGCGGTAGGGCTGCTGCCCGCCGCGCTGCAAAACATCAGCATTCGCTCGATCCTCGGCGGGGCAAAGGAAATGGATGCCGCCACCCGCGTGCCTGACCTGCGCCGCAACCCCGCCGCTCTGATTGCCCTGGCCTGGTACTACGCGGGCAACGGCAAGGGCGAAAAAGACATGGTGGTGCTGCCCTACAAAGACAGCCTGCTGCTGTTTAGTCGCTACCTACAGCAGTTGGTGATGGAGTCGCTGGGTAAAGAAAAAGACCTCGACGGCAACCTGGTCTATCAGGGCATTGCCGTCTACGGCAACAAGGGGTCGACCGACCAGCACGCCTACGTACAGCAGCTGCGCGACGGCGTGGCCAGCTTCTTTGTCACCTTTATCGAGGTGCTGAAAGATCGAGAGGGGGACTCGGTGGAGATGGAACCGGGCACCACCAGCGGCGACTACCTGTTTGGTTTCTTGCAGGGCACCCGCAAAGCGCTCTACGAGAACAGCCGTGGCTCTATCACCCTAACCCTGCCTGAGGTTAACGCCCATACCGTTGGAGCGCTGATTGCACTCTATGAGCGGGCGGTGGGTTTCTACGCCTCGCTGGTGAATATTAACGCCTACCACCAGCCCGGGGTAGAAGCGGGCAAACAGGCCGCCGCTGGGGTGCTTGACCTGCAGCATGCGGTCGTCAACGCCCTGGCTCAGAGCGCTCAGCCGCTCAGCCTAAGCGAACTGGCAGCCCAAGCGGGGGCACCCGATCAGGTGGAGACGATTTATGCGATCGCGCGCCACCTCCACGCCAACCAGCGCAGCCTAGTCATTCACGGCAACCCAGGTCATCCCGAGGCGATAAAGGTCTCAGCCCTGTAGTCGATTGCGGGACAACAGGAGCCTGGAGCGTTCGAGCGTGCCAGGCTGCGATCGTTTGAACGCTAGTCTGGGATCCACACGTAGGGGCTGCCCGATACGGTAACCCCCTCGGTTTTAGAAAAGCGAATCACCACCACGCGGGAGCGATCGCGGCCCAGGTCGAGGTAGCCGCTAGCCCACTGGTCGGATCGCACTACCCCAGTAACCTCAAGCCGGTAGCCACCGGGGGGCAGATAGAGGGTTTCTTGGCGATCGAAGTTGTGGGGTCGGTAGATTAGCTGGTTGTTTAGGTAAACTGCACCCCACTCACTACCTCGGGCATCAAACTCGACTCTGACCCGTTCCTCCTCGGGATTGGGTCGAGGGTAGGGCACAATAATGATCGATGGCTGCCGAATAATGATGGGCGACTGCCGAATAATCACGCGGCGGTTGGATCGAATCACCCGATCGGGCTGAACGGTGGTGCTCTCCTGAGCTTGGGCGATCGGTGCCCCAAGCAGCCCGATTGCGGCAGCCAGACCCCAAACAGCTTGTCTCCAGAGTGGTTTCGACCGTCGTGCCGTTAATCGCTCTTGTTTACTGGTGCTAAACCCCATTTTCATGCCCTTGCGATCGCGTCTCTTGCTGTAATTGCCTCCAAACGGGTAGCTGCCCTCGCCCTGACCTAAAGAAACCGGTGGTTCTAGACCTAACCTACGGGTAGATATCCACACCTCAGGCTATCCACCGAAGTCACAAAAGTTGACTAAAATCTAGATAAGAAAAAACCTTTACCCAGGTTCGGCGAGCTAGACAGCGCTAAGGTTTAGTTCATCAGGCTGATGCGATCGCCAGCCTGGGTCATCTGAGTCTATTTTGCCAAATCTATTTCGTTGTATGAGGATAGGGCCTTGAGTAATACCAGCAACTTTCGTGAAGCCATTAGCAAGGCCAAAGGGCAATCCCTAATTGGCCCCAACGTTGTTAAAAACGCCCTGCCCTTTGTCGGCGGTGGCTTAATTTTAACTGCCCTAGGCTCCTTTGGCGGCCTGAGTGTGATGGCTGCCAATCCGGCCATCTTTATGCCCACCTTTTGGGTGGCGTTCGTTGCTCAAATTGCGCTTTTCTTCGTGGCGATGAATGTAGCGGCTAAGGGCAACAACGGTACGGCCCTGCCCCTGCTTGCCACCTACAGCCTGCTGACTGGCTACACCCTCAGCGGTCTGTTGACCGTTGCCCTGGGTACAGCCGGAGTGGGCATCACTGGCATTGGGTTCGCAGCTCTGTCCTGCGGCATCGTTTTCATTGCGGCTCGCCAAATTGGGTCTAATCTCTCAGAAGAGGACGGTTTCGCCCTGACCCGCACCATCGGCATCGGTGTGGTTGCCGTCCTGATTGCGGTAGTTGGGCAGTTTATCTTCGCCATGTTTGGCGGCCCCATTCCCCAGTTTCTCGATATTGCCATCTCTGGCCTTGGCGTACTGGTCTTCTGTGGCGCTGCCGTGGTAGATTTCTTCGTTCTGCCCCGCACCTACAAAGATGAGCAGTACCTGTCGGCAGCGCTGTCGATGTATCTCACCTACATCAACCTGTTTGTGTTTATTCTGCGGCTGCTGATCGCCATCAACCGCGACTAAAAGGTGTATAGCTACCGAGAATATACCCTAGGTAGCTGCATCTTTACCCAACACACGTCAAAGGCCCGGAATCTCTTGGTTCCGGGCCTTTGACGTGTGTTGGGTCGGCATTTCTATATACTGATACCTTGGTGCCTGTCACCTCATTTGTCCTGGCTGTCGCCTTCAGTTCAGTCGTTGTTCTGGATCAGTTGTTAAGGAGTCCCATGTCTGTCATCCGCGCCCTGCATCAACAGTTGGTCAGCAAAGAACGCTCTGCGGTAGAAATTACCCAGGGCTACCTTGACCAGATTGCAGCCCTGGAACCCCAAATTCGCAGCTATTTAACCGTTACTAGCGATCAGGCCCTGACCCAGGCGGCCCAGGTGGATGCCCGCATTGCCGCTGGCGAAGACATTGGCATGCTGGCCGGCATTCCCATCGCGCTTAAAGACAACCTCTGTACCCAGGGGGTACGCACCACCTGTGCGTCAAAAATTCTGGAGAATTTCGTGCCGCCTTACGAATCGACGGTAACCGGGCGGCTGCGGGATGCAGGGGCGATCGCCCTGGGTAAAACCAACCTCGACGAGTTTGCCATGGGCAGCTCGACCGAAAATTCTGCCTACCAGATCACCGGCAACCCCTGGGATGTCGGCCGCGTACCCGGCGGATCCTCCGGTGGATCTGCCGCTGCCGTAGCGGCTGGAGAATGTGCCGTCGCCCTCGGGTCAGACACAGGTGGATCGATTCGCCAACCTGCTTCTTTCTGCGGCATTGTGGGGCTTAAACCTACCTACGGCCTAGTATCGCGGTTTGGGCTGGTCGCCTTTGCCTCTTCGCTCGACCAAATTGGCCCTCTGGCCCGCACCGTAGAAGATGCGGCTCTGCTGCTGAGTGCGATCGCAGGCCACGATCCCAAAGATTCCACCAGCCTGGATGTCGACATCCCCGACTATACCCAATATCTCAAGACCGACCTCAAGGGCCGCAAGGTAGGCATTATCACCGAAACCTTTGCCGCCGAGGGGATTGACCCCGCCGTGCGGGCCGCGACCGAAGCCGCCATTCAGCAGCTCAAAGACCTTGGAGCCGAAATCCAAGAAATTTCCTGCCCTCGGTTTGCCTACGGCCTGCCTGCCTATTACATCATTGCTCCCTCGGAGGCCTCGTCAAACCTGGCTCGCTATGACGGAGTCAAGTACGGCGCTCGCAACAACAACGACAGCCTGATGTCGATGTACACCAAAACGCGGGCCGAGGGCTTTGGGGCCGAGGTCAAGCGGCGGATTATGATTGGCACCTACGCTTTGTCAGCGGGCTACTACGATGCCTACTACCTCAAGGCCCAAAAGGTGCGCACCCTGATCAAGCAAGACTTCGAGGCGGCCTTTGGTCAGGTCGATGTGCTGGTCTGCCCCACCGCCCCCACAACTGCCTTTAAAGCGGGAGAAAAAGTGGACGACCCGCTCAGCATGTACTTGACTGACCTGATGACAATTCCGGTCAACCTGGCTGGGCTGCCGGGGCTAAGCCTACCCTGCGGTTTTGATGACCAGGGCATGCCCATTGGTTTACAGCTAATTGGCAACGCCCTGCGGGAAGACCTGCTGTTTGAGGTGGGCTATGCCTATGAGCAGGCGACGGACTGGCATCAGCGGGTACCTAAGAGTGCGTGAGGAGACGAGGGTATGAGGAAGGGGGGTGGCTCTGGGCTGGTTTGAGGAAGCAAGCCAGGGGCACTTCCATCGCAGAATTTTTTGGTCTAAACCTTTAGTTACTAAAAAATCGGCACACCGGAGCATGGGTAAATAGGGCGAATCCTCCATAATGAGGAGCAAGTATTTAGGTGTTTCTGGCGTTGCCAATCGCGCCTGTTCTCCGCCTATCCACATACTTGCCCTTCATCTACCCTCCCTCCTCCATGTCCATGCTCAAATTTCTTTTTGGTGTTCTGGGCATTGTAGGGGTTATCTATATTGCGCTGTGTGGCTGGCTGTGGCTGACGCAGCGGCGGCTCATGTACTTGCCGAGTTCCACAATGGGCGCTACCCCTAGCGCCTTTGGTTTGGCCTACAGCGATGTGTGGATTCCGCTAGATTTTGAGAGTGGTGGCAAGCTGCACGGCTGGTGGTTGCCGGCAGATAATGACCATGGACTCACCATTTTGTACTTTCACGGCAACGCAGGGAATGTCTCCAGCAATCTGAGTAAAGCGATGCAGCTGCGATCGCTGGGCGCTTCTGTGCTAGCGATCGACTACCGGGGCTTTGGGCTAAGTTCAGGGCCTTTTCCAACCGAGCAGCGGCTCTACGAAGACGCTCTGGCAGCCTGGCAGTTTTTGCAGAGCGAAAAGCAGGTTTCGCCTCACCACTTGGTGATCTACGGCCATTCACTAGGTGGGGCAATTGGGATTGAGCTAGCCAGCCACATTCCTCAGCTAGCGGGCCTGGTGGTAGAAGCTTCATTCACTTCCATGAGCGACATGGCTACCCTGTCGCAGTACAACCGCTGGTTTCCAGTCAGTCAGCTGCTCAATCAGCGGTTTGACTCGCTGGCCAAGGTCAGTCGACTACAGGTGCCTACCCTATACCTGCACGGTTTAGCAGACGCCTCGGTACCTGCCACGATGAGTGAGGCGCTCTACCAGGCCAGCGGCGGACCAAAGGCCCTGTGGCTGGTGCCCAATGCCGACCACAACGATCTGCCCAGCTGGGCTGGCGAGGAGTTCGAACAACGACTGCGCCAGTTTTTGCAGGTTCATGTGCTGGTTAAGCACTGACAAACACTGACAAACACTGACAAAACTATCGACGACGCTACCTCTCTGCAAAGCTGGCGTAAAACCCACCAGCTCTTGGTTAGGGACTCCTCTGAATTTGCTATGGTTAGCACCATAGAGCGATCGCCCCACTTTTTCGGCGATCGCTTTTAGCTATCTGGCAACGCCGGTGAGGCAGGTGTCGGTAGCTGGCTGGCGGCAACTCTGCGGCCCTATTCACCACCCTATAGAACCTTTTATGGCCCGTCTTTCTACAGAACTTAACCGCTACTTTTTTGAAGAGGTCAGTACGCCCCAGGTCAGCCTCAAAGAGATTTTGACCCTGGCCGGAGAGCGCACCTTCGGTTTCCTGTTTGTGCTGCTGGCCCTGCCCTCGGCTCTGCCAGTGCCCGCCCCCGGTTACTCAATTCCGTTTGGGATTGTGATGTTTTTGCTGGCGCTGCAGCTCATTGCAGGCCGCACTCGCCCCTGGATGCCAGAGGGCTGGAGCCACAAGCAGTTTGACCTGGTTTCAGTCCAAAAAATTGTCAAGGCGGGTGCTCCCTGGCTGCGGCGGCTAGAGGCGGTTTCTCGACCTCGCTTCACCTCCATCTGCACTGGTCTACTGGGGCGCACGGTGCTGGGCCTGGCGATCGCGCTGATGTCGATTTCGATGATGATCCCGATTCCAGGCACCAACACACTGCCCGCCATCGGTATTTTTGTCACCGGCTTTGGCCTGCTCGACGACGATGGACTGATTAGTTTGGGTGGCCTGGTGCTGTGCGTGTTGGGGGGTGCCCTGTCGACGCTGATTCTGATGTTTGGCTATGAGGCTGTCAAAACCGGGATTGAGTTTGTGCTGCAGCGCTAGCTGACTCCCCTAGGTGATTCCCAGGGTAAGGCTCCAGCCCAGCAGCGTGCCGGTAGCACCGGGGGCGCTGTCTACGGCACGCAATCGCCAGGTGCCCTGGGCCGACTGCCCGATTAGCCGCATGAGTACTGGGGTTGTTTCTAGGCTGTAGGTTTGGCGCAGCTCCGTTTGGCGGCCCAGGGTACGCCCCTGAACCAGCACAGTAGCGCCGCTGGGCGAGATCAAGCTCAGGCTTAGATCGCCCAAAAAAGCGTGGTCAACTCTGGCCTCTAACTGCACATCGCTAACGGTGCCGGTTGCCGCGATCGCCACGCTACTCTCGACCCCGCTGGGCTGATGATCGGGAATCGCCACCGAGGTTTGGTTTTGCTGCTGCACTACTCGGCCCAGCTGCCGCCCGGCAAAAGCTCGCCGCTGGGCCTCTCGCACCGCCGCCGCCGCATTCACCTTGCCGTAGCCAAACCACTGGGAGTGGCCGCTGGCATTGTAGGTGCCGTGCTGCAGACCCAGCTGGGGGTCTGGGGTGCGATCGACAAGTTTATCGGCGGTGGTCTGGAGAATTTCGCGCACCTGCCGGGCCGTTAGGTTGGGATTAATTGACAGCATCAGCCCCGCCACCCCCGCTACCACCGGGCAAGAGCTAGAGGTGCCGCCAAAGACGCTGGTGTAGTCGTCGGGGCTGTAGCCCAACCCCTGGGTGCGATCGCTGGTGACCATGCCCAACCCCGGCAAATACTGGCGCAGCGGCGGCCCTGTCGCCACGCTTCCCACCTGGGGCAGGGCCATGCTGGGGGGCGCATTGTTGCTGGGGGCCGCTACGGCAATGTGCTCGCCCCAGTTGCTGTAAGCGGCCTTAGTGCCCAGGCTGGTAGAGGCCGATACCGCTATTACATCAGGGTGAATGGCAAACCCACTCAGCCACCGTGTAGGGCCGCTGAGGGTATTGGGAGGCCACTGGGTTTCGTTGATTGTGCCGCTGACCGGGCGATTGGCGTTGCCCGCCGAAAAGATAATCACGCAGCCTTTGCCGTTGCGTCCAGTGGTAGCGGCCCGCGTTAGCGCATTGGTCTGCCGCAGGGTGAGCGGAAAATAATTGGTTGCGGGCGACCAGCTACAGACAATCACCGCGGCTCCCCGACGCGCTGCTTCGTCAAACAACTGCTCGATCGAGCGATCGTCAATAAAGCCCGTGGTGCGAATCGGCAAAAAGGCGCAGCCAGGAGCTACCCCCACAATGCCGATCGCGTTTTCTTCCCCAATCGCCAGGCCCGCCACCGCCGTACCGTGGTTCTCGTTTTGCTTGGTGGGCAGGGGCAGAGCGTCTTTATCTTGCAGATCGATCGGGGCCACCAGCTTGCCCACGCCCTGGAGGTCAGGGTGGTTCAGGTCAAATCCGTCGTCGCTGACGGCAATCACCACCGATCGCGACCCACGCGTAATATCCCAGGCCGCTTCCGCAGAGATGTGCGACCCCGCCGCCAAGTTGGCTCCGCCGCTGTGGGACAGGTGCCACTGCTGACGGTAGCGATCGTCGGTGGGTCGGTAGAGGCTGCCGGTTTCGATCGCCAGGTTGGGTTCTGCAGCCAGTACCCCATTGAGGGCAATCAGGCGGTTGGCTAACTTGATCGGGTTTTCGGTGGCGGCTGAGGTAGCTCTGACCACAAACGTGTTGGGAATGCCCGCCAGGGGTTTTTCAATCGCCAGACCCAGACCTCCCAGGGTCGTGTCGATGGCTGAGGCCGCAGTCTCAGGGGCAAACTGCACCGTCAGCTGCTCGGTCAGGTAAACCCAGGTTTGAGGACTATCGGCCAACCGGTACACGTGGCTGGCAAACAGCACCGTTGGGTCGCGGCGGGCCAGGGCTAGGGCGGTGTCCAGATCGGGTTCGGCTACCTGCCATTCCACCAGCTGCCCTCCAGCTACCGCCCGCAGAGCAACGGGGTCGAGGCGCTGGCGCAGAGGCTCTAGGGCGGCAGGGGCGCTCAGCCGGGTCGTAAACCGAGTGGGCACCTTTTCTAGCAGCAGTTCTTCGCCACCACGCTGCAAAATTTCGCCCCAAAAGGCACGGCGGGGGCCATCGCTAGGCATACGAGAATCGGCAGGAGATGCAGTCATGGAGGTGAGCCAGCGACGGGAACGTTTGGCCAGCAAAACAGTCTGTGACAAGGCTATGGCGCTGGTAATAACCCCTGGGGCAGTTGCCCTACTGGCCCCCCAGGCAGTATTGCGCCATACCGAGATGATAAGATACCCCAGTGTTTTTCACTCTAGTTGTCCCTCACCCCCACGTATTCATGGTCGCTTCCCCTCGTTTTTTGCGTTACACCCTAGGCGGCTGGGCCGCTGCGGCGCTGTCTGTAGCCCTTATAGGGGGAGTATCTGGAGCAGCCCTAGCCCAAACTGGCGCTGATCCGGTGCGTCCGCTGAACCAGGCCAGCAACTCCTTGAGTATTGCTTCGGGGCAGCAGCTGATGACTGAGGCCAGCGCTGCGATCGCCGACCAAAACTATGATCTGGCCGAAGACAAGCTCAAGCAGGCCAAAGAGAGCTTCAACCAGCTCTCGACCTACTACCAAGAGCTGGCTCAAATGTTTGTCGGGGTTGACACCCAGATCAACCGCAGCAATCGCGAAAAAGCGCTCGAAACGGCTCAGCTGCGCGACCAGGCTTCCTATCAGCTGGCCCTGGTCTACCGCTCCCAAAACCAGCCCAACGAAGCGGTACCCCTGCTGATGGAAATTTTGCGTAGCCAGCAGCCGACCCGCGATCTAGGCCAGCGCGCCTATCAGCAGCTGTTTGAACTGGGGTTTGTCAGTGAGCCCTACGCTGGTCGGGCTGCCACCACCCCCGTTGAACCCGCTACACCAGCCGAATAGGCGATCGCGCGCTTGTTTGCTCGGTTACCTTTTCCTCGGTCACCTATAGTCAGATTCAATGCCCTCGGGGTTATCTAGTAGGCATTGCTCCTGGCAATATGGGAATAGGGGATTTGAGCACCCCAGCTACCTGTCCCACAAGGAAACCGCATCATGATTACTCCCGACCAGGTTAGCACCATGATTAAAGCTGGGCTTCCCGATGCCAGCGTGCAGGTGCAAGATTTAACCGGTGGCGGCGACCACTACCAGGTGGTGGTGGTATCGTCGCAGTTTGAGGGGTGCAGCCTAGTGCAGCAGCATCAGCTCGTTTACAAGGCCGTGCGCGAGGCCATGTCCTCCGAAGCCATCCATGCGCTAGCCTTGAAGACATATACCCCAGAAGATTGGGCTGCCCAAAGCGCCTAAGCCTGGATTTTCTTTGCTTCAACCGTTCACCCCACTCTGCAAAGGTATCGACCCTATGGATTCGGCAACTAAAGAAAGACTCGATCAGCTGGTTCAAAACAACACCATCATGGTGTTTATGAAGGGCAACAAGCTCATGCCCCAGTGCGGTTTCTCCAACAACGTGGTACAAATTCTCAACGTTTTGGGCGTGCCCTTCGAGACGGTTGATGTGCTGGCTGATGCAGACATTCGTCAGGGCATTAAAGAGTATTCCAACTGGCCTACAATTCCCCAGGTGTACATCAATGGCGAATTCGTTGGCGGCTCCGATATTTTGATCGAGCTGTACCAGAATGGCAAGCTTCAGGAAATGACTGAAATTGCCCTGGCGTCATAACTGCTAGCAAGCGGTTTAAGCGGTTGATCAGAGCGGTTTCGTCACCGATTTTTGGGTTCGGCTGTGTTCACCCTGCGGGTATCGAGGGATGAGCACAGCCGAATTCTAGTTTATGGTGCGGGCCTGCTGAGCACTAGTCTAAGCGGTATAAAGTGCGCCTAGGCCGAGCGATCGCAGCCCCCGGCGGTAAGTAATAGATGTCTTGTCGGCCCCAATGTGCGACTCTGCCGACATATCTAGAGGCAGATCTTCGGGGTATTGCGCCTCTACCACGGCTTTATCTTCCTCAAACACCTGGTAGTTGAACTCATACACGGGTTCCAGGGGCATGTCTTTGTCGAAGTTGCGGCAGATTGGCACAAAGACTCGGGTTTTGCGGGCCGATACAGGGCTAGCTGCATTTAGAATGCACAGCCGCCCTTCCCCCGGAAAGTGCACCGTTAGGCGGGCGGCAAAGGGCAAAAATACGTCAAACACCCTCAGCCACTTAAAATCTGCGGGAGCGCGGTCTTGTAGCGCTTTAGGAAAATTGCTCACGGTGCTGAGGTACTCTGCCCGCAGACCGTGCTCAGTGGGGGTCACCTCATAGCGAGGCACCACTGGGTTATTGATGTCCCCGAAGGTTTCTGTGTGCACAAAGGCAAAGTGGGCGACATCTAAAAACCCTTCTATCTGTCGCCCCGCCGCCGCTTCCAAATTCACTGCATCGGGCAAAATTTGCTGGTAGTCAGGGTCATCCCAGGCGGGTAGCTCGGGCAGAGGGTACTGTTCTCCACTGCTCAGACTGGTCCAGATCAGGCCGTAGGCTTCTTTGACCGGATAGGTTTTAAGGCACAGCTTTTTGGGAATGCTGGCCTCGGGGTTGGCGGGCACCTTGACGCACTGGCCGTCGGCAGCGTAGTTGAAGCCGTGGTACTTACACACCAGATGGTCGCCCGATACCCAGCCCATGCTAAGGGGAATACCCCGGTGCAGGCAAATATCGTTGGCGACCGATACCCCGGCACTGGTGCGCCAAATCACCAGCCGCTGGTCGAGCAAGGTCGCGGTGACGGGTTGATCGACCACATCGCGACTAAAGGCCACCGGATACCAAAAGGGATACAGGGCATCCCAGTCGGATTCGGCAAAGGTGCAGCCTCTGGGATAAATCTGCTGGTGGGCCACAATACCGCTCCTTGAGCTAAACAGTAATTGCCTCCACAGGTAGCAAATTGGCTGAGGCAATATCTGACTTTCAGGCTACAGCGGCGATCGCATCGACATGGATGAGCCACGCCGCAGCAGTTCGGTGGCCTCAGAACCAGGTAAGGGCTTGGCCCAGTAGTAGCCCTGACCAAACTCGCAGCCCAGCGATCGCAGCGCTGCCGCCTGCGCCTGGGTCTCTATGCCCTCGGCAATCAAATCCATGCCCAGGGTGTGGCCCAGGCCAATAATGGTGCGCACGATTTCGTGGTCTTCGCGGCTGTCTCCCATTGCGCGAATGAACGATTGATCAACTTTTAAAGTATCGAGAGGAAAGCGCCGCAGATAGCTCAACGACGAATAGCCGGTGCCAAAGTCATCCATACTTAGCCGACAGCCCAGGGCCTTTAGCCCCAGCATGAGGTCAATGGCGGTGTCGATATTCCCCATCACCATGCTTTCGGTAATTTCGAGCTTGAGGCTGCGCCCACTGAGGGCGGTCTCCTGCAAAATTTGCCCCAGCTGATTGGCCAGGTCGGGTTGCTCAAACTGTCGTCCCGATAGATTGACGCTAACTATCAGAGGATGGTCAGGAAAATCTTGCTGCCACTGCCGGGCCTGATGGCAGGCGGTGCGGCAGATCCACTTGCCCAGGGGCAAAATCAGCCCAGTTTCTTCGGCCAGTGGAATAAACCGGGCTGGCGACACAAACCCCTGGCGCGGATGGTGCCAGCGAATCAGGGCCTCGAACCCAGCCACAGCGCCAGTTTCTAGGCTAACAATGGGCTGGTAGTAGAGCACAAATTCCTGCTGGGCAATGCCGTGGCGCAGCTCGGTTTCGAGGGTAAACTGATCGGCGGCGCTGGCCATACTAGCGGCAAACACCTGATAACGAGACTGACTCGCCCGCTGGTCTCGATACATGGCGGTTTGGGCATCGCGCAGCAGGTTTTCGGGGGTGTAGGGCTGGTCGGGCTGAGGGACGACAATGCCAATGCTGGCGGTGATGACAATATCTTGACCGCCGAGACTAAAGGGGTCGCTCAGAGCCTGGTGAATGCCCTTCGCCAGATCGGTTAGCACCTCTCGATTGCTTTGCCTGAGAGCCAGCATAAAGTCATCGCCACTCAGCCGCCCCAGCTGAGCCGTGCGCGGGAGAATTTGCCGCAGCCGATCGACCAGCATGAGCATCAGCCGATCGCCTAGTTCCTGCCCCAGACTGGCATTAACCTGCCTAAAACGGTTAAAGCCCACCACCATGACGCCGGGTGGCTTTTGCGGCTGCGGCAGCCGCAACGGCAGATGCGGGCTGAGGGCATTGAGCCAGGCACGGCGATTGAGTAACCCGGTGGGCCCATCGCGGCTGTGGGTGTAGAACAGCCGATAGGCCATAGTTACGCCCAGGGCGATCAAAAATCCCACCGAGGGTTCAAGCACTGGAATCCAGATTGTGCGGAGAAATAGCCCCCAGCTGCAGGCATAGATCAGCCCCAGGGTGGCTAGGCCGCCCAACCCTAGCCCCAGGGGATAGCTAAACCGCCACGCTAGCGCTCCCCCTGCGATCGCCCAACTCCACAGCCACAGCACCTCTCCCCAGCGGGGCCAAAACCTAAAGGTCGGGCGCTGGTGCAGAGCAATGTCGAGCAGATGGCTAACAATCTGGGCATGGACAATTACCCCAGGCGCATTGAAGGTTTCAAGATCGCGGCTGTAGGGGGTGTACAGCATGTCTTTGAGACTGGGGGCCATGGTGCCAATTATGACAACGCGATCGCGAATCTGATCAGAGTCTACTGCCCCATCCATAACCTGACTCCAGCTCACTACAGGTGCCGGGCTAGATCGGCTGCGGTAGTTGAGCAAGGTTTGGTAGCCGCGCTGGTCGGCTTTCTGATAACCGCCGTGGGTAGCCTTCAGGCGCACAATAGGTACCTGCCCCAGCCATAGCGCCCCGGCATCGTAGCGAAACCCTTGCCCCATAGCCGCCAAATAGCGCAGGCTGACGCGTAGAGCGAAAGAATAGTAGTCTTGGGTGTCGGCAGCCACAAACAACAAACTGCGCCGCACCACCCCATCGTTGTCGAGGGTCAAGTCGTTGAAGCCAACCCGGTCTGAGGACAACCCCGGTGGCGGTTCAATGCCGCTAGCGATATTGGTGATGGCTACCAGGTTATCGACCTGAAGCGCCGCTTTGAGATCTATAGCCCCAGGCAAATGAGCCAAATCGCGGTAAAGATCTAGCCCAATCACCCGTGGCTGATGCCGCTGTAGCTGAGATAGCCCCTGGGCCAAAACCTGATCGTTGAGGGGCCAGCCGTAGCGGTGCAAATCGGTCTCGCTGATGCCCACAATCAGCAGGCGGTTGTCGGTAGCGACATCGGTTCGCCGCTGCACAAAGTGGTCAAATACCTTAAGTTCCAGTGGCTCTAGCCAACCTAGGGGCTGCAGGCCCAGCAGTAGCAGCGTGGTCAAGCAGCTGATCAACAAAATCGATCGCCCGGCCGCCCGCAGGCGACTGGGCAGAGGATGCAGCGTTGACCATCGACGGCATAAATCCATAGTCGATGGCTACGGGACAATGTTGGCGAGATCAAGCGCTTCTAGAAGCTGGCTCCACTGAGCCTGTACGGTCTCATTGTCGGGATGGGCCTGGTGGAGATCGACCATCAGGGCGATCGCGTCGCTCCACAGCCCCTCAGTTTGGTAGGTTTTAACTAGCTCGATTTGAGGCTCTATCCGGGCCGTATCGGCGGCAGCAGCGGTGAGCGGCACCCGCCGCAGCCACCCTTCTAGCACCACATTCTGCGACAGATCACGGGGGTTGCAGGCAACAACAAAATACCAGTGGTAGTCTTGTTCCGGCATGACCAGGTTAGTGGGCAGGTGTACTCCCACTAAGGGTTCAGCGCCTGCCGTCAGAGTGGTTTCGTACAGCCGGTTTTCGTTGGCATCGTGCAAAATAAACTGGCCGTGGTAAGGGACTGCCGCCGTTGGCACCGAAAAATACAGGGAGGGGCGATCGCTCGCCGTGACCCCCAGGTTGCTAACCGGGTTTAGCGCCGCCAGCGATCGGTTGTTAACGGCACAGTCGCCGCGGGTACCACCACCAACCCGGCGACCGGGAAATTCACCGCGATCGCCGTTGTTAGACTGAGCCAGCCCTGGGTTTGCCCCCGCAAATACCCCCAGGCCCAGCCCCAGCGCTAAAGCCAGCAAAAATCTTGGTCGAGTGACGATGCCCATAGTACACAAGCTCTGAATTAATCTATATCTTCTTCAAACTAGTAATATCTGACTGTCAAAAAGAACCGTAACACCACTGGGTACAGGGCTGGAGCCTTTAAGCTTTGGTGAATGCTGATGAAGCCCCGGCTAAGCTGCCTCCTTCTACCAAGGGCTGCTGATTAGGCTAAACCCGGCCCAGTAGTAGGGAGCCGAAAGATCGACCCCAGGGCTGACTTTCAAATCGGCAGGCACTGGCACAGCACCGCGAGACAGCAGCAGATGATTGGCCTCAAACCGCGCTTCGCCCCGCAGCATCGCCAGCTGGGCCTGGCGCAGGGCTTCGGCCTTAGTTGTTGTCTGTCCTAGGTAGCTATAGAACTCATTCATAAGCGCCAGGGTACCGGCATCATCCACGTTCCACAGGCTGGCCAGGGCCGACTTTACCCCCGATTGCAAGGCCAGCCCGGCAAACCCCAGCTCCGCCTCATCGTCGCCAACAGCGGTGCGGCAGGCGCTCAGCACGAGCAGCTCCAAATTGGGGGAGTTCCAGTTGACCTGACCTATGGCTTCCAGGCTGAGCTGGCGATCCCAAAGCTGAATATAAGACTGGGCTGGATCGCCGGGCTCAAACACAGCGTGGGTCGCTAGATGCACCACCGTAGGCGATTGCGCTCGCAGCCATAGGCGCAAATTAGGCAGTGTAAAATCTTGATTTAAAAACGATCGCCCCTGCCAGATCTCGCCCTCCGGCCTGGTGCCGCGCAGCTCCGACAAAATGCTGGAGAGTTCGGTGGGTACCGCCGGCAGCGGCTCCTGAGCCTGAAACTCTGAGGCTCCCATCGCCAGAATATTGCCGGGCCGCAGGGCTGTGTAGTCAGTTTGGATCAAATTGAAGGCGGGAATGCGGGTCAGGCTGTATTTCTCAATC
Source organism: Nodosilinea sp. (assembly GCA_049646445.1). Taxonomy (GTDB): domain Bacteria; phylum Cyanobacteriota; class Cyanobacteriia; order Phormidesmidales; family Phormidesmidaceae; genus Nodosilinea. Next base: position 20,827 of record JBARVV010000044.1, on the reverse strand, counting down.
AAAAACTGGTTGCCGTCGTAGAGCGCGGCCAGGGGCAGCCCCCGCACCCCATTGCCCAGGCAAAAGAGCAGCGTGTCAATGCCCTCTGCCGCCAAAAATTCGGTTTCGTAGGAGCCTAGGATCCACTCGTGGAGTTTCTGGGCGGCGGGGCGATTCCGGCGGGGCACCACGCTGCTGGTTTCCAGCATAAAGTCACTGACCACCCGGCGCAGCTCGGTATCGGGCACATCGTAAAGGTCGCGGATGACGGGCTGCCCTTTGGCGGTCAGCAATACTAGGTGCAGGTGATCACCCCGAGGGATAACCCACAGGACGGCGGGATTGGTTCCTGTTTCAGAACCAATCCGGGCCAGGGTTGCGGCGATTTCTACTGGCCCCTGGGTGACTTCCACGGGGCTTTCGCCAAAATAGTCGGCAAAGTCTTGCTCTAGCCCCTGCTCCATGGCTAGCACTTTTTCGCTCAGGGTCTGGGCACTGGCGGGCAGGGCGCTGAGGGCTGCGATCGCGATCGCCACACAGGTGGCTAGTTTGGGGCGCGATCGCGCCGCCCGATATACCAAAGACGACTTAACCTGCTGACAGGAACTCATTAACACGGGCCTTGTCCTCATGAACCGCTGGCCTAGCGCCAGGTACTTTGGCTCAGAGTGCCCAGCATAACGAGACGGCTCCACTTCAAATTAAATGAGTTAGCCAACAATACTGAATCCGCCTTTGTTGCCCCCGGTTGGGCTGGGCAAATACCGTTTGCCCCTACGCAATCCGCCTGTTTGGAATCGAGGTGATGCGATTCGGATTTGGTTAACGTATGGTGTGCCGCTGATTTTTCTGCCAGCCCTTCGACTCATCCCTTCAAGAGAAAGCCCTAGCTAGCGGTAACTACGGCTGCCGCCTCTTCATTTTCTGGGGCCACCTCTTCAAAGCGAATCACGTCCTGGCGGGGGCTGGCGTGGCTGACCCGCACCTGAAGCTGTTCGCCCAGGGCAACGGACCTATTGAAGCGCATGGCCAGCTCTAGGCCCAAGTCTTCTACCATAATTAGCCCCAGGCCTTCGTCTTCCCGCAGCCAGCGCAGCAGCATCACTTCCCAGCTCCGACCCTGGTGGCGGCGCAGATATTCTAAAGCCCAATAGCGCTTGGTTTGGCGCTCAACCAAGGTGGCCTCGTAGGCGGCAGAACTGGCCCCGATCGCTAGTTCGGTCACCTCGGTGGAAGAAAAGGGCAGCGGCTCGCCCCGCAGATGGGCTTTGAGCTGAAAGTGAGTGACCAGGTCGAGGTAGCGCCGAATCGGCGACGTTACCTGACTGTAGCTGTTCAGCCCCAGGGTGGCGTGGCGGCTGGGGGTGACGCCTACTTCGCTGCGGGTCATGCAGCGGCGAATGGCGGAATCGCGCACCCAGCCCGTGGGCAGCGAAATCAGCTCTTCGTCGGAGGGCAGATCGGGCTGGGGCTGGCTGCGAAAGGGGATGGCCAAATCATGAGTTTGTCCGTAGCGGGCGGCGACTTCCCCGGCCAAAATCATCATTTCGGCCACCATGTGCCGCGCCATTGAATCGTTGACCACCTCAATCACAATGTCGTCTTTGGTCTCAGAAACCTTAATGCTAGACTCGGGCATATTGATGCTGATTGCCCCCTGGGCCATCCGCCACAGGCCTCGAACCTTGGCCCAGTGAGCCAGCCCCTGCAGCTCTGGCTCGGCGGTAATGCCCAGCTCTAGCATTTCATCGACGTCGTCGTAGGTGAGGCGGTAGGTGGGGCGAATCAGCGTGGGGTGAATTTGGTAGTCTTGAATATCGCCGTCTGTGGTGAGAGTGATGCCAAAGCTGAGGGCACAGCAGATTTGGCCCTGAATCAGGCTCATGGCCCCGGTGGCAAGCTCCAGGGGGAACATGGGAATCATGCCGGTGGGCAAGTAGACCGTAGTACAGCGGCGGCGCGCTTCTAAATCGAGCGCATCTCCTGGCAGCAGCCAGCGGGTTGGGTCGGCGATGTGAACCCAGAGGCGCTGAATGCCGTCATCTAGGGTTTCAAGGCTGAGGCCGTCGTCAATTTCTTGGGTGCTGGCATCGTCTACGGTGTAGACCTTGAGGTGGGTGAGGTCTAACCGCTGGGCATCGGGGTCGGGTGGCGGAGACTGAAGACGCTGCTGCGCCATGGTAAGGATTTCCTCAGAAAAGTGACTGGGGACTTGGCTACGGCGCAGGGCCAAGTTTTCGTGGATGCTCCACAGCCCCAGTGCCACTAGGGTATCAAATGCGCCCGCCGCCGTTGGCGCAGCACCCAACGCGTTGAGAATTTCTACGGCCTGAGTGCGCTGGTTTGACTCATCGCCAAACAGGGCCAGGCGCTCCAGGGTTTCAAGCCGAGGGCGATCGCTCTTGTCCCAGTCCACCGCTTCCCCCGCCAGGCCCTGACGCGCCTTGGTCATGAAGGATTCCCATTCCTGCTGGCGCTGGGTTTCGCGCTCGATTTGCAGCCGCAGTTCGTCAACCTGAGTAGCGGGGCGGGGTTCGTAGCGATCGCCCTTTTGCTTGAAAAAAACTTTATCTTCCGCCAGCAGCCGGTGGGCGGCGTAGCAAAACGCGGGGCTCTGCTCTGAAAATAGCAGCTGCGCCAAAGCCGCCGGGTCGGCAGACTCCCCGGCTTCGGTTAAAAACTCCCAGGCAATCTCTAGACTGGATGGGTCGATATAAGACTCGGCCTCGGCGGCAAAGGGGCCAATATCAGCGGGTTGGTAAGTACTGCCGCTGACCTCGTAGATGAAGTCGCGCGGGTGCAGGGTGTGGGCTTGACCACGCTCGTCGATCACCACCCAGTTTTTTTTGCCCTCGGGCCGATCTACCACCCCTAAACGGGGCTGCCCCTGGTGCTTAAATTCGACTAGCGTTCCTTTGTCAACCAAGCCAACACCCTAGCGATCGCCATCTTTAGCCTAGCCTAGCCTTCCCCATTCACATAGGGCAGCAGGGCAATGATTCGGGCACGCTTGATGGCAGTGGTGAGATCCCGCTGTTGTTTAGCGGTCAAGCCGGTAATCCGGCGGGGCAAAATTTTGCCGCGCTCGGTGATGAACTTACGGAGCAAATCGACATCTTTGTAGTCAATTGGGTCTCCGGGCTTGATTGGAGATACTCGACGACGGAAGTAGGCCATGGGTGATAATTATTTGATTTCTTTGTGGACGGTGTGCTTGTTGCAGTGGGTGCAGAACTTCTTCAGCTCAATGCGGTTCGTCGTGTTGCGACGGTTTTTTTGGGTGGTGTAGCGCGATACACCGTTAGAGCGCTTGTCCGGGTTAGTCCGGCACTCTGTGCACTCTAGGGTAATGACGAGGCGGACGCCTTTAGCCATGACAGGTCACCTGATAGGGTGGGCAAAAAATAAGACACAGCCTTCTATTATTTCACAGCCAGCCCAGATTCGCCAATCTAGATCCAGAGCGTTATCTAAGGAAATCGATTGTAGGCACAAAACTTATTGGGCCTAACCCTTGACTCTATAGCTAACTGAAGACTTCACAATGAAGGTATCGAGAATGTAGAGGTTTGTCATGACGCTTGAATTTAAGGTTCCAGATTTAGCCTGCTCGGCCTGTGAAGACACGGTAACCAAAGCCGTTAAGGCGATCGACCCGGCGGCCCAGGTGAGCGCTGATTCAAAAACCAAGCAGGTGAGCGTAGACGCTAGCGTCTCAGAGGCGGCTATTAAGGCGGCCATTACCGACGCTGGCTACACCGTTGCCTAAGCCAGCACAAAACCCCGGTTTTTAGCCACATTGTACCGATGCTCTAGAAGGCACCCATGGAAACTCAAACGTTTAAGCTGCGGGGCATGAGCTGCGCCGCCTGCGCCAGCAATATTGAAGCGGCGATTCAGGCGGTGCCTGGGGTCGATGCCTGCAGCGTGAATTTTGGGGCCGAGCAGGCGGCTGTCACCTACAATCCTCAGCGCACTGGCCTGGCCCAGATTCAGTCGGCGGTGGATGAGGCGGGCTACACCGCCCAGCCCCTGCAAGACGATGTGCTGGCCCCAGAAGATGACGCCGAGCGGCGGGAGCGCCAGGCCGAAAACCGTCAGCTCACCCGCAAAGCGGTCTTTAGTCTAGCGATCGGCGGCATTTTGGTGATTGGCTCGCTACCGATGATGACGGGCCTGCCGATTCCGTTTATACCGATGTGGCTGCACAGCCCCTGGCTGCAGCTGGTGTTGACGGCACCCGTGCTGTTTTGGGCCGGGAGTTCGTTTTTTATCAACGCCTGGAAAGCGCTTAAACGCCACTCCGCCAGTATGGATACCCTGGTGGCGGTGGGCACCGGGACGGCCTTTCTCTACTCACTGTTTCCCACGCTTTACCCCCAGTGGTTTGTCGACCAGGGGCTGAACCCCGACGTCTACTTCGAGGCCGCAGCGGTGATTATCGCGCTGATCTTGCTGGGTCGCCTGCTGGAGAACCGGGCCAGGGGCCAGACCTCGGAGGCGATTCGTAAGCTGATGGGTTTGCAGGCCAAAACCGCGCGGGTGATGCGCCAGGGCCAGCCCGTGGATATTCCCATTGCCGATGTGGTGCTGGGCGACGTGGTACTGGTGCGGCCTGGGGAAAAGATTCCGGTCGATGGCGAGATTATTGACGGGGCCTCCACGCTGGATGAGGCGATGGTGACCGGGGAGAGTGTGCCCGTGCAGAAAACCGTCGGTGACGAGGTGATTGGGGCCACGCTGAACAAAACTGGCAGCTTTAAGTTCCGCGCTACGCGGGTGGGCAAAGACACGTTTTTGGCCCAGATTGTCAAGCTGGTGCAGCAGGCCCAGGGGTCAAAAGCGCCGATTCAAAAGCTGGCTGACCGGGTAACGGCCTGGTTTGTACCGGCGGTGATCGCGATCGCTCTGCTCACCTTCATCATCTGGTACAACGTCATGGGCAACATCACCATGGCGCTGATTACGACCGTAGGCGTGCTGATTATTGCCTGCCCCTGTGCCCTGGGTTTGGCCACACCGACCTCGATCATGGTGGGCACCGGCAAAGGGGCTGAGAACGGCATTTTGATCAAAGGGGCCGACAGCCTGGAGCTAGCCCACAACATTCAGGCGATCGTGCTGGATAAAACTGGGACTATTACCCAGGGCAAGCCGACGGTGACCCACTACCTGACCGTCAACGGTACGGCCACAGAACTCCATTTGCTGAAATTGGCCGGAACGCTGGAACGCAACTCCGAGCACCCCCTGGCGGAAGCTGTGGTCAACTACGCCCAGGCCCAAGGGGTAACCATAGAAGAGCCCCAAGCCTTTGAGGCCCTAGCGGGCAGCGGCGTTCAGGGGTCTGTGGCGGGGCAGCGGGTGCAGATCGGCACCCACCGCTGGATGCAGGAGCTGGGAGTTGAGACCAACCGCCTGCAAAACTCGTGGGAGCAGCTGGAATCCCAGGGTCGCACGGTGGTGTGGCTGGCGGTGGATGGCCAGGTAGAGGCGATTTTGGCGATCGCCGATGCGGTCAAACCATCGTCTGCTGCCGCGATCGCCACCCTACAGCGCATGGGCCTGGAGGTGGTGATGCTGACCGGCGACAACCGCCGCACTGCCGAGGCGATCGCCCATGAAGTCGGCATTACCCGCGTGTTTGCCGAAGTGCGCCCCGACCAAAAAGCCGCCCAGGTGGAAACCCTTCAGCGGGAGGGCAAGATTGTGGCGATGGTGGGCGACGGCATTAACGATGCACCAGCCCTGGCCCAGGCGGATGTCGGTATGGCGATCGGGACAGGGACCGATGTGGCGATCGCCGCCAGCGACATCACCCTGATATCCGGCGACCTGTACGGCATTGTCACGGCCATTCAGCTCTCCCGCGCCACCATGGCCAACATTCGCCAAAACCTGTTCTTTGCCTTTATCTACAACGTGGCGGGCATTCCGATCGCAGCAGGCATTCTCTACCCCATCTTTGGCTGGCTGCTCAGCCCGATTATTGCCGGGGCGGCGATGGCCTTTAGCTCGGTGTCGGTGGTGACGAATGCGCTGCGGCTGCGGAAGTTTCGGCCCAGGTTGCAGGGGTAGGGATGGATGGGTGGGAGGGTAGAGAGAAGTGCAATGCAAGCCTTAGGGTGTTTGTTGCCCTTCCTTATGAACTCACCAACACCGTCCCAATTTTGAATATTTAGCTTTGAATTCTTCACTTTGAACTTGCCAAAGGCATCCCTATGACACTCAAACCTCTCGCCCTCACCACCCTCGCGAGTCTGGGATTGGCCCTCAGCCTAGCTACCGGCACCCCCGCCCAGATGGAGATGGACAACGGCACTATGGATCGCGCGCCCCAGTCCACAGGTCAGTTCCAGCGGATTGAGCAACCGCTGTGGTCTAAGGTGGCCATTACCGGAGCGGGGCTGGGTCTGATTGGGCTGGAGCTGTGGTGGTTTTTGCTCAGCAAGCCCAGGTCTCGCCAGGCCAGCGCCACCGACGGTGTGCAGGAGATTACCGTCACCGTCGATGGCGGCTACGACCCCAGCGAGATTGTGGTGCGGTTGGGGCAGCCGGTGCGGCTCAACTTCTACCGCAAAGACCCCAGCAGCTGCTTAGAGGCCGTGCGATTTCCTGAGTTTCGCATTGCTAAAGACCTGCTTCTCAATCAGACTACGGCGATCGAGTTTACGCCCACCCAGCCGGGTCGCTACGAGTTTACCTGCGGCATGAACATGTTTCGCGGCACGGTGGAGGTGCGGGGTGAGACGGAGGCATTCAACAGCAGCGGGGCACCCCAGGCGACGGCGTAGCGGTACCTGGCGGTAGCAAGCTCGGTCTTTACCTGGATACCCCGGCCAGGGCTGAAGCGATCGCAATTTTGGCGCAGGCCTCGGCATCGGAGAGAGCGTCGTGGTGGTTGAGGGGAATGCCCAGGTAGTCGCACACGTTGGGCAGCTTGGTAGGGCGAATATTCCACGCCTGCCGGGCCAGTTTGACGGTGCAGACAAATTCGGGCAGCGGGGGCGCAATGTCGTACATCCGGCAGCAGGCGTGGAGCACGCTGCGATCGAATGAGGCATTGTGGGCGGCGAAGAACTCTGCTCCGGCTAACATCGCCGCTATCTCGGGCCAGCGTTCGGCAAAATCGGGCTGGTTTGCCACCTGAGCCCAGGTAATGCCGTGGATGTGGGTGAACTCAAACTGCCGTCGCGGCGGCCGGATCAGGTAGTGAGCTTTGGTGACCACTTGCCCCCGCTCGACTCGCACCAGGCCAATCGAGCAGGCGCTGTCTCGGTAGCGATCGGCGGTTTCAAAATCGAGGGCAACGAAGGTGGTCATAGGTGAGGGTTACCAGACGGGACCTCCGCCAGGATACCTGCTCTGCACCAGCTCACCCGATACTTTGTTGCAATGCTTATCGACGGCGCGAGGATAGCGATTAGTCGGGGTTAGGGAGTTCTTTTTCTAAGGAGTTGTTGCCCTCAATGTGGCGTTCGTACCACTGCATGAGTGGGGTTGTCGTAATGCCGTGCAGCGTTACGGAAAGGGTGACGGTGATCAGCGTCAGCCAGGCAATCAGTTCGCCAGTTTCACCCTCCAAGCCCTCACCGAGAGCGTAGGTTAGATAGTAGAGAGAGCCGACGCCGCGAATGCCAAACCAGCCAAATAGCCAGCGGGTAGAAGGGTGAATGGGCGAGCCAATGGTGCTAATCCAGGCTCCCAGGGGCCGAATGACAAACATCAGCGAGCCAGCGATCACTAGCGCTGGGCCAGCAAACCGCAGTATGGGTTCATGGCGCAGCAGCGACCCCAGCAGCAAAATAGTGCCAACTTCAGCCAGTTTTTCGAGCCGCTCCATAAACCGCAGGCGTGAGGCCGATCGCTCGGCACTCTGGCACCGCTGGTACATGGCAACTCCGGCGACAAAGACGGCCAAAAAGCCGTAGCCGTGCGCTAGCTCTGCTATGGCGTAGCTGAGCAGAATGGTGCTGAGGGCGACAAAGTCTTCCATTAGGTTGTCGGTCGGACGACTTTTTTCGAGGTGGTACTCTAGCCAGCAAATGCCCCGAGCAACCAGAATGCCCGTCAGCAGACCGGCGGCGATCGCCCAAATCAAATCGACCGCTACCCACTGACCAAACCAACTCTGCCAGTTGTCATCCTTTAGCCAGCGCAACCCAAAGTAGACAAACGGAAACGCCAGAGCATCGTTGAGGCCGCCCTCGGAGCTGAGGCCAAAGCGCAGTTCGTCGCGATCTTGATGGTCATAGAGCTGCACTTCGGAGGCCAGGACGGGGTCGGTAGGAGCCAAAATAGCCCCCAGCAAAATGCCTTCTCCCCACTCCAGATTGAGGACAAAGTGGGCGATCGCGGCGATCGCAAAGATGGAGAGCGGCATCAGAAACCCAATCAGTCGAACGGTAGAATTCCAGGCCCAGGCTTTGAGCGGACGATTCATTTTCAGGCCGCAGCTAAACAGAGAAATAAGCACCACCATCTCTGTTAGCCGTTCTAGGAGCTGGGCATCGGGCCGCACCCGAACCAGGTTAAACCCGTAGGGACTGAGCGAAATGCCCACAATTAGATAAATCAAGGCGTAGGACAGGGGCAGTCTCCCAATCCACCCAGATCCTAGGGTCACCGCCAGCAGCAGCAAGCCAACCACTAGCAGATCGAGAATGTAAATATCCACAAATATTTAAGCGGGGAAATTAAACGTCCCTTCACTGTAGAAGCTGGGTTCAATTCCTCAGTGCAACCTCGGGTAGATCTTTCCCTGCCCGCGCTGGGGATCAGCGCTAGTCGGTGCCGTCCCAGGTTCAGCGAGGCTTTTCAGCGCGCAGGCCGCTGGTGATCACCGTGGCCAACCCATTTGGCCAGCCCCCGAGCCGATATGGCATGATGATCGTCTGCGCTTCTGTGCGCTTCGTTGGGACCTTGCCCCACCACGACCTATGCTACGCCTCAGCCAAATCAAACTACCCCTCGACCATGCCGAGGCCGCTCTCGAAGCAGCCATTCTCAAAAAGCTGCACCTGGCGGCGGCAGATCTGAGCCGTTTCAGCATTTTTAAGCGCAGCTATGACGCGCGCAAAAAGGGCAACATTACCCTGGTCTATATCGTTGATGTCGAGACGCCCAGAGAAAAGGCGCTGCTGAAGCGGTTCAAAAAAGACCCCCACGTGGTGCCGACGCCAGATACGACCTATCACCCGGTAGCCCAAGCCCCTGAAGGCTTTGAGACTCGGCCAATTGTGATTGGCATGGGGCCGTGCGGCATGTTTGCGGGGCTAATGCTGGCGCAGATGGGGTTTCGGCCCATTATTTTAGAGCGGGGCAAGGCGGTGCGCGATCGCAGCGTCGATACCTTTGGCTTTTGGCTGAAAAAAAACCTCAACCCCGAATCTAACGCTCAGTTTGGCGAAGGCGGCGCGGGCACCTTCTCCGATGGCAAGCTTTACAGCCAGGTTAGCGACCCTCACCACTACGGGCGCAAGGTGCTCACCGAGCTGGTCAACGCCGGAGCCAACCCCGAGATTCTCTACATCAACAAGCCCCACATCGGTACCTACCGCCTGGTCAAAATTGTGCAGACTATGCGGGCCAATATCGAAGCGCTCGGCGGCGAAATTCATTTTCAAACCCGCGTGGCCGATCTCGATATCGACCAGGGCCGAGTGCAGGGCGTGCGGCTCGACAATGGCGACTACCTGGCCAGCGACCACGTGGTGCTGGCGGTGGGCCACAGCGCCCGCGACACCTTTCAAATGCTTCACGAACACGGCGTATATATCGAGGCCAAGCCCTTTTCGATTGGCTTTCGGATTGAGCATCCCCAGGCGCTGATCGATCGCTGCCGACTGGGCGACCAGGCCGGGCACCCCCGCCTGGGGTCTGCCGACTACAAGCTGGTGCACCACTGCGAAAACGGGCGCACGGTCTACAGCTTTTGCATGTGCCCTGGCGGCAAGGTGGTGGCGGCGGCCTCAGAACCGGGTCGCCTAGTCACCAACGGCATGAGCGAGTACGCCCGCGACGAGTCGAACGCCAACAGCGCCATGGTCGTCGGCATTACCCCAGACGACTATCCTGAGGGGCCGCTGGCGGGGATTGCGCTGCAGCGGCGGCTAGAGGAGGTGGCCTTTACCCTGGGCGGCGGTACCTACGAAGCACCGGGGCAGCTGGTGGGCGATTTTTTGGTCAATCGCCCCTCCACCGAGTTTGGGTCAGTACATCCTTCCTACAAGCCGGGGATCAAGCTGGGTGACCTTAGCGAGAGCCTGCCGGAGTACGCGATCGCCGCCATCCGCGAGGCCATTCCCGCCTTCGATCGCCAAATCCACGGCTTTGCCATGGCCGATGCCGTGCTCACCGGGGTCGAAACCCGCACCTCATCCCCCATTCGGATCAAGCGCAACGAGCAGTTTCAAAGCATGAATACCGCCGGGCTATACCCCGCTGGCGAAGGGGCGGGCTATGCCGGGGGCATTTTATCCGCCGGTATCGACGGCATTCGGGTAGCCGAAGCCGTGGCCCTGAGCCTAGTTGAAGGGTAATGCCTTAGTCGTTTTGAACTTAACTTCGTTGCGCAGGCCGCCGAGCGGGCGGCTTGCGCCGAGAGGGCCGGTGCTCGGGCTCCAGCGTGTCGGGATGCTGCGCTTCGAGCAAAAAGACCCGCCGACCGTCGTTGATGCGGTAAAGGGTAGTACAGGTGCAGTTGTGGCCCTCAGCCCGCAGCTGGTTGGCCCTTTCGTCGCATGCGGCCTGGGCCTGTTCAACCTCTTCCCAGTCACTTTCAAGAAATATTTCCTGGATCAAACTCATTACTCTGGCTCAACAACATTGACTGCCTTGATGGTGACCTGAAATAGGCGCACCGGCTACTTAGAACCTATCCGAAAAGTAGGTGGCAGTTAAATTATATTTTTATGGTGGCGAATCTTTTGCCGGGTTGCCAAGCGGTGGGATTACACCCTCAACGGTCGAGATGCCCCCAACCCGTAAGAGGTTAGGAGCTGGCGTTAATAGGATACAGCCTCAAGATTAGGTAATGGCGTCTTCATCCTCGATCAACCCTACGTTACCCGCGATTTGGCGGATTCCCGATGAACTCTGGCACCGCATTGCCCCTGTGCTGGTGGTAAACATTCGCTGGGCCGAGTCGGCCCAATCGTGTTTGGGATTTGTCCAGCTAGCCGCTTGTTGAATTGTGGGGCGAAAGCTACTGCTATTTTCCGGATAGATTCTAAGCTCAGCAGCATGATAGTCGATCACAGCCCCAACTAGTGGAAAGTCTATGTGAACCCACGGCCCTTCATCCCGCATGGTGGTGATATAGCAGGTGCCGTCAATGATATCGGTACCCGTCGGGTCGATATCACCGTTGTTGATCTGCTGCCAGGTCTCCAGGTCGGTCATATAGTCTACCTCTGGGTGCGGGTAGCGCTGCTGCGGCTGAATGGGCTGGTTGCCAAACTGAAAGTCTTGCAGCAAAAACTGAGACACGTGGGGCCAACATGACACCCCGCATAGGGGCTGCGAAAGAGGGTTTGTGGGGTGCAACCAAACTGATCTGCAAAGCCCAGGGCGTTGAGGGCGTTGAGGGCGGCCCGAATTAGCCCGCTGTTGGCATATTGCTCAAAGGGCACGTCGCGGCAGAGAGCCATCCAGTAGCGCTCAACCATGTCGATGGCGGTGCCACGGCTGGCAAAGGCCGGGGCCGAGGCCAGCCGAGAACCATGGGAGTCATTGCCCAAAGCCTGGTAAGAAAAGGCATTTGGGGGGCGGCCAATATATCTTTTTGGAAATAGCTTTTTGCCAGACTTGAAAGAATATTTGAAAACTTATGCCTCCCGCAAAAAAGGTGGGGATCGTCTTTTCTTGAGAAAGGAATAGGTCAGTGTGCGATCTGCATTTCATGCCTTCTTAAACAGCTTTTAGCGTGTTGGAAACACATTGGTAAAGAATCACCTTTAGCTCTTGATTGCATTAATCTCCTCCTTTCTATCAGCCTGACTCCCTCCAATGAGCGATGAGGCTAGCCTATTTGAACAGTTAAAATGACAGACAATGCAACAGTTGCTATCAGAGCATTTCACAGCGTCTCTAATGTCGCTTTTCTCTAATGTCGCTTTATTGACTACGGTTTGCAACGGTTGCTGGCTTCGCACAAAAGGAGGAAGTACTTTATGACTTCACAACACAGACGCGCGGTGGGTGTTTTTCCCGATCGCCCCAAAACAGCCTCTGCTTTGCAGGCGCTGAGTGACTCAGGCTTTGCCATGAGCCACGTATCGGTGATTGCCAAAGACCCAGACCGTCAAAATGCGATCGCTGGGGTCAAGGTCAAAGATGAAGCCAGCAACCAGGCCGACACAGGCGGTACCGTTGGTGCCGTTACCGGCGGCGTGCTGGGCGGTGTGACAGGGCTACTGGTGGGGCTTGGGACACTGGTTATTCCAGGGCTGGGTCCAGCAATGCTGGCGGGAGAGGCAGCCGCTGTGCTGTCGACGCTGGTGGGTGGTGCCGCCGGAGCCGCTGCTGGTGGCCTAGTGGGTGCCCTGATTGGTATGGGTATTCCTGAGCACCGGGCCAAGCACTACCGCGATCGCATTGCCCAGGGCGACTACCTGGTCATGCTCAAAGATACTGAGCCCGAAATCGCCCGCGCCGAGCGCACGCTGAAAGCCTCTGGTATTGAAGACTGGGGCGTTTACCATGCCGCCGATGACGCATCTAGCGCTAGAGCGGGTTCACCGAACACCACCTTCAACGGAGATGCCCCGCTCCCCGGCACAAACCCAAACCATGGGCAGCTTGACCAGAGCGGCGTGGCCGTTGGCCGAGACAACCCCTACAACCGAGTTGACCACCCAATGGACCAGGGCTATCCCCATCGAGAAACCTCGCAGCAGGGCACCGTTCCTGCGGTGACTGGCTTACCCCACGCTTCTAACCCAGTGGAGCCTCGGTAGATCTGCTCGGTGGTAGCTAGTGGTCAATTCAGCTACGCCAGTCCCTGAATTTATTGCACCTATTGAGGAAAAAGCTTGTGAATATCTTGAAATCTATTCGACTTGGGGTGATTGCCCTGTGTCTGGGCGTCGTGTTGTTTACCACCAGCGCCTGTGGTGCCGCTACCCAAACTAGCACCAGCAACAGGCTAGCTCCCACCGCTGCCTACAGCCAGCTCGAACGAGGCGATACGGCTAGCGGCGAAAGCTACGGTCGCTGGGTCATGGAGACCGCCCGAGGTCTGGTTAGCGACGCTTATGTGCGCGACAACGACAAGCTCGGCGTAGTGATCTCGCCCGATGTAGCACCTCGGGAAGTCAAAACTCTGGCCCAGTCGCTGGTACAGGGTTTCCACAAAAAATTTCCTGATCGCGACCTGAGCGTGCTGGTCTACGCCCCCGACAAAGAGCTGATTTTAACAGCCAACTACGACGATACGACCCGTCAAGTCGTCTACCAGTAGGCAGCTGGGCATTCCCAGCGCCACATCAAAAAATTAGCCCATTTCAACTAGCCCATTTCAATTAACAAAAAGTTAAGACAGTTATGAGTAGCAGCAAAGACTATAAACGCCAGATCATGAGTGACCTGGCCGGTGGCAACACCGAAAGTATTGACAGCAAATCGACCCAGCCCGATCGCGAGTACGCCAACTTCGACGATTTTGCTAACCGCTCATCGCGCGAAGAGCGCCGAGAACTGGGCCGCGGGTTTCACCCCGATCGCATTCCCCCTAGCCAGATGGAGCCCGAACTGCGTAAGGCGATCACCCAGATTAAGCCCAAAGAGCGCGACGATGTCGCCCGCGACCTGTTCAAGCACCTGAAAGAGCGCGGCCTGAGCGATCGCGACCTGGAGAAGCAGCTGGGCCTTTCGACCCACCACGCCAGCCGCATGAACGAAGATGATGTCACTAAGCTGGCCTCTTTTACCTACCACAGCCATCCCGACATCTTCCAGGATGTGCTGGCCGACCAGCCCGGCATTATGAAGTTCTTCAGCAACCCGCTGGTGGGTGCCGCCGTGGGTGCGATCGCCGCCAAGTGGTTGGGCAAGCGCTAAAGAGCTTGAGCCGAGACGGCTATCTTACAAGCGTGTGAACAATCCCTCACCATAGAATCGCCAGCCGGGCTACTAGGATCTCAATCCTGGTGGCCCGGTTGTTGTTTGCCGGTTGTTGTTTGATCGTTAGCGGCGACATTGAGCAGGTTGCGAAAGGACAGGGATGCAGCCCCTGGGGCAGAGGTATCCTGAAAGTAGAAGGCACTCTGATGTCGCAAGGAGACAAGTATTTCATGACTCGTCGGGGTTTACTCAATCGGCTGCTGGTGGGACTGCTGGTGGGGGCGATCGCGCTACTGGGTGCTCTCACCGCTCCGTCCGCTGTCGTAGCGGCTACGTCTGAACAGCCCAGTTTGCCTGAGCTAACGGTGTACCGCAGCCCCACCTGCCGCTGCTGTAGCCACTGGGTAGACCACATGAAAGCCGCCGGGTTTCAGGTGAAGGATGTGGTCACCGAAGACATGGCTACCCTCAAGGCCCAGCATGGCGTACCAGAAGACGCCGCCTCTTGCCACACCGCGATCGCAGCGGGCTACGTGATCGAAGGCCACGTGCCAGCCGCCGACGTGCAGCGCCTGCTGAGTGAGCAGCCCGATGTGCTTGGCATTGCAGCTCCAGGTATGCCCATGGGCTCTCCCGGTATGGAAATGGGCGATCGCGTCGACCCCTACACCGTGGTCTCGTTTACCCAGTCGGGCGAAACGGCGACCTTTGCCGAGCATCCCTGACCCAATGGCCTACTATCGCTGCCAGCCCCAGGCATTTTCTGACGCCTACCTCCACAACCTGCGGGGGGCAATTCAGTCGTGCCGATACTTTGCCACCAACAACCTCAACCGCGATTTTGTCGCTACTAAAGGGTTTTCGGTGGTGTTCAAGCAAGCGGGTCGGGCCGAGGTCGATCGCCAGTTTCCCTACTTCAAGCCCTACCTCGACCAGGCGCTGCTGCCCGACTGCAACGCCTTTTACCTCAATCCGCTGCTGCTGAAGCAGGGGTCGCGGGTTGACCCGCACATCGATCGATCGCTCAGGTCGTACTGCAAAACCATCGACCCGCCCGATCAGGTGAGCGTGCTCTACGTGCAGGTGCCCTCCGACCTAGCCAGCGGCGAACTGGTGCTACAGCGCGGTCGGCAGAGGGTGGCGCAGATTCGGCCCCAAACGGGTCTACTGCTGCATTTTCAGGGCGACCTGACCCACTCGGTGAATGCCATGGACAGCGCTGGCAGCCGTCTCAGCCTGGTCTGTGAGCAGTACAGCCTTGATGACGATGCCCTATGGGACATCCCCGATTTTTTAATCGAGTCCAGGGCCACGACCCCAGCCAAAACCCTGCGCTGAGAAAAGAGTCCACCGCTCTCCCCTGTCGATTAGTGCCGATGGTCAGGGACTTGCACAGCGGCATGAAACTCACTACCGTTAACCTTCCAGATCATCAGCATTAAGGAGATCAAATGGCGGGTGTGAGCAAGATTTACGTGGTGCTGGCGGCTCTCTGCTGGGGATTCTCAGGCGGAATCGGCGGTATTCTGATGGCTGACGGCTGGGACCCGTTCGTGGTTTCGTTCTACCGGGGTGTGATCGGACTGCTGTTTGTGATTGGTTGGCTAGTGTTGCGCCCGAGCGGCAGCGGACTAGGCAGTCGTCAGTTATGGTTTTGGTCAGCGATCGCCGGTCTCGGCGTAGCTGGCAACTTCGCGTTCTATTTCGTGAGTATCGCGCAGGGCAGCGTGGCGGTTGCAGTTACGTTGATGTACAGCGCACCCGTGTTCGTGTATCTTGTGTCATTTGCACTCAAGCTCGAAAGGCCCACCGCGCCAAAGCTGGCCGCGATCGCGGTAGTGATGCTTGGCATCGTGCTGCTGACCCAGATTTACGACATCGGCGCGGGCAGCGTCACGCCGATTGGCGTGGGTGCCGGGCTGCTGGCCGGGCTGTCCTACGCGGTATTCATTTTCGGCTTTAAGTATGCAGCGCCGCACGGCAGCCCGCAGGCGATTCTGACGATCGCGTTCGCAGTACTGGCCGCCATCCTGATCTGGCCGGGCGATGTCAGTCAGACCGTTGCAGTCTTGAGTACGCCCGATTGGCCGCTGTTCGTGGCACTGGGCGTGTTTGGCGCAGGATTATCGTTCGTTCTTTATATCGTCGGCCTAAACTCTATCGCGCCAGCCGTAGCCTCAATTGTGGCCATGATCGAACCCGTCATCGCGTCGCTATTCGGCGTAGTGGTTTTAAATGAAAGCCTGGCAGGCCCACAAATCTTCGGCATGGCACTGATTTTGGTCACGGTGACTGCACTAAGCGTTTATTCAGAAGCTTGACGGACATTTTCTGAACTACTAGCTGAGTCGCGCTTTGGTCGTAGCGCGACGATCTATGGCGCATCAAGACGCATCAATTTCTCTAGGCCTACGCCACTCCGGCAAACAGAGCCTCGTAGGGCTGGGGGTTGGCATTTTCCTGGGCGACGATCTCCACAATTTTGTGGCGCGACTGAGGCAGGTACAGCGCCTCAACGCACACTTGGGCGACTTTCTGGCGCGACACGTTGCCCTCAAACAGCGTATCGGCGGGGGCCATAATCAGCGCCCGGCTATCGAAGTCATCCTCTTTGAGGCCGCCGGGGCGAACAATGGTGTAGACGAGGCCGCTGGCTTGCAGGTAGGCTTCGGCCTGATGTTTCCAGTAGAGAATCAGAAAGAACAGGTTGAGGGGGTGAAAAAAGCGGGAAACGCACAGCGACGACACCATGACGAAGTGGTCGATGCCGGTTTCTTTGGCTACATCCACCAGGTTTTTGGTGCCCTCAAAGTCGACCTGGTAAGGGGCAGTGGGGTCGAAGCCGGGACGGGCACCCGTAGCAGAGAGGAGTACCGTACAGCCTGCGATCGCTCGCCGAATACTGTCTTTGTCGGTTACGTCGCCCTCCATGAGGGTGACCTCAGTGGGCAGTTGACTACGGGCCGCAGCGGCATCGCGCACAAAAGCGACGACGGGCACGCCGCGACTGACTAGCTGTTTGACAATTTTAGAGCCAGTCGCCCCGGTAGCCCCTGCAACAAATGCTTTCACCGCGCCGTCTCCCTGTTGATAACTGGCCTGATTCTAGGGAATAGCCGCTGAAAAAGAAACTAGCCCTAGGGCCAGTTCTAGAATTAGTTACATGAAATCGTGATGGTCTTGACAGTTCTGAAGGGCACACTTGAGATACTAAAGCCTTACGATGGGTAAAAAGCTTTGGCGCAATTACCCTGTCTGAATGTTTCTGGCTGAAAGTTTCTGACTGAATGTTGTTTAAGCAAGTGGTTGCACAGTGACTCTGGAATCCACGCCGTCTACTCAAAATGCCAACGCCCTGCCGCTGATTTCAGCGACAGAAGAAACGTGGAATGAGACCGAGACGGCCAACAGCTTACCCCTAGAGGCGATCGCAGACGAGCCAGCCCTCCTGCCCCCAATTGGGACACCGCTGCTGCTGGAAGGCTGCTACGCTGGCAAAATGGATATGGCCGCCGACATCAACACGGTAGGGCGCTATCTAAATAGCCATCGGGGCTGGTTTACCCGCTGCGCTCAGCCCATGCAGGTGGAGCCCATTTCTGACCACGGCTACGCGCTGGTGGTGGGCCACTTTTCGGTGCTGGGCTACGAGGTCGAGCCTAAGGTGGGGCTGTATCTAGCGCCCCTCGATCACCAGGTCTACCGGATTGACACGATTCCGGTGCCGGGCTACGTGCCGCCGGGCTACGATGTCGATTTTCATGCCGTGATGCGGCTACAGGAGTCTTCTGAGGCCGTGCCCCCCGCTACCGCACTGACCCAGGTGGACTGGGACCTCAGCCTGGCGGTCAAAATTCACATGCCGCGCCTGCTCAACTCGGTGCCGCGATCGCTGCTCAAGGCTTCCGGCGATCGCCTGCTCAACCAGGTGGTGCGCCAGGTGTCTAAGCGGCTCACCCGCAAAGTGCAAGACGACTTTCACCACAGCCACAACCTGCCGCTGCCCGAGAGCTATCGGGGCCATCACTTTTGGTCAAACTGGGGCAAGCGATCGGGCAGTGAGCCTGATCCACACTAGATTTAGAATGCGGGGCTGTAGGGGCATTGCACGCAATGCCCCTACAGGGGTGTCGATCCTATAGGTCAGACAGCAACCGCTGCACAATCTTCATGCCGGTAAAGGCCTGCCAGCTAAACAGCCCCACCAGCACGATATTTAGGCTGATGTGGGTGAGACGCGCCGTTTCGTTGCCCTTTTGCATGAAAGGCACCAGCGCCGCCGAGCTGGCAATCAGCGTGGCCATACCCAGGCCCACCAGCAGGTGCGGCCCCACAAACAACTTCCCTGCTTCTAAATAGGTGACCCCCATGGCACCCACGGTGCTCATCACCATAAAGGCCAGCAGGGCAGAGCCAACCTTGTGGTGCTTGAGGGCAAACTTTCCTTTGATCAATTCTTTGCGGGTTTCAGCATCGGCTAGGCGCGTGCGGCGAGACTGAATCCCCAGGTAAAGGGCATACAGGGTGGTGGCCAGCAGCAGCCACATGATTACGGGGTGAACAAAGTTGAGCCAGGGTTGAAATGTTTCTAAGGTCATAGGGCTCCGTTGTTAGAGTTTTCGGCGTTACAGGTTCCGGTGTTACATTTATTTAACAAAATTATAGGAGCACAGTTTCTGGCTTGGCAAAGCATTGGTCAGAATGAGATGGGCTAGGCGGGAACCTGGCTTCGGCAAACGCGTCGTGCAAACATGGCCCTGGGTTAGCGCCCCCACTAGTCACAACCTGGGTACATAGCCCCCGTTACCTCCATTTGTAAGCCACGAGAGATCGATTTAGGGAGAAGTCATGCGGCAATCGAGGCGTTTTCTGATGGCATTACTGGCCAGCTTTTTGGGGGCGGTGCTGCTGAGTCAGGGGCTGGGGCTCAATCCGGGTTTGGCCGCCGAGCCTGGAGTGCTGGCAGAGCGTTCAGCGTCAACATCAGCGCCAGCCATTTTGGCCAATGCTGACGACACGCTACAGGTTGACCCGGCCTCGCGGTCCGAAAACACGCTTCCGACAGGTGACCCAGAGCAGCCCGATGGCACCCTGAAGCTGCCGCCCAAAGAGCCTGAGGTGCTGGTCACTGAGCCGGAGGCAGACGCGGCAGGCATTGCCGATACCGCCGATCTAGATATCAATTCAACCGTGGGCCGAGCCCTGCTGCTGTCGGGGCTTTCGCCCGAGCAGGCCAAGCGCAGTGAAGTGCTGATGCAAGCCGATCGCCTCTACCTGGCAGGCGATCGCGCCGATGCCGAACTACTCTACCGAGCCGCCAAAGACCCAGAGTGGCTGGCCGAAACAGGGCCAGAAGAGGCGATCGCTCCCCTCACCGACCCCGCCGACTTGCCCCCGGCTGGGCAGGTCTACTGGCGCGAAGCCCAGGCCGGGGCCGAGTCAGAGTTTCCCAACCGGGTGCTGGTGCCGCTGGAGCTGCTGGTCAAAAATTACCCTGAGTTTTTGTCGGGGCAGGCCCTCTACGCCCGCTACCTGGTGCAGAACGACCGCGCTGATGAGGCGCTGGGGGTGCTGGAGGCGGCGATCGTCCGCTACCCCTTTAACCCCGACCTGCTCAAGGCCCAGGCCGAGGTGCAAATGGCCCGCCAGCAGTGGATCGAGGCCGCCATTACCGCCAACCAGTTCGCCATTCTCAACCCCGAGCATCCCGAAGCCGAGGCCATGAGCGCCCTGGCGCGGCAGAATTTAGATCGCTTTCGCGGCGACATGAACCAAACCCTGACCCGCAACCTGGTCTCAAACATCATCACCGGGGCGGCGGGGTACATTCTCACCGGCGGGCTGCTGGGGCCGTTTAGCGCCCTCAACTCCGGCATTTTGATGATGCAGGGCGAAAGCGGCCTGGGCAACCAGGTGGCCGAGCAGGTGAAGCGCCAGCTGCCGATTGTAGACGATCCTGAAATTCGGGCCTACGTCAACGATATGGGCCAGGGGCTGGCGGAGCTAGCGGGGCGCGACGAGTTTGACTACAGCTTTGAGGTGATTATGGATGACAGCCTCAACGCCTTTGCCCTGCCCGGCGGCAAAATCTTTATCAACGCCGGAGCCATTGTCAAAAGCCACTCCGAAGCCGAACTGGCCGGGCTTTTGGCCCATGAAATCTCCCACGCGGTGCTCTCCCACGGCTTTCAAATGGTGACCCAGGGCAACCTCACCGCCAGCCTGGCCTCGTTTATCCCGATTCCTGAGGTGGCCAATATTGCCGCTGGCCTAATTGTGTCGAGCTACTCCCGCGATATGGAGCGCCAGTCTGACATCTTGGGCACCAAGCTGCTGGCCAACAACCGCTACGCCGCCGACGGCCTGCACAACCTGATGATTACCCTCGAAGACGAGTACGGCAACCGGGGCATCAGCTGGTTTGCGTCGCACCCAAATCCGGGCGATCGCGTCGGCTACCTGAAGCAGCTGATCGACCAGGGTGGCTTTGATCGCTACGCCTACGAAGGGGTCGAAACCCATTTGAGAATGCGCTACAAAATGACCCAGTTGCTCACCCAGTACAAGCTAGAGCAGGGCATTGAGGATGACGCGCCGATTCGCGGCCCTAGGGAAAGGTAAATCTATTTGTTCAGGGACCGTGTAGGGGCGCAGCATGTGTCACGCGCTGTAAGGTTGTACCCTCCCCCAGCGACACAAGGTTATGCCCCCTGATTCATTCAGGGGGTTCTTTTTTTGGGGTGGGTGAGTTGCAGGGTTTGCACGGCGTGAGGGGTGAAGGCTT
>JBARVV010000043.1:0-152925 GCA_049646445.1 Nodosilinea sp. | reverse complement strand
GCCATTGAGAACCGATTGGAACGCAACCCTCTGCTGCCCAAATGGGACATTCTTATTCGTCCGGCCTAGACGGTATATTCTTTCCCGGAAATCACCTAACAAAAACCTGTTCTTTTACCATCGCAGTCCTCACGCGGTGCATTGCTTCGCGAATGCACCCTACGAGAATCTAGGAACCCCAGTAATTTCTGGATGAAGTAATCGGCTTGTTTTGGGAACACTCGAACTGGCTGATGTAGATTCTGATCTGTCACAGTCCTGAGTGTTTGGATTCCAGTTACGAATGCACCTCCCTCACATACGTTATGACTACAACTAGTCTCAGCATGGTTGAAAACTATATAGGCTTTACGTCTTGTGACGACTGCAAAACTAGATTTAGGGTGAAGAGCGAATATCAGAATCAGATCAGCAAACCTGTTAGATGTCCAAAGTGCAGAAACGTATTTGTGATGGAGTTGGTAGAGCCAACCCCACTTGAAGCTGCTTCTATTCAAGCTGCTAATCCAGAGGAAGAGTCAGAAGTAAAGAGTAAACAAAAGACAACTAAGCGGCGTACAAAAGCAGAAATTCGGCAGGAAACTATAGACGATATTCGTGATGGTTTTCGCCGCCTTCACCCTCGACTGGTTGAAATTTCTAATGCGCCAAGAGCCTCCGAAGAAGAAGTGAGAAGATGGTGCATTGAAGCCCTAGAAAATGTGTTGGGATATAGCAAAAATGAACTCGACACAGAAGTTAGAACATTAGGTGGAAAAGTTGATATTGCCCTCAAACGAGGCGATCATATTTTCCTGGTCATTGAGTGTAAGAATATTCGAGCAAAACTTAACAATAACGTCAGAGACCAAGCTGCTGGCTATGCTACAAGCCTTTCAGCAGAATGGGCTGTTGTTACAAATGGTCAAATTTGGCGGCTTTACCGTGTCATTCCTCAAACTGGGAGAGATCCCCGCTTTATTGAGATATTTGATGTTTCCCTACTTGATGAAGACGGGGTTAGCGAAGTTGACGCAGAAAATTTATATCTACTGACTTCTAAAGCTGTCTTTGGTGGCGATCTTGAGAATATGAGCCACCTAGTAGCCTGCACCAGCAAAAAACGTATACTTCAAGCGCTTGCCTCCGATCGAGTCGTTAAAGCATTGAGATTAGAACTTGCGACGACATACAAAGATGAGCAGGATAAGAACGTGTCCTTAGATGATGAGGTTGTGGAGAGTGCTCTTCAAAATGCGCTCGGTCTAGGCGATTTGTAATCTTTGTCTCCACCATATGAGTTTACAAACTTATTTTCTCGTTGCGATCGCAAGCTCATCCAGCGTGCAGCCCAAAATCTCCAGTAGCTTTTGCACCTGAGAAACGGTCATTTTGGGTGAATTATCGCTAGTTTCCCACACATAAACAGTCTTTTCTGTAATTCCCAGAGCGTTTGCTACCTCTCGGCGCGTCAAACCCCCACGGGTACGCAAATTCATCAGCGTGACTTGCTGACTGTGGCTAGACATACTATACTGCTCGGTAGTTACCGTTCGGTATAGAAAGAACGGTATATCTGTCAAGTCGCACTGAAGTTTTCTTCTCAGCGACTCGGTTCCATAGTCTCGCATTAGCGGCGGGTTTCGCACCCTTCGTGCCGTTTCTTGCTGCAAAAGACCTCCGAGTTTTGTAAAAATTCGGAGGTCTGGATCCTTGTTCTATTCCTTATTTACCGATCGCCATGTCAGACTTCATCCCCAATAGCGAAATCTACAGCCTGCCGCCCTCCGGCAACCCACCCGGCCTAGAGCCATCCGACCCCCGCGAACCCGTGCGCGTCATGCTGATCGGCACCGCCACCGGCATGGAACTCGTCATCGCCATTCTCCACCGCCTCGGCTTTGCCGAACCCCGCGCCTGGAGCAAACCCCAGCTCGACCCCACCACCGGCCAGCCCATGCGCATTCTCACCAAATGGATTCGGCGCTAACGCTCTGGCCCATTGCCCCATGCTTGCCGAAGCGCGAGAACCCAGCTGTCAGACTATCCTCACCAAACCTTTTCACTCAGCAGAGCATCTAGCTCTGTACTATCCGGCCAGCGATCGGGAAACATTGTTTGAGGATAGTCTTCTCGCACAGTTGCCAATGCTTCAGCCCAACATTTGGGAAATAGCGATTCGGCCTCGTTGCGTAAACTGGGGGATTGCTCAAGTAAGTCGAGCAGCTGTCGCCGCTGCTCTCGAATCGTAATTTCCCAGCCTCGATAGTCGTCTGGGGCATCGACATAGAGTCGCTTCAGCAGGTGAGCTAACAAGATTCGAAAACGACTTTTTAACTCCCGGCGATCGCGTCCTGCCAAACCTTCAATTTCCTCAATTAATCCTTCAACATCTAGGGCGGCAAAATCGCCCGCCTTGAGCTTGGCCACGGTGTCGTCGTACCAGGCCACCAGGTCTTGCTGGTAAAGGGTCGGGGCAGAGGTTGCTTTAACCATCAGCAGTGCGCTTAGAGAGGAGTGTGACCACAATTTTGATGCCTGCAACCATTCTACCGATCAGGCCGGGTTATCTCCCGGCGGCCTGAAAGTGCGATCGCCCAAGCCAGGTCATGATCTGGGGTATTTGGGCTGCCCCCTTAGTTTGGTAGAATCAAGAGCTTGCTAACAAAACACCGCAGTCCGTCTTCAAGGAGAACCCCATGGCCCGCATGTACTACGACAGTGACGCCAATTTAGATTTGCTCAACGGCAAAACCGTTGCCATTATTGGCTACGGCTCCCAGGGCCATGCCCACGCCCTCAACCTCAAAGACAGCGGCGTCAACGTCATTGTGGGCCTGTACGAAGGCAGCCGCTCTACCGCTAAAGCCGAGGCCGAGGGGCTGACCGTCAAGCCCGTCGCCGATGCCGTCAAGCTGGCCGACTGGGTGATGATTTTGCTGCCCGACGAAGTGCAGCGCACCATCTATAAAGAATCCATAGCCCCCAACCTCGAAGCAGGCAACGTGCTGCTGTTTGCCCACGGTTTTAACATCAACTTTGGCCAAATTGTGCCCCCCGAAGATGTCGATGTGGTGATGGTGGCCCCCAAAGGCCCCGGCCACCTGGTGCGCCGCACCTATGAAGAGGGCCAGGGAGTGCCCTGCCTGTTTGCGGTCTATCAAGATGCTACGGGTCAGGCCCGCGATCGCGCCATGGCCTACGCTAAAGGCATCGGCGGCACCCGCGCTGGCATTCTCGAAACTACCTTTAGAGAAGAGACCGAGACCGACCTATTTGGCGAGCAAGTCGTCCTCTGCGGCGGCCTCAGCGAACTGATCAAAGCCGGATTTGAAACCCTGGTGAATGCGGGCTACCAGCCCGAGCTGGCCTACTTCGAGTGCCTCCACGAAGTGAAGCTAATTGTTGACTTGGTAGTCGAAGGCGGCCTGGCTAAAATGCGCGACAGCATCTCCAACACCGCTGAATACGGCGACTACACCCGCGGCCCCCGCATCATCACCGATGAAACCCGAGCCGAAATGCGCAAGGTGCTGAAGGAAATTCAGACCGGCCAGTTTGCCCGCGAGTTTGTGCTCGAAAGCCAGTCAGGCAACGCCGGGTTTACCGCCATGCGCCGCCGCGAAGCCGAGCACCCGATCGAAGAAGTGGGTAAAGACCTGCGGGCCATGTTTAGCTGGCTGAAGAAAGCGTAATTGGGCAGTAGGGGCACAGCAGTGCTGTGCCCCTACATAAACCTACGCCTCTACTTTCACCTTGTTGCTGTAGAACGCCACGTAGCCTTTGATATTCTCTGCGGCAGACTTTGGCTCAGGGTAGTACCAGGCGGCACCGGCATTGGTTTCGCCATCGACAACGATGTCGTAGTAGCTGGCGGTGCCTTTCCAGGGGCAGCCGGTGGTTTTGCTGATTGGCTTAAAGTAGTCCATCTTCAGCGAGTCGGGGGGGAAGTATTGGTTGCCTTCAACCACTTCGCAGGCGTCGCTTTCAGCCAGTACAACGCCGTTCCAGGTAACTTTGGCCATGGGATATTCTCCAGATCTGCATCTCAGACTATAGCGAATCTGGTGGGGGTAACGCGGGTGGGGATCTCCCCTGTCCCCCTTATCAAGGGGGTACGTGATGGGTCTTGATTGGCGAGAACCTTGGAGGGATCGAACTGGCCTAAAGAGCACTCCATCAAAATCAAGCACCGCTGCTCGGCACCGCTATGCTCGATCAATCGAAAACTCCTATGCTGTCGGCGTTGCAGGCCAGTGGCCAACGTTCCCACGCCCCGTTTTACGCGCCGGGGCACAAGCGAGGCCAGGGGGCTTCCCCTCGGCTAAAGGAACTACTGGGGGAGTCGGCCCTATCGGCAGATCTGCCGGAGCTGCCGGAGTTGGACAACCTGTTTGCCCCAGAAGGGGTCATTCTTGCGGCGCAAGAACTCGCTGCCGAGGCCTTTGGGGCAGAGCAGACCTACTTTCTCGCCAATGGCTCGACCTGCGGCATTGAGGCAGCGATTCTGGCCACCGTTGGCCCTGGCGAGAAAATTATCGTGCCGCGCAATGCCCATCGCTCGGTGATTGCGGGGCTGGTGCTGTCGGGAGCAATGCCGATTTTTGTGGCCCCAGAGTACAGCGCAAACTTGGGCTTGGTGCTGGGGGTAAAGGCGGAAACAGTAGCCGCTGCCCTCGCCCACCACCCCGACACCCGCGCGGTGCTGCTGGTGTCGCCCACGTACCACGGCATTTGTTCGGATGTGGGGGCGATCGCATCTCTAGCCCACCACCACCACATTCCCCTGCTCATCGACGAAGCCCACGGCCCGCACTTCGCCTTTCATCCCAATCTGCCCAGGCCAGCGCTGGGGCTGGGGGCCGACCTGGTGGTGCAGTCAACCCACAAGGTTTTGGGAGCGCTGAGCCAGGCGGCCATGCTGCACACGCAAGGGAACCGCATCAATCCATCCCGCCTGCAATCGGCCCTGCAGCTCACCCAATCCACTAGCCCTAATTCGCTACTGCTGGCTTCTTTGGATGCGGCCCGACACCAGATAGCGATCGAGGGCGAGGCGTTGTTATCTAACACGCTGGATTTGGCCCAGCAAATGCGAAGGGAACTGGCGGCAATTCCCGGCCTACAGGTGATCGACCAACCAGCGGTAACGATCTTTTCTAGCGTGGCAGATTTAGACCCAACGCGGCTGACGGTGGATGTGTCGGGCCTGGGGCTAACGGGGCTAGAGGCCGATGACATTCTCCACGCCGAACTGGGCGTCACCGCTGAGCTGCCAGAGCTGCGGCATCTCACATTTATTGTGAGCTTGGGCAACACCAGGGCAGACGTGCAGCGGTGTATGGCGGGGTTTCAATCCCTGGAGGCAAGAGCTAGCGATCGCACCTCCAGCCCAAACAGCGCTAATTCGTTGCCCCAGCCCGGCTTGAGTGCCGAATACTTGAGTGCTGAGCAATGGTTTACGCTGCCGGTGGTGTCGCCCCGCGAGGCTTTTTTTGCGGCCACCGAAACCCTTCCGGTTCAGGCTGCGATCGGTCGCCTCAGTGCCGAGACAATTTCGGCTTATCCGCCCGGCGTACCTGCCATTGTGGCGGGGGAGGTGATTGCTGAGGAGGCGATCGCGCATTTGACTACCGTTAAAAACCAGGGCGGCTACGTCACGGGCGGCAGCACCTTTGGACTAGAAAAATTCCGAGTTTTAGCTCAAAAGTAACTATAGTCTGCCTTTCGGTGGGCCTATTCTTTTGAAGCTGGGTCTATGCTTAACGATAGAGTGTTGGCTGAACTCTTAAAATACCGGACTGTATACTGAATGCAGCCTTGGTGATGCGCTTCTTAAAGGACACTCAAGCAACATGGCTCTACATGAATCGGTAGCTAAAACTATTAGCCATTTAAGAACCAAGCTGAGCCAGCTGGCGATCTCGGAGGGGTTGGC
Source organism: Nodosilinea sp. (assembly GCA_049646445.1). Classification (GTDB taxonomy): domain Bacteria; phylum Cyanobacteriota; class Cyanobacteriia; order Phormidesmidales; family Phormidesmidaceae; genus Nodosilinea. Next base: position 147,008 of record JBARVV010000043.1, on the reverse strand, counting down.
AAAGCTGCTGGGTAACCAAGCGGCCCCCGATTTGCCTAGCCCCAGCGTCATCATTGAGTACATTGTGCCCAACAACAAAAACTGGGCTTTTCGCAGCTGGCACCGTCGCCTGGTAAAGTCGGCCCAGCGGGTTGATGGCTTTTTGCGGGCCGATCGCTACCGGCCCCTAGCCGTCCAGGAAGGCTGCCTGAAGTGGTACACCGTGCTGCACTTTGAGCAGCCCCGCCAGCTTGAGCAGTGGTTGCAGTCGAGCGATCGCGACGCCCTGCTCAAAGCCGGACGCGATATCTTTAAGTCCTACAAATTCACCTCTTTTGAAACCGGCTTGCAGGGCTGGTTTAGCAATCAGTCGGGCGAAGAGTTGACTGGGCTTGGCCCGCCGGCCTGGAAAGAAATTCTGGCGGTGGTGCTGGGGCTGTACCCAATTATTATGGTGCAGGGGTTTATTTTGGAACGCCTGGGCGTATTTGAGGATTGGGATCCCGCCAGCGCCATGCTCGCGAACAACCTAATCACCACCTGCATACTCACCCTGGTGGTGATGCCGCGCATCGTGCGATGGCTCAATTTTTGGCTGCGACCCGCCCACCGCCGTTCCCCAGTACAGATCGAGGTGGTGGGCACCATTGTGACCGTCCTGGCCATGGCGGCGATGGTCTACGTCTTTAGCGAAATTGCCTAGGGTTTTATCAAGCTCAAATTTGTAGGTGCCGGAGCAATAATGGCCCCAGCCGCCGCGACAGCTAGGCTTTGTCTGGGGGGCAACCGTTGGCAGGTGTCTCCATATCTGCCAGCGGCATTCGCAGATCGCTTACTCAAAGCCCAGCTCTTGCTTGAGCTTAGCCAGAGCCGTTTCGCGGGTCTTTTGCAGAGCCGCATCCGCGTCAAATCGATCGATTTCGCCGCCGATCGCACAGTGGGGCCGCGCCGTCTCCATCATCAGCCCGTACTCCAGCCCTTCGGTAACGGCCTGGTACGAGGCTTCGATAATGTTGGTCGACACCCCCAGGGTGGTCCAGCGCTGGGCACCGTTGCTCGACTCGACCAAAACGCGCGTTTTGGCCGCCGTGCCCGCGCCGCTGTCGATAATCCGCACCTTGTAGTCGGAGAGGTGAAAGCTTGCGATCGCCGGGTAGAACGTCTGCAGCGCCTTACGCAGGGCCGTATCTAGCGCCGCCACCGGCCCATTGCCCTCAGCCGCCGCCAAGATTTCCTCTGCGCCTACCATGACTTTGATCGTGGCGAGAGACTGGCTGCTGTGGTCGTCGCCATTGCCCTGGTGCTGGCAGTTGATGTAAAAGCCTTTGAGATCAAAGAAGCGGGGGCGATCGCCCAGGGCTTCGCGCATCAGTAGCTCAAAGCTGGCTTCGGCGGCCTCAAACTGGTAGCCCTCGTGCTCCAGGGTTTTGAGCCGGGTGAGCAGCTGGCGGGAGGCCGGGTTGTGGCGGTCTAGCCCGAGGCCAAAGCTGCGGGCCTTGGCCAGCACGTTGCTCAGCCCTGCCTGGTCAGACACCACAATGCGGCGGCTGTTGCCCACGGTGGCCGGGTCGGTGTGTTCGTAGGTTTTGGGCTCGCGCTCCACGGCGCTGACGTGGATGCCGCCCTTGTGGGCAAAGGCCGATCGGCCCACGTAGGGAGCATGGTCATCGGGAGCCAGGTTGACCACTTCGCTGATAAAGCGGCTGGTTTCAGTCAGGGTTTCGAGCCGGGCCGGGGCAATGCAGGGGTAGCCCAGCTTGAGCTGCAAGTTGGGAATCAGCGTGCAAAGGTTGGCGTTGCCGCAGCGCTCGCCGTAGCCGTTAATGGTGCCCTGTACCATGGTGGCCCCGGCCTCCACCGCCGCCAGGGCGTTGGCCACCGCCGTACCGCTGTCGTTGTGGGTGTGAATACCCAGCTGAGGCCGGGGTTCTGGGAACGGCTGCAGCCAGGTATTCACGGCAGCCACAATTTTGCCGATGGTCTGGGGCAGGGTGCCGCCGTTGGTGTCGCACAGCACCAGCCACTCGGCCCCAGCGCTTACCGCTGCCCCTAAGGTCTCCAGCGCATAATCCCGATTCGCCAAATACCCATCAAACCAGTGCTCGGCGTCGTAGATCACCCGGCGGCCCTGGCTGCGAAAGTAGCGAATGGTGTCGTCGATCATGGCCAGGTTTTCGGCCAGGGTGGTTTGCAGGCCGGTGGTAACGTGCAAATCCCACGATTTGCCAAACAGGGTAATCCACTCGGTACCGGCGGCCAGCACCGGCTGCAGCATCGGTTCCTCGGCGGCAACTTTGCCGGGGCGGCGGGTGGAGCAAAAGGCGGTGATGCTGGCCTGGGTAAGGGGGGTTTCTTTCAGCTGCCAAAAGAACTGCACATCTTTGGGGTTGGCCCCTGGCCAGCCGCCCTCAATAAAGGGCACGCCGAGGGCATCGAGCCGTCGCGCAATCCGCAGCTTGTCTTCAATCGACAGGGCTAAGCCCTCCCGCTGTGCCCCGTCGCGCAGGGTGGTGTCGTAGATGTGAATGGGGGCGCGTTGACCCTCAAGGGTCGGGTGCCCATCGCGCTGCTCAGCCATAGCCACTGGTGATCTAAACGATTCAGTTATCTAGCGTAAGCCCTGGGCTGGGATTGCTTGAGGAACAGGGGGCGATCGCGTTATAAAACGTAGATATTCTTTGACTGCCAGGAAATACCATGCCCACCGTCACCGCCCAGGGAAAAACGATCGTCTGCGAAACCGGGGCCAACCTGCGCCAGGTGCTGCTAGCCCATGGCGTGGATCTCTACAACGGCCAGGCGAAGCTAATCAACTGCCGCAGTCTGGGCACCTGCGGCACCTGCGCGGTGCAGGTTGAGGGTGACGTGTCAGCGGTGAATTGGAAAGACAAAGCGCGCAGGTCGCTCCCTCCCCACGACCCCGCCAGCGACCTACGCCTGGCCTGTCAAACCCAGGTGCTGGGCAATATCACCGTCACCAAGTACGACGGCTTTTGGGGCCAGGGCCAAACCCCGGTCTGGTAGCATGTCTCGCCTATCTACATCCCTACTGGGGCTTGCTCATCGCATCCAGCATCTCTGTCTTGGTGCCATTCACGCTGCCGCCCTGAATGCTGACCCGGTAGCGCATGGGTGATAGATAGCCCTGAATTTTGAATTTTTGGCAATCGAGATGGAGCTGGCTGAGGGCGACCTGGCGATCGCTATCGAGCGTATCGAGATAGTCGCTAAACCCTAAAAACGCCAGCCGATAGAGCAACTGCTGACTAAACTTGCCTTCAAAATAGCCGCCGTGCACGTCTCGCTTGCCGGTGCCGTAGTCGAGGGTGAGCAAAAAATAATCTAGCGGCTTGAGCACCGCTTTGCCCAAGGCGCGGGTCAAAATACCGACCGGCTGAGTCGAGCAGACATTGCTTTGCAGGTCAAACTTGAGGTCGGTGTAGTCGGTGCAGTCGAAGTAGGTAAAAAAGTCGGCCACGGTGGCGCGATTGCTGTCTTGCCTGGCCTGCACCTCAAACAGTTTGGCCAGGGTAACTACATCCCGAGTCTGCACCCGATCGTAGGTGAGAAACAGGTTGTCCATCACGCTCTGTTTCGTTTTGCTAATCGCCTCACCCACCGACAAATTGATTGGAAAATCGCGATCGAGGGAGTCTACATTGATTAAGCCATAGTCATGGTCGTCGCCGGTTTTATTTTGCAGCGCCACATTGCCCAACCGATAGCCCCGCGCCTGGGTACGGCTGGGAAACGCAATGTAGTTAGCAGCTGTCGAGGCAATGCGTAGAGCAATATCGCCCTCACTACAGAACAGGTACGATTCCGAAAACCGCCGCAGCGACGACGCCAAAAAGTTGGCCCGGCTCGACACAATCGTCAGTACCGGAATGTCGGGAGAGGCGAGAATAAGTCGCTCCAAACGGTACACATCGCCCACGTCGCTGGGAGGCTGTTTGTCGATCGATCGCGAGTCAAATACATCTGACAAAATGCGAATCACATTCGTCACCACAAAGCCGCCCATGCTGTGGCCGATAAAGCTCAGCTTTACCTTATTGTGGCTGCCCTGGTTCCAGTACTCGCGAGCCTTGAGCATCGCCTGCCGCTGCTCTTGCTCAGTGGCCGCCAGCGGAAACAAGCTGCTGGCCGTGCGCTGCACAACCGCCTGGTCAATCTGGCGCAGCAGCTCAACTAGGTCTAGCACGCCAAAGTTGTTGGCCCGGTACCTGTCGCGAAAATAGACGATCAGCCGCAGCACTACCAGCGCCGCTATCAACAGCCCCAACGTCAAAAAGAGCGCCAGCACCAGGCTGAGTAAAAACCCAATCACCGACGTTTCAAACAGAAAAAAAAGCTCAAAAATAAGCAATACCAAGGCGCAGACTCCGCCGGTCAGCAGCAAATCTCGCGGCAGGGGCGGCAGCGCACCCAGGGCTTCTATCACTTTTTTGGGCTTGGTGAGGGCGACATTTTCAGAGGGCCAGCGGTAGCCGACAAAAACCTGGTTAGATCTACTGCCAATGGCCGGGTCGTGGCGATTGACATACTTAAAAATATTTTTGTACCAGGCCTGCACCCCATCTAGACTAGTGTTGTAGCCGTGTACCGAAATCACCAGTTCTGCAAAGCGATCGGAGGCGTCTGCCATCATATGGTGCAGGTGGTCGGCAATGTCGTTAATGCCCTGGGTAGCCTGCTGCTGATGGCGATCGCTAGATTCTTCGGCATCTTCAATGTTGGGCGGGGCGCTGCTCATGACAAAATAGCCAGGCACCTTGCCCTCAGCACCGCTGAAGTTGTCTAAGTCAACAATTTGAGCCAGGCTTTCGTCGGCAAAGACAAATTTTTGAATGATAAACGGAAGCTGTTTCATAGATGCCCTAAAAAACCTATCAGGTAAGATTTCAAGAGCGTAGCTGTCCTTTCCAGACAGTGACGCTTTAAGTTCATGAAATGTAGAGCAAGCTGAGCCGCACAGGCGAAACCGATTGGTGTTTATACACCAGCTGCGAGCACGGGAACCGATCGCAGCAGGGTTTGGGTATAGGGGTGCTGGGGTGACTCAAACAGGGTTTTGGTGGGGGCAAGCTCGACAATTTTGCCCTGCTGCATGACGGCAATGCGATCGCACATAAACCGCGCCACCCACAGGTCGTGGGTAATAAACAGGTAGGTGAGGTCAAACTCCTGCTTAAGAGCAATCATGAGATCTAGCACCTGGGTTTGCACGGTGGCGTCGAGCATGCTGACGGGTTCGTCGCAGATCACCAGCTTGGGTTTGGTGATCAGGGCGCGGGCGATCGCCACCCGCTGCTGCTGCCCCCCCGAGAGATCGCCAGGAAAGCGGTTGAAGTAGTCGGCGGTGGGGGTAAGGCTGACGCGGGCGAGCATGTCGTGGGCCTGTTTTTCGGCCTCGGCGACGGTGGCAAGGCCGTGGATCAGCAGCGGGTCGGCAATGCTTTTGCCCACGCTCATCATCGGGTTGAGGCAGGCCAGCGGGTCTTGAAACACCATTTGCAGCTGTCGCCGCTGCTGCCGCATGGCCTCTCGCGACAGGGTAGTGAGGTCGGTACCGTTAAACTCTACCTGGCCCGCCGTCGGTTTCACCAATTGCAGAATGGTGCGAGACAGGGTGCTCTTGCCGCAGCCCGACTCGCCTACCAGCCCCACCACTTCGCCGGGGTAAATCTCTAGCGAGACACCGTCTACGGCCTTAATCAGCTTCGATGCCTGGTTGCCAAACAGGCGGGCGATCGGGTTGGCCTCCAGAGTGTAGTGCTGTTTGACCTCCGTCAGTCGCAGAATGGGGTCGGCGGCGGTGGCGGTGTAGGCCAGCCCCTCGGCCTGCTGCATTTGCCGGGCCGACTCCACCAGCGATCGCGTGTAGTCGTCCTGGGGGGTTTGAAACACCATAGCGGCGGTGCCCGCTTCCACCACCCGGCCTTCGTACATGACGGCGACGCGATCGCAGTACTCGGCCACCAGCGACAGATCGTGGGAGATCAGCACTAGCGCCGTGCCCAGCTCGTCGCACAGCCGGGTCAGCTCGTCGAGAATTTGGGCCGATACTGTCACATCCAGACTGGTAGTAGGCTCGTCGGCCACAATCAGCTGCGGCTCTAGAATCATCGCCAGGGCGATCGCCACCCGCTGGCGCATGCCGCCGCTAAACTCGTGGGGGTACTGGCCAAACCGGCTGGCCGGGATGTTGACTTTTTCGAGCACCGCGATCGCCCGCGCCTTGGCCTCGGCTCGGGAGACTTCATGTCGGTGCGCCCGCAGGGTTTCAACACAGTGGTCGCCAATCGTCATCAGCGGGTTGAGCCGCGTCATCGGGTCTTGAAACACCAGGGCGATCGCCTCACCCCGAAACTGCTGCAGCCGCTGAGCGGTGAAATCGAGCACCGACTCGCTGTTAAACCACACCCGCCCCTGTAGATCGGTCGCTTTGGGCAACAGCCGCAGCGCCGCCCGCCCCAGGGTGCTCTTGCCGCAGCCCGACTCGCCTACCAGGCCCAGCTTTTCCCCCGCCGACAGGGTCAGAGAAACGCGATCGACCGCCCGCTCCTCCTGTCCAGGGTACGTGACCGAGAAATTTTCAAGGGTGAAGAGAGAATCAGTCATGGAAGACGTGGAGGAGTAAGTGAGTAGGTGGGTAGGTAAGAACGTAAATGATTGAGCTAAGAACCACGGTTAATTGTGATAGGCACGCAAGCTTTGCCCATCCTACGTTAGTTACCCACTTACCCACCTATTCATCCGCTCACCTATTCATCCGCTCACCTATTCATCCACTCACCTATTCATCCACTCACCTACTGATCCACTCACCTACTGATCCACCCGCCGCATTAAATAAGCCACCCCAAAATCTCCGTTGGGGTGCTGCTCTAGCAAATCGGCTAGCTCAAAAACTCGGTGGGCAATATCATCCCCCAGCTTGTCAATGGTGGCCTGCCGTTCGCGTTCGCTATGCTCTAGCTCGCGCACCTGCCCCTGCCAAACGGCAGAAAAAATGTAGTCGATGTGCGCCTGCAAATCGAGCTGCCCCAGCAGCTCCCACTCCCCCGCATCGCACCAGATGCCGTTGCAGCTGGGGCATCGCTCTACATAAAACGCCCCCTGCTTGAGGGTAATGCGGCCCCGCACTAAGTAGCTGCGGCAGTCGGGGCATAGGGCGGCCCGGTTGTCGAGGTCGGCGGGCTGAAAAGATGTGTTTAGTGCCAGGGGCAGCACCGCCACGCTGATGGGGGCATCGGGGTCGACCTGCGATCGCTGCCAATTTGCGTAGTCCTCTGGCGGCATCCAGGCTCCGCCACAGCTTGAGCACGCTTTGACCGACAGACCTGGTGCCAGCTGACTGTCTTGAAGGTCAATATGGCCTTCCTTAGGGCACTGATACAACGTACCTACTCTCCACCGCGTGATTAACCATCGGCCCAACGAGCCCCTACTATTAAACCACCTGAATAAACCACCTGCGCTAGGGCGTTAGGTGGCATCGGCGATCGCCTGCTCCAGCGCATCGCAAAAGCCCAGCAGTTGCTCAAGTTTTTCTAGCAGCTGGCGCTGGCGCTGCTGAGCCGTCGTTGACTGGCGGGCCGCCTGCAAAAAAGCAACATCCATGGCCAGCAGTCGCAGGGTGCGGTTCATTTCGGTGAGCACCGGCTGGGTGCTGGCCAACTCATTGCTCAACGGCAAAATCTGGGATTGAAAGTGCTGCTGAGCCAGCAAAAACTGCTCCTGAAGCTGACCACCACTGGGGTTAGCCGAGCGCGCCAGGGTTTCCAAGGCTTGCAGCTGCGATCGCAGATTTGACAGGGCACTTATCATGTAAATATGCCCCTTAGGGCAGCGAGCGGAGCCTCTAGCTGACGTTTTAGCGTAGCCAGAGGTAAACTACTGATTCTCCCTTGGGGGAACAAATGTTAAAGTTAATACACAACACTCCATTTACTTGCAACTAGCCATAAGCATTTATTGCGCCGTGGCCAGAGGAGGCTATTCCCTCAAAGTTATGGTGTAGGTTATCTCTATCTCATCGTACTGCCCTGGGGCAGCGGCATCTCACTCTTTGGCAGAACATTTGTACGAGTTTTGCCGAGGTTTTGAGCCTTGAATCTATCCACCTAGCTATTGTTTTTCCTTTCTTTAGGTGGCAAATCGTTCTATCTAACGATTACTTTCTTCGATTTTCTGTTTAAAGCTGAATACAGTGTTCAACTATTTGTCATCTAGCCTGGCAAGTTTTTAGCCTATCTGTTTCCCTGAGAGGTCACTGGCACCTATATGACTGCAACGGTTCATCCCCCCCTACCCGACGACTGCACCCTGCCCGGCTGGCTCGAAACCTGCGTGCTGGCTCATCACGACGACAGCCAGGATGACCTTGCCCACGACCCCGAAGATAAGTCAAATAATGTGCTGGTCTGCCAAGCCTTTGAGTTTGCCTACACCCTGCACAAAGGTCAGCTGCGCGCCTCTGGCGAACCCTACATTTGTCACCCCATTGCCGTTGCCGGGCTGCTGCGCGACCTAGGCGGCGACAGCGCCATGATTGCCTCCGGCTTTCTCCACGACATTGTCGAAGATACTGACGTTACCCCCGAAGAAATTGAGGCCCATTTTGGCGACGAAGTGCGGCAGATGGTTGAAGGGGTAACCAAGCTCTCAAAGTTTAATTTTGAGAGCAAAACCGAGCGCCAGGCCGAAAACTTTCGCCGCATGTTCCTGGCCATGGCCCAAGATATTCGGGTGATTGTGGTGAAGCTGGCTGATCGCCTGCACAACATGCGCACCCTGGAGCACCTCAGCGACGAAAAACGCCGCCGCATTGCCCGCGAAACCATGGAGATCTTTGCGCCTTTAGCCAACCGACTGGGGATCGGGCGCTTTAAGTGGGAACTAGAAGATCTCTCCTTTAAGTATTTAGAGCCCGACGCCTACCGGCAGATGCAGCAGCACATCACCGAAAAGCGGGCTGACCGCGAGGCGAGGCTGATGCAGGTGGCCGAAACCCTGCGTCAGCGCATGCATCAGTCCGAAATTCAGGTGGTGGACGTGAGCAGTCGCCCCAAACACCTGTACGGCATCTACCGCAAAATGGAGCGGCAGCAAAAAGATTTCAGCGAAATCTACGACATTGCCGCCATTCGCATGATTGTCGGCAGTAACGAAGAGTGCTACCGCGCCCTAGCCATTGTTCACGATGCCTTTCGCCCGGTGCCGGGCCGCTTCAAAGACTACATTGGCCTGCCCAAGCCTAACCGCTATCAGTCGCTTCACACGGTGGTGATTGGCCCCAAGGGTAAACCAATCGAGGTGCAGATTCGCACCCTGGAAATGCACCACGTGGCCGAGTACGGTATCGCTGCCCACTGGAAGTACAAAGAAACCGGCGCGTCTACAAATACCCGCATTAACGCCGACGACGAAAAGTTTACCTGGCTCAGGCAGCTGCTGGAGTGGCAAAATGACCTCAAAGATGATGCTCAAGAGTTCCTTGAGAACGTCAAAGACAACCTGTTTGACGAAGACGTTTACGTGTTCACCCCCGATGGTGACGTGGTGCCCCTCAGCCGGGGGGCAACGCCGGTTGATTTTGCCTACCGGATTCACACCGAGGTGGGCAATCACTGCGCCGGGTCGAGGGTGAATGGCCGCATCGTCACCCTCGACACGCCGCTCGAAAATGGCGATATTGTTGAAATCATTACCCAAAAGAACAGCCACCCCAGCCTCGACTGGCTCAACTTTGTCGTTACCCCCAGCGCCCGCAACCGCATTCGCCAGTGGTATAAGCGATCGCACCGCGACGAAAACATGGCCCGAGGCCGCGACATGCTCGAAAAAGAGCTGGGTCGCAGCGGCTTCGACGCCCTGCTCAAGTCGGAACCGGCCCAGATTGCCGCCGAGCGCTGCAACTACCAGACCGTTGACGACCTACTGGCTGGGCTAGGCTACGGCGAGGTCACTCTCAACCTGTTTGTCAACCGGATGCGGGAGGCGATCAAGACCAAGCAGCCCCTAGAGGTGCTGTCGCCCGAGTCATCGCTGCAAGATTCTGACCAGTTTTTGGCCGGTGCCGTCACCAGCCCCCATCGCCACCGCCAAACCCCTTCCAAAGACCCCATTTTGGGGATTGAGGGGCTAGTGCACTACATTGCGGGCTGCTGTAACCCGCTGCCCGGCGAGCCAATTATGGGCAGCGTGTCGCTGGGCAGCCGGGGGATTGCGATCCATCGTCAGGGCTGCGCCAATTTAGACAACATTCCGTGCGATCGCATCATCCCCGTCAGCTGGAACTCCGGAGAGAACAACAGTTCGCGCCAGACCTACCCGGTGGAAGTGCGCATTGAGGTGATTGACCGAGTGGGCGTGCTAAAAGATATTCTGTCGCACCTGTCAGACCTGCAAATTAATGTCCATAAGGCCCAGGTCAAAACCTTTCCCGGCCAAACCGCCGAAATCGATCTCGGCCTCGACGTTAAAGACCATGCCCACCTCGACCAAACCTTTGTGCAGATTCGCAAAATGACCGACGTGCTCAAAATCCGCCGGATGAATGCCATCGGATAGACAGCTTTGGCAATTTCAGCCGTTGTTTTGTGCCGCTGGCCGACAGGTCAGCTCAGCGCTCTGAAACATTAGCACCGTGAAATAATAGGAGTTTGCATCCACGACAACAGCACTATGGCGCAGGAAGCGGCTAATCAAATTAAACGCGTCGGCGTAATTGGCGGTGGCCAGTTGGCCTGGATGATGGGGCCAGCGGCGCAAAAGCTGGGTTTAGAGCTGGTGGTGCAAACCCCCAAGAATGAAGACCCTGCTGTTGCGATCGCCCGGTCCACCATTCTCGCGCCAGTAGACGATGTTGCCGCTACCACCGCCCTCGCCGCCCGGTGCGATGTTATTACCTTTGAGAACGAATTTATCGACGGCGACGGGCTGCAGCCCCTAGCCAGCCAGGGAACTCGCTTTCGTCCCGGCCTAGAGGTGCTAAATCTAGTGCTCGATAAGCGCTACCAGCGTGAGTTCTTTGCACAAATTGGCCTGCCCAACCCCCGCTACGACTTCTTAGAAGGCGACGAAAAGGCAGCAGAATTGGCCGCGAAAGCTGAGGCCATCGGCTTCCCGCTGGTGATGAAAACCCGCCGCCTGGGCTACGACGGCTACGGCACCTCTGTAATCAAAGATGCAGCGCAGCTCGGCGCGACCTGGGACAGGTTTAACCATGCGCCCGTGCTACTCGAAGAGTTTGTACCCTTTAAGCAAGAGCTGGCCGTCATGGTGGCCCGGTCAGCCCAGGGCAACATCGCCGTTTATCCCACCGTAGAAACCCAGCAGGTTGACCAAATCTGTCGACGAGTCTTTGCCCCCGCCAGGGTTAGAGCTGGGGTAGATAGTCGCATGGAAGGCATTGCCCGCACCCTGGCCGACCAGCTACAGCTGGTTGGCATCGTCGGTATCGAGTGCTTTTTGACCCAAAACGACCGCATCTTGATCAACGAAATTGCCCCCCGCACCCACAACTCAGGCCACTACAGCCTCGATGCCTGCCAAACCTCTCAGTTTGAGCAGCAGCTGCGGGCGGTCAGCGATCGCCCCCTTGGCCCCACCACCCTCACCTGCCCCCAGGCCGTCATGGTCAATCTGCTGGGGCTAGATGAGCCTGACGACAGCCACCACTGCAAGCTTGATCGACTCAAACAGCGGCCCGAGACCACGCTTTACTGGTACAACAAAGCCATTCGCCCTGGTCGCAAGCTAGGGCACGTAACGCAGCGGCTGAATGCTGGAGCCGATCCTAGCGATGCCGCCGCCGCCGTTGAGGCCATCTGGTACGGCGAGTAACCGGCTCATCTACTTTACCCATTCACCTCACCCGTCCCTATGCCCTACACGCTAAACCAGCTCAACGCCATGACCAAGGACGATTTTGTGGCCGCGATCGGTTCCGCTTTTGAAGACACACCCAGTATCATGGCTCAGGTTTGGCCACAGCGTCCCTTTGGATCGCTGATTGATCTCCACCAGCGGCTGGTCAAAATTGTGCAGGCTATGACGGCTGAAGACAAGCTGGCGCTGATCAAAGCTCACCCTGACCTGGGAACTCGGGTTGCGATGACAGAGGCATCTGTGGCAGAACAAAGTAGAGCCCGACTCAGCAACCTTAGCCCAGAGGAGTACCATCAGTTCCAAACCCTCAACCAGCAGTACAAAGATAAGTTTGGTTTCCCGTTCATCCTGGCGGTAGCAGGGCATACCAAAACTTCAATTTTAGAAAACTTTACAAATAGGCTGTGTAATTCTACAGATGCAGAAATAGCCACTGCACTACAAGAAATTGAGAAAATTGCGCTTTTTCGCCTTGATACGTGGATTTTATCCACCTGAGTGCCTTAAAACTTCTCAGTCTGCAACGCAGAAGCTTCATAGAAGCTTTATAAAATAGTTAAACTTGACTGAATTGATTAAGATTATGTTTCCACGTACGTATAGGCTTTGTTACTTAGAGGCAGCCATGGTACCTTGACCGAAGAACAAGCCTAGCCGAATCCAGAAAAAAAGAATTTCATTTACTGCTAATTGAAACCTACAAGTTGTGCTTTTGTCGGTGGCTGCGACTTTTTCAATTCAGTGAGCTCTAGGCAGTTCTGTTCCATATCTTTACTCAATAGCTTTGGAGGCCCTGAGAAATGCAGCCTGTTTTCCGCACCGAAAAATTCCCTAGAGTCCCTGTCCATTCTGGCGAAGAAAGCAATGCCAAGATGAGTCAAGCTTAGCTATTTCAGCCTTAGAAATTTACTCCAAGCAAATCTCCTTGTTTTAAGCGGCTTGCCATTAGCTGAAGCAATGGCACTGACTTAAGGTCAACACTGGCATATAAAGACCACGATTTTTCAAGGGTTTCAGCCGCCAACTTATGCTTAATTCAGTGACATTGATTGGCTGAATATAAAGCTTTAGCAGAGGTAGCCAGGGCCATTGATCGATTTGCTATCAGTTGAAAGCCTTGGTGAATTACGGCAGAACTCTACCCGTAAGCCAACATTTACCTTAATTAGTGTTTCCTAAAGCATCTGGTTCCAGGCGATGTATTTGGTAAGCCAGCTATTTTTTGGCACTATCATTTTCCTGCCTCGCCCCGGTAAGTAATGTTCGTTCGATCACTACGAACGGCCAACAGTGTAGAGCCTGTAGCACCAACTTTTGTAGACAATATAAAAACCCGCGGTTACCTATAGCTAGATCATGACGCGATCGCATCATATTCTGGCCTGTATCCTGCAAATCATTAAGGTTTAAACACAATGACGCCCCCCTCCAATCGAGAAAATACCCCAAATTTTCATATTCTGACGAGTACCAAATTTGACTTTGCACATTTTGTTACTCGGGCCGAGCTTGGCCAGGGGCCGCGACATACCATTTGGCAACTCAAAGAAAGGCTCAATGCCCAAGTTCATCAGCCAGACTTTGCCGACGACAGCTCAGTTACGGTTGCTGACAAACTGCTTTCTAAACTGATTGGTAGACCCCACCAGTGGACTTTGGCCAGGCAGGTTTTGGCCCAGACCGGTTCAGGTGACATTGTTTACTGCGGCGGAGAAGATGCTGGTCTACCGCTGGCAATTCTGGCAGCATTCAAGAAAGATCGTCCCTACTTAGTCATAAATGTAATGTGCCCCGAGCGGCAGCGGCCTCGGCTACTACTCAAGGGGTTTCAGCTCCATCGCTTCATCCACACCTTTTTGGTCAATACAACCCTTAAGGCCGAAACGATGAGAGCCATGCTCAAGCTACCCAAGGAAAATGTATTTTGCCTGGCTGAGCAAACCGATAAACAGTTCTTTTACCCTGAACCTGGCACCATTCAAAAGCATCGCCCATTAGTTGCCAGTGCTGGTTTGGAACAGCGAGACTATGTCACCCTTGCCAAAGCGACACAGAACCTCGACCTAGATGTAAAAGTTTGCGCAGTATCGCCCAACGCTACCTCTAAAACACGGTGTCGTATGCCAGAGCAACCACCCGAAAATATGGAGATGCGCTACTTTGACTGGGTCGAGTTGCGCGACCTGTATCGCAGTGCAGATATTGCCGTAGTGAGCTTAATTGACAACGCCTACTCCGCTGGGCTAACAGTTCTCATGGAAGCAATGGCCTGCCGTAGACCCGTAGTGATTACTAAAACCACAGGCTTAGCCACAGAAATGGTTGACAAAGGACTGGTTTGGGGAGTAAAGCCTGACTCTCCTGATCAGATCAAAGCCACCGTCGAGTATATTCTCAAGCATCCTGAGGAAGCCAGCGCCAGGGCAGAGGCGGCCTACCAATACTTCCTAGAAAACCACACGAGTGAGCACCACATTGAACAGATAGTTCGCCTGCTGCAGCGGGTGGCCAATAACGTCACGATAGATTCGCCGATGGTTGCACAGGCCAGACCTGTTTAATCGTTTTCTATGGTTAGTCGGTGCGCAGGGTGCGCAGACGGTTGATCGCGGCGGCTAGCTCTAGGCCGCGAAAGCAAACCAGATCGCCCACAGGCCGCTCAGTCAAACAGTCAAGTCCATGCTGGGCTATGTCGGCCATGACGGCTGCGATCGCCTCTGCAAGCGGGGTTGTTGCCGTCATGCGATAGCGCTGGGCGTAGACGATCGCAGCGGCGATCGCCCTTACCTGCCCCGACTCCACTAGTTGCTCCACCGCTGACAGGTCGATGGCCTCGCGGCCAATCTGAAGCTGATCGACATTCTGCGCCCGCAGCTTGACGCTGCGATTGCCCTGGCTGGGGTCAATGCTGTCGGGCCGTACGGTGCGGGGGGTGAGAGAGCCGAAAGACTGGCCACCCTCGCGATCGCGATCCGTTTTATATTCTGCCGCAATCGCCTTGGCCTGCTCGGTCACATCCTGGGGCACAAACTCATCTAGGGCGATTACCCTATCGGCCACATCGAAGTAGTCACCGCTGCCCCCCATCACCAGCACTGTAGAGATGCCGTAGTCGGTGTAGAGCTGCCGCACCTTGTCGATAAAGGGGGTGATTGGCTCGCGGTCTTTGGTAATTAGAGCCTGCATGCGGCGATCGCGAATCATGAAGTTGGTCGCCGAGGTGTCTTCGTCCACCAGCAGCGCCGTTGCCCCAGCCTCGATCGCCTCGATGATATTCGCGGCCTGGGACGTGCTGCCGCTGGCATTGGGCGTGGAGAACTTCTGGGTCGATTTGCCCTGGGGCAGGCTGCCAATAAATGGCGAAATGTTGACCCCGGCAATGCTGCGACCATCCTCGGCCCGCACCTTCACCGCCGCCGAGTCAGTAACAACCTGGTGCCGCCCGTCGCCCGGTACGTGATTATATACCCCCGCCTCGATCGCCCGCAGCAGGGTCGATTTGCCGTGGTAGCCACCCCCCACAATCAGGGTAATGCCCTGGGAAATACCCATCCCCGCGATCACCCCAGCGTGGGGACAGGTGAGCGTCACCCGCAGCGAGTCTGGAGACTTGAACGGAACCGCCTGGTCTGCCAGAGGATGCTCATCAACGCCGCTGCGGCGGGGCAGAATTGCGCCATCGGCGACGAAGGCGATTAAGTTGTGGGCGGGGAGCTGCGATCGCAGAGCCTCTGCATCCTCCGCAACATCCACATGGCGCTCAACTTTGGCGGCATCCAGCGCCTCATAGAACAACGTCTTTTCTACCAGCTTTGGTACAGAACTGCATAGCAGCGCCGCTGCCTGCCGCCCCGCAATCCGCCGACCAAAGGCAGGTAAGCCTACGGTGAAGCGAAGTTCTACCGACTCTGCTGTTACTCGGGCCGCGCTGCGGTTAAGAATTGCCTGACTGGGCCGCACAATGCCAATCAGCCCGCTTTTGCCCGAACCTGATGTCCGCTGGCTCCCCTGCGCCGCCTGGTGAAATTCACGGGTAAGAAAGTCTGCTAGGGCGATCGCCCGACAGGGCATAGCCCATAAATTCTCTGGGAATCCCGCTATAGCCTGCGGCACCACCACCCGCACCCGACTTGGAGCCGCAAACGGGTCACCCTGCACATGGTCAATGTGCAGGGTAAAGTCCTCAAAATCGTACTCTCCCTTGAGCGCCTTGTAAGCTCCGTAGCCCTGGCCATCGAGGCGATGGAGCTGATCGTAGAGACTATCTTGCGTAGCCATAGCGCAGCGTGAATTGCCTTTAACTCCAGTACTCTACCGCACACCTCGACCCCATTCAGGCAACCATGTATAGGGGCCGGTGGGCACTGCCCACCCTACTTTGCCCATCTCCTCATCTCCACTATTTCCACTGCTAGCTCCATTGCCGCCACCATACTGCTAGCGTCGGCCATTCCTTGCCCGGCGATGTCAAAGGCGGTGCCGTGGTCGGGCGAGGTACGCACAAAGGGCAGCCCCACGGTGGTATTGACCGCTCGGTCAAAAGCCATCAGCTTCACCGGAATCAGCCCCTGGTCATGGTAGAGGGCTAGGTAAGAGTCATGGGCAGTTGCGATCGCGCTTCCCTCAGTGCCAAACCAGGCCTGCCCTGGGCGCACCCACATCGTATCGGGGGGAATGGGGCCATCGATTTGCACCTGGGGGTAGCGCGATCGCTGGGTCTCTAGCCAAGGCACCAGCCAGTCTATTTCTTCGCGGCCCAGCTGCCCGCTTTCGCCACTGTGGGGGTTGAGGCCCGCTACGGCAACGCGGGGCTGGCTGAGGCCAAAGTCTTGCTTCAGGCTGTGGATGAGTAAATTGAGCTTTTGGGTCAGCAGCGCTGGGGTCAGAGCAGCGGACACCTGGGCCAGGGGAATGTGGGTGGTGGCCAGCAGCGCGCGCAGCCACCAGCCCGTATGGGGCGACTTAGCCACAAAGGCCATGCCAAAGCGATCGCTCTGCGCCCCCTCAGCCAACAGCTCGGTCTGGCCAGGGTAGTGATGGCCTGCCGCTTTCCAGGCCGATTTGGCGATCGGTCCGGTGACGATCGCGTCGTACTGGCCCGCTACGGCACCTGCGATCGCCGCTTTGAGATAGGCAAAGCTAGCCGCTCCGGTGGCGGCACTGGCCTGGCCAAAGGTGACTGACTTCAGGGGAAAGGACAGGGGCGGAGAAATTTCGACCAGGGGCAGGGACTCCAGATCGGGGAGTGGCCCACCGTAGGCAGACTGCTGCAGGGCCTGGAGGGTTTGGTCGAGCAGCGATCGCGTACCTATAAGCGTGATATCTGCGATCGCGGCCCAGTCTCTAGCGCCCAGCGCTTTTAGCGCCACCTCTGGGCCAATGCCAGCCGGGTCGCCCAGGGTGATCGCCAGCCGGGGGAGACCTGGAGACTGGCTCAAAATCGAGGCTGTAGGGGTAGTCATAGGCGCAGGGGGTGATACCAAACTGGTCTAAAATGAGGGCGGCTAGGGGTTACATAACCTTTGGCGGGCTGGGCAACTGGCCCAATTACTATAGTGCTGTGGAAGGAGAGCGTATGGGCGGCGAAATTTTTAGTACGGCAGTGATTATTTTTACCCTTACCCTAGTGGGCCTGGGCATTGGGTTTCTAATGCTGCGGGTGCAGGGTGGTGAAGAGTAGTTTTTGCCTCGGGGGTGTATCCGGTGGAACCATCTGATATTCTTAGAGCAAGTTAAACTTTTGTATCATTTCCCTCATGAAAGTATTGGTTGTTGGCGCTACTGGCACTCTTGGCAGGCAAATTGCCCGCCGTGCCCTGGATGAGGGGCACGAAGTTCGCTGCCTAGTCAGAAGCGCTCAACGAGCTGCTTTTCTGCGAGAGTGGGGGGTAGAACTGGTGCGGGGCAATCTGCTCAGGCCAGAAAGCCTACCCTCTGCCCTTGAGGGCATTGATGCTGTGATCGATGCCTCCACCGCTCGCCCGTCGGAGTCGGTAATGGCGGTTGACTGGTACGGTAAAGTCAACTTAATCAAGGCCGCCCGCGACGCTGGCATTCAGCGCTTCATCTTTTTCTCAATTCTTAATGCCGAAAAGTTTCCCCATGTGCCGCTGATGAACGTCAAGCGCTGCACCGAGAAATTTTTGGCCGAGTCGGGGCTCAACTACACCATTTTGCAGCCCTGCGGCTTTTTGCAGGGCCTGATTGGCCAGTACGCCATTCCTATTCTCGAAAAGCAGCCGATCTGGGTGATGGGTGAAGCCGCCCCGATCGCCTACATGGATACTCAAGACATTGCTCGGTTCTCCGTTAAAGCGCTGTTGATCCCCGAAACCGAGAACCGTAGCTTCCCGCTGGCGGGCACCCGCGCCTGGGGAGCCTACGAAATTATGCGCCTGTGCGAGCGCAAGTGCGGCCAGGAGGCTAGAGTCTCCCGCATTTCCCTCGATCTGCTGCGGGCAATTCGCAAGATGGCGCAGTTCTTTCAGTGGGGCTGGAACTTTGCCGATCGCCTCGCTTTTGTAGAAGTCGTCGCCGGTAGCCAACCCCTCGATGCCCCCATGGATGAGGTCTACGAAGTGTTTGGCATTCCTAAAGATGAGGTCACCACCCTCGAAGACTATATGCAGGAGTACTTCAGCCGCATTATGAAGAAGCTGAAGGAACTCGACTACGACAGCGACAAAGCCAACAAGAAAAAGCTGCCATTTTAGAGGCTGTTTGAGATGGCGACCAGGCTATAGTGGTGGGCAAACGCCTGGGCCTTTTCTGCTATACCTTCTCAGCCCCTTAAAGTGTTTATCTCGTACTCCCATCGAGATGAAGACCTCAAGCAAGAACTTGAAGATCACTTAGCGCTGTTGAAGCGGCAAGACAAGATTTGCCCCTGGCAAGACCGGCAAATTGAAGCCGGTACCGAGTGGAATGAGCAAATCCGCGCTGCACTGGATGAGGCTGACATTATTTTGCTGTTAGTCAGCCCTCGGTTCATGAATTCTGATTTCTGCTACGGCAAAGAAATGCAGCGGGCTATGCAGCGCCACCAAAACGGCGATGCCAGAGTCATTCCCATCATTCTCACCCCCACTGACTGGAAAGGGGCAGCCTTTGACAGATTGCAGATGCTGCCGAAGAATAGCAAGCCTGTGGTGGACTGGCCCAACCATGATGCTGCCTTTGTCGATGTGGTAAAAGGCATTCGCCGGGCGGTAGAGTCTCTGGCTCCATCTTCAGACAAGACAGATAACGGCTGGGCAATTCCACCACAAATCAAGTCTGCCTTAGGTTCGTCCTCTCAAGCAGATCGCTCAGCATCAACTCGCGATCGCATGCAGTTGTTCACCGCGCTTTCTAGTCTGCCAGGGCCGCAGTTTAGCCAGCTCGTCTTTACCCTTAACCCGCCCTCTGGCAATGTGCTCCCTGACTCGGCCTCCCAGGCGAATCGGGAGCAGATCTGCTGCAATGGGCCGACGGCCCCATTGGGCCGGGCTTGGCTACGGTGGATGATCTGCTGAGCAAAATCATTGGTAGCCTGCGCTCGACTTAAAGAACCATGTTGGCTACCTAGGGGTTCCTGCCTAGATGAGGTTACGGGTTAGCTATGCCCAGATGTTAGTGGGACTGGTAATCGGTCTGCGGAGCGTCTAGATAGCCCGCTTCTCGCATGAGTCGAGGCCAAACCAATACAAAAAAGCCCATCCACAGGCCCATGGGAATAGCTACTAAACCAGTAAGCCAGAGACGATGGAGCAATAGCCAGCTGCCGCCCACGATCGCGCATCCGGTCAGCACAATAGACCAGGGCTGACACCACCAGGGTTTGAGCTGCCAGGGGCTAGTGATAGGCGTAGGATTAGTCATTGGGGCGCTCAGTGGGACGCTAAGAATTATTCGGATTTGGATTGGCAGCGATCGCACAGCCCGCGCACCGTCACCTCATAGCCCTCAATCTGCCAGTGGGGACTAAGGGTTTGCAGGTTAAGGCTAGACAGCGTCTCCCAGGGAATATCTGCGATCGCCCCACAGGCTTGGCAGCGGAAGTGGTGGTGAGGGCCAACATTGGCGTCGTAGCGGCAGACCCCTGCTTCGAGCAGCACCTCGCGTACCAGATTCACCTCGCGCAGGGCTTGCAAAGAACTGTAGACCGTCGCCTGGGAAGAGGTCGGCGCATCCTGGTTGAGGTCGCTGAGAATATCGTCGGCGGTGGGGTGGTCGAAGCGACCCAGCAAATTGGCATACACAGCAAACCGCTGGGGAGTCACACGCAGCCCCCGCGACTTAAGCATGGTAACGATTTGATCGACTTGGGACGACATTCTCCCTGGCTCCGGCACTGAACGCTACGGCAATTCCACCACACACAGACATCGGCTGGCTTTCTAGATGGACAGATTTCTAGATGGACAGATTTCTAGATGGCCTACTACCATAACCTGTTTTCAATAGATTAGCATTCCGACCTAAGAATCAGCCTAATTCTGTAAAGAATATACTTTTTGAGCTATTATACTTATTGAAGATTTCTTAAGTCGGAACTATTCTGAGTTAAGAGGCGATGACTGGAAACGCAGTCAAGCTGTAGAACTACGAAAGAGGTAATTATGGTTGCGATGATTGCTACAGGGCATGTGCCTGACGTTACGTTTAAGACCCGCGTGCGGGACGAGTCGGTGGGTGGCTCCAACCCCTTCCGCTGGCACGATTTGTCTACCAGCGACCTGTTTGCAGGCAAGAAGGTTGTCGTATTTTCTCTGCCCGGTGCGTTTACCCCCACCTGCTCCTCCAACCACCTGCCCCGCTACGAAGAGCTCTATGATGAGTTCAAGGCTCAGGGCGTTGACACCATCGTCTGTGTGTCTGTGAACGATGCCTTTGTGATGTACCAGTGGGGCCAAAAAGTCGGCGCTAATAACGTGTTCCTGCTGCCCGACGGCAACGGTGAATTCACCCGCAAGATGGGTATGCTAGTCGACAAGTCTAACCTGGGCTTTGGCATGCGCTCCTGGCGCTACTCCATGTACGTCGACGACAGCAAGATCGAGAAAATCTTCGTCGAGCCCGACTTTGGCGACAACTGCCCCATCGACCCCTTCGAGGTATCCGATGCCGACACCATGCTGGCCTACCTAAAAGGTACCGAGTCTGCCGGTGTTTCTGAGCCTCGTATGGCCTTCGTGGGCTAATTATCCCCTGGCTCACCCTGGGTACCTAGCTCATCCTGGGTGAAAGTTAGGCAAAGGGGGTTGATGCAATCCCCTTTGCCTTTTTAGATTTGGGGTCGGGTGGGCAGAGTCTACCCGCAGTTCTAGGGTCTTCAGCAATTCTCATCTCGATTTTCTTAAATCCTTTAGCCTAGAGATATGGCCTAATTCATCCCTACGGCTTAGGCCGATCACAGTCCTCTCTATCAGTCACCGCTATGAAACTCTCCCGTCAAAATCTTCATGAACGCACCGACCAGGTTTATGACGCCATTGTTGTAGGCGGCGGCATGGGGGGTTTGTCAACCGCTATTTACCTGGCTCGCTACGGGCTCAAGTGCCTGGTAATAGAGAAGGGCAAGGGGCGATCGCTGTGGATGCAGGAGGTACGCAATGTTGTCGGCTTCGACCCCGAAACCCCCGGACGTGATATTCTCATTCACGGTGCTCGGCAGGCGGTAGAGTGGGGGGCCGACTACCTGCGCGGCTTCGTCGAAGACGTTGTCGATGAAGGCGACCAGCTAGCGGTACAGATAAAAGTGGGTAAGAGCAACAGCGTTTATCCTGTGTTTCGCACCAAGTATCTCGTTGCAGCCTCCGGCGTCATTGACGTGCTGCCCCAGCTCGACGACATGCAGAACGTCTACGACTACGCAGGCTACACCCTGCACGTCTGCATGATCTGCGACGGCTTCGACATGTGGGATCAAAAAGCCGTGCTGATTGCCGGCAAAGAGTCGCAGATTAATGCCGCCTTTGTGCTCGACTGGTTTACCCCCTACATTACGGTGCTCACCCACGGTCTCTGCACCGTCGGCGACGAAATGAAGGCCAAGCTGGCCGACTACGGCTATCCCCTCTACGAAGCCCCAATCGCCAAGTTCCTCGGCGAAAACCACAAAATGAGCGGTGTAGAACTGACCGATGGCACCGTCATCGAAGCCACCACCGGCCTGATCAACATGGGGTCTAATTATCACAATCACTACCTCAAGGGCATTCCCAACCTGGAGTGGGATGGCGAAAACCTGGTCACGAACAATATGTGTCAAACCAGCCACGACCGCATCTTTGCGATCGGCGATCTGAAGCAGGGTATCAACCAGGTAACGGTAGCCGTGGCCGACGGTACCCTGGCCGCCACCCAGATCTGGCGCACCATTCGCCGCGCTAGTCCCCCCCGCAAGTGGGAAGCAAACCTGGCCAAGGAGCTGGTGTCATAGACCACAAGCCTTTACCTCTGCCCCTCTCCCATCAGGAAAGGGGTTTTGAGCTATGAGAGGATGCGCTTTTTGATTTAAGGCACCTGTAAATAGCAGACTATGCAGACAATTAAGCGATATTTTGTAGCGCTGGCAACTCCACATTTGGCGGTGCGAGCGCTACGGGTGGCACTTGTGGTTGGCACGCTGCTATTTGTGATTAACCACGG
Organism: Nodosilinea sp.; assembly: GCA_049646445.1. Taxonomy (GTDB): domain Bacteria; phylum Cyanobacteriota; class Cyanobacteriia; order Phormidesmidales; family Phormidesmidaceae; genus Nodosilinea. The sequence goes on along the minus strand of JBARVV010000043.1, from coordinate 124,499 downwards.
CGCAGCGGTGCGATCAGGCACCATGACCCAGGCGCGATGGATCTCAGCCGGGCTGACCTATTTGGTGCCCTACGCCGTCAGCATTCACGGGCAGTATATGGGGCGAGGCGGAAGTCTAGGCGCAGGAAAAGAGGGGAAGAATCTTCATTGATTTCGGCAGCGATACCGACAGCTGGCCCCGGATGGCGATTCTCAACTCGGTGCGGATGAGATGCCGATAGAGCGATCGCTCTATCGGCGATATCGCCGAGTACTGCAGCGAGATCTGGAGGGTCTTTCCATTCCCTGTGGGCCTGGTAGACTGCGACTGAGATCACACGGGGGGAACCGATGGCAGGTCTGGCGCTTCGCTGATCTGATCCAGGCTGCTGGCCCTAAACTCGGTTTGGCTCAAAAAGCGCAGCGTCTCCTGATACATGGGCTTCCAGTAGCTGTTGCTCATGTTTTGACTTTTCTCCAGCGGGTCAACCATTGGGTGGGGCACCAGGGCGGCACTGGGGAAGGTGTACAGGTAGTGGTCGCCGTAGCGCTTAAAAAGTGAGGCACGGGTCAGCGACTGGGCGAAATTTTGGTTGGTTTGAATATCGGCAGCGTCTTCGTTTTCGGTCAAAATCATCAGCGTGGGTTTGGGGCGCAGGGCGGCCACATTGTCATTTTTTCGCACAAAAGCGCCAAACTGGTTGGCGGCGGTAAAGCAGCCCAGCGGAAACTGTAACTCATCCCAGCCAAACTCTCGGATATCGAGCGGGCCAGCCAGGTTGACGTAGCGTTCGCGGGTTTTACCGTATACCTCTAGCAGCGGCGCAAAGGCAACCGCCTTGGCGACCCGCTGGGGGTTCTGGGCGGCCAGGGCCAGGGCCACAGCCCCCCCGACCGATAGCCCGACGGTGTAAATTGGCTCCGGCAGGGCCTCCAGCTCCGCTATGCGGGTCTGGGCATCGCTCAGGTAAGCCAGGTGCGACGACACAAAGTAGCGATCAAAATCGGGGTCGTTATCGCGCTCAATGGCGGCGATAATGTCCAGCAGTCGAGGCTCTAGCTGGCTCAGGCGGGCCATTAACCCGGCCATTTGCAAGGGGGATGGCGTTGAGGCGCTGGCATCGCCACTGGCCGCCATATCGGTCAGAAAAGATTGCAGTACCGGATCGGCGTCGACTTTTTGGCGCAGGGGACTCAAAATTTCGGGCTTGAGGTCGACCTGGGGCCAGTACTGGTCTGGAATGCGGTAGGCGTGCCCCGCCAGCGTTGCCTGGTAAACGTTGAAACCGTTGCGAAATAAATAGTCGGCCAGACGCGACATTTGATGAGGCTTGGCGCTAAATCCGTGGAACATCAGGACGGTACCCTTGATCGGGGTATTGGCCTGATGAAAAAGGTAGTAGGGCAGCGCGCCCTCCCGGCGATCGGGGTGGCTGGCCAGGGTTTGGAGGTAGGCGTCAATGCGCTGCCGAGTGGCCTGAAGCTGAGCTTCGGTAGGGGTCGCAGGACTGTTTTGCAGAGTGACCATAGACCTAGGGGATGAGGACTACATTAAAGCTACCGCTGAAAGCCTGCGATCGCCTCTGTGTCTCTACAATGGCACTAGCGCAAATTCCGCATTAACGCGTTGGCGAAGTCTCCGTTACAAAACCAGGCTGTGGCAAATGGTTTGGAGACTCTAGCGGGGCTGCATCGAGTGTACATTGAGCTGATAGGTCTGCCCCTGGTGGGTAATGGTTACCGGAGACGAGCCAGCCTCGCTGGCAGCGGCGGAACCGGGCAAGGGGGTAAACGTCACCCGCTCCACCTGATCCCCAGCGGCGGGGGTGAGTGAGCCTGCCACCTGACCCGCCTGCTCAAGCTGATGAGTCAGCGAAACCAGATCACTAAGGCCGTTAATGAGGTCGCGCAGGTTGCGGCGTATGGTGGGGTCGCCTGTGAGTTCGTCCACGTCGGCAATCACCTTATGGGCACTTTGAAACACGCTGCGGGCTGAGTCTAGGGTTTGCTGAAGCATGATCAGGTTGGCGGGGTCGTTAAAGGTGGCCGTAATCGCGCGAATATCGGCGGCGGCTAGGGCGGCATTGGCAGAGAGCAGCTCAAGGTTAGCTAACAGTTCGCCGTCTTGAATCGCCGGTCTAAGCGTTGTGGTGATCGACTCCAGGTTGGTGGCGCTGCGGCTGATGGTGTCGAGGGTAGTCACAAGGGTGCCTCGATTGGTTAGCACCAGGCGGTTGATCTCGTTGCCGGTAATCTCAAACTCAGCCGCCGCATCAGCAACGTTGTCGGTGGCGCGATTGGCCGAGGCCATCAGCGGCCCCAGGTCGGTGCGCAGCTGCTGCGACAGCACAATCAGCTCGGTCGACAGCAGGTTGGCGGTCTCGGTCAGGGTGGCCGCATTGTCGAGGGTAACCTTAATGTCGTTAACAATTTCTGGGTCGGAGAAGGTATTAGCCAACTCTTCCGCCGAGCGAATCAGCGCATCGTAGCTGGCCCCCACGCTGCCAATCAGGCGATCGCCATCGCAGATAATCGTCTCGGGGCAGTCTTCTGCGATCGGGTTGAGATCCAGCTCCGGTGGCGTCAGCGGGCGCAGGGGGGTAATGTCGATGATGGCCTCGCCAATCAGGCCCGACTGGTTTACCAAAATCGACGAGTCTCGCGGAATGCGCAGCTCGCTATCGACAATTTCCACGGCCACATCGACGGCGTTGGTGCTCGGATTAATGCGGAGCACGCGCCCCACCGGCACGCCTCGGTAGCGAACGTTAGTGCCCTCCTGCATGCCAAGGGTATTGGCAAACACAAAAGTTGCCCGGTAGGTGCGCTGACCTGGGTTGAGCCCGCGCAGCCACAGCACCAGCCCGGCAAACAGCCCCACCGCAATTAAGATTAGCAGCCCCACCGACCCTTCTCGAATTGCCCTTGCCCGCATGGTGCCCCTTACCCTTACCCCTAAACTGATTTAATCACATCCCATTCTCCCCTGAATCAGCCCTACCTGCTCTGGATCAACGATAGATTAGGCTAAGGGAAGACTAGGATCAGGCCTTAATGGGCCATTTGAATCGGTCCCTCGACCCGGCCACTAAAGAACTGGCGCACGAAGGGGTTGTCGGTTTCATCGACCTCTGTCACTGGCCCCTGCCACTGGATTCTGCCCCGGTGCAGAAAAATGATCCGATCGGCGGTGCGGCGAATGGTGCTGTCCTGGTGGGTAACAATTAGATAAGAGCTGCACCCATTGCCGCCCTTAATGGAGCGAATCAAGTCTTCGATCACGGTCGAGGCGATCGGATCAAGCCCTGCCGTCGGCTCATCGTACAGCAGCAGGGCCGGTCTATCCTGAGGATTTTCGGGATTCGAAACGATCGCTCTGGCAAAGCTAACCCGCTTGCGCATGCCTCCCGATAGCTCTGCCGGATAGCTTTTCCCGGTTCCCGGTAGCCCTACCATATCGAGCACATCATCGACAATTTGGTGAATTTGGCCAGCGGGCAGATCAGAGTGTTGGTAGAGCAAAAAACCCACGTTTTCTTCTACCGTTAGCGAATCAAACAGGGCCGCCTGCTGAAACACCATGCCGATGCCTACCGGGTCAGCTGAATCTTCAATCAGCCCCTCGCGCCTGCGTCCCTGCACATAAATTTCGCCCTCATCGGGGGAAAGCAGCCCGGCAATAATTCTTAGAATCGTCGATTTACCGGTACCTGAAGGGCCAATAATCGCCACCGCCTCGCCCCGATACAGGGTTAGATCGACATTGTCGAGCACCTGGTTGTTGCCAAACTGCTTAGAAATACCCCGCAGGTCGAGCAGCACCTCATCGCCGCAGTCGGCTGGGGGCAAGTCACCCGTCGAGGCTAACCCTAAGGATGCCGCTGAGGGCCCAATATCAGGGCTGTGATCGTGGGAATCGGGCATAAACCTTACCGATGTGTGTACCCATACAGGCCTGGCGATTGGTCGGCCCAGGCCTGTTGGCCAGAGCGGGTGGCTTTACCAGGCATTAACAGCTTTAGGGGCATATCCATGCTTTGACTCTATCAAATAGCCGCTAAAATCGAAGGCGCTGGTGCTCAATCCTATCAAAGGCGGCTTAAAACATCCGAGGGCGGCTTAAGCTATATCGTCAGGGCAGGTCGTCAGGGTGGGCCAAATTTTGGCCTGGGTAGGGCAGCTAAATGGCCAAGGGCAGCAGCAAACGCCTGTTTTTACCCACCTCTCAGGTTGGTCAGATCGCTATCGACCTCCTTTCATGTTCTTAAAACGCTTCTATAAGGCTCTGACCCGGCTATTTCGTCAGGTCAGGCGGGAGACCCTCACCCTGGCCCCGCCCCGGCGGGTAAACCGCCTCCTGTGGTGGTTGGCACCGGGGTTGTTGGTCAAGCGCTGGCTGCTTCTCAGCATGGTTGGGGTGCTGCTGGTCGGGGTGGGAGGCATGATCTGGCTCAAGCTGACACCCGTATTTTATACGGGGCAGCTGGTGGGGGCGGCGGTGCGAGCGTTTACGACCCATGTGCCCAATTACATTAGCGGCCCGCTCGGCATTTTGCTAGGACTGGGGCTGATTTTTTGGGGCCAAAGCCGCACCGTGGGGGCGATTACCGATGTGCTGATTCCGGGCAACGAGGAAGAGCTGTTAGATGCCCTGCTGACCCAGCGGCGGCTGTCGCGGGGGCCGAAGATTGTAGTGGTTGGCGGCGGCACCGGGCTGTCTAATCTGCTGCGCGGCATGAAGCGGTACAGCTCTAACATTACCGCCATTGTGACGGTGGCCGACGATGGCGGGTCGTCGGGGCGGCTGCGGCGCGAGATGGGGGTGCTGCCACCGGGGGATATTCGCAACTGTCTGGCGGCCTTGGCCGATGAAGAAAAGCTGCTGACCGAGCTGTTTCAGTACCGGTTTGAGTCGGGCAGCGGGCTGGTGGGACACAGCTTTGGCAACCTGTTTTTGACCGCCATGAACGAGATTACCGGCGACCTGGAGCAGGCCATTGCCGCTAGCTCTAAGGTGCTGGCGGTGCGGGGCCAGGTGCTGCCCTCGACCTCGGTGGATGTGCAGCTGTGGGCCGAGCTGAGCGACGGTCGGCGAATTGTCGGCGAGTCAAAAATTACCGAGGCGCGGGGCCGGATTGTGCACATTGGCTGCCTGCCGCCCAACCCGCCGCCGCTGCCCAAGGCGATTAAGGCGATCGAAGAGGCTGACTACATTGTGATTGGCCCCGGCAGCCTCTACACCAGCATTATTCCTAACCTGCTGGTGCCCGATCTGGTGAAGGCGATCGCGGCCCGGCAGGTGCCCCGCATCTATGTCTGCAACATCATGACTGAGCCAGGGGAGACCGACGGGTTTTCGGTGTCTGACCACATTCGGGCGATCGACTCAGCCTGCGGCTGCTATCTGTTTGATGCGGTGCTGGTGCAAAAAACTATGCCTTCAGACCCGGTGATCAGCCACTACGCCAGGGCGGGAGTAGGGCCGGTGCTGCTCGATCGCGCCGCCATTCTCGACTCGGGTAGGCGCATTATTGCCGCCAACGTGATGGAAGAGCGCGAAGACTTAACTGTTCGCCACCACAGCGAGCGACTGGCGCGGGTGCTGCTGCGCTGGTATACCCGCACCCAGCGCATGTGGTAGCGGGGGAACTAGGAAGGGTCGGTGTTGAACCGTCGGCCTACCCAACCGACCACGCCGCTGGCGATCGCCCCTGCCATTAGCACGCTGAGAGCGGGCAAAATCAGAGGGTTCCATAGCGAGTACCAGAGGTCGAGGCCCAGATCGAGGTTCATGCTGCGCCCTAGCACAGCTACTAAGAACCAGCCCAGACTGAGCAGCACCAGCCCTAGGTCAACCACCAGTACCCAGCTAATCAGGCTAGAAATGCGTTGTGTTATGGGAATTTGTTTCATGGATGTACTGCTACGTTGGCGTGGACAAAATACTCACCAGAGGCCGCGCCAGCCAGAGCCGCTTACCTCTAGACCTGATCCTAAAGCAAAAATAGGCTGCTCTAGAGTTAGAGCAGCCCACCAAAAAGACTAAGTTATTAACGGATTGATACAAAAATTGCCTTGGACTAAGGCAAGCAGCCAGCTCAACGTTATCCTATGCCTCTAGGTTCTGAATCAGCAGGTTATCGGGGTCAACGTAGTGGCAAACAGCATCATCTACGCAAATGAGGGCCCAGCCTGAGGCTTCAATGCTGACTAGTTCATAATCGGCATCTTGCACAAAAAATCCCTTATGGTTCCGAGTTTCGGGCTTGATTCCAACGGGGTTAACAGACATGACTTATGCTCTCCAGAAAATAGCGACCAGCAATCAGTAAAGAAAAGCTTATGGCTTACTTGAGGAAATCCTATCATTGCCTTCATGAGAATTTTATTAAGTAATTTAAGGCTTTATTGCATAAGACAAGAATAAAATTGAGCAAGGCGGCGATCGCGGCCGCTTCACAACCAGTCAATCCCTTAATTCATGGCTTGATTGGCACCCTATGCACATATTTTTTTCCGCCAAGGGAAGATTAACTTAAGTTTTATGAACACTTATGAGTTTCAGATTTTTTGGGGAAATTAGTAGAAATACTCACTACTTTGTTGTAGCTTTCTTGCATTTCAGGCCATTCCCGCATGATCCCCGCTGGGTCTGCGGCTGTATCACTAGCAACAACTAGCCTTTTGCCGCTAGCTTTTACCCCGGTTTTGACGGGCGACTTTCAGGCAATGCTGTCCTTAGTACTGGCGCATTAACAATGCTCAGGTCACTCTTCAGCGCCTTTAAAGAGTCAACAAGTAGCTCTGTAAATACAATTTGGCAGGCAACAGATTAGCAAATACAGTCTTCTATTCTTTACTCCTATGGCACTCCTATGGCAATGACATCACCGTGGCTCAGCTGGATTCAGCAACTTCAGGGCATTGCCCAAACTGGTCTGCACTACAAAAATCATCCCTTTGACGCAGAGCGCTACAGGCAGGTGCAGGAGATCGCCATTGCCATGCTGGCCGCGATCGCCGAAGCCGAGCCTCAAACCTTAACCGACTTATTCAACCAGGATATAGGCCACGCCACCCCAAAAATTGAGGTGCGGGGCGTTGTCTTTCGCGAGGGCAAACTGCTGATGGTGCAGGAAAGCTCTGACGGTCAGTGGTCTTTGCCCGGCGGCTGGGCCGATGTTGGCGACTCGCCGAGCCGAGCCGTGGAGCGCGAAATTTTTGAGGAGTCGGGCTATACTACCCGAGCCACCCAGCTGCTGGCCGTGTACGATCGCACCAACCCCCGTCACGGCCATCCGCCAGCCCCATACCACAGCTACAAGCTATTTTTCCGCTGTGAAATTGTCGGTGGCCAGCCTACCCCTAGTTACGAAACCACCGCAATCGAGTTTTTTGGCCCCGACAGCATTCCACCGCTGTCGCCGGGCCGCAGCGGCCTCAACCAAATCCAGCGCTGCTTCGACTTTTGGGATCATCCCGACCAACCCGCCGAGTTTGACTAAGGCTGTTGGCGACCCTGTAATAGCGATCGCTATTACAGGATCGCAATTTAGGAAATCTCTGAAAAAGAAGATACCCCGAGGTAGGGGCGCAGGGCCTGCGCCCTCGGTAGAAAACAAAATTCTTCGGTATTTTTAGTCAGAATTGGCCTTAGTTGAGTTCTGATCCAACTTAGCCGCTCTTTCGCAACGCCCCATGCGATACCCGCTGCTCCACTCAGCGGCAAAAGCCAGGTAGGGCGACAGTTGTATCGTGATAAAAACCGTCAGCATAGCAACGACTAGCCACCGCCACCGCCTGAAGATCATGCTGTTGATAGTAGTCGCCCTATTGTCATTACCCCAGTACGCTGCACAGCAACTTTAACTACAGCTGACAGCGAGTTAAGTCGCCTACAACCCGCCCATCGTCGCGGCCAAATGCCTTCAAACCATCACTGCCAAGATGAGTTGGCTTATAAAGTTTTTTCTTATAAAGTGGATGCAAGATTTGCAGTCTGCAACGCTAGAAGGCTTTCTGGTTATGATGAAGGCCCCTGGCGATCGCGGTTCTACGGGCAAATCGTGACCAATCAGGGTGATTTAGAGGTAACAACCATGATTTTTCAGCTTCCCCCAGCTATAGTTCCTGCTGAAGTAATTGGCAGAGTTCCAGTTAAGACAGCAACGGTCAACGCCGAGTGCAAGAAGAACAGCCGCGACTGTTTTCCGGGTGATCTAGTTGGGGTTGCGCCCGAGGCTGTTATCGTGCTGCCAGCCCGTGGGTATGCCCCGATCAGCGCACTGCTCACAGGAGCCGGTGTCGAAGGTTAATCATTTTGCAATCAATATGTAGGTACAGCGCCGATGGGGTTCACCTGATCGGCGCTGTACCTTAGCGTTTTGCGGTCGGCCGTGCTGCGCCGATAGACAGCGCCTCTAGGTTAAAGGCGGCGGCAGCCGTGGCCAGGGCCGAGATCGATTCTGGCTCGGGTAGGTAGGGTAACGTACCTAGCACCGGAGTTTGAGTCAAATTCATGATCAAATCGGCGGGTGCCCACTGGTCAATTTCTGCAGCGGTCAGCCGCTGCGGGCAGTTGAGAATGATGCCGCGCAGGTCTACACCGCTCTGGCGAGCCAGGGCGACGTTGGCCACGGCCTGGGCGATCGCGCCCAGCTTGACCGGCACCACCAGCACTACGGGCAGGTGCCAGGCTGCCGCTAAATCGGCCACGGTCAGCTCATAGGTCACGGGCGACCCCAGCCCGCCCAGGCTCTCTACCAACACCCAGGGATGCTGCTGGGTGTTGGCCTCTAGAGCCCGCCAGGCCAGGGTCAAATCAACGCTGCGCCCCTCTAAAGCAGCGGCCAGCGGCGGTGCTAGGGGAGCGTCAAAATACTGGGGCGTAATCGCCTCCAGGCTGGTTTGAGGAAAAAACAGGCGCTGGTACAGCTCGCGATCGCCCACCCCAGCCTGAAAAAGCTTCAGCACCGCCGGAGCCTGGGCGGGCCGGTGCCGCTGCCAGTAGGCCAGCAGGGCGCTGGCCACCACGGTTTTGCCCACTTCGGTGTCGGTACCCGCCACCAGCAATGCATTCAAAGAAGCCATAGGTGTTGTAATGGTGACCTTAAGGTAGTGGGTTTTGGGTTTGAGGTGCCAGGCGTTGGGTACAAGGCACGAGCCCCAGCCCCGATATTCGAGTAGTCCCAGTCTCGTCTTGCCCTAATTGACCGACACCCGCAGCACATAGTTAGACGGGCGAGGCGATGAGACATCTACCAGGTAGTTGCCGCTGGTAGGTAACTGCCCCTGCCACGACAGCACCCGCGAAGCGTCAGGAATCATCTCGCCGTTGGGGAAGCGCACATCGAGGGTAACCGGACCGCTCACCGTCGGCAGATCTAAGGCTAAAACCTGGCCCTCCTGAGCGTTAATCACGTAGCGGCGAGTGCGGTCTTGGTTGACCTGCCCTGACACCTGCACACTGGTCTGCCCCGGCGGAATCTGCACCCGCTGCTGGGTCACATTGGGATTGGGGTTGGGGGCAGGCTCAGGATCGGGATTGGGCACCACCGGCGGCGGCTCCACGGTGGGTTCGGGCTGCGGTTCCACCGTAGGATCAGGATCGGGATCAGGATCGGGATCAGAATCGGGCTCAGCGCTGAGACTGACTTCCAGCTCGTAGTCGCTCTGCTCTAGGCCCTCAACAGGTCGCAGCTGCAGGGTGTATTCACCGTCAGCAGGTAGGGTGCCCTGCCAGTTCAGCACCCGCTGAGCCGAGCGTTCGACCGGCTGCCCCTGGGCATTGAGCACCGTGAGCAGCACTCCTTCGCCCTGCATTCTGGCCAGCAGTTCCTGGCCCTCGGTGGCGTTGAAGCGGTAGTTAATGGTTTCGTTGCGGCGCAGGCTGCCGGTTACCGTGCGGTCTTGGCCGGGGGAAATCGCCAGGTTTTGGTCGTACTCGGTCGGGCTGCTGTCGGGAGTGGGTTCAGGAGTAGGTTCAGGAGTGGGTTCGGGGGTCGGGTTGGGGTTCGGGTTGATAGTGATTTCGGGGCTGGGTGTCGGCGCAGGGGTGCGGTTGAGCAGGCTAACCACAATCCAGCCGCCCAGACCGGCCAGCAGCGCCAGAACACCGCCAATCACTGCTACAGCCCAGGGGTTTTCCCACACTGAGGCGGGTTCAGCGGCAGGTACCGGAGCCGTGTAGGTGGGCGTCCGGGGCGGGGCACCTACCTGTGTGGGCTGGTACTGCCGCCCAACCGCCACGGTTCTGACCTGAGATGGCAGCGGCGGCACGGCAGGCTGACCCTGTACGGTTCCCATAGCCCCTAGTGCCTGGGCCATTTCGCTCACCGACTGGTAGCGATCGCCCGGTCGGTAGCTGGTGGCCCGCTGCAGCACCTGTAGCAGGCCGGGGCTGAGGGTGTCAGGCAGATTCCAGCTCAGGTTGACATCGTCAAAAATCTCCTGGGGCTCTTTGCCGGTCAACAGCACAATGGCGGTGACCGCCAGGGCGTAGAGGTCGCTGCTGGGGTAGGCTCGGCCCGACTGCATCTGCTCGCTGGGAGCATAGCCCAGCTTGCCCACAGAAGTCGCCTGGTTGTTGGTGCCGGGCGGCTGAATCCGGGTGACCACCTCTTTGACTACGCCAAAGTCAATCAGCACCGGCAGGTTATCAGTGCGGCGCTGCATGACGTTATCGGGGCTGATGTCGCGGTGAATAATGCCCTTACCGTGAATGTGGGCCAGCACCGGCAATATCTGCTGCAAAAACTGCCGCACCTCCGCCTCTGAGAATTTCATGCCCTGCTGCAGGCGCTGGTTGAGCAGGTCGCGGTAGGTGGTGCCGTCGATGTAGTCCTGGACCAAAAACAGCCGCTGATCTTCTTCGAAAATAGCCTGAAATTTGGGGATCTGCGGATGCTCAATGCTGTAGAGGATGGCGGCTTCGCGCTGAAATAGCTCCAGTGCTTTGTCAGAAAATTGATCGCCCTGCTGAGGTTCGAGTTCCTTGACGGCGCAGCGTTCGTTAAAGCGGCCTAGGTCTTCGGCCAGATAGGTGCGCCCGAAACCGCCGTACCCCAGCTCTTGCAGCACACGGTAGCGATTCTGAAGGGTGGTACCAGGGATCAGGGTGGGGTGCATAGCGTTTGGAACGGTTCAGGGGCTGAAAATTGGGCAGCCAGTCTGCCAGGAAGATAGCTACACCAGTTTACAGTAGGATTACCGACCCCGCCGTGGGCATCGTCTGGGCCGGAATCTACGCCGTCAGTAGGTAGGAAGTCCCTACTAGAGGAATGCCAAACCCTTTGCCAAAATAGAACTACGAGGGCTTGGTCTGCGATCGCATCAGCCCCAGTCACACCACTGGAATTGGGCCAGATCGCGGCAGTAGATACAGTCATTTTCAACCTTAGATATTCGGTGATATTCGGTCACGCAAACAGCAAGTTAAATTTTGAAAGCAATCTTGAAAGGCAGTTAGGCCAGGGGCTAGAGGCAATGGGCAACGATGACACGAATAATTTGGAAAATCACGGGGCTAGTTCTGAGCCTTTACCTTTAGTAGACGCTCAAGCCACTACTAAAGGCTCGGGCTTTGACCCACTCTCAGCCCTACCGGCCCTGCTTAAGCGGCCGCTGCTGGTGGGCGGGCTGGGCCTCTCGGCAACCCTGGCGCTGGTGGGCAGCGCTCACTTCACCCCCCTCGATAGCTCTACGCTACTGAGCGCCATTGCCCTCGGCTCGGGGCTGTGGTGGTGGCGGCGGGGTGACCAGGCTCCAACCGCCCCCAAACCGATCGCCCCACCCGTTGTCGATCGCCCTCGGGTAGAAGCCGAACTGGCCGAACTGGCCACCCTAGTCGATACCCTGGCCCAGGAGAGCGAGTTGGTCAACGGCTCAGCGCTATCGCTAGATGCGCTCCAGGCCAGTCTGAAGGTCTATCGCCACGAACACCAGGCTTTACGCAGCGGGCTAGAGCGCCAGACGCTGAAAATTGCGATCGCAGGCGACCCTCGCACCGGCAAAACCACTCTGCTCACCCTGCTGAGTGACGAGGCCGCAGCCAGCCAGTCTTTCACCTTTGAGGAAGTCGCGCTAGCCCCCAACACCACCCCCGACTGGCTGGGCTACGACGGCGTGCTGCTGATTACCGACGGCGATCTGACCAACAGCGCCTTTATCCTGCTGCGCGATCGCGTTATCGCCGGGCAGGGCACGGTGCTGGTGTTTAACAAGCAAGACCTCTACGACCCCGCCGACCAGCAAACCATCTTGACCCAGCTTGAGCAGCGGGTCGCCGCCCTGCCTGCCACCGTTCCGATAGTAGGCACCGCCGTCGCCGCTCGCCCAATTAGGGTGCGCCGCCACCAGGCCGATGGCAGCGTCGTCGAAACCACGGAGACCCCAGCGCCTGCGATCGCTGGGCTGCAAACCGCTTTAGCACCAGCCTTCGTTGCCGAACGCTCAACCCTAGTCGCCGCCACCGTACTGCGCCACACCCAGGCCCTGCGCCAGCGGGTGCAAACCGACCTCAACCGCCTGCGCCGCGATCGGGCCATGCCCCTGATCGACCAGCTGCAGTGGGTGGCTGGGGCCGCCGCCTTTGCCAACCCTGTGCCCACCCTCGATCTGCTGGCCACCGTCGCTATCAACGGCCAGCTGATTATGGATTTGGGCAAGCTCTACGGCTTCAACCTCAACCTCAACGAAGCCAAAACCGCCGCTGGCACCCTGGCCAGCCTCACCGTCAAGCTGGGCCTAGTCGAACTCTCCACCCAGGTGCTCACCGCCGTGCTCAAGAGCCACTTCGCCACCTACCTGGCGGGCGGGCTGGTGCAGGGCCTCAGCGCCGCCTATCTCACCCGAATGGCGGGGTTAAGCCTGGTTGACTACTTTGAACAGGCCGCCCTCGCCGGTACACCGACCACCGATCTGTCCTGGGATGCGATCGCCCAGCGCCTGCAAAGCACCATTCAGCAAAACCGCCAGCTCAGCCTGCTGCAAACCCTCGCCAAACAGGGCATCGATATTCTCAAGCCCGCCCCCGCCCAGCTCCCCGCCAGCACTGCCTTTGACCTCAGCACCACCCTCAACCTTGGCTCCGCCGAAGCGGCCCCCGCCGCACCCATCACCGTCGAGACTACGCCTAGCGAGCAACCTGCTCCCTAACCCCACCCACTTCACCCACTCTTCCTCACTCACTCCTCTCCTCACCTCTCCTACCCCAACTGCCCATGCCCTCCCCACTCCTTCACCGCGCCCGCCACACCCTGAGCCAGGCCGTCTCCCGCTATTCCACTGCGCTCCAGGGGAACCCCGAGCAGGGGGCGACCCTAGCGGCAGTTAAAACCGGGCTGGGCCAGCTCCAGAGCCTGACCGCCAAGCTGGAGTCGCGCTGCCTGCGGGTGGCGGTGTTTGGCCTGGTCAGCCGGGGCAAGTCGGCGGTGATCAACGCCCTGGTGGGAGAAAACATTCTCGAAACCGGGCCTCTGCACGGCGTTACCCGCTGGCCTCGGTCGGTCTACTGGCAGCCCGAGGTTGAGAACGACCTACCGTGGCAAATCGAGCTGATCGATACTCCTGGCCTAGACGAGGTGGGGGGCGACGTGCGCGCCGATATGGCCCAGACCGTGGCTACCCAGGCCGATCTAATTTTGTTTGTCGTCTCGGGCGACATTACCCAGCTCGAATACGAGGCCCTGCTAGAGCTGCAGCAAGGGCAGAAGCCGCTGCTGCTGGTGTTCAACAAAAGCGATCTCTATCCCGAGGTCGATCGCCAGGCGGTATATGAAACCCTGCAAAAGTTGCGAACAGACCTGGGTCAGGGTAGCCCCAGCCACCTACTGGCCGTAGACGATGTTGTGACCGTAGCCGCTAGCCCCGCTCCGCTGAAGGTGCGAACCGAGTGGCCCGACGGTCGCACCAGCGAAGCGTGGGAGCCCCAGCCTGCCCAGATTGAGCCCCTGCGCCAGGCGCTGCTGGCGATTGTGGCCGAGGATGGGGCCGCCCTGGTCGCCCTAAACGCCCTGCGCAACGCCCGCGCCATTGAGGGCGAAATGGTGGGCCATGTGAGCCGTCTGCACGGCGATCGCGCCGATGAAACCATCTGGCAGTTTGCTAAGTACAAAGCCGCCGCCGTCGCCCTAAACCCGATTGCTGGACTCGACCTGCTGGGCGGTGTCGTCATCGACCTGGTGATGATTCGCACTCTAGCGCGACTCTACGGTTTTCCGATTACCGGCCACGAGGCCGGGCGACTGTGGCGAGCCATCCTCAAAAGCTCGGGCACCCTGCTGCTGAGCGAGGTGGGCAGCGGGCTGCTGGGGGCAGGCAAAACTACTGCTGCCCTGGTCACCCTGGTCGATAGCGCCTCGGGGGTCGCGGCGCTGGCAGGGGCCATGACCGCCCAGGCCAGCGCCGCAGGCTACGGCTCATACACCGTGGGCAAAGCGGCTAAAACCTATCTAGAGCAGGGCTGCACCTGGGGCCCCGAGGGCGTCAGCGCTACGCTAGCGGCCATTCTCCAGAATACCGATGCCTCTAAGACCCTGACCCGTTTGCGCCAGGAGGTGCAGGCCGATTTGGTTGAAACATCAACCCTCAGTAGTTGACGAACGCGGCTAAATGGGTATCTTGGGTTCACTCTTTGTCGTTGCCACCAGAGCATTCGCTTCTACCCATGGGCTATTTAGTGGCCGCCGAGAAGTACCTGCTCTATATATAGCCCCCAACCCACTGTCTTTGACCATCTACCCTTTGGGGATCTATCTGGCCAACGCAATACCTTACCGCCCAGGGTGTACCGGTTATGGCCGCTCTCTCAAATTCAGATTTCGCTGCAGCAGCAGAACCCATAGAATCCTTAGCCTCCACCTCTACCCCTGAGTCTTCCCCCTCCCGGTTCTGCAACTATCCCGATGCGCTCTGCGTAGGTGATTTAGTCGACGCGCGGCCGGCGGTGCTTACTCCCCAGACCTCGATTCGAGCAGCGGTACAGGTCATGCAGCTCCAGGCCTGGAGCTGCGTAGTAGTGGCGACTGGAGGAACTATTTTAGGCCTGTTTACCGAGCAAGAAGTGCTCGATTGCGTTGCCGCTGGGATAGAGACCACCACGGCGACCATCGGTTCAGCGATCGTGCCCCAGGTGCCTATTTTGCGCCCGGACGATAGCCTTTTGACGGCGTTTCAAGTCATGCAGACGGCCCATCGCCGCTACTTACTCGTGGTCGATGACCAGGGACAGATCTGCGGTCTTGTGCCACGTCAGCGCATTTACCGGGCGATAGTAGATGGCCAGGCTACCGGTCAAAGGGCTGGGGTCGATATGGGCGAGGTGGCCGAGAGACAGGCAGGGGGAGATGCCATTTCGGCTTACTGGCTCAAAGATCCAGCCCTTGACGGCCAAGCGGATAGCCCTCGATCGCCTAGCCCCGATCGCAGCCTGACGATCTTGACCAATATCCACTATCAGCTCTTAGGACTGGAGGGACAAAATCGCCTGCGGGTGTTTGGCCGCTGTCTGAAGCTGCTGGGGGTGGCCACTCAGTCTCTAGGCGTGGCTTTATTTGAAACTCACCTGGATAGCGGCGGCAAAACCCTGACCAGCCTGCGGGCCGCCTGGCAGCCCCCCGAGACCGACAACCTCGACCAGGGCAGCCTCCAAAATCTGCCCTTGAGTCGGCTACAGCGGTGGCACGATGTACTGGCCCGAGGAGAAGTGCTAAGCGGTGCAACCAGCAGCTTTCCGGCGGCGGAGCAGTCGCTGTTGAATAGCTTAGGCGGTGACACCGTGCTGATACTGCCCCTGCGATGCCACGGTCAGTATTTTGGCTTTCTGATGTTTAGCCGCACCAGTGATGACCCCAGTCATGATCCCAGTCATGACCCCAGGGGAGCCGACGCTGGGCATCGCCTCGCCTGGCCACCGGCCATCGTCAAGCTGCTGCGTACCGCCTCGATTAGCCTGTCGCTGGCCTGCAAGCAGCACACCATGCAGTCGTGCCTGCGCCAGACTCAAAACGCCTTTGCCAGCCTGTTTCACCACAGCCCCGACCCCATGGCGGTAACGACGTTTCCTGAGGGTCGCCATTTGCTGGTGAACGCTAGCTACGCCCGCTGGCTAGGGCGACCCAGCGCCGAGATTGTAGACCGTCGCCCTACCGATCTGGGCCTGGTACACAATCGACGACAGTTTGCTCACCTGCGTCGCCAAATCCGCGATCGCGGCTGCATTAAAAACATTGAGATCGACTCGCACCTGGCCGATGGCCAGACCCGTACCCTGCTGGTGTCGTCGGAGCTCACCCAGCTCAACGACCAGACCTGCCTGCTTTCGGTGGGCAAAGACATTACCGAACGCAAGGCCATACTGGCCACCCTGAGTGCCGCAGAAGCCCGGTTTCGGGCCATTTTTGCGCAGATTAACGTCGGCATTTGCCAGGCTAGCCTGACCGGCCAAATCTTCGATGTGAATCCTGGCATCTGCCGCATGCTGGGCTTTAGCCGCGAAGAACTCCTGGAGCAAAACTTTGCCGACTTTACCCATCCCGAGGATCTAGCGTTTGATTTGCAGCACTACCAGCGGATGATAGCCGGTGAAATCCATTCGTTTGATATGGAGAAGCGCTACTATCACAAAAACGGTAGTTTTGTCTGGGTAGCGCTAACGGTGTGCCTAGTGTGTGATGACGACGGCCAGCCATTGTTTAGCATTGGGATATCACAAGACATTAGCGAGCGTAAGCGCGGCGAAACCGAACGCAAGCAGCGAGAGGCCGAGCAACAGGCCGCCGAGCAGGCGCTGCAAATCTCCCACCAGCGCATCAACAACATTCTAGAGAGCATTACCGATACCTTTTTTGCCCTCGACCAAAACTGGCAGTTTATCTACCTCAACCAGCGGGCCGAGCAGTTTTTGCAGCGATCGCGCCACCAGGTACTAGGCCAAAACCTGTGGTACGAGTTTCCTAAGATGCTGGGTACACAAATGTCTAAACAGCTGCGCCGGGCGATGGTGGAGCGGGTCAATCTCACCTTTGAGGAATACATGGCCCACGCTGACAGCTGGTGTGAGTTTCACGTCTACCCGACCCAGGAGGGGCTGGCCATTTACTTTCAAGATGTCACCAGCCGCAAGCGGGCCTACGAGCAGATCCAACACCAGATTCACCGCGAGCAGGCGCTCAACCGAGTGGTGCAGGCGATTCGCCAGTCGCTCGACCTAAACACCATCTTCAGCACCGCCGCCCGCGAAGTTGCCCACCTGCTGCAGGCCGACCACGTCGATATTCAGATGTATCTGCCCGCTGACAACCACTGGCGGATGATCGCTGAGCACCGGGCAAACCCGAGTTTGCCCAGCCTGCTCTATCGCACCATCACCGACCTTGGGGCCGATTCTGAGGCCGGGCCTGGCTCACCCCAGGCCAACCTGGTACAGCTCGATGCCGCTGTCCCCCACGAGTTGGTCGAGGCCCTACCCGGCGGCTGGCTGCTAGTACCGCTCTATCTCAGCCATCCCCGGCCCTGGGGTCGGCTGGGCATTCACCGCCAGGGGCCTGCACCCGAACCTTGGAAAACCGACGAGATTGAGCTGGTGCAAACCGTGGCCGACCAGCTGGCGATCGCCGTACAGCAGGGCCAAACCCTGGCCCTGGCCCAGCGCGAGCTGCGCCAGCGGCAGCGGGCCGAGAGCCGTCTCAAAGAAGCCCAGCGGATTGCCCATACCGGCAGTTGGGAGATGTACCTGCCCAACCAGCAGCTCACCTGGTCAGAGGAAATGTTTCGGATCTACGGCCTTAACCCCTGGCCAGTGCCACCATCACTAGACGCGCAGCTGGCCGCACTAGACCCCAGCGATCGCCCCCGCTGGCAGCAGCAGTTGGCCGAGTCGAGCCGCAGTGGGCAGCCCCTCAACCTGGAGGGATCGATCGTGCGCCCTGACGGCCGCCGCCGCTTTGTACAGCTGCTCGGGCAGTCCCAGCGCAACGCCCAGGGCGTCGTCACTAGCCTGGTAGGCACCCTCACCGATATCACCGATCGCAAGCTGATTGAAGATCGGCTCGCCTACGAGGCCCTGCACGACCCTCTGACCGGGTCGCCCAACCGGGCATTTTTCATGGAGCAGCTCCATGGGGCGGTGGCCGCCGCCAAAGCATCTCAAGCGGTGATCTTTGCAGTGCTGTTCATCGACCTCGATCGCTTTAAGGTGATCAACGACAGCCTCGGCCACCTGGTGGGTGACCAGCTGCTGATCGAGTGCGCCCGCCGCCTCGATTCGGTAGTGCGGGAGGGCGATCTAGTCGCCCGGCTGGGGGGCGACGAATTTGCTATTTTGCTCAACCCTATCGCCGTCATTGACGACGCCCAGAACGTAGCCGATCGCATTCACCAAGTGTTGCAAACGCCGCTAGTGCTAAGCGGGCGCGAAATCTTTATCAGCGCCAGCGTAGGCATTGCCTCTAGCCTAACTGGAGCCGTAGAAGCGGTCGATTTTTTACGCGACGCCGACACGGCCATGTACCGGGCCAAAGAAAACGGTCGGGGACGGTCGGCCCTGTTTGACCCGGCCATGTATGAGCAGGTAGCCACCCGTCTCACCCTCGAAAACGACCTCCAGCGAGCCATCGATCGCCACGAACTGGTGCTGCACTATCAGCCGATTGTCGATTTAGCCCACCACCGGCTGATCGGCTTTGAGGCGCTGGTGCGCTGGCATCATCCCCGCTGGGGGCTGATCTCGCCCGACACTTTTATTCCATTGGCCGAAGAAACCGGGCTGATTTTAACCATTGGCGCATGGATTCAGTTAGCGGCCTGTCAGCAGCTGCGGCAGTGGCGTCAGCATCTGCCCGCAGCCCAAGATTTGGTGGTTAGCGTCAACCTGTCGGTGAAGCAGTTTGCCAACCCGCGCCTGATTGACACTCTCGATGAGACCCTGGCCGCCACCGGCCTCAGCAGCGATCACCTGCGCCTCGAAATTACCGAAAGCGCCCTGATCGAAAACCCCAAAACCGCTGAGGTGATGCTCCAAGCCCTGCGCGATCGCGGCATTCAGCTGGGCATCGACGACTTTGGCACTGGCTATTCGTCGCTCAGCATGGTGCATCAGTTTCCCATGCAAATGCTCAAGATTGATCGATCCTTTATTCAATTAATGGAGGCCGACCCGCGCGGGGTCGCGATGGTGCAGGCGATTTTAGCACTGGCCCAAAGTTTGGGCATGACCGCGATCGCCGAAGGGGTTGAAACTGAGAGCCAGCTCGAACAGCTGCGCCAGCTGGGCTGCCCCTACGCCCAGGGCTACTGCTTCTCTGAACCTCTACCCGCTCCCGAGGCCGAGCATCTGCTGGTGAACTGGCCCCAGGGTTGAGCACTGCGTCTGAATATTGCGCCTGATCACTGCGATCGCTTTGAAGCGAGTTTGTGGCTCCGGCTGTGGCTCCAGCTGTGGCTCTGGCGCAATGCAGCTGAGGCTACACAGTCTGCCAAAAACTGTGCCTATACTGAGGGCGACCCCTGCTTCCTGGGCTATTGCTATGGACTCTTTGCCCCAGCCCACCTCGACTCGAACCACTACGGCTCGGCGCACCAAAATTGTGGCCACCATTGGCCCCGCCAGCAGCTCCAAAGCCATCCTCAAGCGCATGATCGATGCGGGCATGAATGTGGCCCGACTCAACTTTTCCCACGGCAGCTACGACGATCACGCCCGCACGATCGCCCTGCTGCGCGAGGTCTCTAAGGAGCACGACACGCCTATTACCCTGCTGCAAGATCTGCAGGGCCCCAAAATTCGCGTTGGCCAGCTGCCCAACGGCCCTATCGATCTAGAGGAAGGAGCTACCGTGACGCTGGTGCCCCTCGACCAGATAGCCGTAATCTCCGACAGCATCGGCATCGACTACCCCTACCTGGCCGAAGAAGCTCAGCCGGGCATGCAAATTCTGCTCGATGACGGGCTGCTAGAGCTGCGGGTAGACGCGATCGCAGGTGTCAAGGTGATCTGCCGCGTGATCCAGGGTGGGCCGCTCAAAAGCCGCAAAGGGGTCAACCTGCCCGACCTTAACCTGCGCCTGCCCTCCCTGACTGAGAAAGACAGGCAAGACCTTGCCTTTGGCGTTTCTCAGGGGGTGGATATTGTTTCTTTGAGCTTTGTGCGCCAGGCCGAAGATATTCTCACCCTCAAAGAATTGCTGGCGAGTTTGGGAGCCAGCCACACTCCTGTACTGGCCAAAATTGAGAAGCCCCAGGCGGTTCAAAACCTGGACGACATCTTAGCAGTCGTCGATGCCGTAATGGTGGCGCGAGGCGACTTGGGGGTTGAAATGCGGGCCGAAAAGGTGCCCATGCTGCAAAAGCACATTATTCGCGAGTGCAACCGCCGCTGTATTCCGGTGATCACCGCCACTCAAATGCTGGAGAGCATGATTCAAAACCCGCGCCCCACCAGGGCCGAGGCCAGCGACGTCGCCAATGCCATCCTCGACGGCACCGACGCGGTGATGCTGTCGGGGGAGTCGGCGGTGGGCGCGTTTCCGGTTCGCGCCGTCGAGATGCTGGCCCGGATTGCCTGCGACGTGGAGCAAGGTCTGGCATTTGCCAACCAGCCCGCCGCCCTCAGCGATGAAACCCATGCCCTCAGCGAAGCCCTCAACGCCATCGACTCTACCCTGGCCCTCAAGTACATTGTCTGCTTTACCGAAACGGGCTACACCGCCACCATTGCCTCGGGTGAGCGGCCCAATGCGCTGGTCATAGCCTGCACCCCAAAGGAAACCGTTTACCACTGGATGAACCTGATTTGGGGCGTCAAGCCCATTTTGCTCGACGATTTCCCCCGTAGCTTTGAGGAAATGGTGACGGTGGCTGAGGGCAGCCTGCGATCGCGCGGTCTAGTCGACCCCGGCGACAAACTGCTGGTCATGGGCGGCGTGCCCGCCAACACCCCCAAGGGCACCAACTTCCTCAAAATTCACACCGTGGGGGCCTAGGTTAACCATCCCCCTTAGCTAGCTACCAGGCTCAAGCCGGTGTCTCCCCTCAGAAGGATGGCGAAGCCAGCGCCTTTGCCTAGGCTAGGAGCATTGCACGGGAGGCAGTATGGGCTTGCGTAAGCGGATATTTACACTCAGTGGCGCGATCGTTGCTGGCTTGATTACCATTACTATTGGCTTAATTTTTTGGAGTACGGCCTTGTCTCCAGCTAGCCAGGGCAAGGTCGTCGATGCCAAACAAGACCTACCCCCCAGCTTAGAACAGGCTGCCGACCAGGCCGATGACCTCTCAGAGAATGTCTACAGTGGGCTAGACACCACTAAGAAAATTATTGGCAAGACCGAAGCCCGCAACCAGGCAATCGAGAAGGGCCGAGATGCAGCTAGCCAAAAACTTGAAGAACTGAGCGATCGCGCCCGTCAGGCTGAGACCTACGGCGACGAGGTGCTGTCTACAACCGATAAGCGCGTTCTAAAGCACATTTCAGAGTAAATCGCCACTGGCAAAGCCGTTGCCCTGGTTGGTCTTGTTTTGAAAGAATTGGCTCTCCTGGCAGCAGGGCTAGTAAACCTAGGCGATCGCCGCGATCGCATGTTGGCAGAATGGAATTTACAGCCTTGGTATTACAGCCCTAGCAGAGGCACCCGACACGTTTACAGGCATGACACCCCTGCGATCGAGGTCAGATGAGGTCAAAGCCCAACCACAAAAATCTGGCCCACTACCAAGCTCCCTCGCTTTAGGCTCGTTCATTCACTATCTGGCACCATCTGGCGGGGGGCTACGGCTCGGCAGGGGTTGCCGTAGCAAACCTGCCCCGACGGCAGCGATTTGAATACACTGCTGCGCGCGCCCACCACGCTGTTGGCCCCCACCGTTATCCCAGGAGCTACAAAGCAGTCGGTGGCGACCCAGGCTCCGTTTTCTATCACCACGGGCGCTACTACCAGGCCAAAATGAGGATCGCAAATGTCGTGGCTGCCGGTGCAGAGGTAGCTTTTCTGCGAAATCACGCAGTGTTGGCCAATGGTAATTTGCTCCAGGCTGTAGAGCACCACATCGTCGCCAATCCAGCTGTGATCACCAATAGCCACATTCCAAGGGTAGGTAAACCGGGCCGTAGGGCGAATCACCACGCCTTTGCCGATGGCGGCCCCAAACTGCCTCAGCAGCCAGCACCGAGGCCCATGAGAGGCGTGGGGCGTCAGCGGAAAGATCACCGCCTGCAACAGCCACCAGAGCAGAATTATTCCCTTGGATCGCCCCGGTTTGTACCATGACTGGTCGTAGGCGTCGAGCCGTACCCAGGGATGATGGTTCACCGGCTCTAGGGGGCGATCGCCGCCCCGTTCTGGAGAGCTATCGGGCGCATAGGGGGGAAGGGCAGACATAATCAGCGGCGATCGAGAGGTCTTAAGGGGCTGATTCTACCGAAACAATCGCCGGTTGAACCGCTGGCTGAGGTGAGGTTGTCTGTTGCTTAGGGGTGACGTTCAGCTGCCCGCCAAACTGACGCAGCTCAAATAGCTTCACCCCAATCTGGTACTCATACTGGCTCAGCAGCCGCCCGTAAATATAGCCCGCTCGCCCGTCCAAAAAGCCCAGCCGCACCACGTAAAACAGCACAAACCGCAGCAGCGGCTTAAAGGGCAGTCGCACCCAAATTTTCTTTAAAAACCGCTTGCGCTGCACCGCATCGCCAAACAAATTTGCGCCAATGGTGCCACCGTCGCCCATACCCGTGAGCAGGTTGTAGTAAACCTGGGCTTCCCAGTTTGAGTAACGGTTGTGGCGGGCCAGCCAGTGGTACAGATCGCGAAAATCTTCGTGGAGCATGTCGTGCTTCAGGTAGCCCACGGTTCCTGCGACCATTACGTGCTCGTGTACTTCGTTGTCGCCGGTATTTGGAATGTCAGCAGTTTGCAGGTTTTCGTAGCGGCCCTGTTGGTGGCGAAACAGGCGCAGGTTCCAGTCGGGGTACTTGCCGCCGTGGCGAATCCACGTGCCCAGAAAGAATACGCGGCGATTCAGGTAGTAGCCGTTACAGGTTTTCTGCTGAATGGCAGTCTCAATTTCGTCCCACAGTTCAGGGGTAATGCGCTCGTCGCAGTCGACAATTAGCACCCATTCATGGCTAAAAGGAAGGTTGTCTAAGGCCCAGTTTTTCTTTTTAGGCCAGTGGCCGTTGAACTCAAACTGCACCACCTTGGCCCCGGCGGCGGTGGCAATCTCGCCGCTGCGATCGCTGCTGTGCGAATCCACCACAAAAATTTCTGCCGCCCGCTCCAGGCTAGCCAAACAGGCGGGCAGGTTTTGCTCCTCATCCTTAGCCGGAATCAGCACAGAAATAGGCACTTTGAGGGTCGTGGTCGCCATAGTGGATTCCCTTCAAATCGTGAGGTTAATTGCGGACTAGGTAAGCAAGCCGTGGAAAGACTGTAATCCTTGTAGATTAAGGGCAGGCCCTAACTCCAGGCCTGGGCACTAGGTGGCGCAGACCGCTAAACACATAGCCCAACTGCCCGTAGGCGTAGACCAGGTTCTCAAAGCGCAGGGCCGGATCTGGCCAGCTTTTGAGAGCCTTAACTAGCCCCCGCAGCAGGCACAGCCCCCTGACCCGCACCCGCTGCCCGGTCAGGGTGTGGGTCAGGTGCTCGCGGTAGCACTCGCTAATGCCCTGCCACCAGCTGCGGCGCAAAAACCAGCGGCGGCAGAGGCGCTCGGGGGCGACGTTGTGGGCGACCTGAGCCTGGGGCACAAATAGCACCTCATAGCCAGCCATCAGCGCCTGCTGGGTGAGGTGCAGCTCTTCGTTAGAGAGCAGGTTTTTGCCCACCCGGCCCAGCTGTGGGTCAAAACCACCCACCGACTCTAGAAAGCTTTTTTTGACCGCATAGTTGAGGCCCCGAGGGGTTTGGCCAGCCTCAGTAATGGGCTGGATAGTAGCACCCAAGTCGTAGGCGCCCAGGCTTTCCGACAGGGTAGGCGACAGCCAGCGGGGCGGGGCCATATTCGGAGGCCAGATTAGGCTTACCGCACCACCTGCGATCGCCGCTTGAGCATGCCCTGCAAATGCCTCGGCCAGCGCCGCTAGCCAGTGGGGCGTGGCCTCAGCATCGTCGTCGAGGTAGGCGAGAATACTGCCTTGAGCGATCGCGGCTCCCCGGTTACGCGCCGCCGATAGACCCAAAGTGCTTTCATACACGTAGGTTAGCTGCGGGTGGGGCAGGTAGGCCTCGACTACAGCCTTCGTGTCATCGGTCGAGGCGTTGTCCACCACAATAACTTCGTAGGCAGCGTAGGTTTGACCTAGCAGACTGGCGATCGCGGCACCCAGGTAGCGGGCCCGGTTGTGGGTGCAAATAATAGCTGAGATCAAGGGCTGAGTCATTCCAGAGCGCTGCTAAACAAACCTGATGCCAACTCCAAACGCCAATTCCAAATTAAAGTGAGCAGCCTAGAACCGCATTGATTCTAAACTGCCCACTTCATTCCCTAGACTACCGAAACAGCCGCAGCCGAGGTTATCTTCAAATCTCCATCGACTAGCGGTAGTCGGGATGGGGTTGGTAGTAGACCTTAGCCCCCTGATCGGCTACGTAGTGGCAGGCCCAAAACGATCGGACGAAACTCTTCCACACCGGCTCCTCAGAGCGACGATAGTAGTCACCCAAAATAGGCTTAATCGCCTCGGTCGCCGTCTTGAGATGGTAGTGGGGGATGCTCAAGAAAATGTGGTGCGCCACATGGGTGCCAATATTGTGGTGGATGGGGTTGATAAAGCCATAATCGCGATCAATGGTCGACAGCGCCCCTTTGAGAAAGTACCATTCGCCACCCCGATACCAGGGAATATCCGCCTCGGAATGATGCAAAAATGTCACCAAATCAAGCCACATAACAAATACCAGGTAGGGGGCCACATAGTAGGTCAGCAAAAACAGCAGACCGTGGCTGAGCCCTAGCCAGCCCAAAAACAAGACCATGGCCGACCAGCACAGGGTGCTTACCAGCACGTCGCGCCGCTCCGAGGGGCGAAAGAGATCGCTACTGGGCATGAAGTGAGAACCACTGCGCCCCGACGATCTAAAAAATAGGTAAAACGGGTAAGCAAACAGCATCCCGTAGAACCGTACGAACTTCTGCGCCATGGGCATGGCGCGATAAGTCGATTCATCAATTGGATACCAGCTTTCATCGGTGTCGATGTTTCCGGTATTGGCGTGGTGAGTGCGATGGCTAATCCGCCAGCCATGGTAGGGCACCAAAATGGGCGTGTGGGTCAGGTGGCCCACTAGGTTATTAAGCCATTTATAGCGAGAAAATGACCCATGACCACAGTCGTGGCCCACCACAAATATGGCCCAGAACATCGTGCCCTGGGCCAGCCAAAAGATAGGGAAAAATAGCCAAGAATTGAGCGTGTGGGCTACAGCGTACAATGCTGCAATAATCCCAACGTCCAAAAATAAGTAGGCTAAAGATCGGAAGGTAGAAGGTTGAAAACAACCGGCTGGAATAGCGGCCTTAAGGTCTTGAAGGGTGAAGTCTAGCTCCTGCGTTGAGCGAACGTAGGCTGAAAACTCTGCATCTGCAGCCCCTGAAGGAACGCGATCTACTTGCACAAAGGTACCAATTTAACCATAGAGACGAATGCCCAGCGGCTTCAACCACAATGAGCGGGCGTTACATAGCTTAACTTTTCGCGGCGTAAAATTCTATCCCACAGGAGGTTACCCATCGGCAAAGGCCAAATGGGTGTTGCCAGAAATGGGTGCGGGTTTTAACTCCAGTTGCCCAGCGTTCCTCTGCTAGCGTCTCCTAACTTGGCAGCAGTTCCAGCACCGGATGATCTTCCACCCACACCGACACCGATCCACCATGGCAGCGAAACTCCGCCCAGCCATAGTTATTGGTAGCGATCGGGTGGGGAATATGCCCAGTTAGATCGTAGAACGTGGTGTTGGGTCGCCCCACTTCCATCCACTTAGTACCCTCTGACCCATTGCTTAATAGCACCGCCATGGCCCGGCAGTGGTCACCCAATCCCAGGCGAGTCCAGCCCACTACATTGGGGTGGTCAAAGTAATCGTACTGGGGGCCGTAGGCAAAATGCTTACGGCCAATCAGCAGCCGATCCAAAATCTCCCGGTGCGAGTCCATCTGAATCTCGTACTCATTGCCGTCGCGGCCTTTATCGACATAGTGGGCACCGTAGTAGTCGCAGTAGAAAATGCAGGGATACCCATCCGCCCGCAGCAAAATCATGGCGTAGGCCAATGGCTTAAACCAGGACTCTACCACCGACTCCAGCGCCTGCAACGGCTGCGTGTCGTGGTTTTCAACCAGCGTGACCGCCAGCAGCGGCATTTCTTTCACCACGGTATTGTCAAAAATAGTGCGCAGATCGTAGCTGCTGCCCGCTCTGCTGGCCTGATGAAAATTATGGTGCAGCGGCGCGTCAAGGAGATTGAGCCGACCGCCGGAGTTACCGGCATACCAGCTGAGCGCTCCCAGGTCGTAGGTCCAGTATTCACCCACGCAGAACAAACTCCGCTGGGCGTAGTGCTCTAAATGGGTTAACCAATCGACAAAAAAGTCGCCGCAGATATGCTTGATTGCATCTAGCCGAAAGCCATCAACCCCGATATGGTCGAGCATCCACTCGCCCCAGTATTTCAGCTCACCGCGCACTTGAGGATGGTCAATATCGAGATCGCAGCCCATCAGATAGTCAAAACTGCCCAGCTCCCAGCTCACCTTGTTTTCAAAGGTTTTACCCTCAATTAGCCAGACGGCTTTATAGTCAGGCTCGAAACTGTTGTAATCAACGGCATCAAAGTGGTACCAGTGCCACTTCATGCTGGAGTATTTATCGCCTCGTCCCGGAAAGTTAAAGCCTGTCCACGATTTGATCTTGCGCAGGTCACCTAGGGGGCGACGGCGATCGCCCGGCTCCATTGGGATCGCGTTAAACTCCTCCTCGCAATCTGCCGCCATTTTGTGGTTAAACACCACATCGGCGTAGATATTAATCCCCAACTCACGGCAGGCATTTACCGCCGCCAAGTACTCATCTTTCGTACCGTACTTAGTCCGTACCGACCCCTGTTGGTCAAACTCCCCCAGGTCAAACAAATCATAAACGCCATAGCCCACATCGCGACTGCCGCCAATGCCTTTGTAGGCAGGCGGTAACCATAGAGCCGTAATACCCGCCTCAGCTAAAGCCTGAGATTCTGCCTTAACGCGGTTCCAGTGGCTACCGTCGGCGGGGCTATACCAGTGGAAGTACTGCATCATCGTGCCGTTAAACTCCCCCTGCCTATGCCGACTCTGGAGAAACTCTGCGTTGGCCTCCAGCCATTCTCGCAGGGAGGCCTTGGCAGTTGCCGCTGCAGTCGGGGTCAGGTTAGAGCCTAGAGCCTTGAACGTGTCCTTCAGCTGCTGAAAAGGAGTAGACATACGCGGGCACCGTAGGATGATATTCCCATCAGAATAGGAGTAAACCTGAAGATTTAGGTAAAGGCCAGACAGCAACCCAGCCCCATCAACAGTAGAAATCGCGTATTTCAGCTGTTCGCTATAGCACTAGGCTTAGTCAGTAGTCTACGGAGTTTTTGCAGAGCAAGCCTAGTTTTGGCGATCGCAGCACCTACTCCCAACCTAATTTTGACGTTCAACAATGCCTGCTAGCCACTGCCTTAGATCAGCCAGTTTACCGAGTGCAATCTCAAGACATCAAGCCTCTAAATTACCTACTTAGGCCTTGGTACAGAGGTTTTTAAAGCCCCGTCAAAATCTAAACGACATCTAAAACAAGCTGAATTTCAAATCCCCAACGGATGTTAAGTATAAAAAAAACAGTCCAGCCTGGGATTATACGCACAGGCTTTAACGCTGTTAATCTTGACCTTACAAAAATGTATCAATCCTGTAAAAATGACCGGCAAAATCTGGTGCTGGCTATTTTTTTTGATTTGATGGCATTAGATACCTAGGCCAATCGGGCTGCCCTGACCTAACGGTGCAGTCATCGCAGTGCCTGGGTACCTTAAACCCGTCATCATAGAGGTTGCATCACAGTTTTGGACTGGCTCAACGCCAAAGTTCCGTACCCTTACCTGATTGATGCCCTGCCAGCCTCCAGCAGGACCCATTCTCTAGCCCCCAGTCTCCTCTGATGACTCCTTTCATACTTAGCTAGGAGACACCTTCGACCATGGCTACGTCTGCACCCCATCCGTCCACTGAGGCTCAGGTTGGCGTCTACGAGTGTACTGTCACTCTCAAGTTTCGTATCTTAGAAGAAAATGGCGTCATCGCCAATCGCGATCACCTACTGGAGCTATTGATCGACGCCTACTCTTACGGCAGCGATGAATTTGTTGAACAGCTAGAGCCTCGCGTAGAGGTGAGCGAGGTGTCGGAAACGACCGCTTCGCCGCTGATGCGGCGGCAGCTGATGCGGCTCCGTAATTTACCCGCCGCCTGACGCGATCGCTTGATTAGCCGTACCTGCTTTTAGCAACCTTGGTCAACCTAGTTCCCTCAAAGCTCTCAGGCCCGTATATTAATGAGTAGGGTTTGAGGCGAGGTTCGGTTAATCCCTAAACCCTGTAGTTGCTGTAGCCCAAACCTATGAACAGTCACCTTCCCCAACAGATGTTTGCTCGCTCAGTTCAGCTGTGCTGGCGGATCTGCTTAGGTCTAGTGTTGCCATTGTGTTTGGTGCTGGGGCTAGGGGCTTCTGCCGCTGAAGCGGTGGCCGTTTTCCAGGTACCTAGCGTAGCCGCTGGAGACTCAACCTGGGTTGTCGATGAAGCAGGCATCATCAGCCGCATCAACGAGAATAAAATTTCGAGCCGATTGGGCGAATTAGCAACCGCCACAGGCAACGAAGTTCGCCTGGTGACCATTCGCCATTTCGACTATGGCGAAACCATTCAAACCTTTACTGACAAGCTGTTTGAACACTGGTATTCCACTCCGGCAGACCAAGCCAACCAAACCCTGCTCGTGCTAGATGAAGTCACTAAAACTGTAGGCATTCGCGTAGGCGATCAGTCAGCTACGTCGCTAGACCAAGACATTGCCACCAGTGTGGCTCAAGAAACCGTGCTTTATCCCCTGCTAGAGGGCGACAAATACAATCAATCGTTTCTGGCTGCCAGCGATCGCTTAGTAGCCGTACTCAGCGGCCAAGAAGACCCAGGACCGCCGGTCTTCGACGACTCCTTTGACAGCGAAAGCACCTTTGCCAGCGCCGAAGAAACTGCCGAGAATCGCGGCAATAGCACTGTTGTTCTAGTTGTGCTGCTGGTACTGGCCACGGTTATTCCTATGGCGACATATTTCTGGTATGCGGGCTTTGGCAACTAAACCCGCGTCCGGTTTGGCTAGCCCCGACTTGGTTGGGCAAACACCGTTTGCCCCTACCTAAGCGATTCGTTTTCAATCTGGGTCACAAAATTGGGCTATGCAGGCGTTGGCTTTGTTAAGACATCTACATAGATCAAAGACTTGCTCAGCGCTAATTTTTTCCTAAAGATTCTGGCTCTGGCTTAAAATCAGCGTCAACCTCCGGAAGCGCCGCTAGCGCTCAACGGTCGTGATGTTTTGCTCCTCGTCAACTACTAGAGGGCAGGGGCTACCGTTGTTAGCATCAGGGGGCACCAGGCCAACGATGTGGGGTACCGGGCGGGGAATATACCCCACTAAAGAATCACCCTGATAGGCCAGGGACGTGCTGGCCCCCGAGTCGAGCATTACCGCATCCCGCAGGCCTGCCTGATGCAGCAATTCTCCCAGTCGTACCGAGTCCACCATCGTGTTGGTCACGCCTACCACCGGTTGCCCAGCCGTATTTATGCCCCAAAAGGCGCGATGGCGGCGGGCATCGTAGTCGAACAGGGTGCCAAAGCTGCTGGCGGGCTGGGGCATACCGTCTTTAACTAGCCAGGCTGCGGCCACAAAAGCGTCGGTTACGCCGGGCAGTTCGTAAGCCAACCCAGCCAGAGCATTGTGGCGATCGGCCTCAAAAGGCACAAACAGTACCCGGTGGGGCGCAATTAGCACCAGAGGACGACTATTGAGTCTGGGAGTCTCCCCGCTATAGCCAGGCACAAACTGCCGGGTGCTTTGGCTTAGAACTGGACCAATCATCACGTTAGAGTCCAGATATTTTAGGGAGAAAAATCCGCCGTCAACCGCTCCAGCAAGATTGGTTCCCGCCATGATGTCTGGCAGCTGGTAGCGGCTGTTGGCGTGAATAGTCACCGGCTGACCACCTGTAATGATTGACAGGGACTGATTCTCCAAGTCCACTTTTTGGACTTCTACGGGGGCCATAAAGTTAAATTCTGAATTCGCCACCGCAACCGGCGCAACACTGGGGGCAGGGGGGCCACCCCAGGCCACATCTACTAGCGTGGCAAGATTTGACTGGCCAAAGCGCTCGATCGCTAGCAGTGACTCTGAGTTCCCGGCAAACTGCTCATTTTGCTCACGCATAGTGAACGCAGCCAGGTACCCAGCATTGTCCACAGCCTGAGCTACCCGCTCATCGTAGTGGCCTGTAGGGTAGCTAAAGTAGCGAATGGGCACGCCCAACTCGCTCTCAAGCCGCCGCTTCGACTCAACCACCTCGTAGACTAAGTCATCGTCGCTGAGGGTGCGGAGGTCAGCCGGATGGGTAACACTGTGGGATGCAATGGTCACCAGGGGATCGGCGGCCATGACCTTGAGCTGATCCCAGGTTAGGGTCGATCGCCCAGCCACATCACCGTCTACCTTGCCCGGAAAGACAAAAAATGTAGCGGGTACCTGATACTTCTGCAAGAGCGGATAGACATGCTCGTAGTGGCCTACGTAGCCGTCATCAAAGCTAATCAGCACCGGTTTTTCGGGCAGTGGGGCACCCGTGCGCAGGTGCCACACGAGCTGGTCTGGACTGATGGGCGTCAGACCATTATCCAAAATGGTTTGCAAATGAGCTTCAAAGTCGGCGGGGGTGAGGTCAAAAAAGACCTCTGGTGGTTCGAGCACGTCGTGATACATCAAGACTGGCACCCGCGCCTCTGCCGCCAGGGGATGAAGACTGGGCCAGGATGCTGCTCCCAACTGCGCGATTGCCCCTGTGCCCAGGGTTGTCGAGACGGTCTTGAGGCCAGCCCCCTGAAACAGGTTTTCGCCGCGATCGCCAGCAGCCTCTCCGTCGGCTAGCCCCAGCGGACGACTGCACAGCCGCTCGCTACTAACCGCTGTGGGGAAGGCGTCAACCCCAGGCGCATCCAGGAGGGCAAACAGCTGAGTATTTAAAGCCTGAGGCTGATCGGCAGAGCCTGGTGCGGCACCAACTACATCACCCATTGTGATGGCCCCAGTGCCCAGCGCTCCGGCCAGGGGCACGGCGGCTCCTAACAAAAATGCTGCCGACCCCATCAGCAGCAGTGTCCGTGCCCTGGATGGCTTTGTGCCTGATATTTTCTCTACGCTCTTGCCCATTTCGAACTCTCCCCACCACAACCCTAGCCCCGGCCAAAGCCCCTTACATGTTACCGAGGAAAGCTAACTTTGTTTGATTAAAGCGGCCTGTTTTTGGGTTGAGCAACCATTAATTCTGCCCCCACAAGCAGGGCCGATTTTGACCCCAGCTAGTTTGACCCCAGCTAGAACGTAGTATGAAACAAGCCCACTGCGCGATCGCCCTTTCCCATGACTCTCACCATTGCCTACCTAGGGCCTGAAGGCACCTACACCCAGCTAGCGGCTCTAGCCTACAGTCTTGACCTAGAACAACGCACAGGCCAGCCTGTAGAGCTGAGGGCTATGCCCAGCATTCCTAAAGCTATGGAGGCAACCGCCGAGGGGTTAACCAACCTCACCATAGTACCGGTCGAAAACTCAACCGAAGGTGGAGTTACGACCACCCTTGATACCCTCTGGCGGCTCCAGCAGCTCTGCATTCACCACGCGATAGTTATGCCCATTCGCCACGGGCTTCTGTCTCACGCCCAAGCCCCAACGGCTATCGGCATGGTTTACTCCCATCCCCAGGCGCTTTCCCAGTGCCAGTTCTGGCTTGAGCGCAACCTCCCCCAGGCCAAGCTGGTGGCCACTCGTTCTACTACAGAGGCGCTTGAGCACCTAGCCGACAACGAAGCGGTAGCCGCTATTTCTTCGGAGTGGGCGGCTCAGCTCTACAACTTGCCCATCTTGGCCCACAATATCAACGACCACACCGACAACTGTACCAAGTTCTGGGTGCTCAAGAGCGACGGCACCAAGGCTCAAAGCCCTAACGGGCAGTATACGTCTTTAGCGTTTAGCCTGCCTGTGAACGGCCCCGGCGCTCTGCTCAAAGCCTTGGAGGTGTTTGCCCGCTACGGCATTAATCTCAGCCGGATCGAATCGCGCCCTACCAAGCGATCGCTGGGAGAGTACCTCTTTTTTGTCGACTTAGAAATCGGTGGCAACACTCCCACCGGGCAACAGGCCGTCGAAGAACTCTTAGCCTGTACCGAAACCCTGATCAACTTCGGCAGCTACGATCTAGCTACCGTAGACCCTAGTCTAGCGACTACCAAAGCTAAGGCACAATCTACTCAAGCACTTCCTTAAGGGCCGTGCGAGCCGCCAGATGATTGCGGGTAGAGGTTAAAATCTCAGCTTCACGCTCTAAGCGCACGCTGGTGTCATCCATTTCTAGCAGAGCCTGCTGCTCTAGAGCGACACCATGCAGGTTGCTTGCCACCCAGTAGGACAACTCAATGGGTATATCGGGAATATTGTCGGGCAGGTCTATATCCTGGTTAGTGAGCTTAGCCGACAGGTGCACTACATCACGCAGCAGACGGTCTACATCAGAAGCAAGCGGGTTGAGGTCTTGGCTGGTAGACTTGTCTTCTACCCATTCCACCAGACCGACTCGGTAGGGCTTTTCACGCACGTAGCTAAGCACCCGAAACCGCTGCTGGCCGATGGTAAGAATTTTCAGGCGGTCGTCGGGCAGCCGCTGATAGTGAAGAATTTCAGCGCAGCAACCTACCTGGGCCGGATGGCCCGTGGCCGGATCCAACATCAACACTCCAAAACGGCGATCGTTTTGAAGGATTGTATTCATCATAATTCGGTAACGGGGCTCAAACACATGAAGCGGCAGGTGCCTCCCCGGAAACAAAACTAGCTCAGGTAAGGGAAAAAGCGGGAGTTCTCGCACAGATATAGACTCGGAGAATGCCATTGTCGCCTCTTGCGGGTTTCAAGCACGCCGTGCCAGGGCAAGGCAGGCTGTAACACTTGTTTACACAACGATATTCTAACTCAACTCCCCTGCAAAATGCCGACCGCAAAGGCATTACTCACCCAGCTTACGCCTGGAGACAGACATCAAAGACCCGCTAAACACGAACCATCTAGCGGGTAAACAAATTTATCCTAAAGCTTCACTTCAATATCCACTCCAGCAGGCAAATCCAGCTTCATTAGGGCATCAATTGTTTTAGATGAGGGCTGGTAGATATCAATAATTCTGCGATGGGTCCGGCTCTCAAAGTGCTCACGGGAGTCCTTATCCACGTGGGGAGAGCGCAGCACGCAATAGATCCGACGTTTGGTCGGCAAAGGGATAGGACCAATCGCTGTAGCGTTGGTACGATTGGCGGTGTCAACAATTTTCTCACAGGAAGTATCAAGCAGTCTGCGGTCGAAGGCCTTCAAGCGAATACGAATCTTTTGTTGCTGAATAGTTGCCATAGGTCTGAGAAGAATAAATTGTCGAGGTACAGAACGAAAACCAAAACTTTGGAGAAAAAAGACAGGAATGAACCCTGTAGAGGCTCACTCCTGTCTCATAGAAGTCAGTCCTAGACTACTTCAGGATCTTGGAAACCACACCGGCTCCAACGGTACGACCACCTTCGCGAATAGCGAAACGCATCCCCTGCTCAATAGCAATGGGGTTGATCAGTTCTACAGTCATCTTGATGCGATCGCCAGGCATAACCATCTCGGCATCGCTGCCATCGTCAGCGGTGAAAGCAACAATGCTGCCAGTCACGTCAGTTGTGCGCACGTAGAACTGGGGCTTGTATCCAGGGAAGAAAGGAGTGTGACGACCACCCTCTTCTTTTTTGAGGATGTACACTTCAGACTCAAATTGAGTGTGAGGTGTAATGCTGCCAGGCTTGGCCAGCACCATACCGCGCTCGATGTCTTCCTTTTGAACACCGCGCAGGAGTAGGCCGACGTTGTCTCCGGCCATCCCTTCATCGAGGGACTTCTGGAACATTTCTACTCCAGTTACCGTGGTGTTGCGAGTATCACGGATACCAATCAGCTCAACATTTTCGCCGACCTTTACCTTCCCGCGCTCAATTCGCCCAGTGGCTACAGTTCCCCGACCTGTAATTGAGAATACGTCCTCAACAGCCATTAGGAAAGGCTTGTCAATATCGCGCTCGGGGGTGGGGATGTAGTCGTCAACGCTGTCCATCAGGGCCAGGATTTTGTCAACCCACTCGTTGTCGCCACGCTTGGTAATGGGGGTGGTGGTCAGTGCTTCTACGGCCATCAGAGCAGAGCCCGAAGTGATGGGAATCTCATCACCAGGAAACTCGTACAAGTCAAGCAGTTCACGAACCTCTAGCTCGACCAGCTCCAGCAGCTCTTCATCATCAACTTGGTCTTGCTTGTTCAAGAAAACAACGATGCTAGGTACACCTACCTGCTTAGCCAGCAGGATGTGCTCCCGAGTTTGGGGCATGGGACCATCGGCAGCGGAGCAGACCAGAATAGCACCATCCATTTGGGCTGCACCGGTGATCATGTTCTTCACATAGTCAGCGTGGCCAGGGCAGTCAACGTGGGCATAGTGGCGATTTTCGGTCTCATACTCCACGTGGGCCGTGTTGATGGTAATACCACGGGCCTTCTCTTCGGGTGCCGCATCGATCTCGTCGTATTTACGAGCCTTAGCGCCACCCGCTGCCGCCAGCGCCATGGTAATAGCAGCCGTCAGAGTGGTTTTACCGTGGTCAACGTGACCAATGGTGCCGATGTTGACGTGGGGTTTATTGCGTACAAACTTTTCGCGTGCCATTTACGTTACTTGTCCTTTCCTTTCTAAGCGTTCCCAGTGTTTTTAGAGATAAT
Organism: Nodosilinea sp.; assembly: GCA_049646445.1. Classification (GTDB taxonomy): domain Bacteria; phylum Cyanobacteriota; class Cyanobacteriia; order Phormidesmidales; family Phormidesmidaceae; genus Nodosilinea. The sequence goes on along the minus strand of JBARVV010000043.1, from coordinate 89,384 downwards.
GGCCTCAGCCACGTTTCGAGGAACTTCACCATAGTGGCTAAATTCCATCGAAAAAATGCCCCGACCCTGCGTTTTTGAGCGGATGTCGGTAGCATAACCAAACATCTCAGCTAGGGGAACATGGGCTGTAACTTTTGCAACGCCAACTTCTGTTCCCATACCCTCGATCTGGCCCCGGCGGGAGTTCAAATCTCCCATGACGTCACCCAGAAAATCCTCTGGAACTTCAACCTCGACCTTCATGACCGGCTCTAGAAGGACGGGAGACGCCTTTAAGACGGCTTCCTTCATCGCCATTGACCCGGCAATTTTAAAAGCCATCTCTGATGAGTCTACATCGTGATAAGACCCATCTACCAGAGTAACCTTTAAATCAATTACTGGGTACCCAGCTAGGATACCAGATTCACAGGCCTCTTTCATGCCTTGTTGCGCAGGGGAAATGTATTCTTTTGGAATGGTACCCCCCACAATTTTAGATGCAAACTCAAAACCACTGCCCTCATCGGCAGGTTCTACGTCAACGACTACATGACCATACTGGCCTTTGCCGCCGCTTTGACGAATGAACTTACCTTCGGCGCTGATTGCCTTTCGAATCGTTTCTCGGTAGGCCACTTGAGGGGCACCAATGTTAGCCTCTACCTTAAACTCCCGCAGCATCCGATCAACTAGAATGTCGAGGTGAAGTTCGCCCATACCCGCGATCACGGTCTGGTTGGTCTCAGGATTAGTGCTAACTCGAAACGTAGGATCCTCTTCGGATAGAGATTGCAGGGCTTTGGATAGCTTATCCATATCCTGCTTAGTTTTTGGCTCGACAGCCACTGAGATGACCGGCTCAGGCACGAAGAGTGACTCCAGCACGATAGGCTGAGCCGGGTCACAAATAGTGTCGCCGGTAAAGGTCTCTCTGAGACCAATGGCGGCCCCTAGGTCGCCCGCCCGCAATTCATCGACTTCAATTCGGTCGTCGGCTTTGAGCACAATTAGCCGAGAAATGCGCTCTTTTTTGTCCTTAGTGGCGTTGTAGATGTAGCTACCCTTTTGCAGCACTCCTGAGTAGACTCTCACAAAGGTTAGCCGACCATAAGGATCCGCCATAATTTTGAAAGCCAGAGCCGCTAAGGGCGCTTCGTCATCGGCAGGCCGCTCAGCCAGCTCGCCATTGGGTAAAAGGCCCTGAATCGGGGGCACTTCAAGCGGGGAAGGAAGGTAGTCTACAACTGCATCTAAAAGGATCTGTATCCCTTTATTCTTGAAGGCCGAGCCACATAGAGCCGGCACAATAGTGCCTTGAAGGGTTCCCCGACGTAGCGCTGTCACAATTTCATCTGACGACAGCGGCTGCCCTTCAAAATATTTTTCCATTAGGACATCGTCAGTCTCAGCCACTGCTTCAACTAACTTGGCCCGATACTCTTCCGCCACATCCAGCATAGTGGATGGGATCTCTGTATCCTCAAAATTCTGGCCCAGGTCATCGTGATAAATCCGCGCGCGCATAGCGACTAGATCAACTACACCCTGGAAGTTATTTTCGCCCCCAATGGGAACCTGAATTGGTACCGCGTTTGCATCAAGGCGATCGCGCAGCTGACCACACACCTTAAAGAAATCGGCCCCAGTGCGATCCATTTTGTTGACAAAGGCAATGCGAGGAACCCGGTAACGATTGGCCTGACGCCAAACCGTTTCGGACTGAGGTTGCACACCTCCAACCGAGTCAAATACAGCAATTACCCCGTCTAACACGCGCATAGATCGCTCAACTTCGATGGTGAAGTCAACGTGACCGGGGGTATCGAGAATGTTGATCTGGTGATCGCGCCAGGTTGTACTGATAGCCGCCGCTGTAATAGTAATGCCGCGCTCTCGCTCCTGCTCCATCCAATCGGTGACAGCGGTACCGTCGTGTACCTCACCAATTTTATGCACGATGCCCGAGTAGAACAGGATGCGCTCTGTGGTGGTAGTCTTGCCAGCGTCAATGTGAGCGGCAATACCAATATTTCTAACCCGCTCTAGGGGCGTTGTCCTTGCCACAGTTACCTCCTCGTCATTCTATGGGCAGCCGTTTCAGATACCGGAACAAATTCATTGTAGGAAGCAGAAACAGCGATCGCCAGTAAACCTGACGTTCTGGAGCCGCAAAACCGTGCAGGCTTAGTAGCGATAGTGGGCGAATGCCTTGTTAGCTTCTGCCATTCGGTGGGTCTCTTCTCGCTTACGAACAGCACCGCCAGTTTCGTTGGCTGCATCCATAAGCTCGTTAGCCAGTCTGATTGCCATCGACTTGCCAGGACGCTGGCGAGCGAACTGAGTTAGCCAGCGCAGGGCTAGAGCCACACTGCGCTCAGAGCGTACTTCCATAGGCACCTGGTAGGTAGCACCACCGACCCGACGAGCCTTGACCTCTACCAGGGGTGACGCATTGCGCACAGCCCGTTCAAACACGTCTAGCGGGTCACCGCCACTACGCTCCTTGATAATGGTAAAAGAGTTGTAGATGATTTTGTCGGCCAGAGACTTTTTACCACTGGTCATCAGGCGACGGCTCATCATGGTGATGAGGCGGCTGTTGTAGACAGAGTCGGGCGGAATTGGACGTTTTTGAACAACGGTACGGCGAGACATGATCTAAATTCCAGTAGCGATAAGGCTGCGTAGCTGAACCAACAAAAGTACTCAACAGAGACAGGCCTAATTAGGCCCATCCAGTATCAGACAAAAACGGGATTAGGACGCTTAAAATGACTAACGCGCCCAAAGCAATCGGGGCTTATCGAGCGACCTAACCTAGACTTCTGACCTGCAATGTTTCCTTAGGATGCTTTCTTAGGACGCTTGGCTCCATACTTAGAGCGACTCTGGCGACGGTCTTTGACGCCAGCAGTATCAAGGGTGCCGCGAATAATGTGGTAGCGAACCCCAGGCAGATCTTTAACCCGACCGCCACGAATCATGACTACGGAGTGCTCTTGCAGGTTGTGGCCGATACCGGGAATGTAGGCCGTAACCTCAAAGCCAGAGGTCAAACGAACCCGAGCCACCTTCCGTAGAGCCGAGTTTGGCTTTTTAGGAGTGGTGGTATAGACACGGGTGCAAACCCCCCGGCGCTGGGGACAGCTCTTTAGAGCAGGGGACTTGGTTTTCTTCTCGGCTTTTTGGCGCTCACTCCGGATGAGTTGCTGAATCGTGGGCATAGGATGCTTATTGTGCTACGGCGGGTGGACTCAAGTTTTCACAAGATCTAATGCTAGCACTGCAAATTGGCTTTGGTCAAATGTGATGACCTGATGTGGAAGTGCCTTTGGCTAGCCCGTCGGCAACCCGCCAGTACAATCCTGACTAACGGGAGCGTTGGCGCTGAGCGAAAAGGCATTTCCGCAGCCGCAGGTGCGCTGGGCCAGGGGATTGACGAAGCGAAACCCACCGCCCATCAGATCTTCTGCATAGTCAATGGTGAGATTTTGCAGGAGGTCGAAGTCACCAGATAGCACCGTTAGGCTGATGCCGTCGCAGTCTATAGTTGTGGCTGCGTCGGCATCTGGGCGCACAGTTCCGGCCGTGAGGCGATAGGTCCATTCAGCGCAGCCGCCTGGCTCAAGGGTAAGGCAAGCATGGGGTAGCTGGTGAGTGCTGCTAGTAACCAGCCGAGCTAGCAACCGCTTGATCTCCTGGGCGGCAGCGGGGCGAATCTGAATCATGGACGGCAGCGATAAAAACGGCGATAGTGCTGAGCTTAGCACTATCGCCGCTGGCTAATTTAGTCTGCTTGGTATCGGGTAAACGGGTCGGACTTAGCTCAAACCGCTTCGACGCGAGAGTAGTCGTCTTGAAAGCGAACAATGTCGTCTTCACCTAAATATTCGCCGTTCTGCACCTCAATCAGTACCAGGGGAATAACACCCACATTCTCAAGCCGGTGCTGGGTGCAGGGAGGCACGTAGGTGGATTGGTTACTGGAGAGCAAAATTTCGTTGTCGCCACAAACGACTTTCGCGGTGCCAGAGACTACAATCCAGTGCTCACTGCGGTGATGGTGCATTTGCAGGCTAAGGCGATGGCCAGATTTGACTTCTATCCGCTTAATTTTATAGCCACGGCCTTCTTCTAGCACCGTGTAGCAGCCCCAGGGACGCAGGCCTGTTTCAGCAATTTCTTTACCGTTGTTGGTGGCCAGGGCCAACGCAGAGGGCTGAATCGACTCTTCCAGTTTTGGCATAGTAATAGTTCTCCTAGAATCTAAAGGTTAAAACTGCGCCAGGAACGGCGACTCTGGGCCGCGTTTCTTTAGGGTGCCCATCCCTGTGAGACTGTTAATTGAGCCCGAAGGTTTCGGAAGGCTGTGTCTTGCTGGCCCAAGCGATTAGGCCACATTTCTCAGCCAACAGTTTAACAAGGGCAGCTCGGCGACCCAGGCAATTTGGCGATTGAGAGGGACAACCATACGAAGTCTTTACACCTTGCTTTGACATGTTAAGGAAGTGAGAGAACTTCTAGGGTAGTGATCAACCCAGTTCAATACCCCAGTTCAATACCAATGACTCATGTAACGATCAACTGGAGCCAAATAAAGTTCGTATCGCGCTGTCTGGATCACGCTGAGAGGTGGCTACTGGAGAAAGAGGCCAATGCCGTTGTTGACTCGGGCGGCGGTGCGAGGAGAACGGTTAATTAAACGGCCACCGAGGTAGAGGCTGGCCGAGCTACCGCCGTCTAGGTTGAGGGCATCGGTAGTACCGAGCTGAAGCATAATTTGGGCAAGCTGGCTGAGGGTGGGGCCAGGACCTGCCGGACTGTTGTGAACAGCAACCAGCAAAATTTCACCGTTAGGGGTGGTGCCAATGGCGCTGCGAGGCGCGGCCTGGGTGGCAAAGGCCCGACTGAACTGCTCGAGGCCAGCATCGAGCACAAGGGCGCGATCGCGCAGCAGCAGCGGTCCACCCCCAATCAGGTTGGGGAAGGGGGTTAGGGTCACTGGCAACAGCTCAGATGATAGAGAGATCTGTTGCCCTGGCGGCAGCGCTTGAGCCGCTGTGGCATAGGATCGCAGAGCCAAAAGGTAGCCGTTGGTGGGGATCGGCAGCCCCGCTGCCCCCAGGGTGCTGGCGGCCCGTTGATTGACGACCACGCCATCCACGACCGTAACCACGGTTTCGCCTTCTAGGACGGGGCGGTAGGTCGGCCCCCAGGTGGGCGTGTAGAGGCCAATGCCAGCCTGCACGTAGCCGCTGTTGATGGCCTGCACCGGAAACGTCTGCCCGCTGGCGATGGTGAGGGTTTGGTTAAGGGCCAGACGCTCCATGCGCACCTGGCCCTGGTCGTTCCAGCCTACGACGCCACGGCTGAGGATAGGCCCAGAGACCCAGTCGTTGTTGGCGCGTACGGCCCCCAGCGGGTACTGATTGTTGCGGTTAAAGAAGCCAGCGTTAATGGCGGCGGCGGCCTGCCAGCGCTGGGCAATGGTAGTCAAGGGAGCCGTGCCGATCGCCGTGGTGGGGTCTGTCCAGATGGGGCGTAGGCCCACCTGAGCGGGGTCAAGCTGTAGCCAGTAGACTGGAAACGGCTGCCCGGCTACCGAGACGTACCGCTGCTGCCAGTGGACACCAGGAGCCCAGGCGATGCTGTGGGGCTGGAGAGTATCGGCCCGAAGGTCGATCACGATTTGGTTTGCCCGGGTGAACAGGCGAGGCGGCTGGCTGGCGCTGGCCTGGACGCGCAGGGTATTTACCCCAGGAGTGACCGTCAGGGACCCGAGGTAGGCTCCAGCAGGGGAGGCGATCGCCTCTCTCAGCACGCGATCGCTGGCGGTAGCCCCCAGCGTCAGAGTGAGTGCGTCAGCACTATCGCTCAAGGTGGCGGGCGCTGGGCCAGATAGATCTAGAATTAAGCGATCGCCGCCGGACAGAGCCTCCCGGCGCACGGCGATGACCTGGGCCGGGGGCGCAGTAATTTGCAGGACATTCCCCTGGGGCTGCACCTGCCAGCCGTGGCCCTGGGCCAGGGGGACAATATCTAGGTACCGGTAACCGCCGTGAATCCAGGCGGCTAGGTCTACCGCGCCGCCTGCTTCGGTGAACCACTGAACCGGCTGACGATTGGGCTGGTTACTGCTAAGCAGAGTGGCTCCCAGCTGATCGGTAACGCCATAGTCGGCCAGGCCAATCTGACCGTTGGTGATCATCCAGGGAACGGTAGTCTGAGTGCCGTTGACGACTAGAATTTGGCCCTGGGCGGTGGAATTGGCGGCGGTGACATCGGCCAGGGTTGCCTCAGGCGACGTAGGGTCAGGCGATGTTGGATTAGGCACTGTAGCGGTGGCCACTGGCGGGGCGATCGCCCCCAGCAGACTCAGTGAAACCCACCCTCCTGCGACCCAGCGAAAGCCTTGTTTTACAAGGCCCGGAAACAAAGCTAAGCCTGGCAATTTAACCATAGGTAATTTGTGTAAATGTCTGAGTATTATGAAGACAGCGGGCTGTGCCTGGGGTCGTTTAGGAACGATTGCAGGCAATTTTGAAACAATGGCTACCGTTGCGATTGCTTAATTCTAAGAAGCTGTGACTAAATGCTGAGCCTAAGGTTTGTAAACTACTGATAAAGTCTGTAAATTACAGATAAAGCGCAGCATGCGCTAATGCTTTCTTGGCTAGGGGCCGTTGCTACCGGCTTTCTCAAGTAGGGTGTGACGAGTAAAGAACCGAGTAAAGAACACGGACGAGCTGCCCCAGCTACAGGCACTGCCCCAAGCCCAAACTGGACACCTCACACTCTGTGTCAAAGCAGGTCAGGCCAGTCAGGTTTTCTGGCCGGGTTCTTTGGTCCCTAGCTTAGTTCAACACCTCATTGCGCCGCTGCTGTAGGGCGATGCGGCTAGCCCTCTCAGTACACGATTTTTTCTCGCTACTCATCATTAAGTTTTGCTCTTCCATGGGACGTACACCTGTGAATCAACCCTATCAACCCCGGCAGCACACCCGTTCTGAATGGCCCAACTGGGGACCCAAGTCTCTGGTCGAAGAACGGGATGCTTGCGGTGTGGGCTTTTTAGCCGATCGGCAGAATCGCCCCAGCAACGACCTGGTGTTGAAAGCGCTAGCCGCCCTCGACTGCATGGAGCACCGGGGGGGGCGCTGCGCCGACCAGGACTCTGGCGACGGAGCCGGGGTGATGACGGCGATTCCGTGGGCGTTACTAAACCGCTGGGCAGATGCTCAGGGTTATGGGTCGCTGGAGAGCGATGGTCAGAGCCCGGCTCTGGATAGCCAACGCACCGGGGTAGCGATGATGTTTCTGCCCAATCACGAGGCGGCAGCGGCCTTTGTGCGCGACACCTTTAACCAAGTTGTCGAAGCAGAAGGCTTGAGTGTCATTGGCTGGCGTGTCGTACCCGTGCGGCCCGAGGTGTTGGGGGCGCTGGCAAAGCAGTACCAGCCCCGAATTGAGCAGCTAGTTATAGCGGCAGATACCGAAACTGGGGAAGACCTGGAGCGTCGTCTGTACCTGGTGCGTCGCCAGGTGCTGCGCCTGGTGGCGAATGCTGTAGCCAATCCTGGTGATCTGGCGTCAGAGATAGTAACGGGGCTCCAGGAGTTTTACGTCTGCTCCTGCTCGTGCCGCACCATTGTGTACAAGGGCATGGTGCGATCGGCGGTGCTGGCGATGTTCTATACAGACCTGCGCGACCCCGATTACGTCAGCCCTTTTGCGGTCTATCACCGACGTTTTAGCACCAACACCATGCCCAAGTGGCCCTTGGCTCACCCCATGCGGCTGCTGGGCCACAACGGCGAAATCAATACGCTGGTGGGCAATATCAACTGGATGGTGGCTCGTCAGGCAGATCTGTACCATCCGGTTTGGGGCGATCGCTTTGAGCTGCTGAAACCGATTGTCAACGCTGACAATAGCGACTCGGCCAACCTCGACAACGTGATGGAGCTACTGGTGCGATCGGGGCGATCGCCACAGGAAGCGCTGATGATGATGGTGCCCGAGGCTTACAATAACCAGCCCGAACTGGACGCCTACCCCGAAATTACTGACTTCTACGAGTACTACAGCGGCATGCAAGAGCCCTGGGATGGCCCAGCGCTGATCGTCTTTAGCGACGGCACCCAGGTGGGGGCGACGCTCGACCGCAATGGCCTGCGCCCAGCCCGCTATGTGATTACCAAAGACGATTTGCTGATGGTGTCGTCGGAGGCCGGGGTGCTGAATGTTGCCCCCGAAGACATTCTCGAAAAAGGTCGGCTTGGCCCCGGCCAGATGATTGCCGTAGACCTGCACAGCCAGGAAATTCTCAAAAACTGGGCGATCAAACAGCGAGTGGCCACCCGGCAACCCTATGGCCAGTGGCTTCAGGAAAACCGGGCCGAGCTTCAGCCTCAGCTGTTTCAAGAAGCGGCTCTCTATGCCTCTGAGGGCATGCTGCGTCAGCAGAGCGCCTTCGGCTACACCCTCGAAGACGTCGACATGATCATTCAAGATATGGCGGCCCAGGGCAAAGAGCCGACCTTCTGCATGGGCGACGATACGCCCCACGCGGTACTGTCAGAGAAGCCGCACCTGCTCTACGACTATTTCAAGCAGCGCTTTGCCCAGGTTACAAACCCGGCGATCGATCCCCTGCGGGAGCGGCTGGTGATGTCGCTGGCCACTCAGCTCGGTGCCCAGGGCAACTTGCTAGATGAGCAGCCCAAGTACGCCCACCTGCTAAAGCTAGAAAGCCCGGTACTCAATGAGGTTGAACTGGAGCAGATCCACGCTTCGGGCTTTGCCACGGCTACCCTGTCAACGCTTTACTCCATCACCGACGGTCCTGCTGGGCTGAAAAAAGCCGTGGACGCCCTGTGCGATCGCGCCGATGAGGCGGTCAAAGCGGGCAAGACTATTCTGGTACTCAGCGATCGCGTTGACGACCAGAGCAACCCCGCTCCACTCTGTGCTGAAACCAGCTACATTCCGCCGCTGCTGGCGGTGGGGGCCGTACACCACCATTTGATTCGCAACGGGCTGCGCATGCACACCTCCCTGGTGGTAGAGACGGCCCAGTGCTGGAGCACCCACCATTTTGCCTGCCTGATTGGCTACGGAGCCAGCGCCGTGTGCCCCTACCTGGCCCTGGAGTCGGTGCGCCACTGGTGGAATGACAGCCGTACCCAAAAGCTGATGGAGACGGGCAAGCTACCCGTAACCACCCTCAATGGGGCTCAGGATAACTACCGCAAGGCGGTGGATGCGGGCCTGCTGAAAATTCTCTCCAAGATGGGGATTTCGCTGGTTACCAGCTACCGGGGAGCGCAGATCTTTGAGGCGATTGGCATTGGCCCCGACCTGCTCGATCTGGCGTTTAGAGGCACGACCTCGCGTTTGGGGGGTATTTCCCTGGTTGAGCTGGCCCAGGAAACCATTCGCTTCCACCAGCGGGCGTTCCCAGAGCTATCGGCCAAGCGACTGCAAAACATGGGCTTCGTGCAGTCGCGACCCAGCGGCGAGTACCACATGAACAATCCCGCCATGTCCAAGCTGCTGCACAAGGCGGTGGCCGATCGCCAGTATGACCACTACGAGCTGTACCGGGCTCAGCTCGAAAATCGACCGATCACGGCCCTGCGTGATCTGCTCGACTTTGAGAGCGATCGCACGCCTGTTTCCGTGGACGAGGTGGAGTCGGTAGAAACCATCATGCGCCGCTTCTGCACCGGGGGGATGTCGCTGGGGGCGCTATCGCGCGAAGCTCACGAGGTGCTGGCGATCGCTATGAACCGCATTGGCGGCAAGTCGAACTCTGGCGAGGGGGGCGAAGACCCGGTGCGCTTTAAGGTGCTCTCAGATGTCGATGGTGACGGCAATTCGTCCACATTCCCGCACCTGCACGGACTGAGAAACGGCGACACCGCTAGCTCGGCCATCAAGCAGGTGGCCTCAGGCCGCTTTGGGGTGACTCCCGAGTACCTGATGCACGCCAACCAAATCGAAATCAAGCTGGCCCAGGGTGCTAAGCCCGGAGAAGGTGGCCAGCTGCCCGGTAAAAAGGTCAGCCCCTACATTGCCATGCTGCGCCGCTCGAAGCCCGGCGTAGCCCTGATCTCGCCGCCCCCCCACCACGACATCTACTCCATTGAAGACCTGGCTCAGCTAATCTTTGACCTGCACCAGATCAACCCCAGGGCGGGGGTGTCGGTGAAGCTGGTGTCAGAGGTTGGTATTGGCACGATCGCCGCCGGGGTGGCCAAGGCCAACGCCGACGTGATTCAGGTGTCGGGCCACGACGGCGGCACTGGGGCCTCGCCGCTCAGCTCGATCAAGCACGCCGGGGTGCCCTGGGAACTGGGCCTGACCGAAGTACACAAGGTACTGATGGACAACGAGCTGCGCGATCGCGTCACTCTGCGCGTCGATGGGGGCCTCAAGACCGGCTGGGACGTGGTCATGGGCGCGCTGATGGGGGCCGAGGAATTTGGCTTTGGCTCCATCGCCATGATTGCCGAGGGCTGCATTATGGCGCGGGTCTGCCACACCAACAACTGCCCGGTGGGCGTCGCCACTCAAAAAGAAGAGCTGCGTCAGCGGTTTACCGGCGTGCCCGAGCACGTGGTCAACTTCTTCTATTACATTGCCGATGAGGTGCGATCGCTGCTGGCCCGTCTGGGCTACACGTCGCTCCTCGACATTGTCGGACGGGCCGATCTGCTCAAGTCCCGCGCCGGAGTTTCTCTGGCCAAGACCAACGGGCTAGATCTCACTACCCTGATGGCGCTGCCTGACGGGCGCGGCGATCGCAGCTGGCTCAATCACGAAGCCATCCACAGCAATGGCCCCGTGCTCGACGATGACATGCTGGCTGATGCTGACATTCAGCAGGCTATTCAAACCCAGGGCAGCGCCACTAAGACCTACACCGTCGTCAACACCGATCGCACGATTGGCGCTCGAGTTGCTGGGGCGATCGCCGAAAAGTACGGCAACGCAGGCTTTGAAGGTCAGCTCAACCTCACCTTTGAGGGCAGCGCTGGTCAAAGCTTTGGGGCCTTTAACCTCCCCGGCATGACCCTAACCCTCATCGGTGAATCAAACGACTACGTGGGCAAAGGCATGCACGGCGGCGAAATTGTAGTTAAGCCCCCGGCAGGCATTACCTATAACCCTTCGACCAACGTCATTGTGGGCAATACCTGCCTCTATGGGGCAACTGGCGGCACTCTTTACGCCTTGGGCACCGCCGGAGAGCGGTTTGCCGTCCGCAACTCCAAGGGCCAGGCCGTGATTGAAGGAGCCGGGGATCACTGCTGTGAGTATATGACCGGCGGCGTGGTCGTAGTGCTGGGGCCGGTAGGGCGGAATGTGGGCGCTGGCATGACCGGCGGTCTCGGCTACTTCCTGGACGAAGATGGCCGGTTCCCGGTGCGGGTCAACCCCGAAATCGTCAAGGTGCAAAGGGTGATCACCCCCGCCGGAGAAGCCCAGCTCAAGGCTCTCATCGAGGCCCACCTGGCCCACACGGGTAGCCCTAAAGCTCAGCAAATACTGACTGCCTGGAGCGAGTATTTGCCCAAGTTCTGGCAGGTGGTGCCGCCTTCTGAGGCCGATATGCCAGAAGCCAGCCCCCATACGACCAGCGCCGAGAAGATCCTCAGCTCTAGTCCGCTGTAGCCAGACCAGGCTAAGCCGAGTTAAGCACAGAGCTACATAGGTAGGACAAGGGCATGAGTGAGGGGGCGAGACTGACGGGAGGAATAATTCCTCTTCTCAAACCCAAGCCCCTCGGTACTCAGTCCTGGTATCCCCATGTGCTACAGTTAATCTCTGGTCATGGCACGTCGTCAGTGGCGAATGCCAGTGTGGGCAGAGTGTCTGGTGGGCTAGTGCCGCCATATCTGCTGATTTGGTTCGGGCAGATAGCGCCTCCCAACGTGGGGAAACTCCCTATAGAACTGCCATTCTTTGTTTGCTGATCACACCTGCCCTATTGTCTGAGGTTATTGAATGTCTAAGCGCCGCAATCCTAAAAAAGAAAAAGCTCTACGTAATCAAGCCTACGCCCGCAAGTTTCGCAAGAAGCGCTCCGGCAACCAGCGCTTCTTCCGCCGCAACAACTCTGGCGCTACCGACGAAGAAAGTAGCGAAGATAAAGAGAGTAATGATTACTCCAACAGTAACAACAACAACAATAGTAACAACAACAACTGAGCTAGCCGAAAAGCTTTTACGAGCTTAGGGTTTTGACTAAGGCAGCGGCGGCGGCACGACCTGAGGCGATCGCGCCCTCAGCATTCCCTCCGTTACACCAGTCGCCGCAGCCTATCAGGTTGGGTAGCTCAGGGCTACTCAAAATTGAGGTACCTAAAGCTTGGTGCACAAATCCATAGCGCCAGCGATGAACCTGCATCCATTGGGGAGAACGCATCCACGCCCCCAAAGTTGCCGCCTCTGACAGTAGCGTTTGGCCAACAGGTTCAAGGTCACCTTGCTCTAGAGCCGCCGCCGCAAATGCTGGGCTACTGTGGAGCACAACCACCGGTTCCTGCGGATCAGTGCGTTTGCTGCTGTCTAGGGCTATCCAGCGCAAAGTAGGATGGGTATTGCTGGAAACCATCCAGCCGCCTGAGCCGGTTTGCCCAGGCAAACGAGCTGCTTCACCCGAGCCGTAGCCTGCCATAACCGTAATCACGGCCTCAAAATTAACTGACAGCAGCTGACGCAGTAGCGCTTTCACCCCTCCACTGGTCTGGGCGGCCCTGTGCACTAGCGCAGCCGCCTGAGGTGCAGGAATAGCTACTACCAGCGCCCTGGCAGAGAAAGCTTTGGGTAGGCTCTGACTAGCTGCTCCCAAGACTTCTCCCTCGACGCGCCACCCCTGGGATAGCGAAGTTACAGCGGTAGCTCGCCATTGCCGGTGGATAGTCAGCCCTGGTGCTAGGGCTTTAGCAACCGCACTCATCCCCTGAGAGGCCACATAGAGCGCGGCAGTTGACGTGGCTGTTAGCGCCCCATCAGCTCCAAGTTCAAAGCTTTCTGGCTGCCAGGGCCGAAGCATATCCGCTGCCATCAGGTTGGGAATAAGGCTAGGGTTTGGGCAACGATTAGAACCATTATTTGAGCCATCAAAGGGCTGCAGGTAGCGACAGCCGTGGTCTATGGCCGTATTGCCGACCCGGCGGGTCGCGAGTCGCCCCCCTAGTCCCCGCGACTTATCGACCACTACAACCCGGTAGCCCGCCTGGTGCAGCACCTGGGCCGCCGTCAGCCCGCTCAGCCCCGCCCCAATTACCACTACATCTTCCATGCCGGTTTCTCCTGGAATTTTGTCGTGTCGCCGTTGCCCAACATCACTAGTCTTGGGGAATTGTGTAAAAATGTAAGACAGTTTTTAACACGGTGACGCCCGGTGGATGAGCTGCGGTCTGCCCTGGAGCTAGCGACAGAGGATGAACTTTTGGTCTTGACAGAAATGCTGTTTCGGCCTCGATTCAATCCGCTGGATTATTTGCAAAACGCCGACCCGCTAACCGTTCAGAGCGGAACTCGGCAGCAGTGGCTCGACCGCCTAGAGCAGCGCTTTCGGTTTCTGGCCGCCGATGGGCTGACGGTCATTAATGGCCAAAGCCAACGAGTGACTTACCGTCAAGCGCTAGTTCAAGTTTGCCACTATCTCAAGGTGCCTTATGCTCAGGCCTGGTCTACCGACGATCTAGAGGCAGAGGTCTTTCTTTACCTGCTGCGCAGCAGCTGGAGGAAGCTGCCTCATGTCGAGCGCGATCGCCTACAGCAGTCCTTCAAGCAGTCTCTAGCAGGCTCAGCGCAGTTTGAGGCCTTGCCACTAGCCCTGCAGGCAAACCCCCTGGGTTTGCTGGCCAAGGGTGGCGGTGCTGTAGCGGTCAGCGCCGTGCTGCGCCCCTGGCTGCTTCAGCAAATTGCCCGGCAAATGGCCTTTCAGCTCGCTCGCTATGAGGTAACTCGCCAGGCGATGATAAAGGGCGGCGGCACGGTAATAGCTCAAATTCATCAACGGTTTGCCCTGCGTATGGCATCTCGGGGGGTAGCCACCAGTGCGGCCCGATATGGAACCACCCGAGCCGTTTTTTCGGTGCTAGGCCCTGCTCTGTGGGGCTGGTTCTTGGCTGACCTGGGCTGGCGGTCGGTGGCCACTAACTATAACCGAGTGATTCCAGTGGTGTTTACCCTGGCTCAAATTCGTTTGACCCGATCGCTTGAAGCCCGACCAATTGAAGATTGGGAGCTGGCTCCGGGGTAATAATTTCTAGACCCTATCCCTTGTTGATTACCCTGCCAGTGGGATGCTATGCCTGACTTAAACCCAAAGCCCAAAACCCACTATGACCAATTGGGGATCAAGCCTACCGCTAGCCCCCAGCAGATTCGACGCGCCTTTCGCGACCTGAGCAAACTTTACCATCCCGATACCACCGCTCTGCCTGCCGCTGAAGCCACCGAGAAATTTCAGCAGCTCAACGATGCCTATGCCATTCTTAGCAGCCCCGACCGCCGCTGGGCCTACGACCAGCAGGTGGGCTACTCCCGGATTTCGGTCATGCAGCCCCTAGAGTCGCTGCAGCACACTCCGACCACCTCCCAGCGGCGGGAACCTGCCAACATGTACCTCGACCCGACCGACCGCCCCCTCTCGGCAGGGGAAATTTTTGCTCTCTTTATTCTGGGGCTAACTTTTGTGGCCTGTCTAGCCCTGGTTGTCACCGTTAGCCTTACCCGCGGTGAGTACGCGGCCAAGCCAGTGGGGCCAGATTTAGGCCCAAATTTAGAAACACGCCTTGAGCAGGGTCTCCCTGAAATCGAAGCGCCGCCGACTTTACAGGCAGACGATTCAGAAGCGTCTTCCAGGTCAGCTCCTGTCCTCCCAGCCAATCCTGATCCACCTAAGCCCTCGGCAGCTTCGCCACCGACATGGCTCTAGTCCTTCGTTCTACTCCTCGCCACACAGCGTTGGCTTTATACCACTTACCCCTCCCTATGGCACTCCCCTCTGCGGCTACTCCCCTTTACAATCACCCCCTGACCGACATCGAAGTCTGGTTGCGTCAACAGGGCTGCACCCAGGACACCGACGAACTCCACAACTGGCACCTAGTACGCCCCCGTTGGGAAGCGGAAATTGTGCTCGAAACAGACTGTATTATGGTGCGCTACATCAGCGCTGGGGCCGATGAAAAAGATATTCAACGGGTGTTCAAATATTCCCTCAGCCGCCAAGACTTAGAAGAAGCCATTTTCTCTGGCCCTTAACTAGCTGCAACCACTTGATCGATCATCTCTAGTACGGGCACCAGCGGCGATCGCAGCAATTTTGCATGGCAAGCGTTGGCTTTACTAGGCCGCTTGTGCGCCTGGTAACGGCTTAGCATTGAGGTTTTAACCATCAACTCGTGGCATAAACCACTGGGTTAACACAATGTTTTGCAGCGATTAAGAGTTCGGCTCAGACCACACAGATAATTAAGGATAATACAATCCCTCCTTCAGCCAAGGTGACTTAGACCCCGGCTCTAGGTTCTTCTAGACAATCAGCAGCAGTGCCTCTGGCTTTGACTGGAGGCCTTAGTTTTGCGTACCCATAATGTGTTGATCGAGAGACCTAAACCTATCAGATGTTTTCACAATATCCAGTCATTTACCTACGGCTTCTTCATCAAAACTTCATAAAGCCGCTCTCTATTCATGGTTAATCTAAGATTAACTAGAGGTAAAGGGAAGCTGATATTTGGGTTATGGAAAGTTGTTGGATTCTGGCATTATGCTGCACTCCTTTCTTTAGTAAGCCATTCGGAGCCAAAGGTTAATAGCCACCTGCAACACTGAAGCCTTCAAACCGCGGTTTCAGGACGCAGTTGAGACGTGCCTACGCTTGCGTGACGGCATCGTTCTTTGATACATCCCGCACCCATGGGTGGGCCACCCAGTATCTCTCCCTAGCAATGCCTTTTAGGACTTACTAAAGGAGGAAGCATGACTGTCTTTAACTCACCTCGATTTAATGCTCGCCAGAAAAACGGTCAGCGAACATACGATATCTGGCTTAATTTTTTGATAACGCTACTGGCCACCAACTTATTAAGCATTTATATTGCCAGTCAAGGTAGCGCTGACCTGGGCTTTATCTTTCATGAAGATGGAGTATTAGAAAGTCTAAGCGCAATTTTTTACTTTGTGGCTGCAGGTATTTTTGCCATTGGCTTCAAAGATAGACCAGCCCCACTGCGGTTTGGTTGTTTGTTTTTCGCTGTCCTAATGTTTTTAGTTGGAGGAGAGGAGATTAGCTGGGGTCAGCGCTTGTTTAACATTGCGACGCCTGAGGCTCTAGGCACAGTAAATGTTCAAGGTGAGTTCAACATGCATAACATTGATGGGATCCATCAGCATATACGTCTAGCAGGCGTTGCGTTTGTGAGTCTTTTCTGTTTTTTAATTCCTATCAGCAATCGGTTAAGTGAGTCTCTACACCACTTTTATTCGCGATGGGGGATACCGATGTTTCCTATCAACACGATGTGGTTGGTACTGCTGTCTTTACTCTTTATGACAGTGCCACGAGCCATAAACTTGTCAAATACCTTCGTACTTGACGAAATTGGTGAGTTCTTGCTTTCCTTTGCTTGGATCCCCTTTGCGCTGTATAACTCCTTGGAGTTTAAGTCTAGTGCCACGGCTGAATGCGATGCCTAATGCGAAGGCATCGTTCCACTTTTATTTAACTTGAGGCCGAAGAGGTCACCCGGAAGTCATGCTGCGGGTGACCTTTTGACAATCTTAAGCTTAGGTAGCGATCGCGCGATCGCTACCTAAAAAGTGTTTCTAGCTGGAATCAGGGCTATGTGAGTCAACCTAGCCCTGACAAATTCATCATCAAGCGCTGCCACTGCAACACAAAAGCGCGATACCATTAAGCGTATTGCACCAGTGCTCTGCACCTTCAGCGAAGAGATATTACATGCGGATGAAAGGACTTGAACCTTCACGTCCGAAGACACTAGAACCTAAATCTAGCGCGTCTACCAATTCCGCCACATCCGCATTTGGCTCTTTAGCATAGCAAATAACTAAGGGTTGTGAAAACCTATTTCATCATTCCTTTTGTTTTGGCCCATTTAGACGGCTAGACGGCAGCGTGCACATTAGCTTTACAGCTGGAGTTAGAGTGTTCCAGCCAAAACCTATCCAGGGTGATTTCCGAGAACTAAATTACCGATTTTTGCCATGCTAGCCTGTGTAGTAGTGAATCAGGAGAGCCTGCATGGGGTTACCTCTAAAGCCCAGTGAATCGTTGAGCGCTTCCCAAATCGCAGATCTGCGTCTAGCTGCATCAGCGCTGTCCGGGGCTAAGCGCCGAGCCTTTCAAGCCGCCATGTCCCTTAAATACTGCCAAGGAAATCCGCGCTTAACGGAAACCGTATTCGGTTGGGGTCGAGACAATGTGGCGTTAGGATTGGCTGAGCACCGTAGTGGGCTCACCTGTATCGGTGCCCAGTCCTATTATGGTGGGGCTAAACGCTGGGAGGAGCATCAGCCAGAAGCAGCCGCTGCCCTAGGGCAGTTGGCAGAAGCCCAGACTCAGCAAGATCCAACCTTTCGTACCGCCATGGGGTATACCCGTCTGACGGCGGCTGAAGCAATCCACCAGTTGCATAGCCAAGGCTTTAGCCCTGAACAATTGCCCTCTGCCAGCACGATGGCCGAGGTCTTAAACCGGATGGGCTATCGCCTGCGCAACGTCGTCAAAGCCAAACCGCAAAAAAAATTCCAGAAACTGACGCCATCTTTGAAAACATTGACGCCAAAGACATCGGCAGTGGAGCAGAACAGAGCAAACGCTTGAGCATAGATGCCAAAGCGACGGTCAAAATCGGTTCGTATTCGCGTGGCGGTAAGACCCGAGGGGATAACCGGGCTAGTGACCATGATATGGGGTGCGACGAAACCTATACCCCCTTCGGCATTGTCGATGAGGATAGTGGGGAGTTGTACCTCAACTTTAGCCGCTCTCATAAAACCAGTGACTTTGTGGTCGATAGTCTGCAACAGTGGTGGGACACGCTCCCCCCCCAACAGCAGCACGCCACCCAACACATCCAAATTAAAGTCGACAACGGCCCAGAAAATAGCGGGGTACGGACTCAGTTTCTCAATCGAATGGTGGCCTTTGCTGATCTCACCCGGACGTCTATTCAATTACTGTACTATCCGCCTTACCACAGCAAGTACAATCCTATCGAGCGGTGTTGGGGCATTCTGGAGCAGCATTGGAATGGCACCCAACTCATCAATGTGGAAACGATGGTGGGGTGGGCTCAGACGATGACATGGAAAGGCCTTCATCCGGTCGTTAACTTAAGCCAGACCGTCTACGAAAAAGGCATTTCTCTATCCAAACAGGCGATGAAGGCCATTGAGAACCGATTGGAACGCAACCCTCTGCTGCCCAAATGGGACATTCTTATTCGTCCGGCCTAGACGGTATATTCTTTCCCGGAAATCACCCTATTACCAGACGGTGGCCATTAACCGCACCGTAGAAGCAGTGGCAAAAGGGCAAAACCGCATTTTGCTGGTGATGGCCACGGGCACGGGCAAAACCTTTACCGCTTTTCAAATCATCTGGCGGCTGTGGAAGTCACGGCAAAAGCGGCGCATTTTGTTTTTGGCCGATCGCAACATTCTGGTAGACCAAACCAAAAACAAAGATTTCAAGCCCTTTGGCCAGGCCATGACCAAGGTGAGCAACCGCACCGTCGATAAGTCCTACGAGATTTACCTGTGCCTGTACCAGGCGGTGACCGGCAGCGAAGACGAGCAAAACATTTACAAGCAGTTTTCGCCCGACTTTTTTGACCTGATTGTGATCGACGAGTGCCACCGGGGCAGCGCCGCCGAAGACTCGGCCTGGCGAGCGATTCTAGACTACTTCTCAGCGGCGACCCACGTGGGTTTAACGGCAACGCCGAAGGAAACTAAAACGGTCTCCAACACTGATTACTTTGGCGACCCGATCTACACCTACTCCCTCAAGCAGGGCATTGAAGACGGCTTTTTGGCCCCCTACAAGGTGGTGCGTGTTGACCTCGACCGAGACCTCCAGGGCTGGCGACCCAGCCGGGGCCAAATCGACCGGCACGGCGAACTGATCGAAGACCGCATCTACAACCAAAAAGACTTTGATCGCAATTTGATTTTGGAGCGGCGCACCGAGGTGGTGGCGGCCAAGGTCACTGAGTTTTTGGCTCGCACCGACCCCTACCAAAAAACCATCATTTTCTGCGAAAACATTGACCACGCTGAGCGCATGCGCCAGGCCCTAGTAAACCTCAACCCCGAGCGGGTGCGCGAAAACCGCAAATACGTCATGCGGATCACGGGGGATGAGCTAGAGGGCAAGGCAGAACTCGACAACTTTATTAACCCCGAGGCCCGCTACCCGGTGATTGCCACTACCAGCAAGCTGATGACCACGGGGGTCGATGCCCAAACCTGCAAGCTGATTGTGCTCGACCAGAGAATTCAGTCGATGACGGAGTTTAAGCAGATCATTGGCCGGGGCACCCGCATCAACGACGACTACGGCAAGCACTGGTTCACCATTATCGATTTTAAGAAGGCCACGGAACTCTTTGCCGACCCTGACTTCGACGACGACCCGGTACAGATTTATGAGCCTAAGGGCGGCGACTCCATTGTGCCCGACGATCAAACGCTGCCGGAGGGCGACACCGCTGCGGCTGACTCGACTACAGGGGGCCGGGGAGTTGGGGAGCTGGAGGGTGAGTATCACGGCGACGGTGGCGATCGCCCCAAACAAGTGCGCTACGTGGTGCACGATGTGGAAGTCAGCGTGCTAGCCGAACGGGTGCAGTACCTTGGCCCCGACGGCAAGCTGATTACCGAAAGCCTAAAAGACTACACCCGCAAGCAGGTTAAGGCGCAGTACGCCTCGCTGAGTGACTTTTTGCGCCGCTGGAATGCCGCCGATCGCAAGCAGGCGATCATTGCTGAACTGGCCGAAAACGGTATCTTTTGGGATGACTTGACCAAAGACCTGGGCAAAACCCTGGGCGACGAACCCGACCCCTTTGACGTGATCTGCCACATCGTTTACGACCAGCCGCCCCTGAGCCGCAAAGCGCGGGCCGAGCAGGTGCGCCGCACGGGCTACTTCGACACCTACGAAGGCCCCAGCCGCCAGGTGCTCGACGCCCTGCTGAGCAAGTACGCCGACGCCGGACTAGATGCGATCGAGGATGTGACAATTTTGCGGCTTGCCCCGTTTAGTCGGCTGGGGTCGCCGCTGGAGCTGCTGAATGCCTTTGGCGGCAAACCCGGCTACACCAAAGCCGTTCAAGATCTAGAAGCCGCCCTCTATGGGCAGAGCGCTTAAAATCCATCGTACCAACGCGGAGCGTTCCATCGTGCCAACGCTCCGCGTTGACACGCCCCCCGACGCTCCTGCGTCCTCTGTTGACAGGTCGCAGGAGCGCCACTAGGGGCATTCCCACGCGGAGCGTGGGAACGATGGGGCGATGGGGACTGGGGCAGCATGGGAAAGATAGAGGTGATCTGAGAGGTTCCCCATGGGTCGCAGCCGCTATGTGATTACCGAGCCCGATCGCCCCCACTTCCTCACCTGCACCGTAGTGGAATGGTTACCCGTATTCACTCGCCCTGAAGCCGTAGAGATTGTTCTCAATAGCTGGGCTTACCTGCGAGAACATGACCAATTCGAACTTTATGGCTACGTCATCTTAGAAAATCACCTGCACCTAGTCGCCCAAGCGCCCCGGTTAGATCGCTGTGTAGCTCGGTTCAAATCCTTTACGGCGGTGAAGCTGATTGAGCTATTGACTGATCGGCGAGCTACCACTGTTTTGCGGCGGCTGCGCTCTGCCAAACCTGACTATAAATGCGATCGCCAGCACCAGTTTTGGCAAGAAGGCTCCCATGCCGAACTTGTGCTGAAAGACGACATGATGCGACAAAAATTGGAATACATTCACAATAACCCAGTGAAACGCGGCTATGTTGACCGCCCAGAGCACTGGCGCTATTCCAGCGCCCGCAGCTATTTGGGTGACAAGGGCCTGATCGCGATCGATCCCTGGCATTAACTCCATCGTGCCAACGCTCCGCGTTGACACGCCCCCTCCGACGCTCCTGCGTCCTCTAGGAGCGGGGCGCTGGAGAGCCACTGGGGGCATTAAACAGCGTTTGGCTTAGTACCAGACAAGGGCGAGCATCCCCCATCTGTTCCCGGCCCTGGGTGGGGTTCAAATTGATTCGAATGACCTCACCACGGCGCAGCTGCATATCAGCTCTCCTATCATTTCTACCGTAGAGCTTTCATTCCAGCCAAAGCTCTCTGCCAGCCGGCGGGGAATGCGCAACCCAAGGCTATTGCCCCACTTTTTGAGTTGGATATCCATGGCATTGGCTCAAGATTATACTTTGTATAACAGTCTATCGTGCCTGCCCATTGTGTCCCATCGTGCCATTCCATCGTGCCAACGCTCTGCGTTGACACGGCTATTCCATCGTGCCAACGCTCTGCGTTGACACGGCTCCCCCGACGCTCCGGCGTCTAGGGCGCGGGAGCGCCATTAGGGGCGTATCCACGCGGAGCGTGGGTACGATGGAGGCAACTCGAAGGATAGATTCACCCATGGCGATTGGCACCACGATCAAATCGATTCAAGACATCATGCGGAAGGATGTGGGCGTGGATGGCGACGCCCAGCGCATTGGTCAGCTGGTGTGGATGCTGTTTCTGAAGATCTTTGACGATCGCGAGCAGGAGTGGGAGCTATTTTACAACAACTACCGATCGCCGCTGCCCGAGCCGCTGCGCTGGCGCAACTGGGCCGCCGACCCCGAGGGTATGACCGGCGAGGAGCTAAAAGATTTTGTCGATAACACCCTGTTTCCGGGGTTGCAGAGCCTAGAGCCGCGCGGCGACGACTACCGGGGCGTGGTGATTCGCAACGTATTTGAAGACGCCTACAACTATATGAAATCTGGCCAGCTGATGCGCCAGGTGATCAACAAGCTGCAAGCCGGGGTTGACTTCAACAAGTCGAGCGATCGCCATTCTCTGGGCGACATGTACGAGCAAATACTCAAAGACCTGCAAAGCGCGGGCAATGCGGGGGAGTTTTATACCCCGCGCGCGGTGACCCAGTTTATGGTCAACCGGGTAGACCCCCAGCTGCACGAAAAGGTGATGGACCCGGCCTGCGGCACGGGCGGCTTTTTGACCTGCACCATCGACCACAAGCGCCAGCACTACGTGCAAACCCCCCAGGATGAGGCCACCCTGCAACAGAGCATTCACGGGGTCGAAAAAAAGCCCCTGCCCCACCTGCTGGCCACTACCAACCTGATTTTGCACGGCATTGAGGTGCCCAACCAGATCAAGCACGACAACACTCTGGCCCGACCGCTGATTAGCTGAGGGCCAAAGGAACGGGTAGATGTGATTGTGGCCAATCCGCCCTTCGGCGGCATGGAAGAAGACGGCATTGAGACCAACTTTCCCCAAGCCTTTCGCACCCGCGAAACCGCCGACCTGTTTATGACGCTGTTTGTTCACCTGCTGCGCGATGGGGGGCGGGCGGCGGTGGTGCTGCCCGATGGCTTTTTGTTTGGCGAGGGCATGAAAACCCGGCTAAAAGAAAAGCTGCTGACCGAGTGCAAGCTGCACACCATTGTGCGGCTGCCCAATGGCGTGTTTAACCCCTACACGGGCATTAAGACCAATCTGCTGTTTTTTACCAAGGGCCAGCCCACCGGGGCGGTGTGGTACTACGAGCACCCCTACCCAACGGGCTACAAGAGCTACAGCAAAACCAAGCCGATGAAGTTTGAGGAGTTTGCCACCGAAATTGACTGGTGGGGCAGCGAGGCCGATGGCTTTGCCAGCCGCGAAGAGACTGAGCAGGCCTGGTGTGTGCCGATTGATGAGATCCAGGCGCGTAACTACAACCTGGATATTAAAAACCCCCACCAGGGCGACCAGGTGAACCACGACCCCGACGAGCTGCTGGCGCTGTATGCTCAGCAGCAGGGCGAAATTCAAACCTTGCGCGACCAGCTCCGCGACGTGCTGGCGGCGGCGCTGGCTCCGTAATCGGTTACCACCCCCCTTTTTAAGGGGGGCAGGGGGGATCAATCTCTTCCCGCAGACAACCTACAGAAAGCGTTGATCTGTGAGTAGCGTGAGGTTTAGATCCCCCCTTGATCCCCCCTTAAAAAGGGGGGCGACAGTTGAAAGCGTGCTGTTTACCCTTCACTACCCCTACCCGTGACCGTAGAGCAATTGATTGTCGACAAGCTCGACCTGTGGACGAGCGCCACTACCGCCAAAGCCACCAGTGGCCGAGGCCGCAACGGCAAGCTAGAGCTAACCGGGCTAAAGAAGCTGCGCGAGCTGATTTTAGAACTGGCGGTGCGCGGCAAGCTAGTGCCCCAAGACCCAGCGGATGAACCCGCCAGCGTGCTGTTGGAAAAGATTGCCGCCGAGAAAGGGCGACTGGTGAAGGAAGGAAAGATTAAAAAGCCCAAAGCGCTGCCGGAGCTTGGGGAAGATGAAAAGCCGTTTGATTCGCCAGATGGGTGGATGTATTGCCGCCTAAACGAAATTGGCACTTGGGGTTCTGGCGCAACTCCTAGGCGTGGAATTTCCGAATACTATGATGGCGATATTCCGTGGTTTAAATCCGGCGAACTCTCCGAGGATTTTATTTCTATATCAGAAGAAACCATCACGGAAAAGGCATTAAAAGAAACTTCTGTTCGTTTAAACTCGCCAGGCTATGTTTTGATAGCCATGTATGGTGCCACTATTGGAAAGTCGTCAATCCTTAAAGTCCAAGCAACAACCAATCAAGCAGTTTGTGCCTGTACACCTTGGAAAGGCATATACAATCTATTCCTCTTACAACTCCTTAAAGCTTATAAATCACGTTTTATAGGCATGGGCGCAGGAGGAGCACAGCCAAACATTTCGCGGGAAAAAATCATTGCTACGGTTATTGTTTTGCCCCCAACTTCGGAGCAGCGGCGGATTGTGGAGAAGGTGGATGAGTTGATGGGGTTGTGCGATCGCATCGAAACCCGCACTCTCGACCACCTCGCCGCCCACGAAACCCTCGTAAACACCCTGCTCGACACCCTCACCCAGGCCGACAGCGCCGCCGCACTCGCCGACAACTGGGGCCGCCTCGCCGCCCACTTCGACACGCTGTTTACCACCGAGCACAGTATCGATCGCCTCAAGCAAACCATTCTGCAACTCGCCGTCATGGGCCGCCTGGTGTCCCAAGACCCCACCGACGAACCCGCCAGCGTGCTGCTAGAAAAGATCACCGCCGAAAAAGCGCGATTGGTGAAAGAAGGGAAGATTAAGAAGCCGAAGGTCTTGGCTGCGATCGGGGAGGTTGAAACACCTTTTGAGAAACCAGAGGGATGGACATGGATTAGACTGGGAGACATTGGCTACATATTAGGCGGAGCGACTCCCTCAAAAGAAAAGCCAGAATTTTGGAATGGTGATGTTCCCTGGATCACTCCAAAAGACATGAAGCGAGATTTTATAGACTCTTCGACTGATTATGTTACTCAGTGGGGCGTTCATTCTTCGAACCTACACGAAATACCAAAAGACAGCTTGCTGTTGGTCGTTCGAGGAATGATTCTTGCTCATTCATTCCCGACTGCCATAAATAAGCTGAGTGTAGTGATTAATCAAGATATGAAAGCTCTTGTATTCTCAGGAATTGACCCAAGATTTATTTTGTTTTTAACCAAGGGATTTAAAGGCTATTTTATTGGCCTTGTTGATCGTTCCTCCCATGGGACTTGTAAATTAGTTTCGGAGAAACTTTGGAGAACGGTACTACCCCTCCCCCCCCTCGCCGAACAGCACCGCATCGTCGAAAAAGTCGATGCCCTCATGGCTCTCTGCGACCAACTCAAAACCCGCCTCGCCCAAGCCGACGACACCCGGCGGCACCTGGCCACCGCCCTCGTCGATCAGGCCATCCAGTAGCCATTCCCGCCATCGTGCCAACGCTCCCGCGTTGACACCCCTCCCCCGACGCTCTGCGTCCTCCAAAGGCTGGGCGCTAGAGCGCCACCGGGGCATTCCCACGCAGAGCGTGGGAACGATTTCTCGATTTCTCTCAGGTATCTTGCACTACTTCAGGGCGAAATCTTGGCTCGCAGTTCTGTTTTGATGCGGCTCAAAATAGAGTCTTCGTCGAGGCCATCAAGAATTTCGGTGATTACAGCTCTCGGCCCCTCTGGCCCCCAGGTGGCCCCGTTGGTGAGGTAGGTTTTGGTAATTTGGCCAATGCCGTAGGTAGCTAGGCCCGCCACGCCGCCCTGGGCTAGGGCCACAGGCACGTAGGGGGCAAGCGACAGACCTCCGGTAGCGATCGCAGACACTCCCAGCACCCCCTTCAGTGAACTCAGGCCCAGGGTAATCACCAGCTCGCTGAGGGTAATGCCGCCCAGGCCCAGGGCAATCTGCTGGAGCAGTTTGAGGGCGGCGGGGCGGGTCATCGGCAAGCCGTAGAGCCGCGACAAATTGAGAATCAGCATAATATCGACCACAGTACCGCCCACCAGGTCAGCCACGGTGACGGGGTTGAGGGCAACGGCAACGGCTTTGATCAAGGTGGCGTTCCAGATTGTGTCGTCGGCAATGCGATCGCAGATTTGCCGCTTGCGCTCTAAAATTTCGGCGCTCACCCCTTCGGCGTACATCAGGGTGTTGAGGGCGACCAGGGCTTTGCCCTCGCGGTGCAAAATGTCGAGAATTTTAAGCTTTAAATCGTCTACCTGGGGCTGGGCGCGCACGGTTTGGTAGGCAACGCTGCCGTCGGGCTGAGGGGTGGCCTGCACCGCCAGCGGTGAGGCGGCGGCCATCACAATTTCATCGGGGGAAATCAGGTCTTGCAGGCGGCGATCGCGCAGGGTTTCGTAGAGGGTTTGGCGATCGGCCTCGGGGTACTGGTCAATTTTGTTGAACACTAGCAGAATGGGCTTGCTGGCCTGGCGCAGAGCCTGCAGCGCCTCATACTCAACTCGGGTAATGTCGCCCGCAATTACAAACAAAATCAGATCGACCTGCTCGGCAATGCGGCGGGCCAGGGCGGCGCGGTCTTCGCCATCCACTTCGTCGAGGCCGGGGGTATCGATTAGCTCAATGCTCGACTGGCCCAGGCTCTTGAGCGAAACTCGCAGCAGGTCGGGGGTGCCTGCTCCTAGAGCATCTTGGCTGACCTGCCAGCGGCTGCCTTCCACCACCTGGGTAACGCCGTGGGTGGGGCCAGTGGTAAACACCTCCTGGCCCAGCAGCGCATTCAGCAGCGACGACTTGCCCCGCCCCACCAGGCCAAAGGCGGCAATGTGTACCACCGTATTCTCCAGCTTGTCGATCAGGCCCCGCAGGTTTTGCAGGGCGTCTTCGACCCCGGCCTGCTCGCGGGGGGTGAGGTTGAGCCGCTGCACCAGGCTACCGAGGGCCGCCTGGGCGCGACGGTAGTTGAGGTCGTCGTTGAGGTCTTGAAAGTCGAGCACCAGGTCGCCCAGCTCGGTTTCGACGGCTTCCCAGGTGGCGGGGTCGGCGGCGGGCAGGGCGAGGGGCGTGCCCTTTACCGTGGCGACGAGTTCACCCAGTTCGGCCTCAACCTCTTCCCAGGTGGTATCGGCGGCTGGTGGCTGGGGGGATGGGTCGGGAGCGGGCATGGAGGCAAGTGGGTGGGTGAGAACACAGGACAGATACCCTAAGGATAGCGAATAGGATTTCTGCGGCATGAGTACACTGCCCCCAGGACAAGACACCCCAGGACAAGACACCTCAGGACAAGATATTGAGCGGTTGAAGGTATTGGCGATGCTGCACTACGTGGTGGCGGGGCTGGTGCTGGCCTTTGCCCTGCTGCCGCTGGTGTTTGTGGCGATCGGCGGGGTGGTGCTGCTGGCCCCAGCGAGTATGTCCAGCGGCGACAGTGAGCTACCGCCGCTGGCCGTAGGGCTGATTTTTGCGGCGATCGGGGCGTCGCTGTTTATCTATGGGCTGGTGCTGGCGATCGCGCTAGTGATCTCGGGCGGCTGCTTACGGCGGCACAAACACTACTGGTTTAGCGTCGTAGTAGCCTGCGGGGCGCTCACCTTTACACCCTTGGGCACGGTGCTGGGGGTGGCAACGCTGGCGGTGCTGGTGCAAGACTCGGTGCGGGCGCTATACGGTATTCCCCCCAAAGGCACTGCCTAAACTGTTCAAAAGACGACTTGACAGTTTGGGTTTAGGGGTTAAGTTATGTCTGAACGCTTGCGTAAACATCTGCATTATGCTCAAACTTCTCTCCTGGACCCAAGCCCGACTGCTGCGCCAGGTTGTAGTGGCGAGCATTACCCTGCTCTTGGTGGTCTCAACCAGTCCGGCCCTGCCCTCAACCAGTGCTTTGGCCCAGTTTTTGCCTATTCCTTCCTCTAGCGGCAGCAGCGAGCCGCTGCCGGTCAATGTCAAACGAAGCGGCAAATTGGAGTCGGCCAGTGTGCAACTCGATGGCCAAGAACTGTTTCGGATTGCATCGCCTGCCGTATTTAATCGCACCGAAGTAGGCAGCCAGCTGCCGGTGGAGGTCAGGGCACGACAAGTAGAAGCCAACCTGCAGCGCCTGTTTCCCAATGATCAGTCGGCGGCCATACCGCTCAACCCCGAAACAATGGAGGTAGTGATCAAAGAGATCGATAACTACCCGGTTTTGTTTGCCCAGGATGCAGGTATGGCCGAGCCGAGGGTGCTGCTCACGGTGACCGATACCGACGTGGAGTTTCATGCCGCCGCCAGTAAGCTGGCGCTGGCCGAACAGTGGCAGGGAATTTTGAACCGAGAGCTGCGCCAGGCTGTGGCCCAGCGCCAGCCTGGGGCGCTGCGGCAGCAGGTGACTAGCTTGGTTAAGGCGATCGCGGCAACGCTGGCGCTCAGCCTAATTTTCTTCGCCATTCGGGTTTGGCTGGGGCGCTATGAACATCGGCTGCACCAGCGCAGAACCGCAGAGGCGGCGCTGATTGAGGCGCAGCTGCACGATGCCGGTGGGATAGATCACCCGCCCCATGGCCATCAAGATCCGCAGCTGCGCCATGGGCTATACCAGCACCTAAAGCTAGAGCACCAGCTCCAGGGGGTGCGGCTGGTGAGATGGCTATTGTTTTGGGGCGTGGTGTCACTGTGGGCGATCAGCACTGCCTACAGCTTTAACCTGTTCCCTCAGACTCGCCAGTTTGCCCAAAAAATGGTGCTGGCCCCGATGGTGATTTTGCTCACCTGGTTTGTGGTCGGGCTGAGCGATCGCCTGATTGACCTGGCGATTGATCGGTTCATTCAAAAGTTTGCCCAGGGGCAGCCGATGACCTCGACCAATCTCCAGCGCATCCACACGATCGCCCAGGTAATCAAGGGCGTTAAGACGGTGCTGGTCTATATCATCGGCCTGTTCTGGATATTGCAGTGGCTCAGCCTGGTGCCAGGGTCGGTGCTGGCTTTGGGCACGCTGGTGGCCTTAGTGCTTTCCTTCGCGGCCCAAAATCTGGTCAAAGACCTGGTCAACGGCTTTTTGATTTTGCTGGAAGACCAGTTTCGGATTGGCGACGTAATTATGGTGGGCGACATCGACGGCTTTGTTGAAAACCTCAACCTGCGAGTAACCCAGCTGCGCAACCCAGCCGGAGAGCTAATCACCCTGCCCAACAGCTCGATCACCCACGTACGCAACATGACCCGCCACTGGTCGCGCACCACCATTGATGTGGAGGTGGCCTACAATACCGATGTCAACCACGCGCTGGCGGTAGTGCGCGAAACCGCCGATGAGCTAGCCGCCGACCCAGAGTGGGGGCCGCAAATTTTAGACACCAAAGAATTCTGTGGTGTGCAGGAGATTTCCCACAGCGGCATTTTGATTCGGATCTGGATCAAAACCATTCCGCTGAAGCAGTGGCTGGTATCGATGGAGTTTCGGCGACGGCTGAAGATGGCCTTTGATCGGCACCACATTGCCATTGGCTCGCCCCACCAGGTGTGGCTGCACGAGGATGTTGTTGGCGAAGATTCGTCTCGACCGGTCTATAGCCTTGATTAGTGGTCTGTCAAACCTACAATTTGTCGGTCGGTTTGGCAAAGGAAGCCCAACAAGTCTAAGGGTGTACGGCCCCACGGTGCTTTGAAAAAGTAACGGTGGTGTTGGGTTTTGCCAATCAAACTAAACTTCTAAGAGATCTGCGATCGCAAAGAGCAATATATAGAAGCCACATAACGTTTCCCGTCAGCGGCGATCCATATCCATACTGCACCGAGCTTAAAATCTATTTGTTTCGTCCGCTGCACGGCACTTGTTGGACTGTTGATGCTCATCCAATGCTGATGACTAGAACTAGGGGTTCACCCTAATGTCGATAACCCAAGGGCGAAAGTCTTCCTTGATTTCATAATTCCCCCCCTGTTTAAGGATGCTTTGATCACCATTTACAGATGCTGCGTTGACAAAGAGAATCCCCAGTTCCTCATCCCAGAAAACCCCGCCCGAGTCATGCTCGTGACCGAAAATGTGTAGCCGGGGGCGGTGATCTGGTGGCATATTTCGCAGACGCTCCCGCAGAGCTACGCTGCCAATGGCAATCGGGTTTTCCCGCAGGACTCCACCATATTGCACACTGGAGTCGAGGATTCCCAGAGGTGGGCTATGCGTTATCAGCACATCCAGCCCAGCGGGAATATCCTCGTATAGTTCCTTCAGACGCTGTGGGTCGCGGGCAAAACCCTCGTAACGCAGAGGGTTGTCATGGGTCATGGCCTGTCGGCGCGGTGTCAAACCTATGTATGGTGAACCAAAGAGCTTCAACCCTGCTATCTCTTCAGCAGAGTGCTGGAGCAGATGCATGGGCGCATGGCGAACATCCATGCATTTGCTCTCGAACAAGTCTTGCACAGCGGTCATCAATTCACTGTTCCATAGTTCTCCCGGTTGCGAGAGGGGGGCAGCTTGATGCCATGTTTCTATGTCTAGCGGCTTGTCATGGTTTCCGGCGATCGCCACAATGCCGTGGGTGAACTGATGCGCTAGCGAGCGTAGCCATGCTGCCGCATCAGCAAGCTCAGAAAAAAGCCCACTCTTCGTGTGGTCTCCCGCGTGGATCAACAAATCACCCTCGGGAAAAAGAGAGATAGGCATATCAACATTGTGCGTATCAGAAACGATAACTAACCGCAAACATTCTGGAGTACGAGGTGTATCAACAGACATCAACGATATGTCTCTCGGTCTCATCATGTCTCGTTTTTGGGTGAGTATACTATTCCCTCTTGATTACGATTAGAGGGTGCCGATAGCCCAACGACCAAGATAAGCGGCGGCAGGTAGCTTTGGCAACATCACCAAGATTTCTCAACCGTCCGCTTCATCGACTGGTTAGCTTGCGCTTTTACGCGGCTTTTGGCACGAATACCATGCGGCTACAGCTTGCCATCCTGATTCTTGAATTATGCTATTGACTTAGAGCGCACTCTAAGTTTTATGGTACGAGACATGGATACGGAACTATCAATTCAGCAGGTCGCAGCCATCACTCAACTGAGTACGTACACCTTACGCTACTACGAACGAATTGGTCTGCTTGCTCCGATTGAAAGGGCTTCAAGCGGTCATCGTCGCTATTCCAGTCAAGACATCGACTGGATTAATTTCCTGACTCGACTACGGGCAACCGGAATGCCGATTCGGGAAATGCAGCAGTTTGCTGAGTTACGGAGACAGGGCGATCTCACCCTAACTAAACGACGACAACTGCTTGAAACCCATCAACAGCGGGTTCATCAACAGATTGACGAATTGACTAAGAACCAGAAGATCATTCAAGAGAAAATTAAGCACTACCAAAAATTGGAGGGGCAACATGACACAAGTTCACTTACAGGAAGCAAATAATGACCGTTATCAACAAGGATGGCAAAAACTCGCCGAAGTGGATGGGCACGCTGGCGAACAGGTGATTGAAAGTTTAAAGGGAATTGCTCCTGATTTAGCACAATACATCATTGAATTTCCGTTTGGAGACATTTACTCACGCCCAGGATTGGATCTGAAATCTAGAGAAATCGCCACTGTTGCTGCACTGACAGCGATGGGCAATGCTCAACCACAACTCAAAGTCCATATCCACGGCGCGTTAAATGTAGGCTGCACCCGCGAAGAAGTGGTGGAAGTGATTATTCAGATGGCAGTCTATGCTGGATTTCCGGCTGCTTTGAATGGAATTTCCGCTGCGAAAGAAGTGTTTGCAGAAGAGACGCTAAAGCAATGAGTTGAGTTATTCATATTGATGAAGAAAAGAGATGAAAATCCGTACACTTGGAACACAAGGATTAAGCGTTTCAGCGCTAGGACTTGGCTGTATGGGCATGAGTTCAGCGTATGAAAATCGAGATGAGTCAGAAGCTATCCAAACCATTCACCGCGCCATTGAGCTTGGCATTACGTTCTTTGACACAGCTGAAGTATATAACGACAATGAACAACTTGTCGGTCGGGCGATTCGGGACTACCGTGATCGCGTTGTCATCGCAACGAAATTCGGCTTCAAGATTGACGAAAGTGAAACGATTGTTGGCTTAGATAGTTCGCCTGAAAATGTCCATCGCGTCTGTGAAGCTTCGTTGCAGCGATTGGGAGTTGATTATATCGATCTGTTTTATCAGCATCGTGTCGATAAAACTGTCCCGATTGAAGAGACGGTTGCGGCGATGGCAGAACTCGTACAACAAGGGAAAGTTCGCTATCTTGGACTTTCGGAAGCGAGTTCAGAGACGATTCGTCGTGCCTACGCTGTTCATCCCATCAGTGCGCTTCAATCTGAGTACTCGCTCTGGGAAAGAGGAGTCGAAACCGAGGTTTTACCAACGTTGCGGGATTTAGGAATTGGTTTTGTTCCCTATTGTCCCCTGGGGCGAGGTTTTTTAACAGGACGAATCAAGCGAGCTGAAGCGTTTGAAAATGACTACCGCCGCCTCGATCCCCGATTTCAGGGAGAGAACTTTGACCAAAACATGAAATTGGTTAAGCAAGTCAAAGAAATTGCTGAAGTGAAAGGGGCAACGCCTGGACAAATTGCGCTGGCATGGCTGCTTCATCAAGGTAGTGATATTGTTCCGATTCCTGGAACAAAACGAGTTGCTTACCTTGAAGAAAATGCAAAGGCGAGTGAGATCGTTTTCAGCATTGAGGAGCTAAATCGGTTGAGTGAGCTTGCTCCTAGGGGTCTCACTGCTGGCGATCGCTACACTCAAGAACGAATGAATTGGCTTGATGTAAACTAAGCCGATCATTGCATCAACCGATAACCTTCGTACACGACCACACCCTGAAGCCTAAGCAAGCTAACAAGTTATTGGACTGATCTAATCTGCCTATCTCCCTACTATGGGGTAATTATGCGGATTATCTGCTGCATAATCACCCTCAGAAGGTAGCTAGGCAGCAAATAATCTGCATATTAGCCCTCTCAGGGATAGATAGGTAGATAAGATCTGTTTATCTTCCATCTTTTTTCCCTTGGCTTATAGGGATACTGCATAGCAATACCTCTACGAGAACCACGTTTTGAAGCGGGATTTCTCAAGGCGAACTCGATGTAGAACGCCCTTTCTATCCCCCAACGGCACATCCCTTGCCATAAGTTTAACTACTCGGCTAATGCCTTCAGCACCGCGTCGTGGATGCTGCCGTTGCTGGCGACCACACCAGGATTGTTGGGAAAGCGGGCGGCACTGGCAAAATCTAGCGGCTTGCCGTGCATATCGGTGACGCGGCCCCCGGCTTCTTCGACCACCAGCACCCCGGCGGCGTGATCCCAGATTTTTTCGCGGTAGTCGGGGGTTTTGGGCGAGGGCAGGCGCAGGTAGAGGGCGGCCTGCCCGGCGGCCACGGCAGCGTACTTGGCCTGGCTGTCCATCCGCAACGAGGGCGTGGTAATGCCGACGGCCTGGGCAACCTGCCCCTGCTGGTTCAGATCGCCGTGGCCCGACTCCATGCTTTCGACTAGGCGCAAATGGTCAACATCGCTGGCCGCAGTAACCTTCAGTCGCTGGGAATCGCCCCCTGCCAGCGGCATCATCGTGGCCCCCTCGCCGCGCACGGCCACAAACAGCAGGCCGGTTTCGCCGCCAAAGCTGAGGAAGGGGCAGCCCAGCACCCCCACTTTGATGTCACCCTCTACGACTAAGGCCAGGGCGATCGCGTACTGGTCGCCGCGCAAAAACCCCTTGGTGCCGTCGATCGGGTCGAGGGTCCAGTAGCGGCGGGCCACCTCACCGTTGCCGTGGTCGATCCAGCTGAGAATATTGGCATCGACGGCACTGGGCACCAGCTGCTGCACCTGCTCGGTGACAGCGGCGAGAACGGCAGCGGCGGCGGGCTGGCGCAGGTCGGTAGTATCTTCTTCACCCACCACCGGGTCGCCTGGGAATGCGGCAGACAGAGCCTTGCAGATGATCGCCTGGGCTCCATAGTCGGCGATGGTGACGGGGCTTTTGTCGTTTTTCTCGATCGCCTGGGAAACGAGGCCCTGGCGCACCCGTTCGCAGATCTGGGCGGCCTGGATCACGGCGGCGATCGCGGTTTGTTTTTCCTGTTCGTAGGGCATGGGTTGATGGGTGGGAGGGTTGATGAGTAGGGGGTGATCTCAGAGAGCACTATAGCGGTTGGGGGGCGACACAGTGCAATCAGCAACGCCCTCCTTCAGAAACCCGGCTTCTCGATCCCTTCAATCCAGGCGCGGGGGCCAAAGTGGCGGCAGCTCTGGGCGGCAACCTGGGCGGCCAGGGCCAGAGCTTCCACAAAAGGAACCTGCAGGCGGTAGTGGCAAAAGGCCCCGTGAAAAATATCTCCGGCCCCGAGAGTGTCTTTCACCGCGACCTGGGGCACGGGCAGGGTGCCTGCCGCATGGCGGTGGCGATAGTGGATGGGCCGTGGGCCATGGGTGACGGCAACTTCGGCAATGCCCAGTGCGCTGAGGTCGGTCGGGGTATCGGTCTGCTGGGACAGGCGAAACTTAGCGGCGGCGATCGCGCTGGTGGCCAGGGGCAGCAAATTCTCAAAGCCCGGTTTCCAGCTACCGGCATCGATCACAATGGGAATGTTTTGGGCCTGGGCCAGGCGGGCGATCGCGTGACTCACGGCCATCTGGTGGCCGTCAATGAGGACAATATCGGTTGTCTTTAAGTATTCGGGTAGATCTGGCGGTGGCGCGGCCTGGCGACCCACGGCATTGCGTGAAACTATAGCGCGATCGCCCGTGGCGGCGGTGACCAGAATGGTGGACAGCGGCGGCGGGGCTTGCAGATCGGGAGTGAGATCGACTACTGCAATATTGTAACTGGCTAGCTCGGCGCGGATCAGCTCAGCCAGGGGATGCTGCCCCAGGGCACCGACCACGGTGGCGTGGTTGCCCAGGGCGGCAAAGGCGATCGCGGCGTTGGTGGCTGGCCCCCCTGCCACCAGCAGGCTGTCTTCGGCGACAATCTTTTCATCGCTGCTGGGGACATGGCTAACCCGGTAAATGCAGTCGAGGGTGATTAACCCCACAAAAAGTCCAGCGGCCACGGCGATATTTCTCTCGACAGATTCTAAATGGCAGAATAGAGCGCTAGTCTCAACAGCATACATCTGACCCTGGGTGTAAGGTTAGATAATACGCTAGACGCTTTGGTAAGGTTAGCGCCATTCTTGGGGGCGATCGCCTGCTCTGTCGCCTTTTTACTGATTTTTCTATCTATTGCTTTACCAACATGGCCGATACGTTGCCCCTTGCCTACTTCCCTCTGTTCTTGCACTGCGTAATTGGCCTGGTGGCGGCCCGAGTGGCCCACCGCAAGGGCTACGATCTGGGGCTGTGGTTCGTGTGGGGCATGATCGGCGGCACCGTAGCTCTGATCGATGCCTGGCGACGGCCCCGACAGCTGCCGCTGCCATGAGGTCATCCCTAACGCAGTGGCTCAGGCAATGGCTCAGTAAGCTGCTACCTGCCCTAGACCACCGCGTGTGGATTTTGGCGGCAGGGCGGCTGCTGTCGCAGGTAGGCATTGGCTTTACGCTGTTCTACGCGCCGATTTTTTTTACTACCCAGGTGGGACTGTCGGCGACCCAGGTGGGCCTGGGCATTGGCCTGGGCTCGGTGGCGGGCATTGGCGGCCGCTTTTTGGGCGGGTCGCTGGCCGATTCCCCCCGGTGGGGGCGGCGACCGACGCTGCTGGCCTCGGCCCTGGTGTCGGCAGCCGCCGATGGGGTTTTGATTTTGGCCAACAGCTTTCCGATCTTTTTGGCGGGCAACTTGCTGATGGGGTTTGGGGTGGGCCTGTACTGGCCCGCCGCCGAGTCGGTGGCAGCCGATATTACCACCCCACAGCAGCGCAACGAAGCCTACGCCCTAGTGCGCCTGTCCGACAACATCGGGTTGGGGGTCGGGGTGGTAGCTGGGGGCGCGCTGATTTCGCTGACCGGGGCCTACCGGGCGCTATTTGCCATCGACGGCATCACATTTTTGCTGTTTTTTGGCATTATCTATGTCGCCATTGCCGAAACTCGCCCCGCCGACAACCCGGCCCGATCGCTGCTGCAGGGCTGGGGTCACGCCCTCAGGGATACCAACCTGATGGTGTACGCCCTGGTGAATGTCTTGTTTACGGGCTATCTGGCCCAGATTCAAAGCACGCTGCCCCTGTACTTGAACCGGTTTGCTGGCGGGGAACAGACCATTGGCGAGGGCACGCTGAGCCTGCTGTTTACGGGGCACGTGGTGCTGGCCGCGATCGCGCAGCTGCCGGTAGCCCGCTGGCTCAACCACTACCGCCCCGCCCATGGGCTAATGGTATCGGCCCTGCTGTGGGGGCTGGGCTTTGGGCTGGTGTGGCAGTCAGGTACGGGGAGCTTTCCTTTGGCCTGGGGTGGGCTGGCCCTGGGGGTAATGGCGCTGGCCATGGTGGCCTACACGCCGATTGGCTCGGCGCTGGTGGCGGCGATCGCCCCTGAAGCACTGCGGGGGGTGTATCTTTCGGTCAACTCGATGTGCTGGGCGGTGGGCTACCTAATTGGCCCCCCGCTGGGCGGCTGGGCGCTCGACCAGGGGGATGCCGTCGCCCACGGCTTTTGGCTGGGGATGATGGCGACGGTGGCCCCAGCGCTAGGCATTCTGGTCTGGCTCGATCGACGGCTACGTCGCCAAGGGCTTTGAGCCGTCAGGGTCAGGTCTAGCTGGCTAAACCTGGTCCCACATTACGTTGAGCCCATCAGGCAGCGTGCTCGAAATTTCTTTGATCTGCGCTTCAGACAGCTCTTCGCGGGCGGCGGAGAAGACTGCAATCACCACCCCTTCCGCAGATGCGTCCTTGGGCAGGCCGCCCTCTTGCTGAATGCGACGCAGAAAGGTTTCAGTATCGATTTTGAGGGGAGGCCGTAGACGGCTCAGCACCCGCACAATCGGGTTGTCGTCTTTCCAGAGGGCGGCAATCTCGTCGTCTTTAAAGGCGGCTTCGGTTCTGTCAGAGGCTTCGGTAGTCATCAAATCTCGCATGGAGCGAAACACCACCAGGGTCAGGTCGCGGGCGTCGTAAATATCTGGCAGGCTGGCCCTCTGCATAACTTTTTCTAAAAAAGCCCGTTCGTTAGCGCTAAATCTTTCGGTTGCCATAATGCCTTTCCAAGGTTTACCGTAGTTCGCCGTGGGTTGGACACAGACACGGCTAGGTTGGCCCGATGCTACCACAGCGAGGGGAGAAGGCGGGCAAGGTTTGTTGCCAGCGCTACTAAACCGGTTGAACTGGAGGATGCGATCGCCCGAAGTATTCCCTCTAAAAAAATAGTCCTGACAAGACCCTAAGGATTCACGGCTTCGACCTGCCAAGGGTGATCGACGGGCTGCGTGTAAAAGGTGCGGGTTTGCGGGTCGCCGCGCAGCTCTAGGTGATCAACCTGGTAGGGGGTGAGCAGCACCAGGCAAAATTCAGCCGGGGGCGTAGCGTCAACAGCCTGGGGTGAAAAGTCGGCCTCGGAGGTGCGGGGCCGAGCCGGGTGGGGCCAGTAGAACTGCTGGCGAGCGTTGTCGGAGAGAGATTGCCAAGCATTCTGTCGGGCATCGGCCAGACTGGCGGCAGTGGCATCTACCACCTGAATAGGGCCAGCCAGGCGAAACTGCTCGCGGGTTTCAGTAAAGTACCAGCAGGCCTCGGCCCAGGGGTGGGCGGCGATATCGGTAACTTTGGCGCTGCGCCGGTCGGTAACCACGGTAAGGCTATTGGTATCGGGCAAAAAGCCCCGAAACACCACCGTACGGTTAGCGGGGCGGCCCTCGGCGGTGACAGTGGCCAGCTGAAAATAGCGGCTGTAGGGCTTGCTGCGGTTGCGGTGTAGAGCGCGAGCTAGGGGACTACGCCAGGGAGCCAGGGACGAGGTCGTTGACAGGGATCGATCAGAATCAGACATACTAGGAGTTGACCTTGTTCTGGGCCAGCACGTTCTAGGCCCCGTTCAGCAGAGTGTTTACAGAGAGAGCTTGCAAGCATGACCGTTGCCATCCTATCGCTGATTGCTGGAGGGGGGCTGCTACTGGTGGGGGCCGAGTCCCTGGTGCGGGGGGCGGCCAAACTGGCTGGATTGTTGGGCATTTCGCCCCTGATCATTGGCCTGACTATTGTGGCCTACGGCACCAGCGCCCCGGAGCTAGCGGTTAGCGTGCAGTCTACTCTGGCGGGCCAGGGCGATATTGCTCTGGGCAACGTGATTGGCAGCAATATTTTTAACGTGCTGGTGATTTTGGGACTGTCGTCGCTGGTGGCTCCGCTGCCGGTGGCCCAGCAGCTAATTCGGCTAGATGTGCCGATTATGGTCGGTATTTCGGGACTGCTGCTGCTGTTTTCCCTCGATCGCGTGCTGCAGCCCAGCGACGGTATTATTTTGCTGCTGGGCAGCGTGGTCTACACCCTGTTTTTGGTGTACCAAAGCCGCAAAGAAACCAATGCCGAGGTGCAGTCAGAGTACGATCGCGAGTATGGGGCGGCATCGGTGGGTCGCATGGCCTGGATTGTTAACCTTGCCTATATGGGGCTCGGGTTGGTGACGCTGGTGGGCGGGTCGCGGCTGTTTGTCAGCGGGGCGGTGAGCATTGCCGAATCGCTAGGTGTGAGTCAGCTAGTGATTGGTCTGACCATTGTGGCGGCGGGCACATCGCTGCCAGAACTCGCCACCTCGGCGGTAGCAACCATCCGGGGCGAGCGCGACATTGCCGTGGGCAACGTGGTGGGCAGCAATATCTTCAATATTCTGACCGTGCTGGGGATAGCGTCGATCTCGTCGGGGTCGGGCATTCCCATTCCCAACGCGGTGCTGAACTTTGACCTGCCGGTCATGGTGGCGGTGGCGGTGGCCTGCCTGCCCATTTTTCTGACCGGCAACGTGATTTCGCGCTGGGAGGGTGGCCTGTTTAGCGGCTACTACGTGGCCTACACCGCTTTCCTGATTTTGCGGGCCGCAGACCACGAAAACCTGGGGCTGTTTAGCCGGGTCATGCTATTGTTTGTGATCCCGCTGACGGTGATTACCCTGGTTCTGGTGGTGATGAAGTGGAGACCCCCCAAGCCGCAGGCCAGCATGGATAAGCCAGATACCCTTCCTAGCGATACCCACTCCCGGTAGGATTAAGAGCTATGTCGTTGCGCCTGCACCCATGGCTATTGCGGTTGATTTTGGCACTAGTAATACCGTCATTGCTCGCTGGAACCCGGCCACAGAAAGCCCGGAGACGCTGGCCCTGCCGGAACTAAGTTTGCGGCTAGCGGAGGTGCCCCCGCTGGTGCCGAGCCTGATTTACGTAGAAAAGCCTCGGGCTGACGGCGTGGTGGTGGGGCAGGCGGTGCGCGATCGCGGGCTTGATGTCAACGCCGACCCCCGCTTTTTTGCCAATATCAAACGCGGCATTGGCGCACCTTTGCAGGGCTTTTTGCCGGCGATCGAGGGGCAGACGCTGACCTTTGAGCAACTGGGGGAGTGGTTTTTGCGATCGCTGCTAACCCAGGTGCGCCAGGTTGCAGGCGACGACGACTGCCTGGTGCTGACGGTACCTGTAGACAGCTTTGAGGCCTACCGCCTGTGGCTGGGCGATGTGGCTACAGCGCTCAACTTTAGCCAGGTGCGGCTGCTCGATGAACCGACCGCCGCCGCCCTGGGCTACGGCCTCAGCGGTGAGCAAACCCTCTTAGTGCTCGATTTTGGCGGCGGCACCCTCGACTGGTCGTTGGTACGGCTGATGGCCCCGGCCCCGGCCAAGCCCGTGGGCTTTTTGCTCAAGTGGCGCGGCCAAAGGGACGCACAAACCAGCACCCAAAGGCCGGAGTTGGCGCGGGTGCTGGCCAAAGCCGGAGAAAACCTGGGCGGAGCCGACATTGACCAGTGGCTGATGGCGCACTTTGCTGAGCAGGGCGTGCCCGACGGGCCGGTGGTGCAGCGGCTGGCGGAGCGACTGAAGATTGCGCTTTCCGATCAAGCCGAGGCGGCGGAAGCCTACTTCGATGATGAAACCTTTGACACCTACGACCTGGCCCTCACCCGCGACCAGTTCGAGGTCATTCTTAGCCAGAACCAGTTTTTTGAGCGGCTAGAAAAGGGTCTGACCCAGGTATTGCAGCAGGGCCAGCGCCAGGGGGTAGACCAGGATGCGATTGACGCGGTGCTGTTGGTGGGGGGCACAGCCCAAATTCCGGCGCTGCAGCGGTGGGTGACGGAGCGATTTGGGGCCGAGAAGGTGAGGTGCGATCGCCCCTTTGAAGCCGTCGCCCAGGGCGCACTGCAAGTTGCCCAGGGCCTGGCGGTCGAAGACTTTCTCTACCACAGCTACGGCATTCGCTACTGGGACCGGCGCAACAACCGCCACGGCTGGCACTCGATTTTACCCGAGGGGCAACCCTACCCAATGACGGCCCCCGTAGAGCTAACCCTAGGCGCTTCAGTCGAAAAGCAGCCCAGCATTGAGCTAATCGTGGGCGAGCTGGGGGCCGCCAGTACTCAAACCGAGGTGTACTTCGAGAATGGTCGCCTGGTAACGCGGCAGCTGGGCGGCGATGCCACCTCGGTGCAGCCGCTAAATGATCGGGAGGGCGCGCGCACGATCGCTCAACTTGACCCACCGGGGTTTCCCGGCAGCGATCGCGTCCGGGTGCTGTTTCGGGTCGACGGCGATCGGCTGCTGCGAATTACGGTAGAGGATATTTTGACGGGCAATACTCTCCTGGATAACGAGATCGTGGTGCGGCTGAGCTAGTGCCCTGCG
Source organism: Nodosilinea sp. (assembly GCA_049646445.1). Classification (GTDB taxonomy): domain Bacteria; phylum Cyanobacteriota; class Cyanobacteriia; order Phormidesmidales; family Phormidesmidaceae; genus Nodosilinea. The sequence continues at coordinate 48,983 of JBARVV010000043.1, read as the reverse complement.
GCGCAAGTTTCGATACTATTTTCTTGGGGCTAGGGAGCAGGGGAGCTAGGGAGCCAGGCGATTCGGAGATGACCCAAAAAAGATGACCCAGCAGAAATAGAACCCGCAGCCATACACACAAAAGGTGCGCCACCGTTCCAGGTGGCGCACCTGATCAATTAGGCACAGAATACCCGCTCTAGGTCGCTGCGGTAGCCAGCTCTGGGGCGGTGGCAAACGGCTTTAGCACCACCTTGATACAGTCCTCTTTTTTGTCGCGGAAGATCTTGTAGGCGTTGGGAGCATCTTCTAGAGGTAGCCGGTGGGTGATCAAGAACGTGGGGTCGATATCCCCGTTCTGAATGCGCTCCAGCAGGGGCCGGAGGTACTTGTGCACGTGGGTTTGGCCCGATCGCATGGTCAGCCCCTTATTCACAAACGCCCCCATCGGCATTTTGTCGATAAAGCCGCCGTAGACGCCGGGCACCGACACCTTGCCGCCCTTGCGGCAGGCCACGATCGCCTGGCGCAGCACCATCGCTCGCCCCGTTTCCATCCGTACCGCCTGTTTGACCGTGTCGTATAGGGCCATCACGCCCGTGCCGTGGGCCTCCATTCCCACCGCGTCGATGCAGCAGTCGGGGCCAAAGCCGCCGGTCATTTCCTTCAGGGCAACGCCCGCATCCATCTCTTCGTAGTTGATGGTTTCGGCTCCAGCGGCGGCGGCCAGGGCCAGCCGTTCGGGAATGCGATCGATCGCAATCACCCGCTCGGCCCCCAGCATCATGGCGCTGCGAATGGCAAACTGGCCCACCGGGCCGCAGCCCCACACCGCCACCACCTCACCGGGCTGAATATCGCAGTTTTCGGCGGCCATATAGCCAGTGGGAAAAATGTCGGTGAGAAACAGCACCTGCTCGTCGGTGAGGCCGTCGGGCACCTTAAGCGGGCCCACATTGGCAAAGGGCACCCGCACGTACTCGGCCTGACCGCCCGCATAGCCGCCCATCAGGTGAGAGTAGCCAAACAGCCCCGAGGGCGAGTGACCGTAGAATTTCTCGGCCATCCAGGCGTTGGGGTTGGTGTTGTCGCACAGCGACCACAGATCGCGGTTGCAGAAAAAGCAGCTGCCGCAGGAGATGGTAAAGGGCACCACAACGCGATCGCCCGCTTTCAGGTTGGTCACCTCAGGGCCGGTTTCGACCACTTCTCCCATAAACTCGTGACCCAAAATATCCCCCGACTGCATGGTGGGAATGTAGCCATCGTAGAGGTGCAGGTCAGAGCCGCAGATGGCGGTAGAGGTCACCTTGAGAATGGCGTCGTGGGGGTTGAGAATCTTGGGGTCGGGCACGGTGTCAACCCGCACGTCTTGGGAACCGTGCCAACAAACTGCTTTCATCGATAGGTCTCCTGGGTGAAGGGCCGCAGTTAAGGGCCAGAACAAGTAAGGGCCAGAACAAGGTGCTAGAACTGTGATGGTAGGGAGTAGCCTAGGCAGAGAGTAGCGGGCAAGCTACTGCACAAACTATTGCCCAGCGTCATAGCGCTTCAGGGTTGGATTGCGGGTGGGGCTGGGCTGGGCGTTGGGGTTAGCGGCATTTTGGCCGAGGTTATCACCGCCATTACCGGGTAGAGCATCTTGTACCGCATCCTTAACGGTGCCAAGAATCCCTCTGGCCTGGTCTTCGGGAGCCTGGCCACGCTCTGCGGCAACTCTGGGGTCAACGCCACCGCTGTAGTTCTCATTGCTCAGCGGGTTGCGCGACTGCCGCACGGCCTCAGCTTCGTAGCCTCTCGCATCGAGGTTGTCGGCGGCCTGGGCGGGCTGAGCGACGGTACCCGCAGCACCCAGCCAGAGCACCATCGCCAGCATGGCTACCGTAATGGTTTGGCTAGCCCGGCGAGCCAGAGCGTGCAGGCTTTGAGCTACCCCAAAGCCTGCGCCTAGCCGCTGGCCAAAGCTAGAGACTTGGTTGCGGCATGACACAGCAATAAAGCGGAAACGAGAAATCGTAAACATGGTTCTACTTAGAGACGATAAAGAAAAGATTGAATTGATCGGTGGCCCTAGCCACCCTTGGGTTGCCCTTCGATGGTGGCGATTTCGCCAGCTTCCATCAGCTGCTTAAACCGGTGAAGCTCATCACCGATTTGCTGCTCGGGTTCTTCGCCAAAGAGTTTGGCGATCGCGGCGCTCAATATGCCGCCCGGTGGCTGGTACTCCATCACTACCTTGACCTCCGTGCCGCGATCGCCAGCCGAGGGCCGAAACCGCACAAACCCGGAGTTTTCGATCGGGGCATCATTGGCCGAGGTCCAGGCAATCAGGTGGTCGGGTTCGTCGTTGACAATCACCGCGTCCCACTCAATCTCCTGGCCCAGGGGCGCATTGGCCACCCAGTGAGAGGTGCGATCGTCAATCACCCGCACCGATTGCAGGTGGCGCATAAACGTGGGCAAGTTGTTGAGGTCGCGCCAGAAGGCGTACAGGTCGGCAGCCGAACGGTTGATGGTCACGGTCTTTTCAACCCGGATGGCGTGGTCTAGGCCAGCGGCATCTTCCACCTGCTTGAGGGTGCTTTTGCCCTGGGTGCCCTGGTACACCAGGCCCCCACCGGCAATGGCGGTGAGAATGCCCTTCAGCGATCGCCGCTGTAGACCCGTCAGCACCATTGCCCCACCGCCAATAATCGAAGCCCAGCGTTCTAGATCGCCCGCCTGCTTATCGACCGACGTTTGGGTGCTCATAGTGTTTTCCATATCAGTACCTCCTGATGGCAGGGCCGTAATAGATAAGTCTGCAAATTACAACCTGGAATAAATTCGTTTCTTTGCCGCTCGACTAACTCAATTGAGCAAAGGCCTGTAAGCAAAGACTTGACCAGTGGCCCGCAGCAATTAGAACTCACTGTTCAAGCATGGCTTCAGCGTAGGAGGCCAACTAGCGATCTCCGTCGACCGTAAGGCAGAAACGAATCGCAAATTAGTCCTCCACCAGGGGTAGATACCCGAGCGGCTCCTGAGCCAGGTCATTGGCACAGCCGCCCTAGAAAAATTAGGGGCCAACCAAGACGCCAACCGTTGCTCCGCTAAATCGCAGCCTGCCACTAGGGCTCTAACAATGCCTGCGATCGAAGCCCTATCAGGGCTTCTAGCCAGCCCAAGATCGTTTGCTAAAGCAGAAATGAGACAGTCGGGCCATTTTGGGGCATGATTAAATGGAATCTATCGTTAGAGATAGACTATTTTATGTCTTGCGATAGATGTGAAGTTATCTAGTATTGACTGATAGAGTTGCCGCCATGAATGACAGCTGGCTTTCTGATTACGTTATTTACTCTGAGCGCAAAGGCCAGGGCTACGCACGACGAGCCTGCCGCCCCTTGGAGTCTCACATCAAAAAAATGCTGGGCCTGCCCATCAGCGAATCCTCCATACATGCAGAAATCAAATATCTCACTCTGGTATCGGGTGGCGCGACCTGCGAATGCCCGGCCTGTAAAATGAGGGCCCCTGGCAGCGCCGGTATTTTCTGGGCTGTAACCCGCAAAAGCGCCGCCTAAACGAGAGCTGCCCAAACTGTATTCTTGCCGCCGGGTTTTGCTAAAGTCGCTGGACTGAGGTGTAGCGATTCTCGCATCGCTCAGGTCTAAGTTCACCAAGTTCTGGCCCCAGTTTTTTGCTGCTGAAGATCCCCCCTAATCTCCTCAATAAAGAGATTAGGGGGATTTTTGCGATTTATTGGCGATCTGCTCTACAAAAGTGAAATCCGCTATGGGCAAACGTCCACTGGGTTAGGGCAGGTTCGACGCAGGGACACCGCGCTGCAATACCCCTACCAGAAGACTCCGCCTGCCAACCTGTCCTAACTACCTGTCCTAACTAAACTTACCGTTGTAATAGCCCGAGTTTGCATCTTGCGATAGAGACTTGCGGGGGGGCAAAAGTCGTATACTCGCCTCAATTCACTGACGTTCTCTAACTTGCGCCCTCCGACTTGCGCCGTTGAAAACTATTGAATTGGCTAGAGCAGCAGCATGGCAAGAATTTTACAATGAGTCCAAAACAAGTTTTGCGAATGCTCAAGCAAGCGTTCCAGGCCTGGAACCAGGATAGAGCGTCGCAACTGGCCGCAGCCTTGGCCTACTACACTATTTTTTCGCTTGCCCCCCTGCTGATTTTAGCGATCGCGATCGCAGGCCTGTTTTTTGACAGTGCCGCCGTGCGCGACCAGCTGATGGGTCAGGTAGAAACGCTAATTGGCGGCACTGGTGCCGACTTTGTTCGCACTGTGCTCGACAACGCCAATCGCCCCGACCAGAGTTCTGGCCTGATTGCTTCAGCCATTAGCCTTGTGCTGCTGTTAGTCGGTGCTACCGGAGTGCTAACTCAGCTACAGCTAGCGCTCAACACAATTTGGAACATTGAAGCCCGTCCCGACATCGGCATTATGAACCTGGTTCGCAAGCGGGTGCTGTCCCTAGGGATGATTATGGTGATCGGGTTTTTGCTGCTGGTATCGCTAATCGCCAGCTCCATTATCTCTGGGTTTTCTGCCTATCTCTCTACCTTGGCACCGGGCCTAGATGCTTTGGTTCAGTTCATTAATTTTGTAGTGTCCTTCGGCTTTACAACCCTGCTCTTTGCTGCCCTGTTTAAGTATTTGCCCGATGCGATTATCTCCTGGCGCGACGTTTGGTTTGGGGCTGTCGCTACCGCCGTTTTGTTTTCGATCGGTAAATATCTAATCGGGCTTTATTTAGGCAACAGCAGTTTCAGTTCGTCGTACGGGGCGGCGGGGTCAGTCATTATCCTGCTAATTTGGGTATTTTATTCGGCCCAGATTATGTTTTACGGAGCCGAACTGACGCAAATTTACAGCCGCCGATTTGGCTCCCCAATCAAGCCTAATCAATATGCCGTCTGGAGTGAGTCCTCTTCCCCAGAGCAATCTGATTCTGCTTAGCCAAATCCACCAGGGAGTGAACTCCCTGGCTGATCGCAAAAGTCTGCTTTAGCATTTGCCAGTGGCGGGGGAGCCAGGGGCTGAAACAACGGTAGGACAGAATTTAGTTAGTGTTATTTTTAACCCCACCCGCCGGCAAGAACGAACGTTCTTGCCGGCGGGTGGGGTTGTTTTTAGCCTACATGAGCTAGTAATCCGCCCAAAACGCTGAACCTCATACTAGGTTAGTAGATGCTGTCTACGCCCAGGCTAGCGGCCAGCTGCTGTTGCAGAGTCTCGGGCAACAGCACTCGATTGACGGCATGAATAACGCCGTTGCTGGCCTGAATATCGGCGTTAATAACGCTGGCGTTGTTGACTATGATGCCGGAGTCGAGCACGGCAACGGCAACTCCACCACCCATGGTGCTAACGCCACCTGTGCTGAGTTGGTTAGACATTACAGAGCCTTCTACCACGTGATAAGTCAGTACCCGAGCCAGCAAATCCTGGTTTTCAGGCTGAAGTAGGTATTCCAGGGCACCGTCGGGCAGTTGAGCAAAGGCTTCATCAGTGGGGGCAAATACCGTGTAAGGGCCTTCGCCAGACAGTACATCGGCTAGACCAGCGGCCTGTACCGCCTGCACCAGGGTACTAAAAGAGTCATTGCCGCTGGCCACATCCACAATCGACATGCTCGACGTGGTGTCCATGGTGTCTGTCTGCTGAGTCGTTGGCTCCATCATGTCGCCAGTGTCAGGCTCCATCATGTCGCCGGTACTGGGCTCCATCATGTCGCCGGTGTTGTGATTATCGGCTTGGGCAGGGGCACCCAGCAGCAGGCCAATGCTAGCGGCTGCGGCGATCGCAGTGCTGCGGTAGAGTTTAGAGAAACGCATAAAATGTTATTTCCTCGCTTAATTTTCTTCGTCCACGTATATAAAGTTTAGTAAAGAAGCCCGGATTTTCCCATCCGTCAATGGTGGTGAATTGCCCTAGTGGGCTTGGGGGTCAGGTGTTTTCTGCTGCTGTCGGTTGGTCGTCATTTTCGGGCGGGCTAGAATCGTCGGGCACGTTGGGCGGTTGGGCATCGGTTTTAGCCTGGGGCTGCTGCCCATTCCCGTTCTGGTCGGTCTGGTTTGAGGAGTGCCCATCGTTGAGAGACCCCTGTAGGGTGAGCCGAAATTCATCGGAGGGATGCAGCCACACGTCGCGCTGGGGAAACGGGATATTGGTACCGGCTTCCTGTACGGCAATTTTGAAGCGACGACGGTATTCCCTAGAAACATCCCACTGTTTCATGGGCTGAGTCTTGATCCACACCCGAATGATTAGCGAGCTATCGCCGAAATCATCGACGCCCAAAATTTGGGGATCATCCAAAATCAGGGAGCTCCAGTCGGAGTCGTGCTGCAGATCGTTGCCCACCTGCCGAGTGACCTCTAGCATGTGATTAATATCGGCGTTGTAGTGAACCGGAATTTTGAGATCGGCCTGCGACCAGTGCAGTGAGTAGTTGGCGACTCGGGTGATGTCGCTGGTGGGGATAGTAATTAAACGACCGGCGGTATCGCGCAGTTGAGTAATGCGTAAATTTAGCTTTTCGACGATGCCCGAGTCGTCACCTATTTTGACCACATCGCCGATCGCAAACTGGTCTTCTAGCACAATAAAAAAGCCCTGAATAGCGCCTTTGACCAGGTTTTGGGCCGCTAGCGACAGCGCTAAGCCAATCAGGCCAACGCTGGCCAGCAGCAGCCCAATATCAATTCCGGTAACTGAAAGCGCCACCAGAAATCCAATCGCAATCCAAACAAAGTTGGTGATGTTTTTAATCACGCTAGACAGGGTCGAGATCCGCAGTCGGGCGCGGCGAGAATAGTTGCTGCTAAACCCGTTTCCATCGGTGAGGCCCAGGGCAAGGCGATCGACCACGGCATAGGTGAGGCGAATGCCGATGTAGGCGACAACGGCGACAATGGCGATAATAATTGGAACTTTGAGCGTCGAGAGCAGTTCTTGCTGAATCACCCGCGACTCAGGAAACTGCCCCATGGCCCACAGCAGGGTACTGACGAGCACCAGACCCTGCGCTAATGGCAGCAGGCGATCGCACAAATCATGCATCTGGTGGCGCTGATTTTCGGTGGCCTCATCCTGGTTCAGGGATGTGCCCAATCCTCGAAGGGTTAACTGCGCCAGCCTTTCGGAGGTGAACTGAAGCACAACCATCAGGCCGATGGCCAGCGCCAGCCCGATGCCAATGTGAATAAATTGCTGCTGTCGGTACTCGGGCTGTCGCTGCCGATAGGCTCGATCTAAAGCTTCTGGAATCACATCCTTTAAGTGTTCAACCAGGCCCTCGGTGGTCATGCCCTGCAGGTTAGTATCCTCTGACGTAATCGTCATCAAATACTGACGGTTGACGTAGACCTTAGACTGCCCGTTCTCGGTTGGGGTAGTGCTGACGACGGCGACGGGGTTGTCGAGCGCCAAATAGTCGTCGCGGATTGCTTCTAGGTTTTCATGAATGTGCTGGCGTCGCTGCCCCAGGGCTGCCCCAGGGCCGGTGATCTGAAAGGTATCGTAGCTATCTAGTTCAACCCAGCCCAGCGAGTAGTTGTTGCTGTTGCCGCCGCCCGCCGCCGAAAACTGGGCCAGTGCCAGAGATGGACTGCCAATTAAAGACGCTCTACTCAGTACGCTACTGGCCAATGTGCTATTGGCCATTGCGCTACTGGGCAGCGCACTGCTGAGCACCAAAAAGAAGCTGATGATGAACAGCAGCGATCGCCCCCTCTGGGACAACACCCACCTCTGAATGCGGCGCAGCCGGAGAAGTATACGGGCTGGAAAGAATTTTTGCATAGCGCAAATTATGTTCCGCTTGTACCTGCAAATAGCGGTCTGTAAGAACGTGAAACCAGCAGCTTGAGCAATTCGAGCGCTACAAAAGAACCAGAAGAGCACCAAAAACCTGAGAGAGTAGGAATACTTACCCCGCAGAGTGTCGCATTCCAATCTGATCAACATCCCTCAGAAGAAAGATCCTAGTTATAAAAGTTATCAAACGAGCTACAGCAGGGTTTAGTCAGATTAGATCGGTAGATTGGTAGCCAAATCTGCCCCTAGCAGGAAGACAAAGCCCGACTGACCAGGAGAGGATTAAAAACGCCTGTTTGAAGTCATGCGCTTGAGAATTTAAAGCGCTTGAGAATTTAAAGCGCGATCGCAGTTTTACCCTAGCCTCTAATGACCTTTCTCGAACCCGGTTTTCTTGAACACAACAAAGCTACGCTGCGGATTATTTTGGCCGTCTGCATGGTGGTAGTAGGTATTCTCCATTTTGTGGTGCCACAGCCCTTTATTCGCATTGTGCCAGAGGTTTTACCGGCTCCAGCGGCCCTGGTTTACATCAGCGGTGCGATCGAGATCGGGCTTGGTCTTGGCCTGTTCATACCGTCGGTGCGTCAGATCTCAGCCTGGGGCCTAGTCGCTTTATTTATTGCGGTTTATCCAGCCAATCTCAACATGGCGATTAACCACATTCAAATTTCTGGCATTCCAGATGCCTGGTGGTTTCAAGCCATTCGCCTGCCCTTTCAGTTTGTGCTGATTGCCTGGGCCTACTGGTATACCCGTCCTGGAACTCCTGAGATCTCATAAATTCTCGTCAACTCTGGCAAAATAGCGCTCGTAAAAACTTATGGCTCCCTTAGTCCCTATTTCTTGGCTAACTGCTGCCGGCCGCCTGGGTATCGCTATTTTACTAGCGGCCCTAATTGGCCTCGATCGCGAACTCAGCAATAAAGCGGCCGGGCTAAGAACCAACATGCTGGTGTCGCTAGGGGCAGCCCTTTTCGTGTTAACAACAATTCAATCTGGCCTAGTTCAATCCGATAGCACCGCTATGGCGCGCACCCTACAGGGCATTGTTACCGGGGTTGGGTTCGTCGGTGCAGGCTCCATTCTGCGCGAAGATCGAGTGCGGGGGTTGACCTCAGCCACCGCCGTCTGGATTTCAGCTGGAGTTGGGGTCGCCGCCGGACTAGGCCAGTGGCAACTGGGCCTGCTAGGGGCAGGATTCGCTTTGATTATTTTGCGGGTTGTAAAATTTGTGGAAAAGCACATTTAATCGCTACCAGCTAATCACTATCAGCACCTATTTGGCGATCGCTGACGGGCCTTATAAATGGTGTTGCCCTCAAAATCTATCGGTGGGGTGATAGGCTGCAAATAAGTCGCTGCTATGGTTGTGGATATAGCTCCAGCCTTAAACCAGGCTCTCAAAACCTTCAGGCCAGCGTCGGCAGTGAGCGGCTTTTTGATTTGTACGCGCTGTCGTCACGGCGCTGCTGTCACGGCATTGTGGCACCACCGTTGTAGTCATGCTCTTAAAAGCTTGTGTTGAGAGTTTGCGTTGAGGGTTTGCGCTGAGAAAGTTGGCCTTGAGAACGCACGCTAGAAACGCACGGTGTAGCCCTGCTCCATAGGACTCCAGTAACTTCATGAATTCCAAAAAAACGAGCCGCGAAAAGACAGACTCTGCTAAAAATTCTGCGCCTCAGCCATCCCAATCAATCGATAAAACGCCCCCTTCAGCCAATGAGCCCGTGACGAACCTGCCGCCTGCCCAGGCGGCGGCCGAAGCAGCCCGCACGGGTAGAGAGGACAACAGCGCCATGATTGGGGCTGAGGTGCCAACCAACAACCGGATCGCCTCTGGCAGCCCCACGACGGCAGGCGACCCCGACGCCATGATCGGCCAGGCTAAAGTGGTCGGCGAAGAGGCGATTGGCGGTACTACGCCCACCCCCGACCAAAGTAATGTTGATGAGATTGCCGCCGCTGCGGGTATTGATACTCAGGCCGAAGAACCCGTTGCGGTTAAAAACGAAATGGATCGTCGAGATAGCCAGAGGTTTGAGCTTGATCCTGACTCCAAGGATCCTACATCCTAGATGTTATGGCCTATCGATTTTTTGCCGGCAGCACGGTAGAAGCCAATATTCACCGTATTCTTAGCGAGCAGCTTGAGAAGTCTATTCAGCAGCTCAGCGAAGACTTTCAGCAAACCCCTGGGCAGGCGGTTCACAAAGCCCGCAAGCATTTGAAAAAGGGGCGATCGGTGCTGCGCCTGGTGCAAAAATCGATCGACAAAGACATCTACGAGCGGGAGAAAAATCTGCTGCGCGACCTGGGGCGATCGCTCTCTTTAGCCCGCGATAGCGAGGTCTACCAGCACACTCTCAATGGCCTGCTCGACACCTACGGCCTAACCCTCGACACCAAAGGGTTCTTCAAGCTACAAAAGAGCCTGGGCAACCTGCATCAGGTCAGGCTGAAGGCGCTAACCGATCGCGACACCCCCATAGCGGTAATTGTTTCAGACCTAAAAGGCAGCCGGGCGCGACTTAACCAGCTAGCCCTCCATAAAACCGGCTGGAAAGCCTTGTCTAAAAACCTAAAGCAGCTTTACAGCCAGGGGCAAAAGCGGTACCACACCGCCTACGCAAACGGCAGCGATGAAGCTTTCCATGACTGGCGCAAGCGGGTCAAAGACCTGTGGCACAGTACCTGTCTGCTAAAACAGCTGTGGCCGCCAGTGATGAGTGCATTTGAGTCGGAGACTTACCAACTGACTCAAATCCTGGGCGATGGGCACGATATTGCGGCCCTACGGCACTTTTTGCTCAACCATCCCACCGAAGTCGCGCTTGACGATGTTCATTTGCAGGTGCTGCTGCCCCTGATGAAGCATCGCCAGCACAGACTGCACCAGCAGGCCAAAGAACTTGGGCAAAAACTCTATTGCGAAGACCCAGCCGCCTTTAATCACCGCATGTCCAGCTACTGGAAAGTCTGGGTTTCACCCGATTCATCCAGTCCAGCAGAGGCTTAGATTTGGCGTCATCCCATCATTTGCCCCATCGTTTAACTAAAGCGCTATCTCAGTTCTTCTCTGGCAGGCGAAAGACATCGGCAAAAACCGACTTTGATTGAGGACGGCGGTTTTGGTCGGGGGAATCGTAGACCACCATTAGCCCATCGTCATAGCCCATGCAGGGCAGCAGGGTCAGCCCCTCGGCGTGGTCAGAGCCAATCGTAAACGGCAAATCAAACAGCACCTTAAGCTGACCAGAATCTTGGCTCCACAGAGTGTCGTTGGTGTGATCCAGTACGTCTTCCAGACGAAACATCTGCATCGCGCCTTCTAGATCCATGGTGGGGCCAGCCAGCACCAGCAGGTCGCCATCGCGCAGACACAGCTCGCGAATGCCCTGGCCGTTGAGGTCGAGAAAGTGCTTACGGTACAGGCAACCCTTACCCAAATCTTTGAGCACAAGCTCGCCGGGTTCGCCATTTTCTACTTCAATTTCAAGAATAATGGCCCAGCCCCGTAGCACCGGACCGCGCAGGCCCAAGAAAATTTGATTGCCATTAACGGCAATCCCTTCCACATCAAAGCCGTTATCTTTAGACGGCAGCCGCATTTTCAGAAATGGCCCCAGGTGCTCGTCTTCAGCCAGGGCTTCGAGCAGCAGGTTATGGCCGTTGACTTTCTTGAGGCTAGCCGCCGTGAGCACATCGTCTTGGCCATTGGAACGAGCGTAGGTGGGCACGATTTCGCCGTTGAGAATGGGCAGCCGGGCCAGCAGCGATCGATTCGGATCACTTTCAATTTCAGAGAGGCGGGCAATATCTTTATGCTGCTTTTTGCCCTTGGTTTTGTTGCGCTTGAGGCTGTGAGAGCCCACTACCCAAATATAACCATCGCAGTAGTCAAGCCCTTCAATATCAATTTCAGATTCGTGATCAAACAGATCGATAAAATCTTTCAGATGAAATGTTTTATGGTTGCCATAGATTCCATCTCCCATGGGCGTCAGCCGCTCTAACGTGATAAATTCGTCGGAACCAAGCCATAAACTACCATCGGGGGTACGGGTGACAGCAGATAGTTCGGCGAGCAAATCCTCTGAGTCGGTTTGAAATGTGAGCAGGGCGCGGCTGAGCAGAAATCCATTCGGCATAGTAACAGTGAGCCAGTAGTTTCAATTACAAGATTTTCAGCTTAGACATTTAGGGCTAAGGTGGCATCGTTCAAAGGGAAGAAATTTCTTAGTTAGAGGTCAAAATTCTACAGATTGATAGAGGTCAATAACGTTTGATCTATCTACTGTTTAGATCAGTTATTTCAAATCTCTACAGGAACTTTACATGGATAGCCCCGTTTCGCCTGCTGAGGTTGTGCAATCCCAACCGCAGGAGGTGCTTGAGGCCTTTGGCGTAGATGCCGCCCAGGGGCTGAATAGTCGGCAAGTAGACCGCCAGCGAGAGAAATACGGCTGGAACCGGCTTGAGGAGGCGAAGCAGCGCGGCGCGGGGGCCATTTTTGTCGATCAGTTTAAGAGCCCCATTATTGGGCTGCTGGCGGTGGCAGCCGTGCTGGCCTTTGCCTTTCAGGAGTGGATTGAGGGCATTGCGGTGGTGATCGCGATCGCGCTCAATGCCGTAATTGGCTTTACCACCGAGCTGCGGGCGGTGAAATCGATGGAGTCGCTGCAGCAGCTTAGCCAAACCCAGGCCAAGGTGCGGCGCGAGGGGCAGGTGCAGCAGATTGCCGCCGACCAGCTGGTGCCCGGCGACATCGTGGTGCTAGAGGGGGGCGACATTGTGCCTGCCGACCTGCGGCTGATTACCGCCTCTAACCTGCAGGCCGATGAGTCGGCGCTGACCGGGGAGTCGCTGCCCGCCAGCAAAAGTACGCAGCCGGTCGAGCCTGACCTGCCGCTGGCAGAGCAAACCAACCGGGTGTTTAAGGGCACGGCAATTCGGCTGGGGTCAGCCGAAGGCATTGTCACCGCGACCGGCATGGAGACCGAGCTGGGCCATATTTCGACCCTGGCTGCCCAGGCGGGAGGTGAGCAAACCCCCCTGGAGCAGCGGCTCGACCAGCTGGGGCGGCGGCTGATTTGGATCACCCTGGTGGTTGCGGCGATTGTGGCGGTCAGCGGCATTGTGCAGGGCAAAGACCTAATGCTGATGGTCGAAACGGCGATCGCGCTCTCGGTTGCCGCCGTGCCTGAGGGGCTGCCGATTGTGGCCACGGTGGCCCTGGCCCGAGGCATGTGGCGGATGGCCAAGCAAAACGCCTTAATTAACCGCCTCTCAGCGGTGGAAACCCTGGGCTCGACCAGCATTATTTGTACCGACAAAACCGGCACCCTGACCCAAAATCGCATGACCGCCAGCCAAATTGTGGTGGAGGCGGGCATCGTCCAGGTCGGCGACCAGGCCGAAGCCAGTGGAGGTACTCCCTTCAGCATGGACGATCAGCCCATTGACCCGCAGCAGCACGAGGCGCTAGAGCAGCTGCTGCGGGTGGCGGTGCTCTGCAACAATGCCGAACCGCCCGACCCCGAGGCCCCCGATCGCACCATTGGCGACCCGATGGAAATTGCCCTGCTCAATCTGGGCCAGCAGGCCAATCTGGGCCGAGACGATCTGCGATCGCAGTGGCCCGAGGAGCGCGAAGTCGCCTTCGACCCCGATCTGAAAATGATGGCAACCATTCATAACGCAAAAGACCACAGCGCAAAAGACAATAGCGCAAAAGACGGCTACTGGGTGGCGGTTAAAGGTGCCCCCGAAGCCGTGCTGGAGCGCTGCACCCACCACTGGACAGCGCAGGGACCTCAGGCGCTTGACGGGGAAAGCCGCGATCGCTGGCAGCAGCGCATGGGTGCTACCGCCGAAGCCGGACTGCGGGTGCTTGCCTTTGCCGCCAAAACCGTCGATGCCGCCGCTGCCGAGCCCTACAGCGACCTGACCCTGCTGGGCGTCGTCGGGCTAGAAGATCCCCCCCGCCCGGGCATTAAAGACTCGATTCAGGCCTGTCACCAGGCGGGCATTCGAGTGGTAATGGTGACGGGCGATCAGCAAATTACGGCCCGCAATATTGGCCTGGCGGTGGGGCTAGTGGGCGATCGCGAGGCCCAGGCCCTGTCTGGCAAGGTGCTCAGACCCCTCGATGACCTCACCGACCAGCGCCGTCAGGAGCTGCAGCAGGTGTCAATTTTTGCCCGCGTTAGCCCTGAGCAAAAGCTCAACCTGATTGCGCTGCACCAGGCCGACGGAGCGATCGTGGCAATGACCGGCGACGGCGTCAACGATGCCCCGGCCCTGCAAAAGGCCGACATTGGCGTGGCCATGGGCCAGCGGGGCACCCAGGTCGCCCAGGAAGCCGCCGATATGGTGCTTCAGGACGACTCCTTCGCCAGTATTGTGGCAGCTGTGGCCCAGGGACGGGCCATTTTTCGCAATATTCGCCAGTTTACCCTGTACCTGCTCTCGGGCAATACGGGGGAGATTATCGCTGTTGCCCTGGCCTCGATCGTCAATGCCCCGCTGCCGCTGCTGCCGCTGCAAATTCTCTACATTAACGCCGTTAACGATGTGTTTCCGGCCCTGGCCCTAGGACTGGGCGAAGGCGACGAGACGATGATGCAGCGCCCGCCGCGCCGGGGCAGCGAGGCCGTGCTCACCCAAAACCACTGGATTGCGATTGGGCTGTACGGGCTGCTGATTGCGGCCACTACCTTGGGGGCCTTTGCGATCGCGCTTCTGGTCTGGCAGCTCGACGGCACCGAGGCTGTTACGATCTCCTTTATGACCCTTTCCTTTAGCCGCCTGTGGCACATCTTTAACATGCGCAGTCGCGGCACCAACCCGCTGCACAACGAAGTCACCCGCAACCCCTTTGTCTGGGGTGCCCTGGTTATTTGCACCATTATTTTGCTGGCGGCAGTCTACGTGCCCGGCCTCTCCGATGCTCTGGGCACTACCGGGCTGTCAGGGCGATCTTGGGGGCTGGTGTTTGGGGCCAGCCTAATTCCGCTTATTGTGGGACAGCTGGGGAAAGTATTGTTTGAGCGCAAAGCAAAGCGGTAAAACGGCGTTATGTTTACTTGGATTACCACCTGGATTGAGTCTCTCGGCTACCTGGGCATTTTTGGCCTGATGGTGCTGGAGCATCTATTTCCGCCTATTCCATCCGAGCTGGTAATGCCTCTAGCCGGGTTTGTCAGCCGCAGCAGCCCGAGCCTAAACCTAGCTGGGGTTATTTTGGCCGGGTCGCTGGGCTCGCTGATTGGGGCGTCGGCCTGGTACGTGCTGGGTCGGTTAATTACCCAAGATCAGCTGATGAATTGGGTACGGCGCTACGGTCGCTGGCTGACGCTCAAGCCCAGAGATATCGACAAAGCGTTTGACTTTTTCCAGCGCAGCGGCGGCAGCTGGGTAGTCGGGGTCGGTCGCGTGGTGCCGGGGGTGCGCACTTATGTATCGGTGCCAGCGGGGCTGAGCCATATGCCGCTGCTGCCCTACCTGGGCTACTCAGCCGTGGGCACGGTGCTGTGGACAGGACTGCTGGCCGTGGCAGGCTATGTCTTAGGCGACCAGTTTGAGCGGGTGGAGACAATCATTGGCCCGATCAGCAAAATTGTGCTGGTTACGCTGGCGATCGCCGCTGTTATTTGGGTACTCAAGCGCCGCCAGCGCCCAGAGCACAGCGATCAGCGTGAGCGCTAGCCCCAAACATCTAGCCGGACTGGCAAAAACCCTAGCCGTGACTGTAGGTGAGGGTTTGGCGCAGCTCGGCGGTCTGCTGGCGCAGGGTCTCTAGCTGTGCCAGCGCTTTGCCCGAGGCCAGTAGGTCTTCGGCCTGGGCCAACCCTGCCGCTAAGGAAACCGCAGCGCCCCCCTGCCACAGGTAAAACCCGGCGTTCCACAGGGCGGTCTTTTGCAGCGCTGAGGGCTGACCCGCCAGCACCGATCGCAGGCGATCGCCCAGCGAGGCTTCGTCGCCCAGCGCCACATCGTCGCCCTCAAAACCATAATCGCGGGGGTGCAACAGCAGGCGATCGAAGCGGCCCTGGTGGCTAACCCCCACGATCGCCGTACGCCCTCGGGCCAGGTCGCAGCTGCCCTCCGACCCCTTGATGCTAATCCAGTTGGCTTGCCCCCGCAGGCTAAAGGTGCCTTTGGCAAAGTCTTCGGTGGGCGGGTGCACAAATCCCATCACCACGGTGTGAGGGCCAGCGTAGGGCGACCACATCAGCTCGACCGTGGCGAAGGGGGGGCGCTTGCCAATTTGGTCGCGGTAGGGCACCAGGCCGTGGGCGGCGGGAAAATGCTGGGGCAGATAGACAAAGCCAATCCCCGTACGATTGAGCAGGGTGTGAGCCTGATCCAGGGTGTGCGAGCGCAGGTCAACGCCCAGCTGTCTCCACAGCTCAATCAGTGGAATCCCTGCTTTGGTGGGCATGCGATCGCCGCCGTGGAGCACCACGGGCACCCCCGCCGCCGCCAGCACCAGCGCCGTGACGGGGGTAACTGGAGCGGTGCGCGATCGCCCATCGTAGGGGCAGCTCAGCACCAGGGCGCGGCGACCGTCTGCGATGGCGGGCAGGGTTGGCCCTAAAGCCTCGTAGGCATCTAGCGTGCCCGCCAATTCTTCTACAGTGGGGCGCTTGATCCGGTGGGCAATCATAAACGCGCCGATTTGGGCCGGGGTGGCGGTTTGGGTCAGCATCATGCCGGTAGCGGCCTCGGCTTCGGCTCGGGTGAGCGCCCTAGAGGTGTGGCTACCGCTGCCCACGTGTTTGAGCAATTCCCGAAACTCGTTACTCATAGTTGGTCTGACCCTGAGGGCATGGGTTTGCAAATCATAACCCGTTCGGCCCTACGCTCTATGGCCTTGGCGGTCGGATTAGGGCGTCGGACTAGCTATAGGATACGGCGGTGGCCTGCGATCGTGGTTGACTTGGGTTGGCCAAGCTCTGCACCAGGGCGTGGAAGCGCTGAATCGGCGGAATCACCAGGCGATCGCGGGTGGTGACCAGCACCACCGATCGGGTCAGCACCGGGGCTTCGGTGGGGCGCACCGCTAGGGTGGGGTCGTCGCGGCAGTCGGCGAGGGCCGACTGGGGCAGCAAGGCGACAAAGTTGCCCTGGCGAACCATGCCCCGAAAGGCGTCGAGGGTGTTGAGTTCGAGGGCGGCGTGAAAGGTTTCGCCCCGATCCTGAAACTGCTGCTGCACCAGCCGCTGCATGCCGTAGCCGTCTTTAAATAAGATTTGGGGAAACCGCGACAGCATCTCCCAGGCGATCGCAGGCTGATGGGCCAAGTCGTGGTTGGCCCCCAGCAGCACTTCAATCGGTTCCTCAAACAGAGGCGTGACTACCATTTCGGGCTGGGTGGTGAGGCGGGGGTTGTCCATCACGATGGCCAGATCGACCAAGCCATCGCGCAAGACTTTGAGGGACCGATCGCTGCCCAGCGCTGTCACCCGCAGCTGCACCTGGGGATACTCGGCGCAAAACTGCTGCAGCACCGGCGGCAGCACCGTGGCGCACACCGACTGAATCGCCGCTACGCACAGCTCTGGCTGCTTGCCTGCCATTAAATCAGCAATATCTTTAGATACTTGGGCCCAGTCTTGCTGAATGCGGCGGGCTTTAGGCAGCAGCCGCTCCCCGGCCACCGTTAGCCTGGCCTGGGCACCCCGATGAAACAGCGGTGCATCGAGTTCGGCCTCCAGGGCCTGCACCTGGCGACTGACCGTAGACTGCGTCACCTGGCACTGCTGGGCCGCCGCCTGAAAGCTGCCGGTTTCGGCCACCGATAAAAACGCCTGGAGCTGCTCTATTCGCATGTGTTGGGAATGTTTGTACCACTGCTAAGGCAAAATAACCCGACGGGTTTCCGCCTGGCATGTCCTTCTCTGTTGTGATTAGCAGATTGCACCCGACGGCTTGGTATCAAAAGTAGCGATACTCAGCTTGGGCTAGAGCAATTCTCAATGTACTGGCGGATTTGGATAGGGGCGAATTTGGATAGGGGCGAATTTGGATAGGAGCGGATTGGCCTACTGCTGTAGCTGGCGGAGGGCCGCCTCGGCATGGAGCCGTACCCCTGGGTCTGGGTCAGAGAGCAGCGATCGCACCCTAGGCACCAGGGCGGAGGTACCCAGCTGTCCTAGAGCCAGCACCCCATAGCAGCGCAGGGAACTGCTGGCGGGGGTGGTCGGCAGATCGTCGAGCCAGCTCACCAGTGCCTCAGCGGCCAGAGGACGAAGGGGTGGGGTTAGCGTCCCCACCCCCTGGAGCAGCACCAGGCGCACCTCGGTCTTGAAGTTGGGCCAGGCCTTAATTAGGCTCTCTAAAGCTGGGGCCGTGTTTTGCCAGATTAGAGCCTGCACCGCACACCGCTGCAAATCGTCTGGGGTGTCGGCGTGCAGTAGCCGCCGAAGAGACTCGGTGGCAGCAGGGCTGGGCAGCCGCCCCAGGGCGTAGATCGCCTGCTGGGCCACCCCGCAATCGGCATCGCCAAGCAGAGGCGTTAGCCAGGCCGTCATTTGGGCTGGGCTGACGGCCAGATCCCCCTGGGGGCCAGCCTTGGCCCAGCGCAGGCTGAGCAGAGCCTGAATGGCGGCTAACCGAACGGCGATCGCCGGATCGGCCAGCCCCCGCTGCACCACTGGCAAAATAGCCGGGTCGGCAAATGTCCCCAGAGCGTCGAGCACAGTCGCCCGCACCGGCGATCGCGCATCGTCAAATACGGCCAGCAGCGGCGGAATGGTCGCCGGATGGTGAATGCAGGCCAGGGCCTGGACAGCCATAGGCCGGTGGGTGGGCTGGCTCAGCAGCGGGGTCAGCGCGGCAACGGCTGGTACTCCAACTTGGGCCAGGGCGGCGGCCACGGCCTGGCGCAGATCGTCGTCGGGGGTGGTGGCAAACACCTGAATCAAGGCGGCTACCACGTCGGGATGGTCGAGTTTTCCCAGGGCGCGGGCCGCAAACCAGCGAGCCTCCCAATCCTGCTCGTCATTCTTCAGAACCGCCAGCAGATCAGCTAAGGCCGCTTCTCCCAAGTCATCCACCTGCCGGGCCTGATCCCAGCGATCGTGAAAGTCTCCCGCACACAGGCCGACCACCGCGCTAGAGGTAGGAGTAGGAGTAGGAGTAGGAGACTGAGATAGAGAACCAGGCTGGTTAGAGAAAGGCACGATACATTACGTCCTGATTGAATTAGGAGATCGGAATTAGGAAATCTCTGGAAAAGAAGATACCCCAATGTAGGGGCGCAGGGCCTGCGCCCTCGGGAAGAAGCAAAAATCTTCGATATTTTTGTTGTCAGAATTGGCCTCAGGTCAAAGCGTTAAGTCAAAAGTTAGGTCAACTAGACACGATTGATACCGATGATGCCGAATCTCGATTGGAAGCCGGAGTTCTACCACAGTACTTGCGCCAACAGCACTACAACAGTAGAAGAGTTCACCGCTAAACCTGAATAATGCTCCGTTCAGCACCTTCTTCTTAATTACACCATAGGCAATCTGCTGTGGTTACTCAACGGCTAACTATGCAGTTAGCGCAGATCCATCTTGCAGAGGCTGCATGTGTTTTGAAGAAGCGTATGAACCTATACAAAAGCTCTTCGAATGCAGGTTTAGTATCACGACAACTTATACATAACTCAGGTGCCTTTGAAGGTGAGCCCTATGAGGGTCGAGCCTTTTGAAGGTTGAGCTAGGCGTAGGGGCGGTCTAGACCAAGGTGCAGACAGTCCTCAGCCTAGGCAGACTGCACCTCGATTTGGCGGAGCAGCTCAGTGTAAATCTTGTTAGGACGGTGTGTCTGTGACCTCTTCTCCTGTAATGCCTTCTATGGATACATCCAGCGCAGCAGCCCCAGCCAAACTCAATAAATTTGAGAAATTCAAGGCCGAGAAGGATGGCCTGCTGGTTAAGCATGAGCTAGAGCAGTTTGCCCAAATCGGCTGGGAGGCCGTCGACGAGACCGATCTGACCCACCGGCTGAAGTGGCTGGGCATCTTCTTTCGCCCGGTAACGCCGGGGAAGTTTATGCTGCGGCTGCGGCTGCCCAATGGGCTGCTGAGTGGCTACAAAGCCCGCACTCTGGCCGACATCATTCAGCGCTACGGGGCCGATGGTAGTGCCGACGTTACCACCCGCCAAAATATTCAGCTGCGGGGCATTCGGCTCGAAGACATTCCCGACATTTTTCGCCAGATGGAGGCCGCTGGTCTAACCTCGGTGCAGTCGGGGATGGACAACGTGCGCAACCTGACGGGCTCACCAGTGGCGGGGCTAGACGCCGACGAGCTGATTGACACCCAGGGGTTGGTGATCAAAGTTCAGGACATGATTACCAACAATGGGCAGGGCAACCCCGCCTTTACCAACCTGCCCCGCAAGTTCAACATTGCGATCGAGGGGGGGCGCGACAACTCTATTCACGCCGAAATTAACGATATTGCCTTCGTGCCTGCCTATCGAGAGGGGGTGCTGGGTTTTAACGTGCTGGTGGGGGGGTTCTTCTCGGCCCGGCGGTGTGAGGCGGCTGTTCCCCTCGATGCGTGGGTACCCCCCGACGACAGCGTGGTCAAGCTCAGCCGCGCCATTTTAGAGGTGTACCGCGACCACGGTCTGCGGGTAAACCGGCAAAAAGCCCGACTGATGTGGCTGATCGACGAGTGGGGCATGGAGCAGTTTCGCGCGGCGGTGGTGGCGGCCTACGGTCAGCCCCTGCTCAGCGCTGCTGCCAAGGACGAAATGGACTGGGACAAGCGCGACCACATTGGCGTACATGCCCAAAAGCAGGTGGGGCTCAACTACGTGGGGCTGCATGTGCCGGTGGGCCGGTTGCAGGCCGCCGACCTGTTCGACCTAGCCCGCCTAGCGGAGGTCTACGGCAATGGCGAGCTGCGCCTGACCGTCGAGCAAAACGTGATTATTCCCAATGTGCCTGACTCGCGGCTGGCGGTGCTGCTAAAGGAGCCGTTGTTGGAGCGCTTTTCTATTGCCCCGTCGGCGCTGACGCGATCGCTGGTTTCCTGCACTGGCTCACAGTTCTGCAACTTTGCCCTGATTGAAACCAAGCAGCGGGCGCTGGCGCTGGCCCAAGCCCTAGACGCAGAACTCACCCTGACCCAGCCGGTGCGCATTCACTGGACGGGTTGCCCCAACTCCTGCGGTCAGCCCCAGGTGGCCGATATCGGCCTGATGGGCACTAAGGTGCGCAAGGACGGCAAAACCGTGGAAGGAGTGGATATTTTTATGGGCGGCAAGGT
Organism: Nodosilinea sp.; assembly: GCA_049646445.1. GTDB lineage: Bacteria > Cyanobacteriota > Cyanobacteriia > Phormidesmidales > Phormidesmidaceae > Nodosilinea. The sequence goes on along the minus strand of JBARVV010000043.1, from coordinate 27,897 downwards.
GGGTAAAGATGCCCACCTGGGCGAAAAGGTGCAGCAGGGCATTCCCTGTGATGATCTGCACGGGATGCTGCGATCGCTTTTGATCGACAGCTTCGGTGCCCAGCCCAAAGCCTTGGGAGACCGCAATGTCCAAGGGTCCAGTCATCTACAGGTGACTGCGGCGGACTAGTTTTTTGCGATTAGTCTTTGTCAGTTAGTAAAACGACTCGATCGCAAAGCTTGGCCCTGGTTACTAAGAAAAAAGCCCCTGCTGAAAAGCAGGGACACACAGTTTGCATTATTCATAGGAGATTAACACAAGATGCTGGGAGAAATGTGGTCCTTTAGGGGGCGCTACAAAATACTACACATGACGTGGTTTGCGTTTTTCTTGACCTTTGTGGTCTGGTTTAACCTAGCCCCGCTAGCGACAGCGATTTCAGCAGAATTTGGCTTAGAGCCCGGCCAAATTCGCACCCTCGCTATTTGTAATGTTGCCTTAACCGTTCCAGCGCGGATCATCATTGGCATGCTGCTCGATCGCTACGGGCCTCGTCTAACCTATTCTCTGCTGCTAATTTATGCCGCGATCGCCTGTATCGCCTTTGCTTCGTCCCAGAATTTTGGCCAGCTGGTGGCGTCTCGTTTGGCCTTGAGCATTGTCGGTGCCGGTTTTGTGATCGGTATTCGGATGGTGGCAGAGTGGTTTCCGCCGAAGGAAATTGGTCTGGCTGAGGGTATCTACGGGGGGTGGGGTAACTTTGGCTCTGCCTTTTCGGCGTTTACCATGGTAGCCCTCGCTGGGGTCTTCTCCTTTATGCCGGGAGCCTTTCAGGTTCCAGATGGCCCCCTGCTGAACTGGCGGTCTGCGATCGCGTTTACCGGCATCATTGCCGCTGTCTACGGCGTTATCTATTATCTCAGCGTTGAAGATACCCCGCCTGGCAAGCCTTACCAGCGGCCCCACAGTGCCCGTGGCATCGAAGTAACCAGCCAGCGCGACTTCTGGTACCTGATGCTGATGAACATTCCCCTGACCGGTATTTTGATGGTACTGGCCTGGCGTCTGCAAAAAGTTGGCTTCTTAACCGGTATTGCCTATCCCATCGTCCTGATTGCTCTAGTTGGTCTCTACTTGTATCAGGCGTACAACTGCTGGGCAGTAAATAAGGATCTAATGGCTGGCCGCAAAACCTATCCGCCTGAAGACCGCTATCAGTTTTCTCAGGTGGCGTTGCTAGAGCTGACCTACATCGTCAACTTTGGCTCTGAGCTAGCGGTTGTGTCCATGCTGCCCGCCTTCTTCGAGCTGACCTTTGGCCTGGGTAAGCAGGCGGCTGGAATGATCGCCGCCAGCTACGCCTTCATGAACCTAATGTCGCGTCCGGGGGGTGGCCTAATTTCTGACCGCTTGGGCAGCCGTAAAACCACCATGTCTGTGCTGCTGCTCGGTATGGGGATTGGCTATCTAATGATGAGCACCGTGACCGGTGGCTGGTGGCTGCCGCTGGCGGTGGCGCTCACCATGGCCTGCTCTTTCTTTGTCCAGGCGGCTGAGGGATCTACCTTTGCCATGGTGCCGCTGGTGAAGCGGCGCATTACCGGCCAGGTGGCGGGTAACGTTGGGGCCTATGGCAACGTGGGCGCGGTTGCTTACCTGACCATCTACAGTCTTTTGCCGGAAGGAGTGGTGGGCGATCGCATTTTCTTCCAGGTGCTCGGAACGGCTGGGGTGATTGTCTCACTGCTGTGTTTCTTTTTCATGAAAGAGCCTCGCGGATCCTTTGCCGAGTTCCACGAGGGAGAGGAGGCCTATGTGCAAGCCCGCCCGGCCTCTTTACCTGACGATCAATCGGCCACAATTGTGTAGCTCTCCCTGGTGAGCTGAGTCGTTCAGGGGATATGCAAGTGTCCTCTGAACGACAGTTTTTACTGTGGCTTTAGGCGAAGCTAAATGACTAAAGCCAATGACGTATTTTTTATCGCTTAGGGGATTGCTGCATGACTGATCCAGCCAAAACCTTGTGTCCTTACTGCGGCGTGGGTTGTGGCCTAGAAGTTTTGCCGCCCGCCCAGCCCAACAAACCCACCAACCGCGATGATCGCGGTGTTCCGCTGTGGCAGACTCGGGGCGATCGCGTCCATCCGTCTAGCAAGGGGATGATATGCGTCAAGGGGGCCACTGTCGCCGAGTCGCTCGATCGCGATCGGCTCAAGTATCCAATGCTGCGGGCCTCGCTTGATGCCCCCTTCGAGCGGGTGAGCTGGGATGTGGCCCTAGATGCGATCGTGGATCGGATCCGGGCCGTGCGCCAGACCCTGGGGCCAGACGGCATTTGTATGTATGGCTCGGGGCAGTTTCAAACCGAAGACTACTACGTAGCCCAAAAGCTGGTGAAAGGCTGTTTAGGCACCAACAACTTTGACGCTAACTCGCGGCTGTGTATGTCGTCGGCGGTGTCTGGATATATTCAAAGCTTTGGTGCCGACGGCCCCCCCTGCTGCTACGACGACCTGGAGATTGCCGACTGCGCCTTTTTGATTGGCACCAACACCGCCGAGTGTCACCCGATTGTGTTTAACCGACTGCGCAAGCACCACAAGCGCAACGCCAAAGCCAGGCTGATTGTCGTCGACCCCCGCCGTACCGACACCGCCAAAGCCGCCGACCTGCACCTGGCCATTCGCCCCGGCACCGATATTACCCTGCTCAACGGTATCGGCTATCTCATGCTGCGCTGGGGGGCCGTCAATCCAGAATTTATTGACGGCTGCACCCAGGGCTTTGCCAGCTACACCGAGATTTTGAGCCACTACCCGCCCGATCTGGTGGCCGAGCGCTGCGGTATTACCGTCGCCGACTTAGAAACCGCCGCCCGCACTTGGGCAAAGGCAAAGGCGGTGCTGTCGCTGTGGTCTATGGGTCTTAATCAGTCGTCTGAGGGCACCGCCAAGGTCAGGTCGCTGATCAACCTGCACCTGATGACCGGCCAAGTCGGTCGGCCTGGGGCGGGGCCTTTTTCCCTCACCGGGCAGCCCAACGCCATGGGGGGGCGCGAGGCCGGGGGGCTATCGCACATTTTGCCGGGCTATCGCCTGGTCAACAACCCCCAGCATCGCCAGCAGGTAGAGCAGTTCTGGGGCCTGCCCGAGGGCCACATGGCGACGACCCCAGGCCTGTCTGTGGGCGAGATGATGCTGGCCCTAGAGCAACACCAGGTGGGCCTGCTGTGGATCGCCGCCACCAACCCGGCGGTCAGCCTGCCCGATCTCAACCGCGCCAAGGCGGCCCTGCGCCAGTCGCCCTTTACCGTCTACCAAGACGCCTACAGCCCCACCGAAACCGCCGAGTTTGCCCACCTGCTGCTGCCCGCCGCCCAGTGGGGCGAAAAAACCGGCACCATGACCAACTCCGAGCGGGTGGTCACCCTCTGCCCCGCCTTTCGCTTGCCCCCCGGCGAGGCTCGCCCCGATTGGGAAATTTTTGCTGAGGTGGGTCGCCGCCTGGGCTTTGCCCACCAGTTTGACTTTGCCAGCAGCGCCGAGGTGCACCGTGAGTTTGCCCAACTCACCCAAGGGCGGCCCTGCGATATTACCGGCATTAGCCACGATCGCCTGGCGGCCCACGGCCCCATTCAGTGGCCCTGCCCCGATCCAGAAACCCCGGAAACCGCCGTCACTAAGTACGACAAACGCCTCTACACCCAGAGCATTTTTGCCACCGCCAATGGCCGCGCCCGCTTCGCTGCCATCCACGCCAACGGTCTGGCCGAACCCCCTAACGATCAGTATCCCTTTGTGCTCACTACCGGGCGACTGTACGGCCACTGGCACACCCAAACCCGCACCGGACGAATCCAAAAAATTCAGAAAATGCACCCCCAGCCCGTGGTCGAAATGAACCCCCGCGATGCCCAGCAGCTGGAAGTGCAGGGGGGGGAGTGGGTGGAGGTGCGATCGCAGCGCGGCACCGTGCGCCTACCCGTTCTCGTCACCCAAAACATTCGCCGGGGCAGCCTGTTTGTGCCCATGCACTGGGGCAGCCTGTGGGCCGATGATGCCGAGTGTAACGCCCTCACCCATGCGATCGTCTGCCCAATCTCTGGCCAGCCCGAACTCAAGGCCTGCGCCGTGCAGGTGGTGCCCCTAACCCGCCTAAACTCAGACCAAGCTGCTTTACCTGAGGCTTTACCCCAGGCCCTAGAATCGTCTATTCTCTCAGCAGCACCCACCTCCTGAGTATTGAACCTCTATGGCGAACCGGGCCAGGCAGCTGATCAATCAGCTCAAGAATGAAACGTTTCTACTGCGGCTACACCAGTTTGAGGGCAGCATTTCTAAGGTGCTTTCTCTAGGGATGGTGGTCGTCATCCTGGCGATCGTATTTGATCTGGCGGTGGTGCTGGTGCAGAGTCTCTTCACCACTAGCCCCGGCGATTTCCTGGGCCAGACTGTCATCGATATCTTTGGCCTTTTTCTAACCGTGCTGATCGCCCTAGAAATTTTAGAGAACATCACGGCCTATATTCAAAAGCATGTGGTTCAGGTAGAGCTGGTGATTGCCACTGCCCTGACGGCGGTGGGGCGAAAGTTCATTATTCTTGATCTGACTAAGGTGTCGGGTACAACCTTGATCGGGCTAGCCATTGCCATTTTCGCCCTGGCGATCAGCTATTGGATTGTGCGCACCAGCCACCGTTAAAGCCAACATTTCGCAGATTGATCAATAATTTTCGTATGAATTGATTTTGCGTCACCCGAAAGCATTAGGAAGTGACAATTTCTGCCTTCCATGTTTAAAATAAATGTCAATCTGCATAATGTAATTCCAAGCTTGATAGAGGCAGTTAAAAAGGCTAAAAACCCATAGCCTCAATTAAGGCTATGGGTTCAAAAGTGTTCGATTCTGATGACTAATACCGGAATAGTTAGCCATCCCGGCTCAGCATCCTAATGCTACCGCTACACAACGGGGTTCCAGCTAACTTCCGTAGTGGGCAGCGTAGTAACGCCTGCCACCAAATCTGTGCCATCCATTAACCACAGGGCATTTTCCCCAGTGGACGGGTTGTGCCACAGAAGGTCTAAGTTGCCATCTTGGCTAAAGTCACCGGATCCTTTAGCCTGCCAGATGGTCTCGGCGGTAGTGGTTTCTATCGCCGAGACAAAGTTAGTGCCATCCATTTCCCAGAACACGTTGGCACCGGTGATGCGATTTTCCCAGAAAATGTCTGTTTTGCCATCTTTGGTAAAGTCGCCTACGGCCCCTACTTCCCAATCGAGACCCGCATTGAGCGTAATGAACTCTCCCGAGACGAAGTTAGTACCATCCATAAACCAGACTGCAAGCTCGCCAGTGTTGGCGTTGCGCCAGAGAAGGTCGTCTTTGCCGTTGTCGTTAAAGTCGCCAGATTCAACCACCTTCCAGCCAGAAGCAGCATCGTTAGGTAGCAGCTCGCCAGAGGTGAGGTTGACCCCATCCATGAGCCAAACGGCAGCCTGGTTGGTAGCTTCATTCTGCCAGACTAGGTCAGGTGTGCCGTCGCCGTTGAGATCACCCAAGGCTTTGATATCCCAATTGACATCTGATATGACTGGGGAGAGAAAATCGCCTCCGGCAAAGTCGATGTTATCCATCAGCCAGAATACTGACTCTCCAACGTTTTGATGCCGCCAGAAGATGTCGACAGAACCATCACCGTTGAAGTCGGAGGTGGCGCCAAATTTCTCGACGCTCTCGCTGGTGGGTGCGCTTGTCAACGACTCTGCGGTGCCCTGACCATCTACGTAGCTGACCGCTACCTGCAAGAACTGATTGACCTGGTCGTTGCGGGGGCTATAGTTGACGCCGGTTGCGCCGTCAATATTGCTAAAGGTGATGCCATCGGTAGACTGCTGCCACTGGTAGCTCAGGGTACCTAGGCCATCGGCATCTCCCAGAGTAGAGGTGTTTGCAGTCAGGATTTGGCCCTGGGTAATGGTGCCATCAATGGTGACGGTGCCCGTGGGTGAGTCGTTGACGTTGGCCACTGCCGAAGTAGGACTACTGGTGGCCGATTCTAGTGTGCTGCCGCCATCGGTGTAGGAGGCCTGCACGGTGAAGACTTTGCCTACATCCGCTTGGGCGAGTGCATAGGTTGCACCCGTGACACCCGTGGGTGAGCCATCGGCAAACCAGGTGTAGGTGATAGCACCCAGGCCATCGGGGTCGGCTAGGGTGTTGGCGGCGGTGAGGGTAGACCCCTGCTCGGCGGTACCGCTAATGGTGACGGTGCCGGTGGGAGAGTCGTTGACACTGTTGACCGTAACGGTAACGTCGCCAACTAAATTGAGGACTGGGTCCCCTGGCATGCCACCGTACTCCACCACGTAGCCATTAACGGTGGTGGCATTGGCATAATCATTCCAATCACCGCCTGACAGGAAGTGACCGTAGTCTTCATCTCCTGCATTATTAGGCTCGCCAGAAGCCCAGTTGTTGAAATTACCACCCACAGGGCCACCCGTAGACAAGCCACTCCAAAACTGTTGACCTGCTTCTGGGCCAGTCATCCAGCGCCAATCACCTTCGACGGTGGCATCGCTAGCGCCCAGCCAGCCTAAACCATTGAGCTTAGAGGCAACAAAGGCGTTTTCAGCTGTGGAGGTAACCGTGACTAGATAGCCCTGCAAACCAAAGAAGGAACGTCCTTCAGCAGCAGTTTTAGCACTAGTCCAAGTAATGCCTGGGTCTGTGACAAATTCATAGAAGTGGCCATTGTCGGGGTTGGCGAGCTGGCTACCAATGGAGAACTGCACATCCCTAGCCCCAGCGGTGGTGGGACTATCACTCAGGCTATTGAATGTGACCTGGCGTAGGGCGGTTTGATACGTTTCTGCTGAAGCACTGCCGGTCAAGGTCAAAATGCCGGTGGAACTGTTGTAGTCCCAACCCAGGCCCTCAACGGTGCCACTGCTGCCTGTCTGCCCTAAAATACCCAGGGCATCTTCGCCAGCCTTGAAGCCAGTGCCGATAGAAACCTTGGCACCGTCAATTGTGCCACCATCGGCATCGGCCAGAGTTAAGTCGGCAGAAACAACCGTAGAATTTCCGTCGTCTAGGGCAATACCTGCGGTAGGTAAGGTTAGAACAGGAGGCTGATCGGGGGGCTCTATCGTAACCGCCAGAGGTGAAGATAGGCTGCTCTCGTTACCAGCCAGATCGGTAAGGCTGTAACTGATAGAGCGGTTGCCAAACTCCAAGGTTGATGTCTCAACTGACCAGGAGCCATCGGACTGAACTGTGCCCTGTCCAACTTCAGTTGCACCGTCAAAAATTTTCACCAAAAAGCCAGTTTCTGCCGCCGTCAAAGTGCCGGCAAACGTCGGGGTCGTCAGGCTAGTGATGTTGTCAGTGTTAGAGGCACCATTGTCGCTAGCTGCGGTGAGGTCTGGTGCGCTAGGAGGAGTGCTAGGAGGAGTGGTATCGATGGTAACGTTCAGCGGCGAAGATGGCTCGCCTTCAGCGCCGCTGCCTGTACGCGTGGAGGTAATAGCATAATCTCCATCTAGCAAACTAGAAGCGGTGACAGACCAAGAGCCATCACTCTGTACAGTGCTTGAACCAACTAAAACCGCGTTGGCATAAATTTTGATTGTCTCACCCGAAGCCGAGCTATCTAGCGAACCTACGAAAGTAGGCGTAGTATCGCTGGTGACATTGTCAGTCGTCGATAGTCCCGTATCGCTTGCATCCTCCAGGTCTGGAATTGAGGAGAGACCACCAATCACTTCTGAGAAAGGCCGAGGGTCGAGACTGGTGTAAAAAACCATGGTGGTAGAGGCCCCCGGTGCCAGAGAGCCCACATCGAAAGTCATGGTTATGCCAATGTCAGCGGTTGATGAGACACCCTTTGCAGGTGGTGCACCATAAGCTGCCGAGTCGTAAGGATTAGTATTGGCAAATCCAAAATAGGAGGCTACAGCTCTAGGATCTTCAGAGTAGAAGAAAACAGGCACCTCAGTACCGGTCGCTGCAACTGCTGGGTCGGTCGGTCCTGCTTTAGCTTCTACAAGAGCATATCCATCCTCAGCAATCGTAGCCTGAACCGTGTTAACGGTAGAAGAATTACCACCAAAATCTCTAGGGTTATCGGGGTCAAACGAGCGCATGTAGCGAACGCCATCAAGAGTATCGGTGGTAGAAGCATTGGTCAGGGTAACCGTGGTCTTAAAGAACTTATCGCCGCTTTTTAAGGAGTATTCTTGATTGATTTGAAGCGTGCTGCTGTGGGTACCCGTTACAGTCGCGGCTAGGGAATCGCCAACAGAGGTGTCAGTAACCGTCGTGGTGATAGCGTTAGTGTTTTTGCCGTTAGATGCTGTTACGGTATTGCCATTCACTTGATAGCCAATCGCCCAGCGCTCTTCAGGGTCACCTGGCAGAAAATAGTCTCCACTGCCGACTGTGCCTGTAGCAAAGCCGTCTAAGTCAACGCTCATGCCAACATTACTTCTTTGGGTAGTACCAAAGAAGCCCGAAGGTTTAGCACTCTGGCTACCAAACGCCCCACCGGAGTTGATTCCTAGCTCAATGAAGCTCCCTCCTAGAAATACTTCGTTGCCGACTTGAGCACTACGGGGAGCAGGTAACTCCAGCACATGGCTATAGGTTTCCATAGCCTCAGTATTGAAGGCTAAGACTGAGTTAGCAAAGCCAACCTGAATGGGCAGTTGCCATTGTCCCCCCAAGGCTGCGCTGCCGATGGGAGTGTTGGAAGCAGCAATAACGGCACCCGTGAGGTGGTGAAGCTTAGCAATAAACTCTTCTCCTGCATCTCCGGCAGCGACGTTGCAGCCATAGAGCAGCAGGGTAGGGTTTGAAATTTGGGGAGAGAACCACGACTGTAGCGCCTGGGCATGGGTCTCTAGGTTAGTCAGATTGAGCTGAGTATTACCCAAAAATAGAACACCAGGAGCACCGTGGGAAACGATGTGCACAGTGTCAGCGGGATAAGCCCTAAGGTAGTCGGTAATTTGGGCAATGCCACCCACATCGGGAGCCAGTACTTTTACAGCGACCCCAGGCAATACGCCATTTAAGAGGTGCTGAACATCGCTAACATTGGCATCAATAAAAACAACGGACTGGGGAGTTTGATACATAAGCTAATTCTTACCTAACCCTTTTCAAAATTTTTGAGTGGCCTCCCAGCGAGGTAAATCTTGTAGAGATATATCTAGTGGGTTCAGAGGTAGTTTGCCCAGTTATTGCCAAGAGATCTCAAGGAATGCATCCCATTTTTATAAAGTTTTCCCTTATCTCCCAGCCTCTAGCTTTGACTTAGCCATGCCAATATCCCCAGGTTTGCTCATCAAGAAGAGCAAACCCATTCAGCCGAACGGTTCTGGCAAGAGCACGAGGGGTAGCAGCCGGTTGAGCGCGGCTATTGGTTATAAGTACTGTTGCAAAATGGCGCTGGTCTGCAGTCCAGTCTTCTCCCAGCTAAAAGTCTTTACTTGCAACAGCCCAGCGTCGTGGAGCTGCGCCCAAAGGCTAGAATCGCTGGCCACAGCGGTCATCGCTTCGGCCAGCGCGCCTACGCTGTAGGGATCGATCAAGATCGCCGCCCGGCCCGCCACCTCCGGCAGCGACGACAGGTTAGAGGTGATCACCGGGGTACCGCAGGCCATCGCCTCCAGCACCGGTAGACCAAAGCCCTCCCACAGACTGGGAAACACCAGGGCGATCGCCTGGTTGATCAGCCGGGGCAGATCGCTGTAGGGGACGTAGGCCAGAAATTGGACGCGATCGCCGAGTTCTAGCGCCTCCACCTGGGCCTGGAGGGCTGGGGTATAGCGGGGGTCAGCCACCCCCGCGATCAACAGCTTGAATTCAGGCAGCTTTACCTGGCCGAAGGCCTCGATCAATCGGCCCAAATTTTTGTAAGTGTAGTGGCTACCCACGTAGAGAAAGTAGGGCTGACGCGGTAGATCCAGAAACCGGTAGTGACGATCATCGTAGGCCAGCGGAATCACCGTTGCCTGCCCCGGAGGTGGCCCAAAAAAGTGGTGAATGTCCCGCAGGGTAGACTCAGAATCACAAATAATATGCCGGGCCTGGCGAATGACCTGGGGCAGGTAGTAGCGAAAATATAGGGTTAGCGGCGACCCCCGCTGGGGAAAGTGGAGCGGAATCAGATCGTGCACCGTCACCACCGTCTGGCACGGCGACCACAGCGGCGTCTCCGGGATGGGAGAAAACAGCAGGCTCGCCTTCAGCTGCCGGTAATGGTTAGGGACTTGAGTCTGCATCCACCAGAGCCGTTTGGCATGGCCCACCTTGCCCGAGTCGGTGGTAGCCCCCTGGGGCGGGGGCAGGCAGCGATACCCAGCTAGTTCGCGATCGCTGAGCAGGCAGCTATTCTCCCTGGGCAAGTGCTGAATCAGGTTGAGGGCATACACCCCCAACCCCGTTGGCTTAGTAGGGACAAAGGACAGATTAATGAGTAAAGACGCTTCAGTCATCGGCCCCAGTCATTTTAAGGATTGCCCCCCACGGCCATTGGCTAGGAAACGGATGATGCACTGAGCACTTTGAAGTCGTAATCAACCATAGATTCGACCAGCTTTTGAAACGAGTACTTGGGCTGCCAGTTCAACTCGGCCTTAATTTTGTCAATGGCACCCACCAGCTGCACCTCCTCATCGGGTCGATAAAATTCGGGATCAACGCTGACATACTTTTGATAGTCCAGACCCAGATAGCTAAAGCTCCAGTCGACCAGCTCCCGTACCGAGTGCGTTTCGCCGCTGGCAATGATGTAGTCGTTGGGGATGTCCTGCTGCAGCATCAGCCACATGGCGGTTACTACATCCTCGGCATGGCACCAGTCTCGCCGGGCCTCCAAATTGCCCAGCCGCAGCTCCGTCGCCAGACCCAGCTTGATCTGTACCGCCCCGCGGGTAATCTTGCGAAAGACAAACTCGGCTCCCCGCCGGGGAGACTCGTGGGTGTAGGTGATGCCGCAGCAGGCATAGAGGTCGTACTTTTGCCGGTAGTTAACCGTCATCCAGTGGGCGTAGGCTTTGGCCACCCCGTAGGGATTGCGCGGCCTAAAGGCGGTGCGCTCGGTTTGGGGAGACTCATCGGGCTGACCAAATACCTCACTGCTCGATGCCTGGTAAAAGCGGGTACTGGGCTTGCAGCGGCGAATCGCCTCGAGCAGGCGCGATACTCCCAGGGCTGTATATTCAGCGGTCAGCGACGGCTGGGTCCAAGATAGGGGCACATAGCTCTGCGACGCCAGGTTATAAATTTCGTCGGGCTGCGTCTGGTCGATGGCGTCGATCAGCGAAAACTGATCGAGCAGATCTCCCGATATGACCTCAATGCGATCGGAAAAATGGCTAATGCGCTCGAAACTGCTGGAGCTAGAGCGTCTGACCATGCCATAGACCTGATACCCCTGGGACAGCAAAAACTCAGCCAGGTATGAGCCGTCCTGGCCCGTCAGGCCCGTAATGAGTGCTTTTTTGGTCATTGCTATTGCTCTAGGTCGAGGGGCTAGGTTTGCCTATCCAGGTTTCCCTATAGTAGTGAACGATAGGCAGCCAGAGTCGATTTAGCAGTCCGAGTCCAGGAAAACTTGGCCGCCTGGCAGTAGCCCTGGTCGATCAGTGACTGGCGCAGAGTGCGATCGGCTATGACCTGCCAAAGGGCTTCAGTCAACTCTTCCACGCTGGTGGGATCTATCAGCAGGGCCGCGTCGCCAGCCACCTCCGGCAGCGAAGAGGTGTTAGCCGTGACCACCGGACAACCCAGGGTCATTGCCTCCAACACTGGCAGCCCAAAGCCTTCATAGAGAGAAGGGTAAGCGAAGACGTCGGCTTGGCTGTAATAGTAAGCGACCTCGGCATCGGAGAGGTAGTCGAGATGGCGAATATGGTGCCGCCAGGGAGAAGCCGCGATCGCCTCAAAGATCGGCTCAAACTGCCACCCCTTTTGACCCACCAGCACCAATTCGTGATCAATCCGATGGTTAGACTTGAGCCGATCAAAAGCCTGAATCAGGCGAACCACATTTTTGCGGGGTTCCAGGGTGCTGACGAAGAGAATATAGGGGCGCTTCGTGAAGCTTTCAGGAACCGACTCGGAACGAGTGTCCGTGCCGGAACTGCCCAACTCCACCGCCTTCATATTCTGGGAAACCCCCAGGGTATCCGCCGCATAGCGACTGGCCAGAGGCGTCACCCAAACTCGTTCTGGCGGCACCCCTAATAGTTCGACAATGTCGCGCTTAGAGCTTTCAGAGATAGTGACTACTAGATCGGTCCAGGCTAGGCACTGCCGCACCCGCTGACCATAGGTGCGCACCACCGCCGTCACATAGTCTGGGTAGCGCAAAAAGGACAAATCGTAAATTGTCATCACCCGCAGGCTGTGCCGACAGGGATAAACCGCATAGTTCGTGCCGTGGTAAATATCGGGGGCGTTAAATCGATGTTCGAGCTGTCCCAAAATAGGGTTGTTAGGGATCTGAGCGAACAAATTGAGCAAGCGCACCGGCAAGGGCAGCACCGCCACATCGTCATAGCTAGCCAACACCTCAGGCAGAGCTAAATTGCCCCGCAGCCAGTTCTTGAGGCTGGGCTGATAAGCCAACCCCAAACTAAAATCTTCCGACTCCTGCAGTGAGCGTAGCGTCCACAATAAATTGAGCACGTACAGCCCGACACCGCTGGGCTTAGGCAAAACAGGAGTAGCCTCAACAACGACTCTGACCATAGTGTCTAGATCAGAGCCAAAATGTCTTCTCGTCTAAACCAGGCCCGGTCAGGGACTAAGAGCCAAAACACCATCTTGGGCAAAATCTTGAAGAAAGCGAGTCGATTATGCCTAATTAGTTCTCGGCACGAAAATTGAATGAGCAAAATTACAAAGCGGTAGGTTTGGGTGCGATCGTAGCGGCTAATGCCATACTCTTTTTCGACCTTAACTAGGGCATAACCTAGCAGCCAGTTAGCCGGAATCACTCCCAATTTAGCCTCAAGCATTCGGTTAATTTCAGTATGAACAACAAAAGCTTGGCCAACTGTTTTGTTTGAGGCATATAGTCTGGAACCAGCTAACTTTTCAGGCAAAAAGTAAAAGTCAGTATACTGGCCAAACCTGAGCCAAAGTTCATAATCCATGCAGTACTGGAGCGAGCGGTCTAGACCACCATACCTTGCGACTAGAGAACGCCTGAAAAATACAGCGGGCTGGCACAGGTAGCAAGATTCTTTTAACTTTGCATAGTTCCAAGGCTCTGTGGGAAAACTTTTCAAAACCTCATCATTTGCCCCAATCCAGTCAGCTTTTCCGTATACAACCTGTACTTCGGGATGATGCTCAAAAATTGCCTGCACATTTTTCAAAACTCCGGGGTAGTAAATATCATCAGAATTGATCCAAGCAATGATTTCACCACTTGATTTTTCGATACCTTTGTTGATAGCATCGGCCTGCCCATCATCAGGTTCAGATATCCATGAAAGTTGCCCCTCATACTTTCTTAAGATATCTAGCGTATTGTCCTGGCTACCACCATCAACAACAATAAACTCAAGGTCTATGCCCTGATCTAAAACACTATTTATTGTCCGTTCAATGAAACGTCCCTGTTGGTAAGATGGGACAATAACACTAAATCCGAAACTCATTACGAATAAATCCGGGAAATTTTAACTAGGAAATCAAAATTGCCTGGCCCTGAAGAACAATATAGTCTTCGACATCCCACTTCAGCCGAGATCCCTTTCAGAAAAGAGATTTGTAGCCTCAAGCAAAAACGATATTTTTCTACCGCTCGAATCTTTAATATATTTAGAAAAACTAAGCTTGAGCGACTTGTCAGACAAGACGCTAGAGGAGAGCTTAATTGTCTGGTTTTGATGCGCTGAAATATTGAAACTGCTAACCATCTGTTTGCCAGAATACACCGTCATCACCAAGTTAATAGGTGCCGTTCCTACAACATAAAATTCTTCAGAAGCTCCCGCTTTTTTGCTAAGAATAGTTACTACTGGTGAAAGCCAGTTATCTCGAAAGTAGCCATTAACAAGGCTAGCAGGGGTTGATGGGGATTCAATATAAGTATAACTAAAATGATAATGCTTCTGAATCCAGCGCATTAGCTTTCCACGTGCTTTTCGGAGCACATAGATAAGGGTATCAGCCGATGATTCCTGTCTAGAATCCAATAGCTTATAATAAAGTGTTGAAAACCTGTAGTGAATTCTAGCAAACCCAATATAAGACTTTGGATTATGTCGTAACAATCGACTCATAAAGCCATCTCTTTCAAAAATCAAGTGGTGCCAAAATCCTTGGAAGTAGCTTTCATGAACATATCCAACGTTTTTGCGACTTACTCTGAATATTTCAGCATATACCTCTGAGCGAGCAGAGCATGTTTTTGTCTCAGGGTAAAGCCGAGAACATGCTAAGTTATCAGGCAAAAAATAAATGCTGCCGCATTGCGTCGCAATACGTAGCCAATAATCGTAATCCATCGCATAGTTTAACGATTTGTCAAACAGTCCAATTTTTTCTGTAACACGACTGCGCCAAAAAGCAGCCGGCTGACAGATCATGCAGTCTTCAATTAGTCGGTTTAGAGAATACTCTGCCGTTCTATAGTTTCCGGTAACGTTATCGTCTTCATCAATGTAGAATGCGTTGCCGTAGACCAGATCACATTCAGGATGCCGGTTAAAGAAGTCGACAACTTTGTCGATGCTTCCAGGAAGAAGCACATCATCAGAGTTTAGATAAGCAAGAATCTCGCCCTTTGCAAGGTTCATACCCTTATTTATGGCATCAGTTTGACCCTCATCAGGAGCTGAAATCCAGGAGAACTGATTATCATAGGATTTTAGAATATCAATTGAACCATCTGTCGAACCTCCATCAAACACGAGGTACTCTATACTTGGGTAGCTTTGGCCAGCAACACTTTCAATTGTCCTTCTCAGAAAGCGTCCTTGGTTATAGGAAGGAGTAACTATCGAAACCAACGGTCGATCTTCTTGAAATGCAGGAGAGAATGGCTGCGAATATTGGCTTTCTTTACTCTTTACTCTTTCACATGCAGCCACTAAGTTGTGAGCAGCATTATCCCAAGAGTAAGCATTGAGACGCTCTTTACCTGCCTGGATAAGCTGTTCTCTTAATTGAAAGTCATCTAAAATACGTTCCATAAGTTTAGCGATCGCGGCCGCGTCTGCAGGGTCGCATGTTAAGACAGCATCTTGGCCTACCTCAGGTAGACTAGTAGTATTGCTGCAAATAACAGGGGTTCCAACATTAAAAGCTTCTAGAAGTGGTATTCCAAAGCCTTCATAAAGCGAAAAAAAGACCAGAGCTTTTGCACGTTCTAAAAGTACTCTCAAAAATTCTGGTCTGACAAAGCCCAGATGCACAAAAGGTAACGTGGGAAAGTTTTTAGCTAAGTCGTCCCATCCTTCCTGATAACCGGTTAATATAAGCTGAACATCACGCCCAGTTTTTTCTATGAAAATTTCAAATGCTCGAAGCAGGCATAAGTGATTTTTGTGCTTCCAAATATTAGCTGGAAATATAAAATAGTCTCCTTTGGGAATTAATTCTTTCTCCAGATCAGTTAGATTAATTGAATCAAAGTCCTGGTGAGAGTCTTGGAGCGCAGGTTCCATTAAAAAAATATCGGTGCAACGGTGACCAAGAAAATCGATAAGTGTTTGACGGGCAAAATTAGATATGGTCCCAATAGCTGCAGATTCGTTTAATGCTTTGGAGAACGCAATGCGACGAGAACGTAAGGCTTCATCAGAAAAAAAGTCTGGAAATTTTTCGTGCTGAATGTCTGGAATTAAATAAATTTGCTTATTCAATGAAAATTTTAGATCGTCTTCTATTGGGTATGATCTGAATAAGATATCCAAGCTTTCTTCTTCAGCAATTCTGTCAATTTCCTGAAAGTATGTGGAGAGAGGTAAGATCAAATATTTAACATGGTCTCCAGTGTATTCAAAATTAATAAGACCTCTATTAAAAGGTGTGCAAAACACAAAAAAAAGGTGGTTGCCATATAGGGCAAACATATGCTCACAAACCCCTTTAACTAGCTGAGATATTCCCCCAGAAGCACCAATTATTAAAGGTCTGAAATCAATACCGATTTTCATAATGCAACCTAGACTTCTAATCTATTTTTTAAAGCAGATCCGCATTTGGGACAGACTGAATCCAGTTTTCCATCATTCCAGACAGTATTCAATCTGGGATGCACTTGATTGAGGGAATCCATCTGGCCTAGCATCAAACAAACTCAATAAAGACGAAGTCTTCTTCCAGAAAAGAGTGACATCTTCAGAATATCCTTCGGGATAAATAGTATCATTTTCTTGAACAACTCGATAAAGAGTATCTAGGAAATAGCAGATTACTCCAGGCGTTATGGGTAATCCAGAATACTTCATAGATATACTGCGAAGTTCTTCGACTCGAGCAAACGAGCCTGTGGCAGTTTTAGTGGTTTCGTATTCTCTACTAGCGGCCAAAGGTAGTTGTATAGCTTGGGGGCTACCTATGCTCGATAAACGCATCCAGAGATCTGAATCCATTCCGTAGTGAAGATTAACATCTAAGTAACCAACCTTTATCAACGCCTTGCGGTTGATAAAGGTTGAGGGTTGTAAAATATAATTTAAACCCATTACCAGGGCCTGGCGATCGAACAACACTTTCTCTGTAGGGAAAAATTTAGAAATTGTTTCTCCATCTTTACCTACGCGAAAACCATCTCCAAAGTACAAAGGTGATGATGGGTTAGCCTGGTAAGCATCTTTGACATGCTGGAATGATTTCGGAAGATAAAAGTCGTCAGCATTTAGCCAGGCTACGATATCTCCTGTGGCTTGCTTAAATCCTTTGTTAATAGCGTCACTTTGCCCCGTATCATGCTCGCTGACCCAGGCACTAATATGATCGTCATATTCTCTAATGATTTCGACGGATTGATCACTTGACTTACCATCGATAATGATTAACTCTAAGCCAGGATACTGCTGAGACAGAATTGATTCAATACACTGCCTGATGTACTCTCCTTGGTTTAAAGAAGGCACAATGATTGAGATTCTAGGTTCCGGGATGGTTTGGCTCACAATTATTTTCCCTAAGTAGTTTTCGAGGTTTCAAGCTTCTGTCTGAATCAAAGAATGAAAAATCAAGATGTGGGCATACAATGTCAAGGAAAATTTATTAGGCTACCCTAGTAGAACTTATATTTGCCATAATTCTCTCGACGTAGTGAGTTACCCTTTAAGCCTAGTAATAGGTAGATAATGTAAGAATGTAGCGATTAGATTAACCTTGCCTCAGTCCATCTTCATCCTGACCAGATTCTTCATTCGGAGCCAAACTTTTCGAATCTTCCAAAAGTTACTTGATTCCATGGCAGTTATAGTAGCTTGAGCCTGATGGAGTTGAGTCTTGGCATTCTCATGCTCAGCTTTCGTTTGTTCGAGCTCAGCTTTCGCTTGTTCGAGCTCAGCTTTCGTTTGTTCGAACTCAGCTTTCACTTGTTCGAGCCCACCTTGCGTCTGTTCGAGCCCACCTTGCGTCTGTTCGAGCCTGGCTTGTTTCTGCTGTAGCCCAGCTTGCGTCTGTTCGAGCCTAGCTTGATTCTGCTGCAGCTCGGTTTGCGTCTGTTCGAACCCAGCTTGCGTCTGTTCGAGCTCAGCTTGATTCTGCTGCAGCTCAGCTTTCGTTTGTTCGAGCCCAGCTTTCGTTTGTTCGAGCCCAGCTTTCGTTTGTTCGAGCTCAGCTTGCGTTTGTACGAGCTCAGCTTGCGTCTCCTGAGCTATAGTCTTAGCTTGGTTTATTTCCCCATGAAGATTGTGGACAGACTGACGTTCTTGTAATAAAGCTATACGTCCTGCCTCGATAGCAACTTCGCGTAGATTTGGGAGGTCGTACAAGTCAAGCTCATTATCATCAGAAGGCTCTTGTTTAAACTGTTTATCAAGTAGCAGCCTTTTATAAAGATCTATATAACGATTAGCTTGATGTTCTAGAGAATGATTTTCTTCGATTTTTATGCGTGCCTTTAGACCCATCTCTTCATACCTACTAGGATTAAGTAGGCTATCTAAAATAACCTCAGAAAGACCGTCTAGATTTCCTAAGCTTACTAATCGACCTGTCTCACCGTCGTCAATAAGATCTATCATTCCACCTGTCAAAAATGCAACGACAGGAGTTCCACAACTCATAGCCTCTAGCATAAGATTCGGTAAGTTATCCTCTAGAGAAGGCAACAGTAAAACGTTTGCTGCCGAATAAACATACCTTAGCTCTTTATCTGAGGAAACATAGCCAAGTGAAATTATAGGTACACCTAAGTCATCTAAGTTTTTCAAGCTAGGAGAACTGCGGCCAAAAATTAGAATCTTGATTCGCTTTTTCTCTAATATTTCTTGGGCTAAACTATTTTGAAAGCATTGAGTCAAAGCCTGAACCAGGATATCAACGCCTTTCCGTTTTTCTACACTATAATCAGCACCAAAGAGTAAAACAATATCATTCTCAGATATATTTAAATACTTTTTTGCGATTGCTTTGGGAACGGGCATAAAGGCAGTGATATCTATGCCATAGGGAATAACTTCAACTCGATTATTCTTAAATAGCTGACTACTTCTTGTACAATCTGCTAACCAATGGCTTGGAGTTACTATTGTTAAATTTGAGAAAGAGGATAGTTTTCTGACTTTGTCATTCAAAATTGCTGCCGGCAAGTCATATTTATCCTCTTTTAGCTGAGGGCATTGGTCACAGGTGCTTTGATAGTGTTGACAACCGGCAGAATAATGACAGCCACCTGTAAAAGCGGCCATATCATGTAGAGTCCATACGACGGGTTTTCCTAGAGCTAAAAGTGCGGCTATAGTTTTAGCCGATTGGAACCATGCGACCCAGTGCAAGTTTAAGATATCAGCTTGATTAACTTGTTCAATATTAGCTAAATCTATGGCTGGATAAGGATATGAGAATAGCGTATTTGATAAGTCGGTGCGATTATTGTTAATATAATTTTCCTGGATTTCTGCATAGAAGCTATTCTCATTTGAGATATTTTCATTGAGGCCCAAGTCTTTCAATGAGCAAACGAACTGATCGTCTGAGGTACGATGCTTAGCCAATACTAGAGAGTCTTGCCCAAGCAAGCGAAGTCCCTGATGCAACCGATAAGATGCGCGGGATGCTCCACCTTGTGTATCACTGGTAGAAATTTGCAATATTTTTAGATTTTCCTGGGTGTTATCTTCAGCTTCAAAGATCCAAGAATTTACAACAGCGTTGGGCTTTTTAGCTTCCATAAATAAAGAATCAGGTTTTCTAATCTGCCCACTATCTAGGACGTCTAAGTGATATTCGGAAAAATTTCCTATACTTGATTCTGCTGCCGCGCAAGCCTGAATATCTTTGAATCCAGACTCCCTCAACAATCGACCTAGGGAATATCTATCATACATCCATTGATGAACTTCGCCACCTAAACGAAAACGTCCGATTGCCAATGCAGCTTCATCCGTATTTTCTGAAATCGCTCGGTTTTGAGAGTTGTCTAAATTCTTGCCTTTTAAGCTTTCTATAAGCGTCTGTCCTTCATAGCCAAAGCGCTTGATGACGTAATCTTCATTTGGAATCTGGTCTTTCGAGAGATACTTGGCCATATCGCCACCAGATTGATGACGAACAGCCTGGTCATACATTTCTAATAAAATCCAGTCGTAATCATGGGGGGTATTTTCAGAATCATTTTCTGTTTCTTCCAAGATCCGTAGGTATTCGCGGGCTATTTGCTCTAGATCTGGTACAACAACTCTAAGCACGCCACCCGGACGAAGGACTCGTAAGCACTCTTGCAGAAAAGGCTTAGCTTCAGATCGAGAAAAGTGTTCTAGAAGATGAGAATGGTAAACGGCATCAAACGTTTCGTCTGCGAAAGGAACTGGCTTGCGCAAATCATGAGCAATGACATCAGTTCTTGTTGACTGGAAGTCTATGTTAACCCAGTCTGGATGAAAGTGATTGCCACATCCTAAGTTCAGATATCTCATTTCTGCTTTCGAAGTTTAACGTACAGGCTTTGCCCTTTTGTATATCTATTTAGCCCTTTTCTTAAGGCTTTCTCGTAGTTATTTATTATCGAATTAGCTAAGAAGTCTGGCAATCGAGATAGCACAGTCTTAAGCTGATTTTCCTTCGCCTGGACGTATCCAGCAATATGATAGTTAGCTAAGGGTTCAAAACGGGTAGTTTCAAGCTTTAACGGCAACAACGTCTCTAATGAACGGAAAGTTTTGACAGTCCACTGAGACATATGATGAGGAGGCATGTCAAGTAAATTATATTGGTACTTTAGAAAGCTATTTGCATTGGGTACGCTTAATAATAATAAGCCATTTGATTTCAGGAGGTCGATGCAATCCGTAAGAAACTGTAATGGATTAGGTAGGTGTTCTAGAACCTGGAAGGCGCACAGGCAATCGTATTGATATTTTCCCTCAGCAAAGATATCTGGGATTGATGACTGATAAACATTAAGGCCACTTTTCTGAGCGTCAAACACAGCCTTTTCGTTAGAATCAATCCCTTCAACTTGAAAGCCTTTATTCTCCGCCTGACTTACAAAATGACCATGCCCGCAACCTATTTCCAAGATTCTGCTGCCTTCTTGTAAGTCCTTGAGCGCGGCTTGGTATTCCCATTTTTCAGCCATATAGTACCACTCAAATTTCATAAGATCCTTATACAGCTGAGCTGAACCGAAAATATCCAATGGGTGGAAAAAGCGTAGGTCAGTGGCATTACATCGATACAGTTGAAATATTGGGTAAGCTTTGAGATCTGTACTAACATCTATTTGAAAAAAATCTTGCCAATCCTTTATGATCTCTTCCCTTGAATAACTATTCAAGAGGGTCACACTATCGCAATTAGTTAGGGGGCTCTTAACTACCATTGACCTGCGCTATGTAACAGCTTCAAAAATACGATGGGGAGAGTCTCAGTATGGCACTTGACAAGTACGTAATTAGGGTTTGATCCAGTACGCTTGAGTTGAGCCAACACGCTCTAGCAAAGGCTTCTCATCGCGCTGCTTGCAAAACTCATAGAAAGCTTCTCGGCATCCCTCCCAGTAGCCAAAGTCATCGAGAACAATGCATCCCCCTCTTGGAATGCGATCATAAAATGTGTTTAAAACAAGAATGACTGACTCGTACCAATCAGCATCACAATGTAGTAGTGCAACCTGTTCTGGTAAAGACTGCCGGAACGTTTCTTGAAACCAACCTGGCTGGATATGACATTTCTCTAAAGGCGCAGAGACATGGCTTAAGGCTTCTTTGACATCACTAATTTCGGCCACACATTTTCCGATCCAGTCGGCGGCATCTTTTCCATCCTTGGTAGAGGTGGGTGGCATTCCCTGAAAGCTGTCGTATAACCAAAGCTGCCGCTCTGAATTCAAAAATTTTGAAAGTAGAGCCGCAGAACCGCCTTTATAGGTTCCACATTCAACAAAGTCGCCAGGTATATTTTGGTCGTTGAGTTGAGCGGAAAGTTGGGCTATGTTTTCAAGGCGATCACGGCTGCACAGGGTGTATGGCTGAAGTAAGGCGAATAGCTGGTCATCTACGTAAGCCTGCGCTGAGGATAAGGGGATAGATATTTCTGGCGATGAGTTCTCACTTGGATGAAAAGGTGTTGATTGACTCCGCTTCACCGTCAAATTTGGCCGCAGGTTAGCAATTCCAAACCATGCAGGTTTCGCAGGGTTTCGCAGCACTTTAAAGGACAGGGCATTGTGAGCATAAACAAGCGTCGAGCGAAATGAGCCTTCGCCATGGCCACCATCAGCTACACCGATAGTTACTGTATAATCGCCTTCAATTATGGATATAAAAAAGCTAAAACTTACTTCTATAATTTCACCGGACGTAACGGCCCCCAACGATTTATTCATGACGTAGGTGTTCGTCATGAATAAGTCTAAGCCTGTGCGATCGCGAATTTTGAAGCCAACATGTGGATCTCCAAACTCCTGATTGAATTGGAGGCATATAACTAGCCGTACCGATTGCTCCGTCAATGCGGTCGGGATCACTTTTCCCTCGGTACTCAGCAGGTTAACGGATCGAATAGTGACCTCTGATCGATGTAGTTTTACCTCCTCAACATCTTCTGGCATTCCTTCGATTACATCTTCTGATTCTGGATTGCCGCTCGATTCAGCTGATTTGTAAATTATATTAACGTCTAGAGAGCTAGGCTCCTGATCCAGTTCTTTTAACAGCTTGGCTTCGTATAGATCAATGACTTGTCTGGGTTGGCTATCCAGAATTAGGTGCCCATTTTCTAAGAGCACGGCGCGATCGCAAAGTTTGTAGATTGCCGAGGAGTCGTGGGAGACAAAGAGTAACGTATTTCCTGATGCCTTTAGATGACGCATTTTGTCAAAGCATTTTTGCTGGAAGAAAATATCTCCTACGGCCAGGGCTTCATCCACAATTAAAATTTTGGGATCAACATTTACGGCTACTGAGAAGGCCAGCCGAACAAACATGCCACTTGAGTAGGTTTTGACTGGCTGGTCTAAAAAGTCTCCAATATCAGCGAAGGCTGCAATTTCATCGAACTTGCTCTCGACTTCTTCTTGGGTTAAGCCTAGGAGGCGACCATTGAAAAATACATTTTGCCGCCCGGTAAACTCAGGGTTGAAGCCACTACCCAGTTCTAGCAGTGCCGACATGCGGCCGTTGACCTGCACCTCACCAGTTGTTGGGGTCAGCGTTCTGGCGATGATTTGTAGTAGAGTACTTTTGCCCGATCCGTTGCGGCCAACAATACCTAGCGTTTCGCCCTCTGAGACTTGTAGGTCGATATCTCGGATGGCCCAAAACTCTTCAGCTCTTGGCTTGCCAGGCAATAGAATTTCCTTCAAACGATCCACGGGCTGATGATATCGTTTATATACCTTGGATATATTCTGCAGTGAAATCAAAATCTCCTCGGTCATTGCTCCCCAAGATCCTCTATGCTTAGGCGGTTGATAATTACTCTATCTATTACCTGAGTGTTCCGCTGTTTCTATGGCACTACAGCACATCGGCAAATGCTGGCCGCAGCTTACGATAACACCAAAATCCACCCAGCAAAATTAGCACGGATACCAGAGTTGCCACTGCCCACTCACTCCAGTGGGTCACTGTGCCGGTCAAAATCATATCTCGATAGAGCTCTCCAATGGCGGCCATGGGGTTAAGCCAAAATATCCATGTCTGAAAGGGCTGGGGAATTAGACTAGCCGGATAAATGAGCGGCGTGGCGTAGAACCACAGGTTCAAGATTACGCCTAGGGTCTGGGGAATATCGCGCAAAAAAACCGTTAGCCCAGCCGTCAAAAACCCTAAGCCGGCGCTAAGGCAGAGTTGGGGCAGCCAAACTATAGGCAATAAGAGGAGGGTTGGGTGCAGCTTTTGGGTGAGCAGCGCAACGAAGGTCACTAATGCCATGAGCCCAAAGGTGCTTTCAATAAAGCTGGAGAGAATCGGCACCAGCGGTAATAAGGTGAGGGGGAAGACTACTTTCTTGACCAGGTTAGGCTGTTGAATGACCGAAAGCGTGGACTGTGACAAGCCACCACTAAAGGCAAGCCAAGGCACTAAACCGGCAAACAGCCATAGCCCAAATACTAAGGAGCTGTCTTGCGGCAGCCCCGCTAAGCTGAGCTTAACCTTGAGCACAATGCCAAAGACGTAGGTGTAGATCAGCAGTTGGGATACCTGGTTGATGAGAGGCCAGAACTTTCCCAAAACGGAGCCTTTATAGCGCCCCTCAAGGTCCCGCTGAACGAGGATTTTTAGAAGGTTCAATTTAGCCCATTGGGAGTCATCCAACGGCAGCCAGCGCTTGATCGGTGTATTCTTTCGCCACAGGGTTTTTAGGGATGTCAAGATGATGGTCACCGACTAGCTACCTTAACGACAAACATTAAGCCACAGATACCATACCGCAACTTGGTCCTTGGCCATCAGGCCGCTAGGACTCTACTCAAAGTGGCCTTAAACCCAAGGCGATATCCATCAATACCCCTGAAATTTAGGCTAAAAAGGATGCCCTAGGTCTTTTTGAGACGTTGGGTCAAAACTCCCTGACGGGGACTGAATAGCAGCGCCAGCAAAAAGCCAGCAAATACAGTCAGGCCGATCGCAGGCCCCGACGGTATATCCAGATAGTAGCTGCTGTACATGCCTACCACACTAAACAGCACGCCCAGGGTAGCACCCAAACCCATCATCCAGTGGAGTTCTTTAACCAGCAGGTAGGCTGTGGCCGCAGGGCCGACCATGAGGGCTACAACAAGGATCACCCCGACAGTTTTTATACCAGCGATAATAGCGAGGGTAATGCCTGCCATCAGGCCCAGGTTGATGCGGTTGACGGGTAGCCCCAGGGCTTCGGCTCCAAGGGGGTCGAAGGTGAAGAACAGCAGCTCTTTGTAAAACAGGCCGACCCCGACCAGTACGAACCCGGCGATCGCCCCAATCTGCCAAACATCACTGGGGCTAATGCTGAGAATATCGCCAAATAGCAGCTGCTCCAGGGAAACCCGACTGCGAAACACCGTCAGCAGGGTAATACCCAGCGAAAAAAAGGTGGAGAAGGTGATCGCCATCGCCGTGTCGACTTTGATACGCGATTGGGTCCGAATCCAGGCGATGACGGCGGTACTAAATAGGCCCATGGCAAACGCCCCCAGCAGGATGGGGAAGTTGAAAAAACTGGCGATCGCCAGTCCTGGCAGCACCCCGTGGGCCACCACATCCCCCAGCATGGCCATGCGCTGCACAATCAAATAAGTACCAACAACCGGGCAAAGAATGCCGACTAATAAGCTCGCCAGCAGCGCCTGGCGCATAAAGTCATAGTTGAGCGGATCCAAAAGCCAGTCCATCACGTTTGACTATCACGAAAGGACTACCCAAAGTTCCACATTACTGGATCGGTGGGCAGATGGTCGGTCACGGTGCGACTGATAGCATCGATTTCAGCCAGGTCATCGGCAGATAGTGATACCGCAGCCGCTTTGGCATTCTCCTTCGCTTGCTCAACATTGCGTGCGCCGATGATCGCAGTGGTCTGCGGCTGAGCGATCAGCCAGGCCAGGGCCAGGTTGCCCAGGGTGGTGTGGTAGCGATCGGCGATCGGTCGCAGCTGGCCGATCGCGGCCTGGGCTTTGTCGTAAAGCGGCGGCTGAAACAGCTTGTTTTTGCTGCGAATGTCTTCTTTCGGGAACTGGTGGTCGGGGCCAAATTTGCCGGTCAGCAGCCCCTGGGCCAGCGATGAATAGGCCAGGACAGTAAGGTTATTCTCGACGCAGCAGGGCAGCAGTTCGGTCTCGACCCCGCGCCAGAACAAAGAGTAGGGCGGCTGCAGGCTGTCAATGCGGCCATAGGTCATGGCGTCTTCGAGCTGCGCTCGGGAAAAGTTCGACACCCCGATCGCCCGAATTTTGCCCTGCTCCTTGAGCTGGTTCAGTGCTCCCATGGTCTCTCCAACGGGCACAATGTCGCTCTTGAAAGCTCCCGATGGCCAGTGGATCTGGTACAGGTCGATTACATCGGTCTGCATCCGCTTGAGCGAGTTTTCGCAGGCCTCGATCACCTGGTCGGCTTTCAGGTGATTAGCAAAGACCTTAGTGGCCAGAACAACCCGATCGCGCCTGTCCCCCAGCGCCTTGCCGACCAGTTCCTCAGAATAGCCTTTGCCGTAGACTTCTGCTGTGTCGAAGGTGGTAATGCCCGCATCCAGGGCCGCCTGCATCGCATCAATCACGTCCTGGTCTTCTATGCCAACCCAGCCGCTCTTGCCTGCCTGCCAAGTGCCAAAGATTAGCGGCGTGATCTCGATATCGGTGGTTCCAAGTTTGCGAGTTTCCATGCTTAAGCGCTCATCCCTGGATTTAGCTACCTGCATGATAACGCCCTGGCCCAGTAGCCCTGGCCCAGTAGCCCTGGCCCAGTAGCCCTTGATCACGGAGGCAGAGGATAGTACTTGCTTGTTATTGAATTGAGGGATTATATGGACTGAGCACAAGAACTGTCTTCCTCACCTCATCTTCCCTCCCCACCTTCCCCATGCCGCCCCAACTTCGCCCTTACCAGGTTGACCTGATTAACGACCTCTACCGCAAGCTCAACGAAGGGCACAAGCGGGTGGCGATTGTAGCCGGTACCGGGGCAGGCAAAACCGTTATTAGCGGGCAAATCTGCGCCCACGCCGAGGGGGCGGGCAAGCGGCTGATGTTTTTGGTGCATCTAGACGTACTGGTGGGCCAGACCTACGAAAAGATGCAGTCTTTCGGCTTGCACTGTGGGTTCATTAAAGCGGGATGGGAGGAAAACCGCGAGGCCGCGATTCAGATTGCCAGCATTCAAACCATGGCTAGGCGGCAGTGGTGGAAGCAGTTAACCCCAGATGTGGTGTTTTACGACGAGGGGCACATTACTCTATTTAGTCAGGTGGGTAAAAAGGTGCTCAAGACCTTTCCCAATGCCGTCCACCTGGTCATGACCGCTACCCCCGAGCGGCTGGGCAAAGAGCAGCTGGGCGACTATATGGATACCCTGGTGGCCTCTCCGGTGCCCAGCGACCTGCAGCAGCGGGGCTTTTTGGCCCCGATGAAGTACTACAGCATGCCCCCCGACGGGGTGGTTAACCTGAAAGAAGTGAAGACAGTACGGGGCGACTACGACGAAATCGGGTTGAAGAATGCCTGCGATCGCCCCGAGCTGATCGAAAAAATTGTCCGCGAGTGGCAGCGCCTCTGCCCCGGCAAGCGCACGATCGCCTTCTGTGTGGATATCGAGCACGCACGCCACGTCGCCGATGCCTTTAACGCCGCCGGTATTGCCGCCGATACAGTAGAAGGCGGTACCCCGATCAAAGACCGCAGGCGCATGTACAGCGACCTGCGAGAGGAGCAAATCCTGGTGCTTACCTCCTGCAACGTAATCAGCATCGGCTTTGACGAACCCAGTGTGGAGGTGGGGCTAATGCTGCGGCCTACCCAGTCGAGCGCCCTGCACCTGCAGCAGATTGGCCGGGTGATGCGGATCTCGCCTCAGACCGGCAAGCAGTACGGCATCATTCTCGACCAGGCGGGGAATCTGGAGCGTTTGGGCTTTCCCGAAGATATCAAGGACTACCACCTGCCGGTGCAAAAGCAGCAGAGCAGCGATGGCGGCAGCCCCCCGCCCACCAAACCCTGCCCCCAGTGCGGGCGGATTGTGCTGTCGTTCATTGTCAAGTGCCCCGACTGCGGCCATCAGTGGGTTTCTGAACGACCCATCAACTTAGAGGATATGGTGGAAATCTACTCTGCCGGCCAGGCTCACCAAATCAACGACATCCCTACCCTAATCGAGCTGTTCCACAGCCACCGCCGCCGGGCCTACATGCGTGGTAATGCGCCGACCTGGGCCGAGCGATCGTTTTGGGAGCACTGCGGTCGGTGGCCGAAAGATGCCTGGTGCTTGGGCTCGATTTTTGGCTCTCGCCCTACCCCCCAACAAATGCTGGAGTATTTTGAGCACCTGCAGAAAAGCGCCAAGCGCATTGGCAAGCGCCAGGACTGGATTGTGCAGGAATTTGAAAAAGAATGCGGCCCCGGCAGCTTTAATCGCCTGGCCAATCTCCGCCAGGTTATTTAGGAATGTAGATACTGTGTTGTCCGGAGGCTGTCAAGGGACAGCCATGGCCGGTTTCTGAGGTTTCAGCTTTTCGGGATCGTAGAGTTGACCTGAGGACAACACCCCGTAGACGATGCGAATGAGCTTGTG
>JBARVV010000042.1:0-111386 GCA_049646445.1 Nodosilinea sp. | reverse complement strand
ATCACTCTAGCGATCACCTATTTAAATCAAAGTTGGCTTGCGGGCTAACGTTGGTTTAAATACTTTGAGCAACGTAGGCTCTAGCTTACAGGCGATATGAGAGGCAAATTTTTGTCCGGAGTATTGTCTCAGACAAGTTTGTCGTTAAGTATTGTTAAACTTCGCGTCTTACTGAGACCATTCATTTAGACTTCCTGACTATTTCCTGCCGCCAGTCGTAGTCAAGGGGAAGATCATCCAGTAGACTCCTGTTGGTGTGTGGTGCAATTGAGGAATTGTTCGTGGATGCGAAGTTTTTAGCATCGAAGCGGCTGTCTTTGAACGGTCAAACGCTATTTTGGCTACTGGGCCTGGGTCTTAGCGGCGCTGCCGCTGGGTTAGACGGCCTATTAGGGAATGCCATTAGCGTCGGTGCGTCAATTACCGTGCCGTTTTTGGTAGCCGCCCTGGCCAGCAGTTTGCTGGGGTTCTCGGCAGTACCCCTGCTGAGGGCGCTCAAAACCGGTCAGTTTATTCGTGAGGAAGGTCCCCAGGGCCATCTCAAGAAAGCGGGCACTCCCACTATGGGCGGCGCGTTTTTTATTCCTGTAGCCGTCTTGGTGGCGCTATTGGCAACGGGCTTTGCTCGCGATGCCGTGGCCGTATCGCTGCTGACGCTGGCCTACGGTGCCATCGGCTGGGTCGATGACTGGCAAGTGATTCAGCGCCGCTCGAATAAAGGCATTTCTCCCCGCGCCAAGCTGGGTTTGCAAATTGCCGTGGCCGTGCTGTTTTGCCTGTGGGTGCTGACTAGCCAGCCCGCTAGCCTGACTACAGTAGCGCTGCCCCTGGGCCTGGGTTTGCCCCTAGGATTTTTATTCTGGCCGCTGGCCGGATTTGTGCTGGTGGCCGAGAGCAATGCCACCAACCTTACCGATGGCCTTGATGGGCTGATGGGCGGCACGGGCGCGATCGCCTTCATGGGCCTAGCGGCTATTGTCGCCCCCACCCACCCCGATTTAATGGTCTTTTGTGCTGCTATGGCCGGGGCCTGCCTGGGCTTTTTGCTGCACAACCACAACCCCGCCCGCGTTTTCATGGGCGATACCGGTTCGCTGGCGCTGGGCGCGGCCCTGGGCGCGGTGGGCATTCTCAGCGGCAACCTGTTTGCGCTGCTGGTCTTAACCCTGCTGTTCTTTGCCGAAACCCTGTCGGTGATTATTCAAGTCACCTACTTTAAGGCCACCAAAGGCCCCGACGGGGTGGGCAAGCGCTTCTTTAAGATGGCCCCTCTACATCACCACTTTGAGTTATCCGGCTGGTCTGAAATTCAGGTAGTGGCGGTAGCCTACGCCGTCACCGCAGGGCTGGCGCTGATCGCCCTTCAGGTGAGATAGCCGCTTCTCCACGCACGAAAAGGCCGACCCGTAAGGTTGACATGGACGTCTCAAACCTGCGCCCCCTGGGCGACCCTCCTAACGCTTGGTGGGTTAACGATCAGACCGCCGACATTAGCCGTCAGGCGCTACAGCCTCGGCTGGCTGTTTTAGCCACCCAAACCAAGCAGGTGCGGTTTGACCTCAGCAAAACCGCTTGCCTGGTGGTCGATATGCAAAACGACTTCTGCCACCCCGACGGCTGGCTGGCCAGCATTGGGGTCGATGTCACCCCGGCACGTCAGGCGATTGGGCCGCTGCAAATGCTGCTGCCCCAGCTGCGATCGGCCCAGGTGCCGGTGGTGTGGGTGAACTGGGGCAACCGCGCCGACCTGCTCAACATCAGTGCCGGGCTGCGGCACGTCTACAACCCCAGCGGAACGGGGGTTGGCCTAGGCGACCCGCTGCCTGCCAACGGTGCCCCAGTACTGACCAAGGGCAGTTGGGCAGCGGCAGTCGTCGATGAGCTACAGGCCCAGCCTCAGGATATTTGGGTTGACAAGTACCGTATGAGCGGCTTTTGGGATACGCCCCTCGACAGCATTTTGCGCAACCTGGGCAAGACTACTCTGCTGTTTGCCGGGGTAAATGTGGACCAGTGCGTGATGGCCACTCTGCAAGACGCCAACTTTCTCGGCTACGACTGCATTTTGCTGCACGACTGTAGCGCCACCACCTCGCCCGACTACTGCGTCCAGGCCACCGTTTACAACGTCAACCAGTGCTTTGGCTTTGTGGCTGACAGTGCCGCGATCGCCGCTGCCCTGAAGGAAGCCAGCTAATCAGCACTTGCGGCTCAAACTGATAGGCAAAGACGTAAGCGGTAGCGCATCTTTAAGTAATACGCATAAACTACAGAGCAGAGAACAGTCCAGAGACGGTCTTTCCTGAATGCTTTTGCTTTCCCTGCTTCCAGTCCCCAGTTGCAAGCCCAGCAGCAAAACTTTTTGGATTCAGCTGGTGCATTCGCGTTAATTTGAACTACCCTTGGGCAGACCAATTCTTAAACTTGCTTTTCAGTTTTCAACGCCCCTTCTACCGTCATCATGAACGTACCTTATTCTCCCGAATCTGCTTATCCAGGGGCGGTTGCCCCAGAGGCACCCCAGGGCAATCGGCAGGCTCCATCGGTGCCCATTTCGGTGTACCGCGAACTCGCCACAGAACTGCGGTCTACCCAGGCTATGGTCGACTCGCTTAACCAGCAAAACCAGCAGCTTGGTCAGCAAAATCAGGTGCTGCGCCAGGAAATGATCCGCTTTGCTGACTCAGCGGCCCGTCTGAAGCAGGCGATCGAGGTGAGTCAGCCCCAGCCAGCCGATGGGGTGAACGGTGGGCGATCGCCCCTAGAGGCCCACCTGAGTGCCGAAGCGCACTCTATGGCCCTGGCCTATCCCATGCCTATTTCCCCCATGTCCAACGACGACGAGTCCGATGCGTCTCTGCCAGAGCGACTGTCTGAGTCGGTGGGTGAAGGGGTATCGACCCTGGCCAGCCAAATCACCCAAATTGTGAAGAAGCCCAAGGCCAAAAAGTCGTCTAAGAAGCCTCCCCAGCGGCCTCAGGCAGGATCGCCCCAGCGGCTCTATACCGAAGAGCGTCTTGACCCCAATCGCCCAGGGCAGCTCAGCCAGCGGCCCTCAGACCTGAGCGGGCTGTGGCTGGCCGCAACTATTTTGCTGATTGTCATTAGCGCCTTCGGGGCCGGGTTCTTGATCATGAAGCCGCTGCTGAACAACTCTCGATAGGGCTATGTCGCTTGGTATGGCCAGCTTTGACCCTCGCCACCGCCGCCTCTCCTGCAATTTTGTAGCAGACGATACAGTATCCTAGGGGGCAAGCCCGATACACATAGACCGAAGCTAAACAAAAACCGCTAAAGCACCCAGTTTGATCTATGAAAAAAATAGAAGCTATTATTCGCCCCTTTAAGCTTGACGAGGTCAAGATTGCCCTGGTCAATGCGGGTATTGTCGGCATGACTGTTTCGGAGGTGCGCGGCTTTGGTCGCCAAAAGGGACAGACCGAGCGCTACCGGGGTTCAGAGTACACCGTTGAGTTTTTGCAAAAGCTCAAGATTGAGATTGTGGTCGAAGAGGCCCAGGTCGATATTGTTGTCGACAAAATTATCTCCGCTGCCCGCACTGGCGAAATTGGCGACGGCAAAATCTTTGTCAGCCCCGTAGACGAAATTGTCCGCATTCGCACTGGCGAGAAAAATACTGAGGCGGTGTAGGCCTACACCGTTTGAGAATTGACCCCAGGCGCGGCATGATG
Organism: Nodosilinea sp.; assembly: GCA_049646445.1. Classification (GTDB taxonomy): domain Bacteria; phylum Cyanobacteriota; class Cyanobacteriia; order Phormidesmidales; family Phormidesmidaceae; genus Nodosilinea. Next base: position 107,694 of record JBARVV010000042.1, on the reverse strand, counting down.
CTGCGCCTTTTTCGTGGGAATGCTGATAATTTTCAGGGGGTTACCCCACGTTTGGTTGGGCAAACACCGTTTGCCCCTACATAGAATGTCCCTGAATTAAGCTCTTGAAGATCGCCGAAAGCCTTGATTTACCGCGGGGTGGGCACTGCCCACCAGCCTTAACTCAGTGCCATTTGCACCTACATGAGCTATTTGTTTGCGATCGCAAGGATGATGTATTGATGCCCGTGGTGCAACCTCCAGGTTTTGAGCCCTTCGATCAGCAGATTCAGGCGCTGCTCGACCCCTTTGGACGGTTTGGAGTCGAGCTGGGCCTAGAGCGCATTCAGCGGTTGCTCGGAGCTTTGGGCAACCCCCAGGTGCGGGTGCCGTTGGTACATGTGGCGGGCACCAATGGCAAGGGGTCGGTGTGCGCCTATCTGGCGGCGGTGCTGCAGGCGGCGGGCTATCGGGTCGGGCGTTACACCTCGCCTCACCTGGTGAGCTGGCGAGAGCGCATTACGGTAAACAACGCGCCGATCCAGGCCCAAGATTTAATTCAGCGACTGCATCAGGTGGTGGCCGCCATTGACCCGGCGCAGCCCTCGCCAACTCAGTTTGAAGTGTTTACCGCTGCCGCCTGGCTGCACTTTGCCGAGGCCGAGGTCGATCTGGCGGTGATGGAGGTGGGTTTGGGGGGGCGGCTCGATGCTACCAACGTGGTGGATGCTCCCCTGGTTAGCGTGATTACCTCCCTCAGCCGAGAGCATTGGCAGCGCCTTGGCCCCACCCTGGCCGATATTGCCCGTGAAAAGGCGGGGGTGCTCAAGTCGGGGCGTCCAGCCGTTATCGGCCCGCTGCCCGCTGAGGCGGCGGCGGTAGTCAAGGCACGAATAGCTGAACTGAACTGTCCGGTGGTGTGGCCTACCCCGGCGATCCCGATCGAGCATGGTAAGGCTTGCTACGGCAGTGGTGACAACGCGATCGCCTATCCCCTGGCGCTACTGGGCCAGCATCAGCTGGTAAATTCAGCCGTGGCGATCGCCGCCTTGCACAGCCTGCGCGATCAGGGTTGGCAAATTGCGAACGAAGCCATTGTCGAAGGCATGGCCAAAGCTCGCTGGCCCGGACGGTTACAGTGGGTGACCTGGGGGCAGGAATCTGCGGGCTACCCGCTGCTGATCGATGGTGCCCACAACACCGCCGCCGCCGAGGTGCTGCGCCAGTACGTCGATAGCTGGTGGACCAGTCAGTCGGGGCAACCCGAAGGGACGGCCTGGCTAATGGGGATGCTCGCCACCAAAGACCACCGCGATATTTTTGCCGCCCTGCTGCGGCCCGGCGATGCCCTGCACCTGGTGCCAGTGCCGGAGCACGAAACGGCCATACCCGAGGAACTGGGGGCGATCGCGCGATCGGTCTGCCCTCGCCTGGCCCAGTGTGAGATCCACGACTCGCTCAGCGATGGGCTCACCGCCCTGGGTCGCACGTCAGGCGCTCTGAAGGTGCTGTGCGGATCGCTGTACCTGATTGGTCACTTTCTCGCCACCGAACCCTACCAAGACCAGCCCCCCGGCTCCCTAGCCCCCTAGCCCCCGGCAACAGTCATTCAACCTGCGCCATCAAGTCCTAGCCCCTCATCTTCCCAACCGAAACTCGTCAAACTTCACCACCTCTGAACTCGGCTGCCGAGTATCAAAGTAGTAGCTGCTTACGGTACCCGTCTCGGTTTCAAACACGCTAAAGGCGGTGATGTCGTTGCTGGCTAGATAGGGCAGAGGTTGGCCGCTGTCGTCGCTTAGGGGGGCAAGGGTGGGCACCACAGGCTCCAGGCCGTTGGGGTCGCCCTGGGCGATGTAGTCGGTGGGGGAGTAGGTCACAGCCGAACCCTCAATAGTCTCAGGGGGCACCGGGCGAGCGGCATCTTTCCAGAACGCACCGTAGGAATTACCCACGTTCGAGGTCTCTAGATAATGGGTGCCCCAGGGCGAAACAAAACGGTTCCACAGGTGCGAGTGGCCGTAGAAGACCAGGTCTACCCCAGCCTGCTCCAGCAGGGGCACCAGGTCGCGGGCAATGTAGTCGTCGGCGCGGGGGTACTCGTAGCGGACGGCGGTGAGGCGGCCCTGGGCATCGCGATCGTAGCGGCGCACCGGGTTGGTGAAGGCGGGCACAATGTTGTCGCCCAGGGTGTGGGGTGGGTGGTGCAGCATCACTACCTTGTATCGGGCCTGGCGAAAGGCATCGCTAGCCAGCTCTTGCTCTAGCCACTGGTACTGCAAGCTGCCCCGCTCGATTGGCTCAAAAATGTGCTGGCCGTGGCCCCAGTTTTGCGGCGTGCCCAGGTCGGCCTCGCGCTCCTGGTAGCGGCCCCGCGCGGTGGCATCCAAACTGTAGGGCCGCCAGATTTGGGTGACGTAGATCGACACCAGTCGCACATCGCCCAGGGTAATAGCGTAGTAGCGGCTGGTGGTCTCGGGGCGATCGGGGTTGGGTACCTGGGTTTTTGGCAGGCTAAACAGGGCCTCGTAAGTATCGCTGTTAAAGGAATTATTGATGATCCACTGGCGGCGCAGATCGGGGTCGCCGCTGGGGTTAAACAGGTCTTCGTTGGCGTCGTACAGACGAACCGCTGCCTGGCGGGGAATGGCGCTGCCAAACTGCTCATTCAGCGGAGCCGTAGCGGCAAAGCGCCCCATCACCTCGTGGTTGCCCAGGGTTGGAAACAGCGGCGCGTGCTGAATAATTTCGCCACCTCGGTAGCGCACCGTGCGGCCCTTGCGCTCCAGGGCATAGCTGGTATTGCCCTGCAAACAGGGAAAAAAGCCGCAGCCCCGGCTGTCGTCAAACCACTCAGAGGCGCGATCGGGAATGTTGACCAGATCGCCTGCAAAAAACACCGCGTCCACCCGGCCCAGGGTTTCATCCACCTTTTGCAGGTTGGCGGCGGTCATGGGCATGTTCTGATGGTCAGAGGTGAGTAAAATTTTGAGCGGCTGTCCGGCGATCGGGGCTCCAGCCAGGGTAAAGACGCGGCTGATGACCACGGTACCATCGGCGGCGGTGCTGGCTACCCGGTAGGGCACTCGCCGCCCCGGTGGTAGTCCAGTCACTGCGGCCTCGTGCCGCCAGATCGGCCGCTGCACTGTTTGCTGAAGGTCGGCAAAGTTGGGGTGGTCAAGCCGAGACTGGCCGTCTTCTCGGGTGCGGGCCAGCTGAGTGGTAATAGCCGGGGCTTGGTTGGGTAAGTTAGCGTCAGGGCGCTGATCGGGCGTTCCCCATCGGACCTGGTGGTCTTGGCCCTCAAACTCGGTAAACCACACCACCCGTACGGCACCGGGGGTAGGGTACTGCAAAAACGGGTCGGTCAAAAGCTGGGTGGGCACGGCAGTAACCTCAGTAGTGGCTGGAGAGGATGGATCAACCGGCGATGTACGAGGCTCTAGGACAATTAAAAGGACGGCTGTTAGCACCAGCAACAGGCCTGCCGTCATTAGGGTCAAGTCTTCTCGCCGCATGATTCTGAGCCCTTTCTGCTAAAGCCCCGACAGCCCTAGGTTAACGACAAACAACGACAATATAAAAACTGTCTGTCCACCGTTAACACCACTTCAAAGTTGTGCCACCTTTAGAAGGGCAAACGCTGACATCCACCGGCGCAAAGCAACGGATATGACCATGGCATTTCCTCTCAAACTTAAGGTGGGCAAACGCGCTCTCCGCTGGTCGGGGGGTGGGCTGCTGGCGGCAGTCTCGATCGGCATGCACGGACTGCTGCTGGGGATGCCGATGCCGGAGAGTACTCCAGATGTTCAAGACGAGTTGAGCGAGCTGAGCGATCCGGCGGCGGTCATGGATGTCGTACGTCTGCCCGCCTCGTCAAAACCGATGGCTGAGGGGGGCACGTTGGCCCCAGTGCCCGTTGACCCAACGTCTCAAACCTCCCAACCAGCGCGATCGCCTGTGGCCGCTGCACCTGCGGCCGCTGCACCTGTGGCCCCTGAGCCCGTGGCCCCTACGCCTGTAACTCCTGCACCTGAGCCTCCGGCCCCAGCTACCCCGCAGACAACTCCGCCGCCCCAGGCGGCTCTGCCCCTCGACATGGCTCTAGAGCCGCTGCCCTCAGAGCCACCACCGCTCACCCTAGACGATCGCCTGCGCGACCCGGCCCAGTACCAGTTCAACCAGCAGGCTAAATCGCTCAGCACTGACGACGTGAATTTTCATCTGGCCGTTGTACCCCACTGGCTAGAAACCGAAAGTCAGGGTCTTAGTGATAGTGAAGTGCCGATGCTAGGCCGTAAACTTGCCCCTCTGCGGGTTCCCTATCCAATCAACACCTGTCTGGCTCCGGCTCCGGCTGAGGGGCTGGTGGGCGTGATTGTGTCGGCGACGGGAGAACTGGTGAAAGAGCCCGTGCTGCTCGACAGTACCGGCTATACAGTGCTCGACGAAAAGGCGTTAGAACTGGCGCTACAGCAGACCTTCGAAGCCCAGAGCGGGGCATTGCCCAATCCCCAGGCCCATTGGCTGCCGGTGCAGGTACAGTACGATGGGGCCAATTGCACGCCTTAAGGAAATCTTGAGGCCCCCCTCAGGGTAGAGGCATCTGGGCGCAGACCTTGTCATAGTGGCAGCTAAGTCGATTGCCGCTACTGATGTTCCCATGGCTCAAGCTATTTCTACCTCTAGCAATTCTGTTCAGGCATACCTGAAAGAAATTGGCCGCATTCCCCGGCTCACCCGCGATGAAGAAATTTCTCTAGGCAAGCGGGTGCAGCAGTTAAGCCAGCTCAATGCGATCGCGACCAAGCAGTCTAAAACCCTGGGTCACGAACTTTCAGCGCAGGAATGGGCTACAGCAGCTAATTTGTCACTGGATGATTTGAATCACCAGCTAGAGGTTGGTGAGGCCGCCCGCCGCCGCATGGTGGAAGCGAACCTGCGCCTGGTGGTTTCAATCGCGAAAAAGTACACCAAGCGCAACCTCGACCTAATGGATCTAGTGCAGGAGGGCACTCTGGGTCTACAGCGGGGCGTGGAGAAGTTTGACCCTACCAAGGGCTTTCGCTTTAGCACTTACGCATACTGGTGGATTCGCCAGGCGGTGACGCGGGCGATCGCTGAGAAGAGCCGCGCCATTCGCCTGCCCATTCACATTTTTGAAAAGCTGACTAAAATTAAGCGCGCCCAGCGCCACCTGGCCCAGGAACTAGGCCGCACCGCTACCCTCGAAGAAGTGGCCAACCATCTGGACATGCCGATTGTCCAAGTGCGTCAGTTTTTGTCGCAGTCGCAGCAGCCGATGTCGCTCAACGCCATGGTGGGCGACAAAGGCGACACCGAACTGGCCGATATGCTCGAAGACGACCAAGGGCGATCGCCCGAAGACTATGCGGCCCAACACAGCCTACAGCAAGATATCTTTCGCATTCTCGATCGCTTGACCCCGCAGCAGCGCGAGGTGCTGGTACTACGCTTTGGCCTGGGCACGGGTGAGGGGCTGTCGCTCTCGAAGGTGGGCCAGCAACTTAACGTTAGCCGCGAACGAGTGCGCCAGATCGAGCGCGATGCCATTAAGAAGCTGCGCTACGCCCGCAACGATTTGAAGGCGTATTTAGTGAGCTAGAGCGTCTAGCTGCGATCGACTGATGGATGGGTAAGTGGTAACGCCGCTTGCCCATTTTTGCGCTCCGTTACCTGGCACCAGCGAGGCACCCCAGACCCCAGAGTTTTCACCCCAGACCTCCAAGTTTTTAAAAAACTCGGAGGTCTTTCATCAAGGCAGCGCAAACCGCAGACGCACAATGTCTGGGTTCAAATAATTTGCCAACCCAGCCGCCTTAAGGTAACCGACCAGAGGATGACAGCTCTAGCTCTTCCTTGAGCAAATTGTTGTAGATGCGGGGCAGCCGGGCGGTCATGCTGTTCGACTCGATGCCATAGCCAAGACTAGTCCAGGTGCCAGAAAGGCGTTGCAAAACCTCGTCGAGGCGACCATCGCGCAGGGCGGTAGGAATGTCGAGATCCCAGGCTGAGGTATCTTTGAGCCAGTTGTAAACCACTAGATCCTGCGATGCGGGGTCAAAGCTGTAGTCGCCCCAGGTTCTAAACCAGGCAGAGGCTTTGGGGTGGTACCGAAGGGCTTTTTCTTGCCAGGTATCGGTTAAAAACTGGTAGCGCCCGGCTGCGGTGGTGCAGTGCCCTCGGTTGGGGCCAGCCACAATCTCAATGCAGATATTGGGGTGGCGGTTGAGCTGCTGGACGATATCGCCACCGTAGAGCACGTTGTAGGGCCGACTGGTGTTGGATTCGGCGGCAGAAATGGTGCGCATGAGGGCGCGAATGTATGGGTCTCCGCCCGCCATGGCCAGCGGTTCAGGATGGCTAACCCATACGGTTTCTTGAATTTGTCGCAGCGCAGGGCGGGGCAGCGATCGCACGCCCAGCACCCCTACCGCCAGCAGCAATAAAACAGCAACAGTCGCCGCCCGTCGCCGTTTCACCTGCTGAATACGGCGCTGTCGAGCAAGCTGACGGGATGAAGAACCGGAGGGCAGTGAGGTCACAGGCGACAGGATGATCAGGAACAGGTGTCCAGCGGCGGCTAGCCCTAGCCAAAGAGCAGCGGCCTCGCCTATTTTCTAGGTAAGACCGACATCGCTATAGTAATCTATCGGCCCCGAGAACCTGCGCTGGGATGCAACCCTATTGACAGATTAGCGATCGACCGAACCCATAATGATGTCGATACTGCCCAAAATAGCCATGATATCGGCTACCTTGACCCCTTTTAGAATGTGGGGCAAGATTTGCAGGTTGTTGAAGTCGGCGGCGCGAATCTTAAACCGCCAGGGAAAGACATTGTCGTCTCCCATAATAAAGACGCCCAGCTCGCCTTTGCCGCTCTCTAAGCGCACGTAGTGCTCGCCAGCCGGAATTTTAAAGGTAGGGGCGATTTTCTTGCCGATGAACTGGTAGTCAAAGCTGTTCCACTCCGACTTGGGACCCTCGGCCATGCGCTTGGCCTCCAGGTTTTCAAAGGGGCCACCGGGCAGGCCCTTACAGGCCTGACGAATGATTTTCACCGACTCGCGCATTTCCCGAATCCGCACCTGGTAGCGGGCCATGCAGTCGCCAGCGGTTTCGTACTGTATATCCCAGTCGAAGTCGTCGTAGCACTCGTAGTGGTCGACCTTGCGTAGATCCCACTTGACGCCGGAGCCGCGCAGCATGGGGCCAGACAGCCCCCAGGAGATCGCCTCGTCGCGAGAAATAGTGCCAATCCCCTCAATCCGGCGGCGGAAGATGGGATTGTTGGTAATCAGCTTTTCGTACTCATCGACCTTGGGCAAAAAGTAGTCACAGAAGTCGAGGCACTTGTCGATCCAGCCGTAGGTGAGGTCGGCGGCGACGCCGCCAATGCGGAAGTAGTTGTTGTTGATCAGGCGCATACCTGTGGCGGCTTCCCACAGGTCGTAGATCATCTCGCGCTCGCGGAAGATGTAGAAAAAGGGAGTCTGGGCACCCACGTCGGCCAGGAAGGGGCCAAGCCACAGCAAGTGGTTGGCGATCCGGTTCAGCTCCAGCATGATGACGCGGATGTAGCTGGCCCGCTTGGGGACTTCGATATCGGCTAGTTTTTCGGGGGCGTTGACCGTGATTGCTTCGTTGAACATGCCCGCCGCGTAGTCCCAGCGGCTAACGTAGGGCACAAACATGACGTTGGTGCGGCTTTCGGCGATTTTTTCCATGCCTCGGTGCAGGTAGCCAATCACCGGCTCGCAGTCGAGTACGTCTTCACCGTCGAGGGTGACAATGAGCCGCAGTACCCCGTGCATGGAGGGGTGGTGCGGACCCATGTTGAGCACCATGGGTTCTGTCTTGGTTTCAATGATTGACATAGGGGCTACCCAATCGCCAGCGGCTTGTTGTGCTGTATCTTTGAGTATCTTAATGGGTATCGACTGAGTTTGCGATACTAAGTAGAGATTGAGATTACTGATGGCAGAGCCAGAGTTTCATCATGTGCCGGTGCTGCCTGAGGCGGTAGTCGAGGGCCTCAATGTTCAGCCCGGTGGCCGGTACTTAGATGCTACGGCGGGGGGCGGGGGCCACAGCCGCCTGATTTTAGAGGCCGACCCAACGGTGAGCCTGGTTGCGATCGATCAAGATGAGATGGCGATCGCAGCTACCCAGGCCAATCTGGCTGAATTTGGCGATCGCGTCACCTACTGGCACGGCAATTTCGCTGAGTTCAAACCCTCGGGTGCGCCCTTCAGCGGTATTTTGGCCGATTTGGGGGTGAGTTCGGTACAGCTCGATGTAGGCGATCGCGGCTTTAGCTTCCGCCAGAGTGCCCCCCTCGACATGCGCATGGATTCGCGCCAAGACCTCACCGCCGCCGACATCGTCAACCACTGGGATGAAACCGAGCTGGCCAATTTGATCTACACCTACGGCGAAGAACGGCTTTCGCGCCGGATTGCCCGCAAAATTGTCGGCCAGCGCCCCTGGCAAACCACCACCGACCTGGCCGAGGCAATTTCGTATTGCGTGCCGCGCAGCTATCGCTATGGCCGCATTCACCCGGCGACCCGCACCTTCCAGGCCTTGCGAATTGCAGTAAATCGGGAGTTGGAGGTGCTAGAAACATTGCTTGCAGTCGCCCCCACCTGGCTTGCCCCCGGCGGACGACTGGTAATGATTAGTTTCCACAGCCTAGAAGATCGTCTGGTTAAGCACACGCTTAAAGGCTCGCCTGACTTCAAGGTAATTACCAAAAAGCCGCTGATCGCGGCTGAAGCGGAAATCAGCCAAAATCCACGCGCCCGTTCGGCCAAGCTACGGGTAGCTGAGCGCATTGCAGCGCTGTAGCACACAGCTCAAAACTGCGATTGTTAATGTTTATTGATGAAGAAATTACCGCAAACGTGTTTACGGTAACAATTCCGAAACCTAAGGTAAAGATTAAAATTAATTCGCAAGAAATAGACTTGCTTCACGGGTTCTTCATCTAAGATTAGGAGTATCAGGAAACGTTTCCTGCCCCATTAAAATCCTTTATTTAGAAGTCCCCATGAATACTCAAGATGACGGTAACGGCCGCTTCTCTGTGCTACCTGGCACCAGGGATCACCGCGGCTTCTTTATTCAAGAAACAACCTATGAACTGGTCGGCGTCAGCGATGCTGGCTGGGCTCGCATCTGTTTAGACAGTGCGGCCTGCTACTACGTAGACCCCGAAAACATTAAGACCGATTAGGAGTTCGCTGGGCCTACCAGTATGGCCTTTAGTCTGACCTAGATAGGGTATTGACCAGGTAATCTCTGGGCTCCGTTTTAGGTTTGACTCTGTATGAGACATCGTTGCTACACCCAGTCGTGTTTACAAAAGGTCGCAAAACCAATGAACGCTGCAACCCGAATTTTCTCCGTGTACGTGTCTGATTTTGTTATCGAGCTGCGCGACGACGGTAATCAATACTCTGGCGATGGGCGATTAGTTTGCAGGCAGCGAAACTATGAGAGTCTGTTTAAATTTGCCAGAAATCTGGCTCTAAATCGCGCCGTTCCTCTGCGAGACTACACGCGATCGGAAGCTCAATATCAGTACTAAGCCCGTAAACGTATCGCGGTGAGTATTGCAGTAACTCGGTTCATCGTTCTGTGAACGCCCCCTCAGGCCAAAGCCCTCTAGCGCTAGAGGGCTTTGGCCTGAGGGGGTAAAAATGTTTACTCTAGCTATGACGAGAGGGCTGTAGGACGGGCTGAGGCGATCGCCCCATATATCTGAGCAAATGTTCCAGCAAAATCGGGCGTGTTCTCCCCTCGTGCAGACCGGCACTAAAAGGCAAGAACCCCGGCTATTTATGACTTGGAGAGGATTTAGCCCCTCTGCCGATGCTCTATATTGAAATGCCGAGCTGCGATCGCGGCGGTAGATATCAGTAGTGCAATTGACCATGACCCGCGTGCAGACATTTTCGAACCCTGTTGATATTGGCAAAGCCAGCCCAGCTGAGGCCTTAGAGTTTTTCGACAGCCTTGCTACCGTCGAGGTCAGTGACCTGATTGGCTCCTGGCAGGGGAAAAGCTTTCCTACGGGTCACCCCCTAGATGGCGCACTTGAGGTTTACCACTGGTACGGGAAGCGGTTTGAAAGTGCTGAGCAGGTTCATCCGCTAGTTTTTAAGACCCTCAATGGCGGCACAGCGAACGTTAATCCTCTCTGGGCGCTACCGATCGTTCACTGGCTAAATGCCTGGCCCATTCCAAAGGCAAAGGCTGGGGGACGCATTTTTCAAACCTGTATTGGTCTATTTTCTACTCGTCGTTCCTGTGCACGGCTGCGCCTAACTACCTATCGGGGCAAAGCGACTGCAACTATGATTTACGACACCCTGCCCATCAACGATATTTTTCGCAAGATAAATGACGACACTATGCTTGGCCTGATGGATTTAAAGGGGGCAAACCAACCGTTCTTTTTTATCCTCCATCGCGAACAGCCCAAGGGGATAGAGAACAAGGTTGTAGAGAAAGGGTAAACAAGAAAAAATCCCTGGTTTTCCCTGCCGCTTTTGCGTCCCCCACTCTCATAGCTGACCTTAGCTTTAAGATTAACGGCGGCAAGGTAAAATCTGGCCCAATAATTTTGGGGTTACACTATCACAGGCTAAGGCAACGCTGCACAGATCAACGTTGTCAACTGCTTTTCGGCAGTGGTGAACGCCCAAGTTGGTTGATAATACGCTTACAGGGGAAAGCAATCAATATTACAATCGCTGACTAATGGCGAATAGCGAAACGAGTTCCTGATGTATGTCGAACGATTCTGCGCTGGTGGGCCAGAGGGGAAAACCAAAAGACATTTTGGTAGTAGATGATACCCCCAACAATCTGCAATTACTGCTACAGGCACTGTCTTCGGAGGGGTACTTAGTATTCTGCGCCAAAAGTGCTGCTCTGGCGCTGTCTCGGATGCAATGGGCGCTGCCCGATATGGTCTTGCTAGATATTCGTATGCCTCAAATGAGTGGGTACGAACTGTGCGAGTGGCTGAAGGCTAATGCTAGAACCCGAGAAATTCCGGTGATTTTTCTCAGTGTTTTAGATCACGCTGAAGATAAAGTCAGAGCCTTTGGGCTGGGGGCGGTCGACTATATTGCCAAACCCTTCCAAGTTGATGAGGTGCTGGCGCGAGTCGAGTATCACTTTCAGGCCCAGCAGATTCAGGCCCAGCTTCAGATCGAAAACAGCCGCCTGCACCAGGAAAAGTCGGCGCAGCAGCAGTCGTTGGCTCAGGTTGGGCAGTCTCACCAACTGCTAAGTCAGGTAATAAACTCGCTGCCCGATGGCGTTGCCGCTTTTAAGGCCATTCGCAACCAGCAGGGAGAAATCGAAGACTTTCAGTGGCTGCTGGGCAATGCTACTTTTGCTAGCTGGGTGGGGCGATCGCCGACTGAACTGGCCGGGGGCAACCTGTCTGAGCTTTTGATCAACTTCCCCAGCGATGATCTGCTCAACCTGTTCATTCAGGTGGTAGAGCAGCATGAGACCCTTCAGCGTGAGCTAATCTACGCACCTAGTGGCGAGATTCCCCTGCGGTTTGAGCTGATGGCCAGTCGTTTGGGCGATGGGCTAGTGGCTCGCTTGAAAGACATTACCCAGTACAACCAGGTGGTCGCGCAGATGCAGACCACCATTGCTGAGCTACAGGTTTTAACCAACCAGGATGGGTTGACTCAGGTTGCCAACCGACGCGCCTTTGACCAATATCTACAGGCAGAATGGCTGCGCCTGACCCGTTTGCAGGAGCCTATATCGTTAATTATGGGCGACATTGACCGATTTAAGCGGTTTAATGACCGGTATGGCCATGCTACTGGGGACGAATGCCTGCGGCGGGTTGCCGGGGCGATCGCCTCGGTGATCAAGCGCCCCGCCGACATGGTGGCCCGCTATGGCGGCGAAGAATTTGCCATCTTGCTGCCCCACACCGACCTTCAGGGATCCGCCCAGGTCGCCGAGCAGGTGCTAGAGGCCATTGCCAACCTGCGGCTTGAGGTATCGCGATCGCACAGTGAGCGAATCACCCTGAGTTTGGGGGTTGCTAGCCAGATTCCTGGCCTGCCCGAAACGGTAGACAATCTGCTGGCAGAGGCCGATATGGCGATGTACCACGCCAAAGAGCTAGGCGGCAATCGAATTTGTTTGGGTACTTTTAGAAAAGACGCCAGAGCAAAACGAGCCGCTGAAGCCGCTGAAACTGCTGAATGAAGAAAGCGCGTCCTGATGAGGCCATCCAGGAGATGTATAAGGTCAGTAACAGGCCCTAGAACGATGATTTTGGGGTAGGTCTAGAGCCAAGCTGGGCAGGTGGCCCAGGGCGAGTTCGGAAGGGCGCGATCGCTTGGGCTGCCCCATGCTGAGCGGGCAACGCAGTCTGGTAAAGTTCTGGGGCTAGGTTCAGCGGCCTGGAAAATCGTTGGCGGCACTGCTGGGGAGCCTGCACTACCATAGCTACGCTCTGTCAACTGGCGGTGCATTGCTCATCAAATTCTTTTTATTCCTCGGCAGCTTTGATCATGGCGACTGTTCTCTGTGTTGATAACAATCCGCTGATGCCACAGTTTGTCGAGGCGCTGCTGGCTGAGGAGGGACTGGATTATCACCTTGCCCTGGCTACTACCGGCTCGGAGGCGATCGCCCAGATAGATGCGATCGGCGGCGCTGACCCAGATCTAGCGCTGGTGATTGCTGCTCAGACGTTGATCACCCCCGCCTGGGTCGAGGTTCTCTGCCGCCAGTTTCCCCAGGCGCTGTTGCTGGTGGTGGATGTGGAGGATATGGAGGATATGGAGGCGATCGCGGCCCTGCTGCCTGGGGGGCAGATCTACCGCTGCATGACCAGGCCGTGGCATAACGTTGACCTGCGGCTGACGGTTGCCGAGGCGCTGCGGCGCTACCGCTACGAGCAAGAGATCGCTCAACTGCTGACCGAGCTAGCGGCAGCCCACCAGCACATTGCCGATTTGGGCGATCTCAACCGCCAGCTGGCCACCCCTGAGCCGGTCGACTATCCCGAAACGGCCATGTCGCTGCGGGCTAGCGAAGCCCAGCGGCGGGCGATTCTCTTGGCGGTGCCCGACGTGATGGCGGTATTGACAAAGCAGGGGCAGTACGTCGATTTTTCGTTCAACCAGTTCGACGGCGAGCTAATTTCCATTCAGGCGTCCCAAATTATCGGCGCTTCCCTGAGCGATATTTTTCCGGTGGCACTGGCGCAGCAGTGGCAGGCGGCCATTCAGCGCACCCTGGCCACCGGAACGCCCCAGCGGTTTGAGCAGCAGCTGCGCTTTGGCGATCGCATTCAGTACGAGGAGGTGCGCCTTGTCCCCTACCAAGACCAGTGGGTGCTGGCCATGGTGCGCAACGTCAGCGAACGAAAAATTGCTGAGCTGGCCCATCAGGAGAGCGAAACTTACTTTCGACAGCTGACCGAGACGCTGCCGGGGGTAGTGTACCGCTACCTGCGCCGTGCCGATGGCACCGATGCGTTTACCTATATGAGCCAGGGGTGTCAGGCTCTTTACGGCATTACCGCCGAGGCGGCTATGGCCAACTCCGGCAGCGTATGGGAACTGATTTACCCCGAGGATGTGCCGCTGCTGATCACCCGCATGGAAGACTCAATTCAATATCCTGATCAGGGCTTTCAGGTTGAGCACCGCATTCTTGCCCCCAGCGGCGAGCTGAAATGGCTACAGGCCGAGGCCCTACACCCCTGGCAGCGAGAGAATGGCGACCTGGAGTGGAATGGCTTTGTGCGCGACGTTACCGATCGCAAAAGAGCCGAACTGGATTTGCAGGAGGCGATGGAGATAGCCCAGCTGGCTAGCCAGGCCAAGAGTATGTTTTTGGCCAACATGAGCCACGAACTGCGCACGCCGCTCAACGCCATACTGGGGTTTTCCCAGCTGATGGCCCGCGACTTTGCCCTCGGCAGCAGCCATCGACAGTCGCTAGACATTATTAACCGCAGCGGTGAGCACCTGCTCGATTTGATCAACGACATTCTTAAGATGGCCAAAATCGAGGCCGGGCAGGTCAGCCTCAACCCGCTTTGCTTTGATCTAGACACCCTGCTGAGCAGCCTGAAAGATATGTTTCACCTGCGGGCCAGGGGCAAAGGGCTGGAGTTGACGATCGATCGCCAGCCAGCCCTGCCCCCATACCTGCGCGGCGACGAACCCAAACTGCGCCAGGTGCTAATCAACCTAATTGACAACGCGATCAAATTTACCGCCCAGGGGCAGGTCTGCCTACGGGTTACCCCAGTTCAGGCTGATGCTGATCTTCACGGCCCGGCGGTCGGTAGCAGCCTGGCTATGACCTTTGCCGTTAGCGACACTGGCATTGGTATTGCCGCTGAAAACCGCGATCGCCTGCTGGAGCCTTTTGTGCAGGTAGACCAGGGCACTAGCGTATACGAGGGCACCGGTCTGGGGCTGTCGATTAGCCGCCAGTTTGTGCAGCTGATGGGGGGTACCCTGAGGGTCGAAAGCCAGCTCGGCCTGGGGTCTACCTTTGCTTTTACCATCCCGGTGCAGGTGGCCGACGCGGTAGATATTCCTGAATTGGTGGCGCTGCCCGCTCAGATTGCCGAGCTGGCCCCTGGGCAACCCACATACCGCATTTTGGTCGCCGACGACGACAACGTCCATCGGCAGCTTTTGACCCAGCTGCTGGGTTCAGTCGGGTTTGAGGTCTATGAGGCCAGGGATGGCCGGGAGGCGATCGCCCTCTGGGAAAGCTGGCAACCCCAGCTGATCTGGCTGGATATGCGCATGCCCGGCCTGAGCGGCGGCGAGGTCGCCCACCATATTCGCCAGCAAGAGCGGGCGGACAACCTGCCCCCGGTTAAAATTATTGCCCTCACTGCCAACGCCTTTGCAGCAGACCGTAGCCAGGCGATCGATCGCGGCTGCGATGATTTTGTGAGCAAACCCTTTCAGCTCAACTATGTGTTGACTAAGCTGGCCGATCACCTGGGGGTGCAGTATACCTATGGCCCAGAGCCTGCCGCCGCGCCCTCTGAACCCATGACCACAGCCGAGGCGATCGCGGCCCTGCGTACCCTGCCCCCCGACCTCTGCACTCGGCTCCACGAAGCTACCCTCAGGCTCGACAATGCACTCTTAATCAAGCTGATTGCCCAACTTCCCTCCGACTATGGCCCGCTGGCAAATTTGCTCAGTCTGCACCGCAACAACTTTGCCTTCGACATCATTTACGGTTTGCTGCAGCAGGCCGCCGATCGCTGATGCTTTTGCAAAGCCAGAGTTCAAATCCTATTTAAACGTCACTGAAATAAGGCTGGTGGGCAGTACCCACCCTACGGTAAATCAAGCCTGCCTAGCCCACAACGGCACCGCGATCGGGGCTAGGAATCGTGGTTAGATTTTCACTGCCAATGGCGCTGTGGTTCCGCAGGGTTTCCATATCAATTACGTGGCGGAAATCGCTGTTGCTGCCGCTGGCCAGGCTGTCAAACACATCGTTAATCTCATCAATGCCGACCATCTTAATCTTGGGTGAGATGTTGTGTTGGGCACAGAGATCGAGAACCTCCTGGCTTTCAGCGATGCCGCCAATCAGTGAGCCAGCTAGCGTAATCCGATTGAAAACGAGCGGGCCTGGAGAAAACTCTGGAAAACTGATCATATTGCCGACAATAATCAGCGCCGAATTGGGCTTCATCAGGGCAATGTAAGGCGCAATATCGTGGGCGACAGGAATGGTGTTGATCATCATGTCGAGGCTTTGGGCCGCCTCCTGCATCTGGGCTTCATCGGTGGAGATCACAACTTTGTCGGCACCCAGCTTGAGAATGTTGTCTTTGCTGTCGGCACTGCGGGTAAACGCCACCACCTCTGCCCCTAGGGCTTTACCAATCTGCACGGCCATGTGGCCCAGCCCGCCGATGCCGACTACCCCCAATCGCTGCCCTTTTTGCAGGTTCCAGTGCTTCATCGGAGCGTAAACTGTAATCCCGGCGCAGAGGATTGGCCCTGCGATCGCGGGGTCTAGAGCATCGGGAACCTGTAGGACAAACTCCTCACGGACAATCATTTCGGTTGTATAGCCGCCGTAGGTATTGTTGCCGTCGGGAATTTTGGAGCCGTTGTAGGACAGCGTGCAGCTTTTGGGGCCAGAGCAATAGTTTTCTTCACCGGCTTGGCAAGAGTCGCAGACCTGGCAGCTGTTGACCATGCAGCCTACCCCGACGCGATCGCCTTCCTTAAATTTGGCGACCCCGTCACCCACGGCAGAGACTACACCGACGATTTCATGGCCTGGAACGCAAGGATATATTGTGTTGCCCCAGTCGTTGCGGGCCTGGTGCACATCGGAGTGACAGACGCCGCAGTGGGTGATCTTGATCGCGACTTCCCCTGCGTTGAGCCCTTTGCGCTCAAATGTAACCGGGCCTAGCAAGCCATCAGCGCTTTGCAGGCCAAAACCAAATACTTTCATGCTCTATGTCCTGTGGGTTGTCGAGTTGGGTGCCAAAATCTCAAACGGCTTCGGCGGCAAGCGCTTTAGGCCTTGTCATCCTAAATTCAACGCTAAGACCGCAGTTTACGACACTACCTAAAGGGAGAAGGTCTAGGCAAAACCGCAGCGTCAATAAGAGAGAGTCAGCAAAAGCTTATCAATCCTAAGGCAGTCAATCCTACCGCGATCGTCAACCAGCCTTCCGACACTCCTTATACTAAAGAAGACCGTTCATAGTGCACCTTTCCCATGGATTTAGAGCAGATTTCCGCTCAGCTCAAGAGCGAAGATTCTAAAGACCGCATGCTGGCCCTGGCCTCGCTACGAGATGTGCCTGCGGCCCAGGCGGCTCCTTTAATTCGGCAGGCTCTAGACGACAAAAATCTGCAAATTCGCTCGATGGCGGTGTTTGCCCTGGGGATTAAACCCGACGAAGAGGCCTTCGATATTTTGATCAACCTGCTGACAACTGACCCCGACTACGGCATTCGGGCTGATGCGGCGGGGGCGCTGGGCTATTTAGAAGATCCGCGCGCTTTTGAAACCCTGGTGCGGGCGTTTTACGAAGATACCGAGTGGCTGGTGCGCTTTAGTGCGGCGGTTTCGTTGGGCAATCTGAAAGACCCCCGTGCCCACGATGTGCTGATGCAGGCTTTGCAGAGCGAGGAGACGGTAATGCAGCAGGCGGCGATCGCAGCCGTTGGCGAAATTGGCGACCTTGAAGCAGTAGACGAAATTCTCAAGTTTGCTCAGTCGGAAGACTGGCTGGTGCGCCAGCGGCTAGCCGAAGCCCTGGGCTACCTGCCCACCCCCAAAACTGAGCCTGCCCTGCGCTATCTCGAAAAAGACTCTCAGTTTCAGGTGGCCGAGTCGGCCCGTATTTCGCTCACCCGATTGCATAACCGCAAGGGCAACCAAAGCGGGTAGGTCGCCACGGGGCAGGTCATAGGTCAATTTGATACAACGCGGCGGGCATGGCTGCCCCCTGAAACCCTTCCACTGCTAGGGATCTGGTGGGGGCATTGCAGTGCAATGCCCCTACCAACCGGGTGTAACCAAGTAGGATTTGGTATTAAACGGGCTACTCAATCAGCACGGTTTTGGTGGCGATCGCCATCCACAGCTCTACTCCGCTGCCTGCTGGAGCGGTTGGGCTAGGGGTGCCACTGGTGGGCGGCACGGGGATGGGGTCGCTCCAGTCGTTGGGGTCGGTATAGCCGAGGGCGTGGAGGATTTTGATGGTGCGATCGATGGCGGCGAGGCTGCCGTAGAGCATGTGGCGCACTTTCTCGGGGTTTAGAGACCGGATCTCTTTGTTGTTGGCTCCAGATGGCGGCAGCGGCAGGGAGTCGGTCTCTGGGTTGTCTTGCTTGTCGCTGTCTTCTGGTTCGAGATATTCAAACATGGGTTCTGTCTCCAGTTGTGGGTTAGGAAGACAGAACGCGAAAACCCTAGCCACCCACGCTTGAATTGCAAACTGAGGGGGCTAGGGTACCATGTGCCTAGCCTCGCAATCTGCCGGTCAGACTTGCGGGGTTAGCTGTCTGTTGGTGTGCGACCACCAACAGATAGCGCCAAGATTTTCGAGTTCTGCGTAACCACCGCTCTGCTGAACGGCTTAATGGATGATGATAGTGCTGCTAGCGATCGCCGTCAACCGTAGAGCAAATTTGATCGCCAAGTTAAGAGTGTTCCAACTAAGTATTTACTTAGGATCTCACCGCGACTGGCCCAATGTGTCGGGTTTGCATCCTTGGAAGAGATGTTTTTTGGTTGGGATATTCTAAGCGTAAAGATCATCTGAGGAACCGGAGCTTTAGATGGAAAAATGATTATAATGAATTTTTTCACCTAGTTACCGTATAAATGCATTAAGCGGAAGGCTTTATACCTAATCTGCCGTATAAGCCTATTGGACAGAATTTCCCTCTCTAATAATGAGTTAATTGTGCTCCAACTCATGTACAGCATGGAGTCTACCGCTAAGCTCAAAGCCATTTTTTAAGGAATTAGTCATGGGAAAAGCACGACCAGTTGCCTTCGGAGAATTCTATTTCAAGACAGTAACGAAAGCTAAAGAAGCTGCCAGAAACCGAATTAATTCTTATGAATATGGTGACACTTTAAATCCTGATGACGAAGATTTCTTCACTTCTCTATTAACATTACATTCGGAGTATTTGGAAAAAATCGGAAAGGGAGTTGCTTCAATTAAGGTACAGCGCGATGATTTAACAGGCAGTCGATGTTTATTTATTTATCGCGTGGACGGAAGTAAAATGATTTTTAGTTGGGTTGATTGCATCACCCCAGCCACTTTAAAGCAGATTGTTTCATCAGCATTTAGAAGATCTATAGCGATCCTGCGTGAATCGTGAAAACTCGCAGGGCAGGCGTCCCGCCCGCAAGGGCAAGTGGCCCGTCCTACCTGCATGAATCAATTCGGATTGCTATATAGCAATTCAAATAATTGAATTTCGCAATTCAAAGTTGAAAAATTCTCCGGTCTGTCCTGTTCTTGGAATTCCACTAACTCCAAAAAATTGTGATATTGATCATGATAATCCTAGCTTTGATGAGCTTTTCTCAAATTTTTTGAATGTAATAAATCAAACTTATGAAACTGTTGAGTTGGCTAATCCTTTGACAAACGATAAAGATCGACGCCCTCAAATTAAAGGCGACTTGCTTAATCAAAAGTGGAACAATTATCACCTAAAACACGCAAACCTTCGTCTCCTGAGTAAAGAGGCGCATCAAAGGAGAAAAAAACCAAAAATTGGATGAGTCAATTGTCAGCTTTGCCTTGCCGTTTTGAATGAGTCAAATAGAGCTCTGTATTGATTAGAAATTATAAATAGGCTGAAGGATTAGTGCGATCGCAGATCTCCTGTAGATTGGATTGAGGCCCAAAACCCAATGCCCGCATGGGTTACGCTATCGCTAATCCAGCCTACATTTGAATTAGCTCAAGCCAGCATGGCCCAAGCACCCAAGTCACCGTTCTACATTTATATGAAAGCTAAACAGAGCGATCGCTTGACAATAGTTTTCTTGCCAAAATATCTACCCTAAGCGCAGAAATTCCTTCATCCATCCATCCATGCGCGATCGCCGTGCCCAAACTCCAGGAGCCATCTACTTCTTCCTCGTTATCACCTGCGATCAACAACCCCTACTCCATCGCGATGAGTTAAGGCTTGAACGCTCGGTTTACGTGTGTTGGGTTTCACTTCGTTTCACCCAACCTACCTTTTGCTTGCTGACAGGCTAAACTGAGACCAGCCAAGCAGTATCCTCCTCATTAATGCCTACAGTTCTCCAAGTCGGCCCCTACAGCTTCATCTTCTTCAGCTCCGACAGAGGTGAACCCGCTCACATTCACGTTAAGCGCGATCGGCAGTTAGTTAAGTTTTGGCTAAGTCCTGTTTCTTTAGCTAAAAACCGAGGTTTCAAAGACCACGAACTAAACGATATTTCTCAGCTTGTGGAGGAGCACGAAAAAACATTATTGGAGGCATGGCATGACTACTTTGGTACTTGAGACAGAGCCCCTCGCAGTACAAATTAGAACAACAGATGAAAGATTAATTGTAGATTTAGTGGATGGACGAAGCTTAGTTATTCCTTTATCTTGGTATCCTCGTTTATTTCACGCTTCTCAGGAGGAACGGCAAAACTGGCAACTTTTAGGCGATGGTTACGCCATTGAGTGGGTCGATTTAGACGAACACATCGGTATCGAAGGTCTGTTAGCAGGTAGACAAAGTGGCGAAAGCCATCAGTCTTTCGAGCGCTGGCTAGCAACACGAGAAACTGCTTTACAGTAGCCCCGGTAGATGAGGCTAATTCTTTATTTGCTGTAGCTGCTTTTAACTATGGACTACCGAAACCACATTACAATCGAACCCAATAAGCGCAGCGGCAAACCCTGCGTACGTGGCTTACGCATCACCGTCTACGAAGTGCTTGAGTCCCTAGCTTCTGAAATGACCGAAGCCGAAATTCTCGATGACTTTCCCGACCTGACGCGAGAAAACCTAAAAGCCTGCATCGCCTATGCCGTCGATCGCGAGCGTCGGTTTATGATCGCACCCCTATCTGCATGAGATTACTTTTTGATGAAAACCTATCGCCCAAGTTACCAGATAGCTTAAGCGAATTTTTTCCAAATTCGCTTCATGTGCGAGATGTAGACATGAAAGTAACAATTGATCCAATAGTGCGATCGCAGATCTCTTGTAGATTGGGTTGACGAAAGAAACCCAACAATCCTAGAAAGAATTTAATTATACTCCCCAGGAAGAACGGTTTTTACAACAGTAACTCCGCCAAATTTCTTTCCTGACATTCTCAGTAATTCATCACCTGAAAATTCAAAACCAAGTTTTAGTGCTATTCGCGCAACATCATCTGCAGTTGTTGCTCCGACCACCTCATTTTTAAGCGCGGGATCAGACTGCATTTTCTTTAAAAATGCCTCAAGTTGATCTAAAGCCATATCGAAAATTCCTATTCTTATTAACTGCTTAGCTTATATCTTAAAAAAGAAACCATTACAGGCTTCAAGCAGATTCTACTATCCTTTCAAGATATCGGCAATCAGCGGAACTCCCAATTGTAAAATTCTCTGCTGAGCTTGTAGGCGGGCGAAGCGCGAGCGTAACCCAACTCCCCTAATAGTTTTTGCCCAACTACCTGCCCTAAGCGCAAAAATTCCTTCACAATATTCGTGCGCGATCGCCGCGCTCAAACCCCAAAAGCACATATTTCTTCACTATCGTCCCCTGCGATCGGCGACCCCCACTCCATCGCTATAAATTAAGGGCTGAAAGCCTGGTCTAAAGTTTTAGACCTCAGCGGGCGTGTTTCCTAAATCGAAACTCTAAAGATTTTGACAGCCCCGACATTGTTGAAGAGCTTAATCAACTCAACTGCCGAATGAGATCCCTCGTTTTGACCATGGGTATGATTTCATTTTGTCCCCGGTCAACAATAGGTAAATTTAGAGCACAAGCTGTGTCGTGGGTAAGCGGCGGCTGTGGCTTAGGAATTGCCCATCAAGAATAGACCCAAAAAAGATTCCCACCCTCAAGGGTCTGAAGCCGCTAGAATTTCTTTGGCCCGACTGCACAAGCGGTGGGCAGCACCCTACTTCGTTAGAGCACTATGGCAACGCTTTCCCTGCCCCAATTTCAGTTTCGGCCCCTGGGCAACCGGCGATCGCGGCAGTTGCTAGGGGTCGTGGGGGGAATCGCGATCGCCCTCACCCTCTGGGCCGTACAACCAGCCCCCGCCGCCCAAAACCCGGTGATTCAGGTCGGCATTGTGCAGCGCTTTGGCGAAAACCTGCAAGACCGCATCACCCTCGAAGCCCTGCCCGGCGAGCAGTTCACCCTAAACTTTGACACCCAGGGCCAGCCCCAGACCGTGACCACCACTCGCGTGGTGCTGGGGCTGGTTCCCGAGCCACTGCCCGAGGCCACCCTGGGCGAGCGCGTGGTGCTCAGCAACCACCGCAGCTTTGAAACCGCCGAATACAGCGCCGAGCAGTGGCGACAGCGCGGCATTGAGCCCGAAATTGCCCAGCCCGGCAGCTGGGAAGTGTGGGCCAAGCGCGACACCTACAACAGCCCCCTGGTACGGCGTCTGCTGGTGCAAAATTTGCAGGCTCAAGGCTTTACCGAGGTCTTTCTCGACAGTCGGGTGCTGGGCCAAGTGCCCAAGGCCTACTTTGAGGCCAACGGCTACCGCTACCAGCGCGATGCCCTCGATATTCGCGCCAGCAACGGTCGAGTGCGAGTCATTCAATCGGGAGAGTCACCGGTAACCCGCGTCTACGGCGGCACCCTGCGGGTACAGCCCAACACCTACGGCACCTACACCCTGGTCAACAGCGTGCCGATCGAAACCTACCTGCGCGGCGTGGTGCCCCACGAAATTGGCCCCAGCGCTCCGGTGCCCGCTATTCAGGCCCAGACGGTGCTGGCCCGCACCTATGCCCTACGAAATTTACGTCGCTTTGCGATCGACGACTATGAGCTGTGTGCCGATACCCAGTGCCAGGTGTACCGGGGGCTAAGCGGCACAGCGCCCGTGGCCGACCAGGCGATCGCAGCCACCCAGGGCCAGGTGCTCA
Organism: Nodosilinea sp.; assembly: GCA_049646445.1. Classification (GTDB taxonomy): domain Bacteria; phylum Cyanobacteriota; class Cyanobacteriia; order Phormidesmidales; family Phormidesmidaceae; genus Nodosilinea. The sequence goes on along the minus strand of JBARVV010000042.1, from coordinate 85,013 downwards.
CCTACGAAAACGAGCTGGCCGATACCCTCTACTCCTCCACCACAGGCGGGGTTACCGCCGCCTTTAGCGACGTGTGGGATGGCCCCGATCGCCCCTACCTGAGGCCCGTGGTTGACTCGGTCTACGGCCTGTGGGATATCAACCAGTACCCGCTCAACTCCGAGGAGAGCATCCGGCGGTTTATTGCCATCGACAAGGGCTTTAACGAAGAGACCTGGCGACTGTTTCGCTGGCGCAACGAGGGCACCCTGGCCGAAATTACCCAGGATCTCAAGGGCTATCTGGGCAAACGACAGCACCCGATGGCGGGGCTGACCGAAGTGCGATCGCTCCAGGTGACCGAACGCGCCAACTCTGGCCGCGTCCAGACCATCGACATCGAAACCGATCTGGGCGTCGTGCAGCTCAAGAAAGACGAAATTGTGCGCGTGCTCACGCCCCCCCGTAGTCTGCTGTTTTACCTAGAACCGATCTACCAGGCTCCTGGCGGTACCGCTGAATCGACCCCGGCAGCGGGACAGCTAATTGGCTACCGGTTTGTGGGCGGCGGCTGGGGCCACGGCGTGGGCATGAGCCAAACGGGGTCGTACCGGCTGGGCAACCTGGGCTGGAGCTACCCGCGCATTTTGCAGTTCTATTACCCCGGCACCACGCTGCAGCCGATTAGCGATCAAATCACATTCTGGCGAGAGCCAACTTAGGCGGTTTCCGGAAAAGAAAATATCTCCACGCAGAGGCGCAGAGCCTGCGCCTTTGGAAGAGAGCAAAATTCTTGGGTATTTTCGTGGCCAGAATTGCCCTTGAGGGTGAGGCTATGAGGGCGGTACGTGAAAGAGTGGGGCGCATAATAGAAGCAACCGAGTCCTCTGTGTTGACCTATGACCCAAGCCACGCAACAGCGGAAAAAACCGTTCTCTAGCTTTACCTACCGAGAGGCGTTTAAGCACCTGGGAATAACGGACCTAAAGCGCTGGGCGATCGCAGCAGAACCAGTACCCGTCACTGCGTTTTTTCGGCAGCGATTGGAACGACTGCAGCGGTTTGACCTGGAGAGCTTAGAGGTATCTAAGACCCTGCTGATCGATGCCATTTGCGAAGAAGGGCTGGAGGGCTACGAACGGCTAAAGGTCTGGAAAGGAGCCTATCTGGAAGGAGAAAAAGTCTGCGGCAATGCGGACTATCTAATTGCCGAGCGGCGGGCCTACCTGGATGCACCCTTTGGCTGTGTGATTGAAGCCAAAAAAGATGATTTTGAGCAGGGAGCCGCCCAGTGTTTGGTCGAAATGCACGCCTGCCACTGGGTGAACCAGCAGATGGGTCGGACAATGGATATCTATGGCATTGTTACCAACGGCGAGGGCTGGAAGTTTTACCGACTGGCGGCGACCGGTGAGGTGTTTGAATCGCTGCTGTTTGGGATCGGAGATATGCCGACGCTATTAGGGTTACTGCGGCTGTTCTTTGGGCTATGTGATGACAATTTGCGGCCTTCCCCTTAAGAAAATTTGCCCAGCGCGGTAGCCTGTAGGCAGAAAATTTCCTCGATGACTACCGGGAGATGGGCGATGGCCTTCAACATTCACCAGCTAGACAACCTCGACTACGACGATGCCGAGCCGCTGCTAGAAGACTACATTGACGGGGCGCTGGAGGCCTTTGCCGCCTCGAAGACGGGCAAAGCCCACATCAAGCTCAACCCCGAGGGGGGAAACTGGATCGGCACCTTCCTCGAAATGGCCTATCTCTATGGCGGATACACCCTGCCTAAGATGACCAAGGGGAAGGTTCAAGAGGTGATGGAGTATACCCTGCCCCGCAAAATGACGCTGCTTGACCCCAGCGATACCGATGGGGCCATTGATGAGCTGGTGGCTTTCTGGACGTTTGTCGATGAAAACTACAAATTTCGCAGCGCCAAGGCGATCGCCAAGTACCTGCGCTCGATCGAAACCCAGTTTCCAAAATGGATGTTTGATCCCCAGCGGGGCGGCATCGCCAAGACCTTCCTGATGCAGGGCAGGGCGGCTGGTTTCGATATGACCACCCAGGCAGGAGTGACGGCGTTTCAGGAAGAGTACAACCGCAATTTGCCGGCTCGTCCATCAATGCCACCCATCGCACCAATGCTGCCAGCAGAACCCTTTGAGATGACTACTCCGCCCCCGGATATGAAGCGGGCCTTTGAGCAGATGGGCATCGCACTGCCTGCTGAGGGGGAAATGGTCAACCCCATGCAGCTAGTGACTCAGTTTCTTGGGGGCCTAATGGAGATGGAGCCTGATGCCGCCGAACAAATGATGGCCGAGTTAGACGACGATGTTGAGCCTCTGGCCCCGCCCAGTCTGGGGACTATGGCCGACCTGCGTACCAGCCTGCTGCAAAATAACCTGGACGAAGAAATTGCCATCTCGGCGGCAGACCAGGCGGTGTTTGAGGCGCAAACCATTACCAAAACTGCCCCAGGCACAATTCTGCAAGACTTTCAGACGGCCCTGGAAATTATCGATGACAGGGGCATACCGGTGAGCGGCAGGCGGCAGCAGTTTTCACTTAAGGTGCTAGAAGACCTCAACCAGCGACTGATCAACCCCATTCAAATTGACCTGAAGCGACCTCAGCAGAAGTCGTATCCCAATCTTCACGGGCTGTACCTGCTGCTGCGGGCCACGGGCATTACGGATGTGTTGACTCAGGGCAAACAGTCTCGGCTGATGCTGAACCCGGCGGTATATGACTCGTGGCAGCGGCTCAACCCCACGGAAAAATACTTTTCGCTGCTGGAGGTCTGGTTTATTCGCAGTCACCCAGAAATGCAGGGGGAAGATCGCAGCGGGCCGCTGATGATGGGCGATCGCTGCCTACAGAGCTGGCACAAGCTAACTAAAAAGGGCACCGAAACCTTTGCCGACTACAATGCCCAAAACGATTTTGTCTACTATCCGGGGCTTGAGAACCTGACTCTGATGGAGATGTTTGGCTTCATTACCATTACCCCAGACAAGCCCGCCTCCGGCAAAGGCTGGCGGTTCAAACAGGTGAAGGCCGAGCCCTGGGGCAACGCCATGATGACAGTGCTGCACAACGCCTATAAAGCTGTTAGCTATGAATGGCCGGGCCTGCTAGACCCGACGCAGCCCCTGGGTGACTTGCAGCCAGTGCTCCAACCCTACTTCCCGGCCTGGCAGCAAAGTCTGCTGGTGCCCAGTACCGAATTTCGACCGGGCAGATACATCTTTAAGGTATCGCTCGGCAAGGTGTGGCGACGGATTGCGATCGCAGGAGAGGCGACCTTAGACGATTTTGGCGGCCTAATTATAGACTCAGTCGAGTTTGACCACGACCACCTCGATCGCTTTACCATCAAAAGCCCGACGGGCCGAGTGATGCAGATTAGCCACCCCTATGTTGAAGACGATCTATCCACCGACGAGGTCAAGATTGGCAGTCTACCGCTGCAGGTGGGCGGCACCATGGACTACCTGTTCGATTTTGGCGACTGCTGGGAGTTTCAGATCACCCTAGAAAACATAGAGCCTGCGTTGGAAATTGACCCTGAAAAAGGATTCCAAAAAATTAAACAGACCAAGACCGCTAAGCGCAAGCCACCCCAGCCCCTGGGAGAAATTTTGGCAGCCCACGGCGATGCTCCAGAGCAGTACCCGGAGGAAGAAGATTGGTAGCGGCGATGGTCAAAGACCGGCCCCTGGGGGCCAACGCATCTACCCCAGCACCTCTCGCAGCATTTGGCGCTGCTGGCTGACTGAGGCCAGCGTGTTGGCCGTGATTAGCCCGCAGGCGGCGACGGCGGGCAGACCAATGCCGGGGAAGGTCGAACCGCCCACACAGAGCAAACCCTCTAGCGGCGTCTTTGGCCCTGGAAACAGACCGTCCTGGGCCGAAATCGCCGGGCCGTAGCTGCCCCGGTGACAGCGCAAAAAGCGCTCGTGGGTGAGGGGCGTACCCACCAGTTCCACTTCGACCCGCTGACGCACATCGGGAATGATGCGCTCCAGGGCCTGCCAGAGCGGTTCGGCCCGCGTTTTCTTCAGCGCTGCGTACTCAGGGCTGCGCCGATCTAACCCCTGCCACAGGTCATAGGGTTCGGTGGCGGGGGTGTAGACATGGATGGTGTGTTTACCCGCCGGGGCCAGCGACGGATCGAGCAGCGTAGGTATCGACATCACAATCAGGTTCTGCGGCGCATCAATCCCCCGTTCCCAGTCTTCAACGGTGATGTAGTGGCAAGCGAGATCCGCTGGCAGCCCGGCACCGTCGATGCCCAGGTGCAGGTGCAAAAAGCTGGGGCACTCGGGGGTGGCCTGGCGCTCTTCGACGAATGCCTTGGGTAATGCGCCGTCGGGCACCAGCTTCAGCGTGTCCCAAATCGACGCATTGGAAATCACGGTGCTCGCTTTGAGGGTTTCGCCCGATCGCAGCGCCACCCCGGTGGCCCGCCCGTTGTCCACCAAAATCTGATCTACGTGCGCCCCCAGCCGCAGGGTGCCACCAAATTTCTCTAGGCCGCGCACCAGGGCCTCGACCATGGCCGCGCTGCCGCCGATGGGGTAATCCAGCGTGACGTCGGGGCGGTACCATTCGGCAAACATAAAGGCCATTTCGGCGGTGCTGGTGCCCTCGGCGGGCAGACCCGACAGCAAAAAGCAGAGTAGATTCATCCAGTGGCGAATGAACGGGTCGCGGGTGGTGCGATCGAGCACGGTGCTGAAGGGCTGGCTCGATTGAGTCAGGGCCGGAGCGTTGCGCAGCAAATCCCAGCCGTAGGGGGCGACGGTTTGCAGTGCTCCCAAATCTAGCCGCAGGGCGGCGGGGGGTAGGGCGGTGGCGGCTTTGCCTAACGGTTCCATGGCCTTTTGCAGCCGTCGCCAGTCCTGTACGGCGGCATCGCCCCGCAGCGTTTGCAGCACTTCGGCAAACTGGTCATTGCCAACGGTGGTGTCAAAGTCGCCCTCGGGAACGCGCACGCCCCAGGTATCGTAGCTGGCCCAGGTGATGCTGTCAGCTTCGCCAATGGCATCGAGTACGTGGCGCAGCGGGTTGGTAGAACCCCGGTAAGACATGCCCGAATAGAGGGATGGCCCCGAGTCGAAGGTGTACCCACCGCGCTCAAAGCCGTGGGCGGCCCCGCCGGGAATAGTGTGGCTTTCGCAGATGGTGACGCTGTAGCCGTAGCGGGCCAGCAGCGCGCCGCAGCACAGGCCGCCAATGCCGCTGCCAATCACAAGAATATCGGAGGATAAAGTCATGCTAAATGCTGGGGGCGATCGCGGCTCCTGGTGGCGCTAATCTCTCTAAGTTTGGCGCTTGTGCCCTGTTTTTGCAAAAGCAGGGGCACAAGCGCCGTCGCCAGTGCCGCAGTACTGGCTATGATTCGGCGGTTTGGAGTACGCACTCCCCACAAAATTGATCGGGAAAAATATTTTATCAAGGCTTTACGCGGCAATTTTTCCGAACTAATTTCGGCTTCCACTACTGAGTAGACCCGCCGATGGAAAGCCCCAGATCCTTCTTTTTACCCCCCAAAGCTTTTGAGGTGGCCGGTTTTTACTTGGATTTGGCCTGGGTAGCTTTATCGATGCCATTATGCTAAACAAAATCGCACGCAACCAAGTTCATGCCTAATTATCTTCCAACCACAGCTGTTTTGGCGTTACCCGGTCTGATAGGGGCCATATTTCTGGCGCTGCTTTTAGCCGAGCGGGTACGACCCCTGCGATCGCCCACCCAATCGCGGTGGCAGCGGCTAAAGGTAAATGCTGGAGTAACGGCGATCGCGGCTTTTCTCAACCTGGCCGTGGTCCAAACTGCCGCCTACTGCACCATTCAGTGGGCCGATGGTCAAGGCTTTGGGCTGGTGCGGTGGCTGCCGGTTCCGCCTCTAGTGTCAGGGGCGATCGCCTTTCTGCTGCTCGACCTAACCTTTTACTACTGGCACCGGGCCAACCACGGCATTCCCTTCCTGTGGCGTTTTCACAACGCCCACCACATCGACCCCGACCTCGATGTCTCCACCGGGTTTCGCTTCCACTTCGGTGAAATGGTGTTTTCGGCGGGGCTGCGGGCGGCCCAGGTGGGGCTAATTGGGGCATCCCTAGGAGCCTACCTGCTGTACGAACTGGTCTACCAGTCGAACACTCTGTTTCACCACAGCAATCTGCGCCTGCCCCTGGCCCTAGAGCAGCGGCTCAACAGGCTGCTGGTCACACCGCGCATGCACGGCATTCACCACTCCCAGGTGCGCGAAGAAACCAACTCCAACTACGGCGTTATTTTTCCCTGGTGGGACCGGCTGCACCAGACCCTGCGGCTCAACGTGCCTCAGTCTGAAATTACCATCGGCGTGCCGGCCTACACCGACCCTGCCGACAACCAGTTGATTGCCGTTCTGAAACTGCCCTTTCAACCCCAGCGCGACTACTGGCTGCAGCAGCGGCAGTTTCCCACCGCCCGCGATCCTGCTGTTTTAGGCCAGGATCGCACTCAAATGGCGAGCCTGAAGCAATCGGTCGAATAAGTTTTCCGTTTCGGCTATTGACCCACAGGCCTGGGTAAAGCAGGTCTAGGCGATAACTCTCCTTAGGAGATCTTTGGGAAAGAAGATACCCCAATGTAGAGGCGCAGGGCCTGCGCTCTCGGAAGGAGGCAAAATTCTTAGATATCTTTAGGGCTTTTTCGGAGAGATCTCTTGAAAAGCTTGATCGGCAAGGCTTTAAGGATGACATCACCCGCTAACAGTCCAGTGCTCAACTGGCGATCGCTAGTTGAGCATCGCGCATAAAGCCCTGTTTCCGCCTAAAGATAGGTGAGAAAAAAAGGTTTCGACATCATATTGGTTAAAAAAGAAGGTACGGTAAATGACCAACTCGATTGAGTTCAAGTTGTTTGCGCCTTACAACGAAGGCGCTAGTTTATTTGGCTCTTTTTCTGATTGGCAAGACATTGCCATGAAGAAGGGTAAGGACGGCTATTTTCGTACCTGCGTAGATCTAGACGATGGACAACACGAGTACAAATTTCGGGTGCAGTCTAAAAGCTTTTTTCTAGAGCCTGACGAATGGATCGAAGTGATCGACCCCAAAGCCAAGCACATCAATGAGATCGATCAAAATACCATCATTTATATCAAAGACGGCGAACCCATCGTTGATGACTATGTCTGGCAGCATGACGACCAAGGGCTACCCCAAAACGAAGAACTTGTCATCTATGAAATTTCAGTCGGCGACTTTTCGGGCGGCGAGAATGATCCATATCCTCGGGGAGAACTTAAGCATATCACCGAAAAGCTAGACTATCTCTCCGAATTGGGCATCAACGCCATCGAGTTGATGCCTATTCAAGAATTTCCGGGCGATCAGGGCTGGGGTTACAATACTCACCACTATTTTTCCGTTGAGTCTGCCTACGGCTCTTCTAAAGATTTCAAACAGCTGGTAGATGAGTGCCACGTCAGAGGCATTCGCGTCATTTTAGATCTGATCCTAAATCACTCTGGCTCTGAGGCACCGCTGACCAAAATTGACTACACCTACTGGTATCGCCGCGATCCCAAAGACCCTGAGTACAACTGGGGGCCAGAGTTTGACTACGACCACTATGACGAGCATCTAGATCTGTGTCCTGCCCAAGAATTTGTTAAAGACGTGGTTCGCTTCTGGATTTCGGAATACCACATTGATGGCTATCGATTCGATGCCGTTAGCCAGATGGGTCACTTTGATTTTCTTAAGCAAATAGCCAGCCAAAATGCTCAAGACGCTCAGCCCAAACCCTTTTACAACATTGGCGAGCTAATCCCCGAATCTCCTGATGCCACCAATTTAGACGGTCCCCTAGACGGCTGCTGGCGCGACGGGTTTCTGCACAAGCTTGTGCCCATGCTGTGGGGAGACGAGACCGATATCGAGACTGTCAAAGACCTGGTCGATGCCAAGCGATCGGGGTATATGGGAGCAGTCAACGCCATTACCTACCTCAGCAACCACGACCACGACCACTTGCTGGTGCAGCTAGCCAACCATGACATTTTCGATGCTGCTGCCTTCAAGCGAGCTAAGCTGGGCGCGGTTCTAGTTATGACGTCTATGGGTGTGCCTTTAATCTGGATGGGTGAAGAATATGGTGCCTGTAAGCCAAAGTCACTAGAACCAAATAAAATCGACTGGTCTCTGCTGAAAAACGATCGCAACCACGACCTATTTGAGCACTACAAAGGTCTAATTAATCTGCGAAGGAACAATCATGCCCTGCGCACCGAAAACGTCGAGTTTTTCTACGAAGACGCCGACAGCAAAGTCTTGGCCTATATTCGCTGGAACGATGAAGGATCAAGGGTTATTGTGATTGTCAACTTCTCAAATAATTACCTGGCCGACTACCAAATTGGCGGAATCCCTCACGATGGTACCTGGCACGAATGGACCAATGACTACGACATTGAGGTCAATGATGGAGTTTTAGTGACAGATTTGCCCGGATACGAGTCCAAGGTGCTGGTTTAGAATACTGAAATTATTCTCGGCAGCACTTCGTGCAGATCTAATTTTTTTGAGGGTGTGGCTGTCATCAGCTTAGCTAGTACCGCCTGGCTGAAACAAGTCAGCTATATCTGGCTCCTCGGCGATGGGTAGTAGTCACCCAATTTGCACCGTTAAGTACTGGGCACAAGAACAAAATTTTTACCAGCAAAGTCCAAATTCAGAGAGATTTTCATGGAGCTTAAGCCCATTAATCAGCAGGTCGTCGTCGTTGTGGGGGCGTCGAGCGGTATTGGTCGCAATGCTGCCATGGAGTTTGCCCAGCGCGGTGCTCAGCTTACGGTAGCTGCGCGCAACCAGGAGGGACTGAACTCGCTAGTGGAAGACATTCGGCGGCTGGGTGCCAAGGCGATCGCCGTACCCGCCGACGTGGCCGATTTTGATCAGGTAAATGCGATCGCAGATGCCACCATCGCCGCCTTTGGCCGCATCGACACCTGGGTCAACTGTGCCGCCGCCGGTATCCTGGCTCCCTTCGAGACTATGACTATCGAGGAGTTTCGCCGCGTCATCGACGTTACTTTGATGGGTCAGGTCTATGGTGCCAAAGTGGCCCTGCCGCACCTGAAGCGAACCGGGCGCGGATCGCTAATCGCCGTTTCTTCAATGGAAGGGCGACGGGCGCTGCCGCTGCAAAGCCCCTATTCAACCGCAAAGCACGGGCTAGAGGGCTTTCTCGAATCGCTGCGGGTAGAGCTAGAGCATGACGGTCAGGCCATCAATGTCACCAGTATCAAACCAGCGGTGATCAATACGCCCTTTTACAACCACATGCGCACCAAGGTAGGCGTTAAACCCACGGGCATTCCGCCCTACTACGATCCGCAGTTGGTCGCCAATGCGATCGTGCTGGCGGCTGAGCATCCCCTGCGCGACTACATTGTGGGCGACGTGGGCCGACTGCTCGATCTGACTCAGCGGCTGTCGCCAGAATTAGTCGATCTTGCCCTAAACTACATCGGCTTTCAGGGACAGCGCACCGAAGAGCCAAAATCACCTCAAGGCCCCGACAATTTATTTGAACCCATGGCGGGCTACGCGCAGGTCAAGGGAGATTTTGGCCGTCTCACCATTCCCAGTATTTCCGACTGGGTGATCCAAAAACTGATGGGACGCTAGGGGAATTGATCTAAGGCGACTTCTGGAAAACAATTTCCCCAATGGTGGGCAGTGCCCACCCTACAGTGGCTATAGTCGCTGGATTAAAGTTGGTATCTTCTTTCCTAGAAATCTCCTAAGACCAAATCCTACCTGCGTACTCCTGATTTGATTGGGCAAATGCCATACGCCTCGGGCGTGGCTGCACCAACGCCTCTACAGTTTGGTCGATTGGGAACCGGGATTATGTAGTTTGGATTGGGTACAGGCCGTTCCCCGGCGAGGCTAATCTTTGGCCGCGTAGCCCTGGATATTCTCTGGGCGAAACTGGCGCAAAATGGGGGTAGCCTGGCGCACTGTGGCTTCAGAACCGCGCACTACCACCAAAAACTTGCCGTCGTTGAGTCGATTGCGGTACGACAGCGCGTCGCCGCTGCCGATCGCAATGCCGACCCCGCCGCCAATAAAAAATGCTCCCATTGCCGCAGAACCAGCCCCCAGCAGCCCGCCGATGATCTGGTTGCCCAGCCGCCCCGCAAACGCAAAGGTATCGAGCCCGGTGATGTTATTGAACACAAACCCGGCCGCAAACCCAAAGGGTACCAGCCACAGCAGCATCAGGCGAATTTGCTTCCAGGCCTGGCTGGCGGGGTCGATTAGGCCGTACTCGTCGGCGGTTTTGAAGCCCTTGCCCAAAATATCAATATTTTCCTTGGGCAGGCTGGCCTGCTCCAGGGCGCTGTAGGCCTCTTCGGCTTTGATGCGGTTGTCTAAAACGGCGACCAGGTAGTTCATCACAAATGGTGAGGGGGCAAAACGAAAAACGGGGATAAACCCAACTGTTATTATGCCTTGTTGGCGTTCTTCCCTTCGGCGGGTCTGGGGTTCAGTGGCGTCGAAGCCCCCCAGAGCCAGCAACGATTTCTCAAGACAGCGATCCCCTGAGATGAATATCACTGACTTAAGGCTGGTGGGCAGTGCCCACCCTAGGGTAAATCAAGGCTTTCGGCGATCTGAAAGAGCTTATTTCAGCAACATTTATCACAGGAGATTAGTATACCGGGGCTGGGGCAAAAAGCTGCTGCTCAGACCGGCTTTGAGCTACTACTTGCCCTGCTTTGATCACGGTTCGTCCGCTGGGTGCGGCCCCCACGGCCTCCGATACTGAGGTGGTCTGCAACAGAACCAGATCAGCCTGGTTCCCGACGGTGAGGCCATAGTCTGCAATGCCAATGGCGCGGGCAGCCTGGGTCGTAGCCATCGCCAAACAGCGCTGGTGGCTGGCGGTAGTGCCCAGATGCAGTACCTGGGCCAGCAGGGTACAAATTTTGAGCACGTCGCCGTCGCCAAAGGGCGTAAATAAATTGAGAATGTTGTTGGTAGCCACGCCCACGTTGACCCCCTGTTCGGCCAGGCGATGAATTGGGGCTACCCCTCGGCGCTGATTGTGAGTGTCCTGGCGGGCCATCATATACAGGTCTGAGGCGGGCAGGGCCAAAACCGAAATTTGGGTTTCCTTGAGGGCAGCGGCTAGGTCAGCTAATTGCTCTGGTGGCAGCCCGGCTAGCTTGGTCATGTGCCCCAGGCAGACTCGCCCCTGCCAGCCCCGGAGCTGGGTTTCTGCAACCACAAAGGGCAGCAGAAGCGGCTCGTCATCGTCCAAAAAGTCGAGGTGAAAATCGACATCGCAGTCGTACTCCTGAGCGATATCGAAGATGTGTTGCACATTGGCTTTGGGGTCGGCATCAACGTAGGGGGCCGATCCGATCGCATCGCCACCCAGGGCCATGGCCTGGCGCAGCAGCGGTAGGGTTTCGGGCTGTTGGGTAATGCCCTCTTGGGCAAATACCGCTAGCTGGAGAGTAATGCCCCAGGCGTATGCCTGGCGCAGGGGCAGCAGTGCTTCTAGCGATCGCAGCCCGGCGGTGGGGTCGACTTCTACATGGCTACGCATGGCGGTAATGCCAAAGCCAATGGCGCGATCGAGCACCTGGCGGGCGCGATCTTGAATATCGGCCCCCGTGAAGCCCTGCTTGAGCTTAAGAGTTTCGGCCATGGCTTCGGCAAAGGTGCCCGACTGGGCCGGGCGGCGATCGAGCAGCAGGGCCTTGTCGAGGTGAATGTGGCCATCGACCAGGCCGGGAATTAGGAGACTGGCGCTGGCGTTGAGCGTGTGGCTGGGGTCAGCTGTTGGGGCGGGATTGGAGCTAGCGGGGGCGATCGCAGCAATTTTCCCCTGGCTCAAAACCAGGTTCCACAGCCCGTCGCGATCGGGCAGCCGAGCATTAATAATTTGCAAATCAGAGGGCATGGGGATGACAGCAGGGGCTTGGTTTTCAGCAGCATACCCTGAGATCGGGGCTGAAAATGACTCCACAAAGCCCCCTTAGGTCTGCCCCCCAGGGCACACCGTAGACCACTGGTCGAGATTGGCCCGCGACTGAATAAAGCCGGTGAGTTCGCCCCGGTAGGCAATCAGGCGGTCGCGATCGGGAGAGTCGGGCGGTATCAGCACCACCAGGCGATCGACCGAGGCAGCGGCGCAGGCCCAGTCGCTGGCCGCCACCGCCTCGGCCAGGGTTTCTTGACGCTGCTCAATTTCGGCTAGTTTGGCGGCCTCGGCTCGCTCTCGGGCCAGGTAGGTTTCCATGTTGCGAATGGCGGCGGTGGCGTAGCGATCGCCTGGTCGAAACCCCAGGGCGCGGCGAAAGTTGATTAACGCCGTGTTGTAGTCTTTGCGCTCGGCAGCGGAGTAGCCCGCCAACATGGCGTAGCGGTAAGACTGCGCCCTAGATTGTTTCAGGCGGCTATTTGGGGAGGCTGCCTCTACCGCAGCCACTGATGCATTGGGAATCAGGGCTTTTGCAAAAGCCTGCCCCAACCCGCCGCTGACCAGAGTTATGCCCAGGGTTAGCCCCACCGCCATCTTGCCCACACGCCCCATCGCTGCCATCTTTTTTGCTGCCTACGCTACACGACTGTTTAGGGTAGCGAATTTTTGGGCAGCCGCAGCACTAATCTGTGCCAGCACTAGGCTGAACGGTTCAGAACTTTGTAGACCAGCGACCCCGCTATCATCGCCACTAGAAACAGCAGCGGGTTGGCAGATCCCAGACCTAGAGCGGCGATCGCAGGCCCAGGACAATAGCCCCCTAGACCCCAGCCAATACCAAATAGCGCTGCTCCCAGCACCAAAGGGCGATCGATATCGCTGCGGCTGGGTACCCAAAACTTGCTGCCCAGCACTGGGCCAGGCCGTTTCAGCACAAAGCGAAAGGTGATCAGCGTCGTCATCACCGCCCCACCCATCACAAACGCCAGAGTTGGGTCCCACTGGCCCGTCAGGTTCAAAAAGCCGATCACCCGCTGGGGGTCAATCATCTGCGAAATGCCTAGGCCTAGGCCAAACAAGAGACCAGAGCCAAGGGCTACCAGGTTCTGAGCCAGGGTGCTTTGTTCAGACACATTCTGCGTTGTCATAATTAGTTCTCTATTAAATGCCTTTAAACCCAGCCCAGCAGGTGCTGGGTGATAAAGACAGTGACAATGCCGGTGGCCATGAAGGTGAGCACGGCGACGAGCGATCGCATCGATAGTCGCCCCAGCCCGCAAACCCCGTGGCCGCTGGTGCAGCCGTTGCCCATACGGGTGCCAAAACCAACCAGCAGGCCCGCAGCGATCATGATGACGGGGGCAAATGGATAGGTTGGCGTGGGCTGGGGTGCGAAGGCATATTCATACACCAGTCCTCCCGCTACCAGCCCTAGCAAAAACAGCGATCGCCAAACTTCCGCCGTGGTGAAGGCGATCGCGCCATTGACCATGCCGCTAATGCCTGCGATCCGCCCGTTGAGGGCCAGCATCAGAGTGGCGCTAAGACCAATCAAAATGCCTCCAAACAGGCCGTAAAGCCACTCAGTCAGCACGGATCAGTCCTCAATTTATTAATCAACAATTTAGTAATATAAATTCGTTTTGCCGTAACCTCTACTCTACCGTGGATGCCATAGTAGAAGCAATGGCGTTGCATCAGCCCTCTCAGAAATGGGCGGATTGAACTGTCATTATGAGGCCCGAAATACTCTGATTTCGGTCGCTGCAGCAGTTAGAGGGTTGAAAGGAGCACTCGATTCGTAACTCTGCATACAAAATGACAGCTCCCAGAAGGTTTGCGACATGTAATCTGCGAAGAGCAAAGTTGCTCTTCGCAAGCCGCAACTTCAGCTAGAACGACACCAATCTGCGAACCGCGACACTTAGCGTGCGAACGTACAAATGGAAGCCGATGGCGGGATTTGAACCCGCGACCGCTCGATTACGAATCGAGTGCTCTACCACTGAGCCACATCGGCAATTATTTACAGTCAACTAGTATAACAGCGCTGGGCGATCGCTATATCGAGTTTTTGCTGGTGCCCGCTGAGGCCAGTGCAACTCCCTGTACGGCCCAGAGTTAACGAGCCGCCTTTTGGCTTCTTTTTAGGAATCCGACTGTTGGTATGGAGCCGCTGAACACCCTGATAGCCCTTGTCAAACTGACCTTCGGTCTCGGGATGGATCGCGACACAGCAATTGTAAATTCGACGCCAGACGGGCGTTTCAGCCTTTCTAACAAAAACAGAATCCTCCTCACATGGCCTAAAAACGCACTAAAAAGCTGAAAATTTAACTGCCAACAACAATTTTGAACTACACCTATGCTGACATTGGATCCATTATTGGCGCCTGATTCAGCCTTACTTATGTCTGTATCTGTTAATACTGTTTGAATTCATAACTGCTGGTTCTTAGGACTTACGCATTGACAGGAAACTGAAATATGCACTCCTATAATTTGGTGCCAAAAACTACATTTCGGAGCAGATTTTTAGGAGATTTCCGGCAAATCTTCCAGTTGGAGCCGTTGTTAAGAAACGCTAGAACCCCAGTAATTACGTGAATGTACGCCTGTTCTTTTGGGTCAATGCGTAAGTCCTACTTTTGTCAATTAGCGGAGATACTCCGGATTAATGTGCAAGAGGTCTAATCAAGGGTTTGTCGGGGCTGCGCTCTTTGGCGGTGTAAATGCGATCGCCCGCCTCGGGCCGCGTCGCCCGCGCTGGCACCGTATTGGTAGGGAAGCTGACCAGATCACCAGCGCCTACCGCCGCAACCAATTCTGTCAGATCAACTTGAGGCATAGGGTGCGCTATAGAAAAAATTCTCTCCAGTCTGTAACCCGTACCAACTGCGGGTACCCCCCCTGTAGCGATCGCCTGCCGCCTCTTCATAATGGAAGCTGTTGCCCCAGAGCTTGCCCCAATGAACCCTATTCACGACCACGACCACAGCGCTGCCGCCCTCAACGCCCAAGGCTGTGCCCTCTGCAAACAGAACCAGTTTGCTCAAGCCCTAAACACCTTTGACCAGGCCCTAGCCCTCGACGGCACCTACTGCACCGCCTGGAACAACCGCGCCAATGCTCTCTGCGGCCTCAACCGCCAGGCCGACGCCTTGGCCGCCTACGATCGCGCCGTGGCCCTCAACCCCCAGTACCACCAGGCCTGGTTTAACCGGGGCAAGCTGCTGGCCGACATGGGAGCCTACGGTAACGCGGTGGAATCGTACAACCGCGCGATCGCCCTAGCCGCCGACCCCATTTATCTCCACGCCAAAGCAGATATTTGGGTGAAAAAACAGCTGATCGCTACCGGCTAGCGATCGCCCTCAAATCCTTTGCAGCCCCTATTTCAAGGGATTCTTTCTAGCGCCATTCCCAAACCGCCTGCCCATCAGCCCATCTACCCGCCCCCTCACCCCCTCGGTATCGCCGCAGGCAGCAGCGGAGCCCGTACCAGCTGCCAGTCTTCAACCGTGGCGATCACCTCATAGCCCTCGCTCAACGGCACTGCGTCAGGGTTTCCCCAGGCGTAGCCCTCAGACGGGATCTGGCTCCAGTTGCCCAGGGGCTTGCCCAGGTGGGGCGTGTAGACCGTGAGCAAAATGGGCAGGCTATCCTGCCTGGGCTGCACCATATGCACCGAGTTGTGCGCCAAAATCTCCATAACAGGCGGCGTTTGCAGGGCCAGTTTAACGTCGCTACTGTAGTCGCCAAAGATGCCCGTTGCAAAGGCGGCCATGATGGCCAGCCACGGCCCTAGCAACCAGCCCCACTGCCACAGCCGCTGCTGCGGCTGGCTCACCCGCCCGCGACGGTTGAGCACCATCAGCCACGGCAGCAGCAGGCCTAGCCCACCCGCCACCCCCAGCCAGCCGTAGGGGCGCAGGTCGGCGGCAATTAGCTCGCCGGGGGTAATCAGCATGGCGGCCCCTGCCGACATCAGCAAAATGCCCACCACTCCCGCCACCCAGCTCAGGCCCACCGCCACCCGGTAGCGCCGCAAAGCTCTGGAACGAAACAGCCGCCCCAGGTGGTTTAGCCCCGCCGCCGCCAGCAGGGCGATAAAGGGATAGACCAGCAAGTCTTCAAACCCAGCCCGAATGTTTAACAGGCTCAGGATCCCCACCAGCACCGCTGGATAGCCTAGCCACAGAGTGCGGCGGCCTAGGCTGCGATCGCGCCCCACCAGCCACGCCCCTACCAGGGCAAACCCCACCCAGGGAAAGGTCACCAGAGGCAGGTGCCACAGATAGTAGGTGGCCTCTAGAGTAGACCTTGGAGCTAGCCGAAACAGGCCTACCGCTTGAGGGGCCACGCCCAGCCCATAGAGCTGGCCATTGAGCTGGGCCGTCAGGTGTGCTGAGAGTTGGTGCAGCGGCAAATTGCCGTAGCGGGCCACGCTGCGAACTAGCCAGATTGCCGCAGGTACGGCACCAAAAGCCAGCCCGTAGTACAGGCCAAGGTTGGTCAGGTGGCGGTGGGTTTTGTGGCTCCGCATCAGGTAGGGCAAAAGCGCCACCACGGGCAAGGCGACCAGTGTTCCCTGGGCCAAAAAACCGAAGCTCAGGGCTATGCCTGCCACCATGCCCCAGCCCACTCGCTGGGTGGGGTGATCTTCGCTGTGCAGCAGTGCCCAAATGGCGAGCAGGGTGAGGCTGACCAGCAGCGCATCGGGGGTGGCCAGCTTAGTAGCCTGCATCCACAGCGGCATGACCGCAAAAATACCCGCGCCCCAAAGCCCTACCTGGATCGGGCCTTGAGGCTGGCCCAACCGCTGGCCCAGTCGCCAGGTCAGCCAAATGGCGATCGCCCCTGCAACCATACTGGGTAGCCGCGCGGCCAGTTCACTGCGGCCAAACCAGTGGTAGCTCAGCGCCATTAGCCAATGCAGCCCCGGCAGGCGATCGAACTGGGGCGTGCCCCACCAGCCCAGGCCAATCCAGTTGTTGTAGCTCAGCATTTCCCAGGCCTGCTGGGCGTAGATGCTCTCGGTGGGTGCTAACAGACTTTGCTGAGGGCTATTGAGCGCCAGCAGCGGCGCTACCCACAGCAGCAGCCAGAGCCAGGGCTGCCGCATCAACCGCCAAAACAGCAGGGAAATTAGCTTAAAACCATCTTTGAATTTATCTTTAATCCTATGCCTGACATTATTCTTGAGCACTCTAGACCCCCTGCTCCAGTTTTGGGGTTTTGAGGGGTATCACTCCCCTTGGCCACCCCAGGTTGGCCCTATACTAATGGCATTACCAGAAGTCGGATGACGGCTTTTAGGATCATTTTTAAGCGGCCTCTGAGCTAGCTTTAGACCGGCTTAAAGCCCTGCTTTCTGTGCCCTTTTCTGTTGAATGCCATGCGTTCTCGCCGCCGTCGTCAGATCAATGCGCAAGTGCCCGAGGTCAACCTCGTCCCCATGATGGACGTGCTGATGACGGTGCTGACCTTCTTCATCATTATTTCAATGAGTCTGACTGGGCAACAGCTGCTCAACGTGCGCCTGCCCCAGTCGGTCGCTGGCGATGGGGCGACCGCAGAGCCTCAGGTGATGCAGGTCGACGCCCTGGTGGTGGGCCTTGATAAAGACGGCAACCTGGTGCTCGAAAACGAGCCAATTACCTTCACCCAGCTCAGCCTGCGGGTGCGCACCTACTTTGACCAAAACCCCAGCGGCAAGCTGGTGCTCAAGGCCGATCGCGAGCTGACCTACAGCCAGGTCTCGGGCCTGCTGACCGACCTGCGGGCGATCGGCGGCAACCGGGTATCGCTGGCGGTGGAGTAGCTGGCCATCGGGAATAATGCAGCAATCTGCGAATGCCCCTACGACTGCCGCGCCTCTAGCACTCCCTCGGCCTCGTTGGCGATTTGCCGCAGGGCATCGAGCGTGGTTTCGGTGGCCGACTGCCACAGACCGCGCTGATTGGCCTCCAGTAATCGTTCGGCCATATCGCGCAACGCCCAGGGGTTTGAGTTTTGCACGAAAGCCTGGACGGTCGAATCTAGTACGTAGACCTGGGCTACCCCTTCATACATGTGGTCAGCGACGCAGCGGGTGGTGGCATCGTAGGCAAACAGATAATCGACGGTGGCGGCCATCTCAAAGGCTCCCTTGTAGCCGTGGCGCATGACTCCCTCAATCCACTTGGGGTTGACCACGCGCGAGCGGTAGACCTTGGCAATTTCAGCGGCCAGCGATCGCACCTTGGGCTGGGCCGTCACCGCATTATCGCCAAAGTAGGTGGCGGGCTGCTGGCCCTGGAGGGTTCTAGCAGCCACCGTCATCCCCCCCTGAAACTGGTAGTAGTCGTCAGAATCGAGCAGGTCGTGCTCACGGTTATCCTGGTTGTGGAGCACTACCTGCAGGTGGCGCAGCCGCTGCTCAAAGGCCTCGGGCATGGCGTGACCCTGGGCGTTGCGCCCGTAAGCGTAGCCGCTCCAGTTCAGGTAGGCGCGAGCTAGATCCTCATCGGTGGTCCAGTTTTGCGACTCGATTAGCCCCTGCAATCCGGCTCCGTAAGCCCCCGGCTTAGAGCCAAAGATACGGTAGCGCGATCGCTGCTCTGCCTGCTCCGCCGTTAGCCCCTGGCGCTGCCAATCCTCGCTCTCCTGCCGCACCCGATCGGCCAAAGGATTTTGCTCCGGCGGTTCTGCCAGCGCTGCCACCGCCGCTACGGCCTGGTCGAACAGGTCAATCAAGTTAGGGAACGCATCCCTAAAAAAGCCTGAAATTCGGAGGGTGACATCAACCCTGGGCCGCCCCAGTGCCGACAGCGGCAACACTTCAAAATCGACCACTCGCCGCGAGGGGCCATCCCACACCGGGCGCACCCCCATCAGCGCTAGGGCTTCGGCCAAATCGTCGCCCCCGGTACGCATGGTCGAGGTGCCCCACACCGACAGGCCCAGGGTTTGGGGGTACTCTCCGTGATCCTGGGTGTACTGCTCTACCAAGACTTCCGCTGCCCGCCGTCCCACATCCCAAGCGCTCTCAGTGGGGATGGCGCGAATATCAACCGAGAAAAAGTTGCGCCCCGTAGGCAGCACGTCGGGTCGGTTGCGGCTGGGCGCTCCCGCCGGGCCACTGGGTACGTAGCGCCCAGCGAGGCCCGCCAGCAGGTTGGCGATTTCGTCGGTGGTGCGCGTGAGGGCAGGCAGAAGAAACAATTGAACCCAGTGGAGTTCGTTAGCGAGGGCAGTCGCCCCCACCCCCAGCCCCTCTCCCTGAGGCAGAGGGGAGCTAGAGCCGCTTCCGGTTCCCTCTCCCCTTGGGAGAGGACTAGGGTGAGGGTGGCTCGGGGCAGTGGTTTCTGCCAATAACCCTTCCACCAAGCGAGAGGCTTCCTCTTCTAGGGCCTCGATCGCATCGCCGACAATGCGGCAGTTGGCCAGGGCGGTAAAGCGCTCACCTGGATCAGCGGTAAGGGGGTCGAGGTCGAGGCCCCAGGCTTCGGCAATGGCGCGGGTCAGCCCCTGGCGACTGGGGCCGGGGTGGCGGGCGATCGCCACGATCAAGTCCCGCAGCTGTCTGCCGCTAGGGCACTGGCCAAAAATGTGCAGGCCGTCGCGAATTTGGGCCTCTTTGAGATCGCAGAGATAGGTATCGAGGGTGGGGAGGAGGGTGGGGAGGGGGGGAGTGGTTGGGTGGTTGGGTGGGTGGATGGGTGGTTGGGTGAGATCGGCTAGTAGGTGAGTGTCGTTGAGGAGGGTGAGAATGCGATCGCCGATCAGCGCCAGCCGACTCGGGTCCAGGCTTTGGGCTTCGTAGTATTCGTCTACTAGCCCTTCCAGCTTTTCCAGCGGGCCGTAGAGTTCGGCGCGGGTCAGCGGCGGGGTGAGGTGGTCGAGAATCACCGCCTGGGCACGGCGCTTGGCCTGGGAGCCCTCGCCGGGGTCGTTGACGATGAACGGGTACAGGTGCGGCATGGGGCCGAGCATGGCTTCGGGGTAGCAGTTCTGCGACAGGCCCACGCCCTTGCCGGGCAGCCATTCTAAATTGCCGTGCTTGCCCAAATGCACCATCGCCTGGGCCTCAAAGCTGTGCCTGAGCCAGGTGTAAAAGGCGAAGTAGTCGTGGGTCGGCTCCAGGTCGGGGGAGTGGTAGTTGAGCGAAGGATCCAGGTCGTAGCCCCGGCTGGGCTGCACACCAACAAAGACATTCCCCAGCTGCAACCCGGCAACGGCATAGTCTAGATACCCTGGCCCCAGTCTTTCCCGCTCCCCCGCTCCCCCGCTCCCCCTCCCCCCTTCATCTAGCCCAGGATCGCCCCAGCGATCGCTCATCCCCGCCCGCACCGCTTCCGGCAGAGCATCAAAATGCTCCAGGTAATCGGCTATAGAAAGGGACTGGCGAACTTCGCGAAAATCGCGGCCCTCAGGGTCGTTGGTCACCCCGGCGGTGAGCTGGCGAATCAGCTCGTCGCCATCGGTAGGGATGTTGCCGACGGCGTAGCCAGCGGCCTTGAGGGCATGGAGAACCTCGATCGCACTCTGGGGCGTATCGAGGCCAACCCCATTGGCGAGGCGGCCATCGCGGTTGGGGTAGTTGGCCAGAATCAGGGCAATGCGGCGATCGCGCGCGGGGGTGCGGCGCAGGCTGGCCCACTGGGCGGCCAGGTCGGCGACAAATTCGATGCGATCGGCCACGGGTTTGTAGGTAACCACGTCGGTCTCCAGCGCCTCGCTGCGCTGGTTGGTCGCCTTAAACGATACAGCGCGGGTAATAATCCGCCCGTCCACCTCGGGCAAGGCCACATTCATGGCAATGTCGCGGGGCGACAGGCCCAGGGTTTGGCTAGCCCAGGCCGCCTCGGTGCCGCCGCTGAGAATCACCTGAAGCACCGGCACATCCAGTCGTTCCCAGAGGGCAAGGTTGGGGGTGGCCCCGTCGAGCTTGGCCACCGAAAAGCTGGTGGTATTCAGCAGCAGTTCAATGCCCTCAGTATCCTTCGGCTTGAGTAGGTCAACCAATTCTGCCTGCACGTCGGGGTCTTGCAGCGACGACACAAACACCGGCAGCGGCGCTAGCCCCCGCTGGGCTAGGGCGGCGCAAAGGGCGTCGATGGGGGCGGTATTGCCCGCTAGGTAGTGGGCGCGGTAGAAGAGGAGGCCGATCTTAGAGCGAGAATGCGGCGGGGATGGGGGGATGGGGAGAGGAGCGGATGGATAGATGCCGACTTTGGGGATGGGCTGGGGGGCGGGGGGGTGGTAGGTGGTGCTGAGGGTGCGATCGCAGGCCCACATCAGACCATTCGCCATATTCTCAATGCCGCCTTCGTTGAGGTAGCGCCACAGCTGGTTGGCTACCGTCAGCGGCACTGTCGAGTGGCTGATTAAATCGGGGGCGGGGCGATCGTCGCCGGGCAGCACAATCAGGGCGGCTCCGGTGTCGGCAGCGACCTCGCGCACGACCTCCAGGCCGTAGGGCCAGTAGGCACGGCCCCCCAGCAGGCGCACCACGATCAGCTGGGCGGGGCGCAGCACGTCGTCGGCGTAGGTGTCGATGGCGAGCTGCTGCTGAAGCTGTAGCAGGCTGGCCACCCGCAGAGCCGGGAAACCCGTCGGAAACCTGGCCCGGCTGAGGCTTTGAATATCGGTATCGGCGGCGGTTAAAAATACCAGCGGAGCCGGGGTTTGCTCAACAAAAATCACGCCCTCGGTATCGGGAGTCCAGCCGCCGGGGGTGGCCGCTAAGCGATGCATGGGCGTTCTCTAAAGTAACAACAGAGGGGGCAACGACAAATCTGAAGGAACTCTAGCGTATGTCGGGGCTGCACCAAAACGAAAGTTACGATGAGGTTTCTCACGTCCTGAGGTCAAATCCTTAAGGCTTTCTTCCGCCGACCCCCTCGTTTACCCCGTCGCAACAGGCACATTCAGTCTCAAAATGTAAGGATGCCTAAATCTACAGACCGTGGCACTGAAACGGGTATGCCCAGGACTGCCCTGGTTTTGCTGGGGCAGTTTTTGCGTCAGTATAGCCAGCAGCACCAGCTTACCCTGCTCACCGAAGCAGATGCCCCCGCCGACACCGCTGACGACGCTAGTTTTTGGTGCCTGCTGGGAACCGAACTGGCGGTGGTGGTGGTGGCACGCCCCCACAAAACCGATCGCGATCGCGTCCTGGTTAGCCTCGTGACCGATACCGATGCCGTCGAAACCTGGCTGAGGCAGCGGAGCCTCAAACCCTGCCCTGGCGGCCCCACCAGCCTAGCAGCCCTGGGCCAGTTTATGCTGGCCTGGGTGCAGGCCTGTGCCGAAGCAAATGAGGATAGCCCCGCCGCCCCGGCCTCCACGGTCACTAACCGGCAGCAGGAGCGGCGTCTGCTGCTCAACCAGGTAATCACCAAGATTCAGGGCAGCCTGGAGCTGACCGAAATTCTCGAAACTACCGTCGCTGAAGTGCGCCACTTTTTGCAAGCCGACCGCCTGCTGATTTACCAGTTTGACCAGCCCTTCTTTGCCCATGTAAAGCCGATGGCAGACGCGGCGATGGCAGACGCGGTCATGGCAGACGAGTTAGCCACAGAGAAACCTAAGCAGTCCAAAGGCGTTGGCTATATCACCTACGAATCGAGGGCAAGCGATCGCCTGCCCTCGGTGCTGCACTACACCGAACAGATCTGCTTCCAAAATCATCCTAACTATCCCGATCGCGCTGATTACTATCGCCAGGGCCTGCCCATCGTCATTGATGATGTTACCAAGACCTACCGCGACATTCCCTGCATGCTGTCATTCTTGCAGCAGGTGCAGGTCAAGTCGAAAGCCGTGGCTCCCATTTTGGTGGGCCAAGACCTCTGGGGGCTGCTAATTGTGCATCAGTGCGACAGCCAGCGCTGCTGGAACCCCTGGGAGACCGAGTTTTTGCAGCGAATTGCCGAACACCTCTCGATCGCCATTAACCAGGCCCGGCTCTACCACCGGCTGCAGCAGCAGACCCAAAATCTCGAAGTGTGCGTAGTCGAGCGCACCCAGGACCTGCGCGATGCCCTGGTCGCCGCCGAGGCCGCCAACCGGGCCAAAAACGAGTTTTTGGCCACCATGAGCCACGAGCTGCGCACGCCCCTTACCTACATCATCGGCATGTCGGCCACCCTACAGCGCTGGTCGCTGGGCGAGCTTTCCCCCCGCCAGCGCGACTACCTGTCTACCATTCAGGCCAGCGGCGAGCACCTGCTGCGCGTCATCAACGACATTTTAGACGTGTCCAAAATTGAGAATGGCCGCACCGTTCTAGACGTGCGGCAGTTCTCCCTCACCTCCCTTTGTCGGCAGAGCGTCGATGCCTTTCGCAACGAAGCGGCTCAAAACACGATCGACATCAGCCTCGATCTCAAACTCAGCAACGGCCAAGATAGCTTTGTGGCCGACCCCCGCCGGGTACGGCAAATTCTCGCCAACCTGCTCAGCAACGCCGTTAAGTTTACCCCCGCCGCCGGCAAAGTGGTGCTGCGAGTGCGGCGCGAGCAAAACGACGCCGTCTTTCAAATCGAAGACACCGGCATCGGCATTTCGCCTACCGCCCAGCCGCTGCTGTTTGAAAAATTTCAGCAGCTAGAAAGCGTTCGCCAGCGAGAACATCAGGGCACCGGGCTGGGGCTGGCCCTGACCAAGCAGCTGGTCGAACTCCACGGCGGCTCCATCAAGGTGAGTTCTAAGGTGAGCAAAGGCTCTATTTTTACTGTGCGAATTCCGCTGCAGCGTTCGGCGGCGGTCCCAGCGATCGCTGCACCCACCGCCGAACCCATTGTCGGGCGCATTGTGCTGGTCGAAGACAACGAAGAAACCGCCAGCCTGATCTGCGACATGCTCACCGCTGCGGCCTATCAGGTGATCTGGGTTGTCGATGGGTCGCGGGTGCTCGACCAAGTCGAGCTGCTGCAGCCCGCCGCAGTGATTACTAGCCTGAGTTTAGCCAACGCCGACGGCGGCGACATTATTGCCGCCCTGCGCCAAAGTTCAGACCCTGTAGAGACAAAAATTTTGGCGCTCATCGATTCAGACAGGCACGACCAGGCAGAACAAGCCCTAAAAGCCGGGGCTAACGGCTGGGTTGGCAAACCGATCGATCCTCGGCAGCTGCTGTCTACGGTAAATACGATCATGACGGTTCAGCCGTCTTTGAGAGTCAACCATTAGGGCCTTAGCGCTTTGAACAAAGGCTCCGCCAGCGGCTTACCAAATCCTGACTGAATACCCCCGGTTTGTAGGGGCTTAGCATGCTAAGCCCCTACGGGGTTCGTGATTATGAAGCGGGGTTTACCAAATCGGATTTCGTGTTAAACGAACGTTTCTACGGATATTGATTCAAACTGGATCTTCATGCCGCCTCAAACAGAATGGGCGCTGTTCTACTCGAACAGCGCCCAAACGAAACTTTGCAGAACGGCTAACCGTTAGGTTTCCGAATTGGGGGCCTGGCCACCGAACGCCGGGGTTAGGTAAGCGACCAGCGCTCCAATCAAGAAGCCAGAAACATTGCGGGTGAGGGGCAACCAATCGCTGGTGCGAGTTACCACGGGGCCAAGACCAAAGGCAAAGAACAAAATTCCCCACAGGGGCGAAAAAATTAGCACCCACTGCCAGGCTAAAATCTGGCCGGGTTTGCGAGGGTGAGCGGCAAATCCGCAGATTACCCCGCCCACCACGGAGGTAATTAGGGTTAACACCCACTGCTCCTGGGGCAGACCGGGCACCACGTTGCAGCCGCCCTGGCGCAGGCAGCCCTGAATCGACTCTAGGGCGCTGAGAATAGAGTTGTCTTCGCCGTTTTCGCGCACAAAGAACTGGTTGCCGTAGCGAGTTTGCAGCTCAATCCAAAAGGTGCGGGGCAGCAGGTCAAAGACGGCATCGCCGACGCTAAAGTTGAGCAGATTGCCGCCCCGAGGGTCGGCCACTAGCATAATGCTGCGATCGTCGAGGCCCCAAAAGTCTTTGACGGCGCGGCCTGGGGTCTGGTCGTACTGGGTTAGCACCCGCAGCTTCCAGCCGGTTTCGGTCTCGAACTGGTTGAGCTGGGAGTCTAGGTCTTCTTCTTGGCGGGAGCTGAGCGACCGGGCTAGATCGATAATGGCGGTCTGACTTTCGGGCAGCAGTTCGGGGTTGTCGTAGGCCAGGGCCGGTGCCATAGGCAGCCAGGCGCAAAGGCTGATGACACAAATGACTAAAACGTTTAGCGCGTTTCTCATACTGACTTGTCGTAAAAACATGACATTGACCACAACGACGAAGGCAACCCACCGACAGCCCGAGATCAAGCTAATAGTGGAGCGTATTCCTTGACTTAGTCTATACCTTTGTTAACAGTTGTTTACATAACTCTAATATTTCTCTGCCCGTAGAACAATGTGGCTTAGCGAATGGCAGGTGCAGACTAAACCTGGCTTCGCCAGGCGCACTGGGGGCTAACACCAGGTCGCCGCCCCATAGGCGCGGGCAATTTCGCGGGCCAGGCTGAGGCCCAGGCCCGCGGTGGATTTGAGGCAGACCTCAGGGCGCTTTTCTCAAGGATTAACAGTTCTGTAATTTGCAATGTACACCTGACTGAGCGAGTTCTACGATACGGACGCAGCATAGCTCGGGGCCGGGGCAAAACTTCGAACAGCCCTGGCTTTCAGGTAAACCGTCTGCCCTGGCTCGATGCCCAGGTCGCTGTACTGCTCACGGTTGATGTGGGCCGTGATCGGGTGGCCGTCGTCGAGGGTCAGCTCGATGCGAATGGTCCAGCCCAGGTGAATAATGTGGTTGACCGTGGCGGCAGCGCTGCTGGGCTGGTGGTCGACAAAGAGCTCAATATCGTGGGGCCGCAAAAAGACCTCGCCGTGGGCGGGGGCATCGTGGTGTAGCGACTTCCAGGTGCTGTCGGGGGAGAGCACGTTGACGGCCCCGATGAAACTCATGACGAAGGGGGTGGCCGGGTGCTCGTAGACCTCTGCCGGAGAGCCAACCTGCTCGACCCGCCCGTGGCTCATCACCACAATTTCGTCGGCAATTTCCATCGCCTCTTCCTGGTCGTGGGTGACGAAGACCGTGGTGACGTGCACGTCGTTGTGGAGGCGGCGCAGCCAGTCGCGCAGATCTTTGCGTACCTTGGCATCGAGGGCACCAAAGGGTTCGTCGAGCAGCAGCACCTGGGGCTCGATCGCCAGCGCCCGAGCCAGCGCCACCCGCTGCCGCTGTCCGCCCGAGAGCTGGGCGGGGTAGCGATCGCCCAAGCCCCCCAGCTGCACCAGCTCCAGCAGCATATCCACCCGGTTTTTAATCCGGTCTTTGGGCCACTTTTGCAGCTCCAGGGCAAAGCCAATGTTTTTGCGCACGGTGAGGTGCTTAAACAGCGCGTAGTGCTGAAACACAAAGCCCACCTGGCGGTCTTGCACTGTCTTGGCGGTGGCATCCTGGGCCGAGAGGTAGATTCTGCCGGTGTCGGGCTGCTCTAGACCGGCAATTACCCGCAGCAGGGTTGACTTGCCCGACCCCGATGGCCCCAGCAGGGCGACCAGAGAGCCGGTCTTAACCTCAAGATCGATGGGTTTGAGGGCCTGAAATTCTCCAAACCGCTTCGAAACATTTTCGACTTTAATTCCCACGGGTATTTTCCAAAATCTACAGTGCAGCTCAACCAGCGCTCGCTAAGCAGATACCGGGCTGGAGCCTTGCAGCCCCTAAGTCAGCAACAGTGCTTCCCTGCAATTAAAGCACGATCTTTGCTAAATCTATCTCGAATTAAACTGCACAAGTTTTGAGAATGAATTAGGATTCATTTTGAATTCAGCTTGTGATACAGTCCGTAGACGTAATCCTCGAACCCCCGATCGAGCTACCCAAAATCTTGGAGATTCACCATGGCTGTACCTCAAAATTCACCCCGCCCCCCTCAGTCAACGCTTTTGCCTAGGCCTGGTTTCTTCAGCCAGCCGCTACTACTACGCTCGGTTTCGCGGCGGCAGGCTCTGCTGTTTGCAGCAGGGCTGGGCCTGGCGGGTACGATCGCTGCCTGCGGTAGCACCACTCCCACCTCAAAAGCGGGAGCCGGGGCAGCGACAACGGCTGCCGCTGCCCCGGTAGAACTCACCCTGGTCTCCTACGCCGTCACCCAGGCCGCCTACGAGCAAATCATTCCGCAGTTTATTGAGCAGTGGAAAGCGCAAACTGGCCAAGAGGTCACCATTGACCAGAGCTACGGCGGCTCGGGCTCTCAGACTCGGGCCGTGCTCGACGGTCTGGAGGCCGATGTGGTGGCCCTGGCCCTGGCTTTGGATACACAAAAACTGGAAGAGGGCGGCCTGATTGAACCAGGCTGGGAAAAAGAAGCTCCCAACGATGCGATCGTGCACAAATCGGTGGCGGCGCTGGTGACGCGCGAGGGCAATCCCAAAAATATTCAGGGCTGGGAAGACCTGGCCCGCGACGATGTGCAGGTGATTACCGCCAACCCCAAAACCTCCGGCGGCGCTCGCTGGAACTTTTTGGCGCTGTGGGGGCTAAGTACCCAGAGCGGCAAGGATGATGCCGCCGCCCTCGATTTTTCTACAAAGGTGTTTAGCAACGTGCCCGTGCTGCCCAAAGACGCCCGCGAAGCCACCGATGTGTTTTACCAGCGGGGCCAGGGCGACGTACTGATCAACTACGAAAACGAGGTGCTGCTGGCCGCCCAAAACGGAGAAGAGCAGCCCTTCATCGTTCCCGACGTCAATATTTCGATTGACAACCCAGTGGCGGTGGTCGATGCCAATGTCGACAAGCACGGCACCCGCGAGGTCGCCGAAGCCTTTGTGGCGTTTTTGTTTACGCCCGAGGCCCAGCGCGAGTTTGCCAAGGTGGGCTTTCGGCCCGTCGATCCTGGGGTGGCGGAGGAATTTGCCGAGCAGTATCCCAAGGTTGACACTCTCTTTACCGTGGCCGACCTGGGCGGTTGGGATGCGGTGCAGGAGAAGTTTTTCGCCGATGGAGCCGTGTTTGACCAGATTCAATCGAAGGTTGGCAAGTAAGGCCAGATCCTGTTTGGGTACACCAAATCCGATTTGGTAAGCCCAATTCATGATCAGGGACCCCGTAGGGGCGTAGCATGCTACGCCCCTACAAATCGGAGACATTCATCCGGGGTTTGGCATTACACCCATTTTGTGGGGGCTTTGCACTGTAATACCCCGACGCGATCCCCTCAGCACAACACACAAATATCCCTTGATACGCTGACCTAAACCGATGACTTCAACCCAACCCTACAAGTCCCGCCTTTGGCACCAGATCGCCCAGGCCTCCTGGCCGTGGCGGGTGACCTGGATCTATCTCACCCTGTTTTTGTTTCTGCCGATCGCGGCCCTCATGCTCAAAGCCGTTACCCTCAACCCCCAGGATATCTGGCGAATTGCCACCGACCCGGTGGCGCTTTCGACCTACAACATCACCTTCGCGACGGCCCTGGCGGCAGGGATTGTCAACGGTTTTGCGGGACTGGCGATCGCCTGGGTGCTGGTGCGCTACGAGTTTCCGGCCAAGCGCCTGCTCGATGCCGCCATTGACCTACCCTTTGCGCTGCCGACGGCGGTGGCGGGGCTGACCCTCTCGACCATTTACAGCACCAACGGCTGGATTGGCGGTTTTTTAGAACCCTTTGGCATTCGGGTTTCGTTTACGCGGCTGGGGGTGCTGGTGGCGATGATTTTTATTTCGCTGCCCTTTGTGGTGCGCACGGTGCAGCCGGTGCTGCAAGACCTGGAGGTGGAAATGGAAGAGGCGGCCTGGTCGATGGGCGCGAGCCGGTGGCAGACCTTCTGGCGGGTGATTTTGCCGCCGCTGCTGCCCGCCATTCTGACCGGGGTGGCGATGGGCTTTTCGCGGGCGGTGGGGGAATACGGCTCAGTGGTGATTATTGCGGGCAATATTCCGTTTCAAGACTTAATTGCGCCGGTGCTGGTAATTCAGCGGCTGGAACAGTTTGACTACGCCGGGGCGACAGTAATCGGCACGGTGATGCTGCTGATTTCTCTGGCGGTGCTGCTGGTGATCAACCTGATTCAAACCCGTGGGAGGCGTATCTATGGCTAATTCGTTGTCGAACCGACCGATCGCGGCGGCTCAGTCTGCGAAACCGGCTGTGGGTCAAAATTTTCAGTGGGGCAAGTGGCTGCTGGTGGGCTTTGTGTTTGCCTACCTGGGGCTGATTTTGCTGGTGCCCGCCCTCAATGTGTTTGCCCAAGCTCTAAAGGGTGGTCTGCCCGCCCTGCTAGATACCT
This sequence comes from Nodosilinea sp., assembly GCA_049646445.1. Taxonomy (GTDB): domain Bacteria; phylum Cyanobacteriota; class Cyanobacteriia; order Phormidesmidales; family Phormidesmidaceae; genus Nodosilinea. Next base: position 55,752 of record JBARVV010000042.1, on the reverse strand, counting down.
TTAGCAGTCGCGCCTTTTTGAATGCGGTCAAGCTGACCGTAATCGCTACGGCGATTACGGTGCCGCTGAATACGGTGTTTGGGCTGTGTGCAGCGATCGCGATCGCCAACAAAACCTTTCCAGGCAGGTCGCTGCTAATCAGCATCATTGACCTGCCCTTCTCAATTTCTCCAGTTGTAGCCGGTCTCATGCTGGTGCTGCTGTTTGGCAACCGGGGCTGGTTTGGGCCACTGCTCGACGAAACGGGGATCAAGGTCATTTTTGCCCTGCCCGGCATTGTGATGGCCACCATTTTTGTCACCATGCCCTTTATTGCTCGCGAGGTGCTGCCCGCCCTGGAGGAGCTGGGCACCGAACAGGAGGAAGCCGCCGCCACCCTGGGGGCCACCCCTTGGCAAACCTTCTGGCGCGTCACCCTGCCTTCGATTCGCTGGAGCCTGCTCTACGGGCTGATTCTCTGCAATGCGCGGGCGATGGGCGAGTTTGGGGCGGTGGCGGTGGTGTCGGGCAACATTGCGGGCAAAACTCAAACCCTGCCGCTGTTTATCGAAGAGGCCCACATTCAGTACAACACCCAGGCGGCCTACAGCGCCGCGCTGCTGCTGGCCTGCCTGGCCGTGGTCACCCTGGTGCTCAAATATTTTCTAGAGCGCAGCGCTGGTATTCAGCACCGGGGCCACTGATACCGATTTTAGATTGGTGATTTTGGATTGGTAATTTTGGATTTAAGGAGGTTTTTATGGCATTTGTTAGTCCCGACTATGGGCTTGAGGCCCTGCGGCTACACGCACCCGATCGCTTACTGCAAACCCAGGTCAAACTTCGCATTCCTAAAGCCCGGCACGCCGACCCGGTGGTGTCTAACCTGGTCAACCGCTACGGCCTCAAGGTGACTATTCTGGGGGCTTTACTGGGGGCCAACAGCCAGGAAGACGGCTGGTTTGATCTGGCGATCGAGGGGCGGGCGGCCGCCATTCACGAGGCCCTGCTCGATTTAGTTGAGCTAGAGGCCGACCTCTGGTTTGACACCGAAACCGACGATGGTTACTGAAGAATAATTGAGCCCTGGTAGCTTTCGCGCGACAATGACGGGGTAACGAACCTGTAGCGCAGTATGGCTAGGCAAAAAGGTCAGAGTTTACCGCTAGAAACGGTTGAGGCTTTGACCACCAAAAGTTTTTTATTTCAGGGTCTGGGGGATGAAGCGCCGCTGCAAGACCTTGACCCCGCTGCTCTGGTGGTTGAAAAGCTCTACTCAAATCGGCCTGTGTATACGGCCTTTCGCCCGCAGATCTGGCTGGAGTACCTGTACGTGGTGATCGACGGCGGCCCTGTGATCATGCGCAGCACCCCCCTCGATCGGGTGATTGCCATGACCTACCCCAGCGGCTGCTTTGGCATGCGCACGCTGCCAGTGGGGTTTGGCCCTGGGGTGCGCGCCTTCCCCAGCCTGGTTGAGGCCTACAAAACTACCGATGTGATTAAAGTGCCGGTGCAAACGGTGCAGGCTCTCTACGACGCTAGTGAAACCTTTCGCGATCGCTACATACTGCTGTTTGAGCTGCGCGAAAAGTTTCAGTACCACCTGCTCAACTGCAGCACCTACCCGCCCCAGGCAGTGGCGGCCCTGCTGCGAGCGCTGATCTACCAGGAGCGCAGCCTGGGTAGTCCCGCCGTTCAGGAGATTGGCCAGGACAACGGTCAAACCTACTGCTTTGATCTGCCGATCGACCTGATTGCCCGCGCCTGCCAGCTCAACCACCGCACCGTGGAGCAGGTGCTCAAGGGGTTGACCAAGGCGGGCTATATCCAGACGAACAAAACTTCAGAATCGACCAACGACCAGGTGCAGGTAGTAGACCCCGAGGGGCTCAAAGAGGTGTACGGTGCCACCCGCGACAAGGTATCGTGGTGGCCGCTCAAGTAGGTGCCGCCGATGCAGATTAGACCCGGTGAGCTGGCCGACAGTGAGGCGATCGCAACCCTGCTCACCGACCTCGGCTATCCCACGACCGCCGCCCTAGTTGCCGCTAATCTGCCGCGCCAGCTGGCCCACCCCGACGCTGAACTGCTCGTTGCCGTCGAAAATGACGCTGTCATTGGTTTGATTTCGCTAAATTTTATTCCTCAGCTGGCAATGACGGGCGACTTCTGCCGGATCAGCTATTTTTGCGTAGACCCAGCGGCTCGCGGTCTGGGCGTTGGTGCCGCTTTGGAAGCCGCCGCCTGCGGTTTGGCCAGGGCGCGGGGCTGCGATCGCATGGAAGTGCACTGCCACAGCCGCCGAGAACTGGCCCACCAGTTTTACTACCGGCAGGGCTATGTCGAGTCGCCCAAATACCTGCAAAAGCCCATTGAAAAAAGCATGACCTAGTCTCAGGGTATGGCGACTCCACGCCTTCAGACTTAGAACTGGACTCAGAACTGGATTTAGACCGACTGCAAAAGCCGCTGAATTAAACCCTTTAACGCTTTCATTTTAAAGGGCTTGGAAAGATAGTGGCTTGCACCTGCGGCTAGGCATCGCTCTCGATCGCCGGGCATGGCCAAGGCGGTTAGGGCCACGATGGGGATATGGGCACAGCGAGCATCGCTGCGAATGAGCTGCATGGCCTCTAGACCGTCCATACCGGGCATTTGAATATCCATCAAGATTAGGTCGGGCGTCTGAGTTTGGGCCAGTTCGACGGCGGCCTGGCCATCTTTTGCGTAGATCAACCGATACCCTAGGGCTGTGAGGTAGCTAGAAACCGTAGCCACATTCATGTCATTGTCTTCGGCCAGCAAAATGAGCGACGACTTGACTACCGAGTTAGCCGAGTCGGGCGAGGGAATAACCAGCACCGGAGACGGGGATGCCTGGGGGCTGTGTCGCAGTCTCTCGATCGCCTGCTGTAGCTGGTGGCGGCTAATGGGTTTGACCAAATACTCTGATGCGCCGAGAGACAGCCCGTAGGATCGCTCGTCTACGACAGACACCACAATCACCGGGATAGCGAGGGTTTCGGGAGCGGTTTTGAGCTGTCGCAGCACAACCCATCCAGACAGATTAGGCAGCAAAATATCGAGAATAATCAGGGCTGGCTGGACCTTGGCAACATCGGCCATCACCCGATCGCCAGTGGGGCAGATGCTAACTTTCATCCCTTGCTCTTCAAGATAACGAGCGATCAGGCCTACCGCTGCGGCAGAGTCTTCGATCACAAGGACGCGGCAGTTGTCGGTATCGAGCCGGCGGCTGGGGGGCGTTGGGGCGGCGATCGCCGGTAGAGCTATGTCTGTAAGGTAGGGAAGATCAAGGGTGAAGCAGCTGCCCTGATTGACTTCACTGGTCATTGATACCGTGCCCCCATGCAGCTCAACCATCTTGCGCACCAGGGCTAGGCCCAGCCCTGTGCCACTGTATTGACGGCTTAAGCTACTGTCAATTTGCACAAAGGGCTGAAAGAGTTTGGCGATATCGTCGGGGGCGATGCCAATGCCGGTGTCGGTTACCGATAATTTGAGGTAATTTTTGCTGTTTTTCTGTTCAACGCGAGTCTGCAGGGTGACCTGCCCGCCGGAGGGCGTAAATTTGACGGCGTTGCTGAGAAGATTGATCAGAACCTGTCGAATGCGCCGTTCATCGACCACAATATCTGGCATGGACTGAACGCTCTCTAGACTCAAACCAACACCTTTGGAGATTGCCAGCTGTCGGACAAAGGTTAAACTCGATTCACACAGATATTGAACACTAACTAACGCCGTCTCCAGCTCAAGTTTGTCGGCCTCAATTTTAGAGAGATCAAGAATGTCATTAATTAGATCGAGCAGATGGGTGCCGCTGCGCTCGATTGTCTCGACGGCCTGCTTTTGACGATCGCTTAAACTGCCAAAAGCATGTTCTTTGAGCCCCTCAGACATGCCCAAAATAGCGTTGAGCGGAGTGCGGAGTTCATGGCTCATGTTGGCCAAAAACTCGTCTTTGAGGCGGGTAGCGCGATCGAGCTCGGCGTTGGTTAACATGAGCCGTTCATTGATCTGCTGTAGGCGATCTTCGGCCTGTTTGCGCTCGGCTTCGCTGCGCTTTCGCTCGCTAATGTCTAGGTTTACCCCAATCATGCTTTTGGGGTTGCCCCCGGCGTCAAGCACCACCATGCCGTAGGCCTTGATATGGTGGATGCTGCCGTCGCCATGAACCACCCGAAACTCAGGATCGTAGACGGCTTGCCCCAAGGCAGCCTGTTGCAGCAGGGTTTCGGTCGCTGGGCGATCGTCGGGATGAACCCTGTCGGCCCAAATTTCGTAGGGCACCGAGGCGGCCACATCAGCGGCAGAGGCTCCGTAAAGTTCATACATCCGCGCATCCCAAAGGATGGTGTTTTGCTGAATATCCCAGTCCCAACAGCCGATCGCTCCCGAGGTTAGGGCGAGGGCTAGACGGTTGGATAGGTTTTGCCGCTCTAGTTCGGCAACTTTGCGATTCGTAATGTCTAGGGCCGTCCCAAAGATTTTTACAATTTGTCCTTGGTCATCCAGTTTGGCTTCACCCCGCGCGTCTAGATAGCCGGTGATACCGTCCACCCGCAGAATCCGCAGCTCGATTTGAAAGGGGATGCCTTCCTGTATGGCCCGCTCCACATACTGCTCTAGGCGAGCGCGATCTTCTGGATGAATGAGATTGAAATGCTCCGCGTAATCAGGTTCATGCTCACTTGGGTCAAGCCCAAAGCAGCGGAACACTTCATCGGACCAGCTCAGCTGGCGGGTGGCGGCATCGACCTCCCAACTGCCCAAATGCACCATGCGCTGGGCTTCTGCCAGGGCAGCTTCGCTCTTGCGGAGTTGGTTCTCAATGGCTTTGCGATCGCCAATATCGGCAAAGTAGCCCACGATTTCGACTGCTGTGCCTTGACCATCGCGAATCAGCCGCAGTTCGTTGCGTACCCAGATGTAATGTCCAGCTTTGTGCAAAAACCGATATTCATAGATGAAATGCCCCTGGTCAAACAGGGTGGGCCGCTCTGCCAACAGGCGCGGGGTATCTTCAGGGTGGAGGTGGATCGTCCAAAAATCAGGGCGAGACAAAAACTCTGCGGGCGTATATCCGATCAGGTTGACAATGTTGTCGCTGATGAAGGTGGTGGCCCCGTTGAGCTGGCAGGTGAAGATGGCCGCCGGGCTAGAGGAGAGCACAAACTCCAGCTGCCGCTTCAGCGTTTGGGCTTCTAGTTCGGCTCTTTTACGCTGAGTAATGTCCATTTCGGAGCCGATGATGCGGGTTGGATTACCGGCCTCATCCCAGACGGCCTGGCCCCGATCCAAAATCCATAGGTAGCGGCCATCTTCGTGGCGGAGGCGATATTCCTGCTGGTAAAAGGCCGTCTTCTGGGCGAGATGGTCAGCCATCGCCGCCAGAACCCGATCGCAGTCATCGGGATGGATGCGATCGGACCATTCTTCAGAAGTGCCCCTCACCGCATCCGCTGTCAACCCCCGCAGCTCGTGCCAGCGTCCAGAGCGAAAGATCTGACCGGTTTTCACATTCCAGTCCCAGAGGGAGGCATTGCTCCCCTGGAGGGCGAGCTGCCAGCGCTCTTCGCTTTCCTGAAGGGCGGCGGTGCGCTGGGCAACCCGCGCCTCTAGCTCGTAATTCAGCTCCTGGAGGGCAATTTCAGCCTGTTTGCGTTCAGCTTCGCTGCGTTTACGATCGCTGATATCGCGAATCATTAACAGCACCTCATTGCCGCCAATGCAGATCGCCCGTAACTCCTCGTGGCGAAGCCGACCATCCACCTGAATTTGCTGTTCGCAAACCTGTAACGCCTGGGTTTCTAAGGCTCGACGAATGGCGGCGAGCTGGGGCTGGGCCAGCTCCGGCGGCAGCAAATTGGCGATCGCACCGTCGGGGGTCACCAGGGCTGGATTAAAGAGATTAAAGCTGCGATCGGGGCCGATAAAATCGAGATAGCGCCCCTCGGCACTTACCCGCACCAGTAGATCGGGAATGGCCGCGAGAATGGCCCGCTGGGTGGCCTCGACTTGGGCCAGGTCGAGTTCTGCCCGCTGGCGCTCGGCCTCGCTGCGTTTGCGATCGCTAATATCGCGAATCATAAACAGAGCTTCATCACCATTGACGGGGCTAACCCGCACCTCTTCCCAACACAGCTCACCGTCAATCTCAATCTGCTGCTCGTAGATTTGAACAGTCCCTGTATCGATAGCTTGCTGGGCCATCTGGACTTTTTGCTCAGCCAGGGTGTGGGGCAGCACGTCGTAGATAGTGTGGTTAGAGAAATCTGGGGGAGGCAGCAGCACTCTCTTCACCGAGTCGCCCTTCAAAATGCCTAAATATCCCCCCCCGCGATTGACGCGAACCATCAAATCGGGAATCGCTTCAAGGATGGCGCGGTTGGTGTCTGCTAGGGTTTTGCGATCGGTAATGTCGCGCACGATTATCAGTACTTCATCGTCGCCGCAGAGGTTGATTCTGACTTCCTCAGTGCGCAGGGTGCCGTTGATGACGATCTGCTGATCATATATTTGCAGATCTCCCGTCTGTAGAGCCTGCTGAATGGACTTCAGTCGTTGGGCCGCTAGCTCAGCTGGCAAAATTTCGTCGCCCCGTTTGCCCACCAGATTGGCATCGCCACAGTAGAGCTCGAAGTCAGCAGATCCCACGCAGTCGAGATAGACCCCCTCAGCCGAAGCGCGGATGATCAAGTCGGGCAGCGCCTGGAGCAAAGACTGGTAATGAGCAGTGCTTTGGCGAAGGGCCGTGGTTGACTCCCGCTGGTGAGTGAGTTCAGCCTGCTGCGCCTGCAGCACCTCCCACAGGTGAGGCTGCAAACGCCCTCGGGTAATTACCCCCGTTAGCGCACCCTGCTCATCCAGCACGGCCAGATGGTCGGTAGCGTGCTGCTGTAGAAGCCCTGCCGGAACTGAGATATCGCTGAGATCTGCCTGCCGCACGCTGACCACCGGCGTCTGCATTACCTCAGCCACGGTCAGCTCGGCGAGCGATCGCCCCTGGGCCACCAGCGGCAGCAGCGCGCCCTCGGTAAAACTACCGACCAAACTTTCCCCGTCAACGATAAAAACACAGGAAAGTTGCGGTTGGCTTCCCATTAGACGCACAACGTCGGCCACCGATGTCGTGCTGCCTACAGAAGCGGTAATGCCAACAAAAGCGTGATGCATACAAGCTGGTTCTAGGACATCTATACCTCAGTTTAGTTTTCCCAAAACCAGCGCGCTGCTGCCGCTGGAGCCGATGATTTTATCAGCAAGCCCGTTGCCAGTCTCAAGTTAAATGCCAGTGGTCTATTTAAACCGCGATCAGTTCAAGCTGGTCAACAGTGCCTTTGGCCATGGGGTTGGCAATCAGCTACTCCTGGCGATCGCCGAACGTCTGCAACAGCTGCTGTGGTTGAGACCGACAGCCTCAACCGTCGTTGGCAAGGTCGTTGGCAAGGTCATAGATAGGGCCGCATCCGCACCCCATCGCCACAATTTCACTGACCTGCAAGGGTTGCGAGCTGGGGGCGGGTACTCTATGGCCAGGTGCGGGCAACCCGCTTACCGCCCCAGGTGGATTTGTCTTCGAGCGTTGTAGAGACCAGATGGCTGAAGTCTTAACGGTTTTAATTGTTGACGATAGCGAAGACGACGCTTTGCTAATCGCTGAGACGCTGCGTCGGGATGGCCTAGCGGCAACCTGGGAGCGGGTGCAAACCGCCGCTGCCCTAGGCCATATGCTCTCGACGCGCCGCTGGGATGCGATTATTGCTGACCACAACCTGCCGGGGTTCGATGCCCCAACGGCGCTGGCCATTGTGCGCGAGCAGGGGCTAGATCTGCCTTTTATTGTGGTCTCTGGCGTGATTGGCGAGCAGCAGGCCGTGGCCCTGATGAAGGCCGGTGCCCAGGACTACATTATGAAAGACAACCTGGCTCGCCTGCCAGAGGCGGTGCGTCGGGAGCTGCGGGAGGCCCAAAATCGGCGCGATCGCCAGCGGGCAGACCAGGCTCTACAGCTGAGCGAGGCCCGGTTTCAAAAGCTGGTGGAGACCCAGCCGGGCACCCTGTTTACGGCTGTTTTGCGGGTCAATGGCGATCGCGCGCTGACCTATTTAAGCCACACCGGAGCCAGCCTCTTTGAGGTTCCCGCTGAGCTTGCCCTGGCCGACATTAGCGCCATCGCCGCCCTACTGCACCCGGAAGACAGATTGGGGGTCGATGAGGCCATTGCCCACAGTGCGATCGCCCTCACCCCCCTGCACTACGAAGGGCGCATCGTTACCCCCTCGGGCCAGACTAAATGGGTTCAAGTCCGCAGCCAGCCTGAGCAGCTGCCCAACGGCGATGTGCAGTGGTTTGGCATGGTGCTAGAGGTGACCGACCGCAAACAGGCCGAGCTGACCGCAACCCGCCAGCGCGACCTCAACCACCTAATGATGACCGTGACCCAACGCTTCGTGGAGGTGAGGGCCGCCCGGTTTGACGCCGAGGTAACCCGCGCCCTGGGAGAAATTGGGGCCTATATTCAGGCCGACCAGGGCCATGTGGTGGCCCTGGCTGCCGCCGATGCCGCCGAGGCGGGCACTATGCAAATCACCCACCAGTGGCACCCCCCCGGCTGCATTACCGATCGCCAGCCGCCCGATACCATGCCCGCAGCGGCCTTTCCCTGGGCTACGGCGGCGCTGCGGCGGCGGGAGGTGATCAACGTGGCCCAGGTGGGTGATTTGCCCGCCGACTGCGCCACCGATCGCGCCAGTTGGCAACGGTTTAAGGTCGGGGCGGTGCTGGCGGTGCCCCTGATTCAAAAAACTCGCGTGGTGGGCTGCGTGGGGTTTCTCACCCGCGATCGCGCCACCCAGTGGGATGACAGTATCCAGCAGACGTTGCAGGTGCTGGCCCAGACCATTGCCTCGGCCCAAGATCGGCTCCAGGCCGAGCGCCTGCTGGCCCAGCGGGAAGCCCACAGCTGGGCCATACTCTCGGTTATGCCCGATCTGCTAATTCGAGTGGGGGCCGATGGCAAGTACCGCGAAGTGCTGAGCCAAAACCACCCCTTAGATATTGTTTCCCCCTCCCAGAGCCGGGTTGGCCGCTACGTGGCCGAGGTGCTGCCCGCCGAGGTGGCTGAGCGCAAGATGCAGGCCATCCACCAGGCCCTAGCCACCCACGAGGTGCAAACCTACGAGCAGCAGCTTGTGATCGGCGATCGCGTCCAAGACGAAGAGCTGCGGGCGGTGCGGTGCGGCGACGATGAGGTGCTGTTTTTGATTCGCGACATCAGCGAGCGTAAGCGCAGCGAAGCCGAACGCCAGCGCACCGAGCTGGCACTTCAGCAGAGCGAAGCCCACCAGCGGGCGCTGATCGAGGCCCTGCCCGATCTGCTGGTGCGGTTGAGCAAAGATGGCATCTACCTGGAGTTTGTCGCTAGCCCCACATTTAATATGGTCGGCAAACTGACAGAGTTGGTCGGCACCCACGTGAGCGAATCGTTACCCCCGGTTGCGGCCCAGCAGCGGCTCGATGCGATCGCCCTGGCCCTGGCCACTCAAACCATCCAGTTTTATGAGCAAGATCTGTCTACGGCAGAGAGAATGCAGATTGAAGAAGTGCGGGTGGTGCCCTACCGAGGCGATGAGGTGCTGGCCCTAGTGCGAGACATCAGCGATCAGAAAGCGGCCCGATGGGAACGCGACCGGGCCGAACGTCAGCTCCAGGAACTCAACCAGTCGTTGGAGCGGCAGGTGGCGGAGCGTACTGCTGCCCTGAAGGAACGCGAAGCCCGCTATCGGGGCCTGATGGAGGGAGCCAGTGATGCCATTCTGGTGGCCGATATGGAGGGCTATATTCTGGAAGTGAATCGCCGGGCGGAGGAGTTGTTTGGCCACTGTCGCGATCAGCTAACCCAGATGCACCAATCCCAGCTGCATCCGCCAGAACACGATGCAGAGCTGATTGCCCTCTTTCAGGAGTCGATTGCTTCCCCCCATTTTCAGGCCTTAAACGTCCCCATTCTGCACGCCGATGGCCGCCGGATTCCGGTAGATATTACCGCGACGACCATCACCCTGGGGACGACCCGAGTGGTGCAGGGCATTTTTCGCGATGTCAGCGATCGCCAGCGAATCGAAGCCGAAAACCAGCGCCTGCGCGATCGCCTGGGCTTTTTGCTCGACTCCAGCCCCGCCATTATCTACAGCGTTGAACCCACCGGCAGCTACCGGCCTACGTTTATCAGCCAAAACCTGGCGGAAATCCTCGGCTACGAGTCAGAGGCGTTTATCGCCAACTTTACCGACTGGCGCGAGTATTACCATCCTGACGAAGCTGACAGTGCTTGGGCGGGCATACCCGCCATGTTCGAGCACGGCTTCTACACTACGGAGTTCCGCTTTCGGCACCGAGATGGCCATTACCTGTGGCTGCAGGATGAGGCCCGCGTCGCCTACGACAGCTGCGGCCAGCCCCAGGAAATTATTGGCTACCTGGCAGACATCACCGATCGCAAGTGCGCGGAGGAAAAACTGCGGCAAACCAACGCCGAGTTGCTCCGCGCTACCCGCCTCAAGGACGAGTTTCTCGCCAACATGAGCCACGAACTCCGCACGCCGCTCAACGCCATTTTGGGCATGACCGAGGGGCTGCAAGAGCAGGTGTTTGGTGCGATCAACGATCGCCAGCTCAAGGCTCTCACCACCGTAGAAACCAGCGCCTCCCACCTGCTGGCGCTGATCAACGATATTCTCGATGTGGCCAAAATTGAGTCGGGCCAGATTTCCCTGCACCTGACTCCTACGGCGATCGCGCCCCTGTGCCAGTCGAGCCTTACCTTTGTGCAGCATCAGGCCGACAAAAAACGTATTCAGCTCCTGGACTGCATTTTTCCCAACCTGCCTGACCTGGTGATCGATGAGCGCCGCATCCGCCAGGTTTTGATCAACCTGCTCACCAACGCGGTCAAATTTACCCCCGAGGGGGGCCGTATCAGCCTGACGGTCGCGCCGAAGCTGGGCCAAACCGGCGACGAAACCCAGCCTATGATGCGCTTTACCATTAGCGACACGGGCATTGGTATTGCACCCGACGACCGGCAAACGTTGTTTCAACCCTTCATTCAGATCGACAGCGCCCTCAACCGCCAGTACCAGGGCACGGGGCTGGGCCTCACCCTGGTGAAGCAAATCACCGAGCTGCACGGTGGCCAGGTGGGGTTGACCAGTGAGGTCGGGGGCGGCAGCTGTTTTACCATCGACCTGCCCTACGACCTGGGGGCCGGACTACGACCAGCCAACCTGCATGCCGCCGCGACGGGTATCCCCCCGACCGCCGCCCAGCCCCAGCTATCACCCCTGATTCTGCTGGCGAGCGACCAGGAGGACACGATTAGCACCGTGGTCAACTACTTAACCGCTAAGGGCTACCGCCTGCTGGTCGCCCGCCGGGGCGAAGCAGCCATCGCTCTGGCCCAGGCCGAAAATCCCGATCAGATCGTGATCGATATGCCGCTGCCGGGGCTAGATGGCCTGGAGGCGATTCGCCGTATCCGCGACATCCCGCACCTGGTAGATCGCCCAATTCTTGCGCTCACCGAAGGCAGTGCGGCGATCGATCGCAATCGCTGCCTGACAGCCGGGGCTAGCCACCACCTGGACAAACCGCTGAAGCTCAGTCAGCTGGCTACGGCCATTCAGCACCTGCTCACCCCCCTTGCGCCATCTACCCCCTCACTCACCCATAAACCCATGCCACCCTCTATTTTGATCATTGACGACGACCCCAATAACTTTGATGTGATCGAAACTCTGCTCGACGTCCAGGGTTATCAACTGCACTACGTCAGCACGGGGGAATCGGCGATCGCTGCCCTAGACTCCCTAGAACCCGACCTAGTTTTGCTCGATGTCATGATGCCCGGCCTCGACGGGTTTGAGGTTTGCCGCCAGATCAAATCTTCGCCCACCTGGGCCACCCTGCCCGTCATTATGGTGACGGCCCTGAGCGAAAAACAGGACCTCGCCCGCTGCTTTAGCGCCGGGGCCAACGACTTTATTAGCAAGCCGATCAACCGGCTAGAGCTGATCGCCAGGGTGCAATCGATGCTGCTGCTGCGGGATCAGTACCGGCAGCTAGAAACCTTTAACGCCCAGCTTGAAGCCAAGGTGCTAGAGCGTACGGCCCAGCTCCAGACGATCATTTCCCAAGATGCCTTGACTCAGCTGCCCAGCCGGGCCGCCCTGATCCAGACTCTGACCGGACTGCTTCAGGGTGAACGTTCGGCCCTTGCGGTGATCTACCTCGACTGCGACCAGTTCAAGCTGATCAACGGTTCCTTTGGCTATGCCCTTAGCAATCAGCTGCTCAGGGCGATCGCAGAGCGGCTCCAGCAGCTGGTGCCCAGCGACGGGCTGCTGGCCTGCCTGGGGGGCAACGAGTTCTGCATTTTGCTGCGCCAAACCAGCGATATAGAGCGCATCGAATCGCTGATCCAAACCATTTTAGACAGCTTCAAGGCCCCCTTTACCGCGTCAGGGCTGGATATTTTTATCACCGCCTGTCTAGGGATTGTCCTCGGCCACAGCGACTACTCCTGCCCCGAGCAGTTCCTCCAGGATGCTGGCGTTGCCATGTACCGAGCCAAGCAGCAGGGGGCCGGCAGCTATCAATTTTTTGACCCGGAAATGCACCAAACCATGGTGGATCGCCTGGCCCTCGAAAATGACCTCAAGCGCGCCCTCGAACGCCAGGAATTTGTGGTGTACTACCAGCCCATTGTCCACCTCAAAACCCTTAAAGTTGTGGGTTTTGAGGCGCTGGTGCGCTGGCAGCACCCCAGCCGGGGTCTGGTCTCCCCCGGCGAGTTTATTCCCCTGATGGAAACCACCGGGCTGGTGGTGCCGGTGGGCCTGCTAATTCTCAAGCTGGCCTGTCAACAGCTGCACCGCTGGCAGCAGAAGGGCTGGAGCGATCTAACCATGAGCGTCAACCTGTCGGTGCGGCAGTTTGCCTGCCCCACCCTGCTCGACGATATTGACCAGATTCTGGCCGCCACCGGCATCAACCCCGCCCGGCTCAAGCTAGAAATTACCGAAAGCGCCATTATGGACAATGCCGAAACCGCCATTGACCTAGTGGAAGCCCTGCGATCGCGGCAGATTCAGATCAGCATCGACGACTTTGGCACCGGCTATTCCTCCCTGGGCTACCTGCACCGGTTTTTGGTCAACGACCTCAAAATCGATCGATCGTTTACCAACCAAATTCAAGTCTTGACCTCCAAATACAAAGTCGTCGATACCATTATTACCCTGGGCCAGCAGCTGGGCTTGACCGTCACCGCCGAGGGTATCGAAACCCAGCCCCAGCTGGCGCGACTGCAGCAGCTCAACTGCGAACTGGGGCAGGGCTATTTATTCTCTAAACCCCTGCCAGCGGCTGACATTGAGACCTGCTTTCTCAGCGGTAGAGACAACCCCCTCATGCTGCTGGCCTAGAAAATCAGACCCTTGCGATCCTGCATTTCGCAGGTTGGCAAATCATAAGCCAGATGCGTAGTAATAGCGCTCAACGGGTGGCTCCACCAGGTAAACAATCAGCCGCCGCTCATCGTTGAGCAGGCCGATACAATAGACCAGTACAACAGGCCGTTTCGCCAAAACTGAACGGCTAGAAACCAAACCGGCGCAGCGGTCTATTCCTAGGCGGCAGAAATACCGCATCCACTCGGAATGCGGTCTGCTTCGGTTCAACGGACACAACCCGATACCGCTGTCTCAGCCAGCTCCCAGCAGCGACAGCTCAGAAAATGTTATTTGTGTAGTTGTGCATGCTAAGAGGCGTTGATCATGGCTAAGCGCGTAGGCAGCCAGCAAAATTCTCAAACAGCAGCTAGCCCAGCTTTAGAAAAGCAGCTGCAGGGCTTAATAGCGCAAAACCGATATTCCCAAGCGCTACGGAAGCTCCAGCAGGCTCAAAAGCGAGATCCTGACCAGGTTGTCAGCATTACTGAGGCCGATATCTGGCTACAGCAAGGCCAGTACGAGTATGAGCGCGCCCGGTATACCAAAGCCGAGAATTCCTTTGGCCAAGCGCTGGCCCTAGATCCGCAGGAAGATGCCTACTACTGGTTGGCCAAATGCTACCTGGCTCAAAATAAAGCGGCTGAAGCCCTGGATCTATTTAAGTCTGCCTTTGATAGCAAAACGCTGCCTAAGGATTTGGGGGGCTGCTACCTAAAGCTGCTGTTGCTTAATCACCAGGTTGAGCAGGTGGAGAACTTGGTTAAAAGCCAGGCCAAGCGGTTTTATGCCCCCCACCTTCACTGGGCTAGGGGGGCTTTGGCCCTGCAGGCCAGCGACCCAAACGCGGCCCTGACGCACTTCAAAAAGATGGGCCGACTGGCTAGCCCTGGTGACAGTTTGCTGGTTTGGCAAGCCTACGCTTACCGAATGCTGGAAGATTGGCCCAGGGCCAGACGCCTGCTGGGTATACCCTCACCCGCCTTCGGTGGCCTAGCTTTTCAAGCCATGGGGCCTAAACATCCTGCCGTTCAGCCGTTACGCCTGGCCCTGGCCAGCCATAGCGGTCGCCGCATAGACGACGTGTGTGATCTCGACCAGCCGAACCTGCCTCACCGCAGTGCGGCCTGGGTTCTAGAACTGCTATACCATCTGCGGGAAGACAATTTTCACGACGCGGCCCACGTCGTCCTCGATTTTCCTAAAGAGGTGATGAGGGACTACTCAGAGCTAAAAACGCTCTATCGGCCCCTGATGCTCTTGGCGGGACAGCAGGCCTTGCAGGAACAAGAGCTGGGCTGTACGGCCTCCTTTTGGGGCGGGGTCGTAGACCAGCCCGAGTTTGACCCCCAGCTGGCGGTACAGCTTTACCCGGTGCTGTCGATGACCCGAGATTTGCGGGCGGCTCAGCAATTGGTCAACCAGCTGCTGAACTGGGTGAAAAAAGCCGCTACGCGTGACCAGCAAGCTTGGCCTAAGCAGCGTTTAAATGCCACCGAGGCGAAGCTGTACTGCTGGCTAGCGGATCACCAGATGGGCTTGGGCCGCGCTCGCGATGCCGACCGGAGCGTGCGCAAGGCCGAGCAGTTGGCCCCTGATCACCCCGAGGTGATTGGCCGCAAGGGGATGCAGTTGTTTGCCGACCGTAAAAAGCAAGAGGCCATACCGCTGCTCACCCAGGCTCTGGAGGCAGGGTGCCGGTATGAGGAGGTCTATATGGCGCTGACCAAATGTCTGGAGGGGGACAAAGCGACGCTGAAATCGGTGCGGCGCAAGTTTGGTAAGCACTTCGGCGATACCGGCGTAGATACTGAGGTCGAGATCCCCGAATGGGTAGAGGCCCTTAGCTTTCAACACTATGGGGTGATGGCAGACTTTGTAACCGACCACACAACGCCGACGCCACCGCTCAAAGCGCTGCAAATCTTTCTAGACTCAGCCCAGGATGCCCCCAGCAGTAGTCAGAAAATTAGCCTTGACCTGGAAGCCGCCGTGCCGAAGTGGGATGAACTGCTGCGATCGCACTCTCCCAGCGAGCAAGTCGAGATCCTGAAAGCCATCTATCTGATCATTCAGCACCACGCCCGGCGCAACCAAAAGGGCATCGTAGCCCAGCAAAATCGCTATGCTCAACAGATCGTTGATCTGATTGGCACCGCCCCCGAGGCCAACCTGGCTCACCTGACGCTGCTGCCCCTGAAGAGCCTATCTGCCGAACGCTTTGAATCTGCCGTCACCGGAGCACTGCGGCGATCGCCCCAGCCGGGGCATCTGCTGGCCCAGGCTCAGCTGCAGCTCAGCTGGTTTGGCCCCAACCGGGCCTTTGCACCTCTGATCGAAGCGCAGCTCCGCCAGGAGCCCCAAAATCCCCTGCTGCTGCTGGCTAAAGCGACGCTGCATCCCCGCCATTCCCAAGCGTACCAAGAGCTCTATGACCAGAGCTTTGAGATTGCCCGCCGCCTGCAAGATGCGGCCGCCCTGCAAGCCTGTCGCGAAGAAGAGTGGTTTAAGGCCCAGGAGATGACCCGCCGAGCGGTGGGTAGCCAAATGGGATCGGTGGGCAATCTAGGCCCGATCAATATGATTGACATCATCCAGCGGATGGCCCAGGAGAGCCTTGGCGAAACCGTGCCCCCCGAGCTGATCGCTCAGATGCTGCCGGAACTGATCGCCCAAACGGGCGGAGGCGCTAACCCCTTTGACGATGATTTTGATGACGAGGAAGAGGATGATTTTCCACCCTTCTTCCTGCCGCCGCCGCCAGGGCGGGGGAAACCATCGACTAAGAAGCGCAAACCCTGGTACGAGCTCTAGTTCTGAGCCAGCCTTGACCCCATAACATACAGCCATCTGCACCTATGCAAGACCATTACGATCGCCTGGGTCTGTCGCCTGGGGCCGCCCCCGCTGAGATCAAAGCCGCTTACCACGCCAAACTCAAAGAATTCCCGGCCCATACCCATCCTCAAGACTTCAAAGCGATTCGCGCCGCCTACGAGGCTCTCCGCAAAGCACCCCAGGGAGAGGCAGATTTTTTTGCGGTTGTGCCCATTCAGGCTGAACTCGATCAGGCTCTGCTAGACCAGCTACAGCAGCAGGCGATCGCCGCCGTGGATGTTACCTTAGAGGATCTAATCCGGCTGACGTTTTAGGCTAGCTGGTGCCAACGTAACCCAAATTGTTGAAGTCTACAGCCTCTACCCATCTATGACCCGATCGCCTAGAGACCTTGCCAATCAAAAAATTCAGCTGCGCAAACAGCAGGAAACCCTGCTGCGAGATCTGTTGAGCGTGATCGATGACCTCGATCGAGCCGCTGATCACTGGCACCAGGCGGAAGACTCGCACCGGCTTGCTCAGCCGAAGTCGCCTACGGCACTGACCCGGTGGCAACGGTGGCGGCAATGGCTGACCCAGTGCCCGCTGATTAGCCCCAGTCCCCAGTCCGAACAGCCCGAACAGCCCGAACAGTCTGAACAGTCTGACAGCCTTGCCGAAGTGGTCACCAGTGCCCGGCAGGGATTGGACCTAATTCGTGACTCCATGCTGACGGTACTGAGCCAGCATCAGATCGTGCCCATGCCGTCCCAAGGATGCCCCTTTGACCCGACCCAAATGCACGCCCTAGGACAGCAGGTAGATGCCAGTTGTACCCCCAACACCGTGGTGCAGGAGGTGGTACGCGGCTATCGCTGGCAAGACCGGGTGCTGAGGGAGGCGCAGGTGATTGTAGCGGTGGCTCCGGATGAATCGAATCAATAATCCATCCCAATCAAGCTATCCCAATCAAGTCATCCCATAAACTATGTACTGTGTTCAATGAAGAGGGTAGGCCCCCATGGGAAACATTGTCGGTATCGATCTAGGCACCACGAATTCAATCATTGCCGCCCTGGAGGATGGACAACCCTGGGTGATTCCTGACGAGGATGGGACGATGTTGCTGCCCTCCTACGTGGGCCTGAGCGACAGCGGGGAATTGCTGGTTGGGCAGTCGGCCTGGCGGCAGTATGCGGCCGCCCCCGATCGCACCGTCAAATCGATTAAGCGGCACATGGGGACTGACTACACCGTCACGCTGGGCGATCGCACCTATCGACCCCAGGAAATTTCAGCCATTATTCTGCGATCGCTCAAGCAGCGGGCCGAGGCCATGCTCGAAGCCGAGGTGCCCCAGGCCGTAATTACCGTACCGGCTTACTTTACCGATGCTCAACGGCAGGCCACCAAGGAAGCTGGGGAGATCGCTGGCTTTGAGGTGCTACAAATTCTCAATGAACCGACAGCGGCAGCCCTGGTCTTTGACCTAGACAGCGAAGATAGCGAAAACGTTCTGGTCTATGACCTGGGCGGGGGTACCTTCGATGTCTCCATTGTCGAAATTACTGGCGATGTCACCGAGGTGCTGGCCAGCCACGGCAATAATCGCCTTGGCGGCGATGACTTTGACCGCCAGCTGCAGCTTTACCTGGCCGACCGCTTCTTACAGGTTCACGGCACTGAAGTCCCCAACGATATGGCCACCCAAGCGCGGCTGCTGCAAGCCGCTGAGCAAGCCAAAATTGCCCTGAGCGAGCATGTGTTTACCACGGTGCGCGAGCCATTTTTAGGGCGTAAGGGCGAAACCGCTCTGCACCTGGAACTCGACATCACTCGGGAAGACTTTGAAAATTTGATCAAACCTCTACTGAGCGGCACCCTCGACGCGATCGACCGGGCCTTGAGCGATGCCGATATGACCGCAGACGACATCGATCGGGCGATTTTGGTCGGGGGCTCAACCCGCATTCCTCTAGTGCAACACCTGGTCGAAAATCACTTACCCCATACCCCCGTCAGCAGCTTTGAACCCGATCTCTGTGTGGGTATGGGGGCGGTATTACAAGCCGGGGTGCTGTCTGGGGCGGCGGTAGACAGCATTTTGGTGGATGTTAGCCCCCATTCTCTCGGCATCGCGGCGGTGATGGACACCGCCATGGGGCCTATGCCCGGCATGTTTAGCACCATTATTCCGCGCAATACCGTCATTCCCACCTCTCGGTCTGAGATCTATGGCACAGCTTCCCATGGTCAACAGACCGTCGAAATCGAAGTGTTTCAGGGAGAGAACCCCATTGCGAAAGAAAATGTGCCCCTGGGGGTATTTCAGATCGAGGGTATTCCGCCCAAGCCTGCCGGAGCGGTGCAGGTTGAAGTGCATTTTGACTTCGACATCAACGGCATTTTGACAGTTACCGCCACCGAAAAAGGTAAGGGGCAACAGCAGTCTCTGGTGGTCAACGACACCAAAACTGGGCGGCTCTCTAGCCACGAACTGCACCAGTCCAGAGATGCGATCGCCTCTCTCTTTGCGGCTCTGCCCCTGGTTGAATCGGACGACGATGAATGGGTCGATGTCGATGTGACATCGGAAGACCAGACCTAATGCCCACGCCGATTGAGCCGATCGAAGTGTGATCTGTACCCACCACCGTAGCCCGCTGATGGATAAGGGTAAAGGGAGCCGTATCGTGGCGCTGCAGCAGCAGGTCTACGGACGTGCCCCTGTTTTAGGGGATGACCTCTATCGCCGCGCCATGGGCTATAAACCCCAGCTCACCCAGCCCCGAGGTCAAAAACCCCTCTTGCCAGCAGGCCCAAATTTTGGTACACCTGTGCTATGTCTTCAGGCCGCACCCACGATCGCATTACTCTCTGGGCCTTGCCCCTGGTGGTCTTAGTTGCGCTGCGCGTTACCCTCAGCGGCTGGCTCACGGCAGTAGTTTGCCTGGGGTTTATGCTGGGCGGCTGGGTGCTTGGCCCCGATCTTGACATTCACTCGGTACAGTACAAGCGCTGGGGCTGGCTGCGATGGATCTGGCTGCCCTACCGGGGCAAAATTCGCCACCGATCGCGCTGGTCGCATGGGCCAATTATTGGCACCGTGGTGCGGGTGCTGTACCTATCGCTGTGGCTGGGCCTGGGCGGCATCCTTATCGTCGATTTGCTCAATAGCGCCCAGCGCACCGCCCTGAGCTGGGGCGACCTAGCGGAGGGGCTAAGCTGGGCGTTAGTCACCTACTGGCCCTGGTGGCTGGCCCTGGTGATTGGGTTAGAGCTGGGTGCGCTCAGCCACTACGCCGCCGATTGGCTGTCGTCAGCCGCCAAGAAAAAGCGACGAAAAGCACAGCCCAAGCTAAAACGGCGATCGTCTCGGTCGGGGAAGCGGAAATAGGTGAGGGATGGGGGAGCCGTAGCTCTAGACGCCTGAAGCCCGTACTCCAAAATCGCAAATCCAAAATCGCTACAAGGCCAAGCCTAAACGGAGGAAGATTTTTGCCAGCGATCGCCCTCGACCACTGTATGTACCTGCCATTCAGGGCTGGGGTGGGGGTAGTCTTGGCGAAAGTGGCCGCCCCGGCTCTCGGTGCGAAAGGCGGCGCTGTTAAGAATCAGCCAGGCAGTGTCGTGCAGGTTGCACAGCTCGCCCCAGGCTCGCACCAGCGGCCAGCTGAGCCCTTTTGGTAAAGCGTAGCTCGCCCCAGGCGGCAGATTGTGGAGCGCTTGTAGAGGGTGCTGTTGCCAATCGCTGCGCCACTGGCTGAGGGTGGCGATCGCAGCCTCAAGCCCGGCCTGGTCGCGGCTAATGGCCGCTGCATCCCACATCAGCAGAGTTAGCCGCTCTCGCTGCTCCTGCACGGCGGCCCCAACCTCATCAGTGATCTCAGTCCAGGGCTGGGCTAAGACATCTAGCGAGGATACGGTTGGCGGTTCAGCCGTTGGCGCTGGGTCGACTGGCACCGGCTGCAGCGGCAGGCGGGCTAGCTCAGCACCGTAGACCAGGCACTCTAGCAGCGAATTACTGGCCAGTCGGTTGGCCCCGTGCACCCCCGTGCTGGCGTTTTCGCCCACCGCATAAAGGCCCGGAACTGAGGTTTGGCTGTGGATATCGGTGGTAATGCCCCCCATCCAGTAGTGGGCGGCGGGGGCAACGGGTACAGGCTGAGTCAGCGGATCCCAGCCCCAGTTGCGACACACCTGCAGAATATTGGGAAAGCGGTACTGCACGCGATCGGGCGAAATTGGGCGCAGATCGAGCCACACCTGGCGATCGCCCGTTTTTTGCAGGTGGTGAAAGATCGCCCGGCTGACCACGTCGCGCGGGGCCAATTCGCCATCGGGATGGTACTCAAAGGCAAAGCGATCGCCCCGGCCATCGACCAGATGGGCACCCTCGCCGCGCACCGCCTCGCTGATTAAAAAGGGCGGTGCCCCCGGCTGAGCCAGCGAGGTGGGGTGAAACTGGACAAATTCCAGATCGCGCAGCTGCGCTCCGGCCCGCCAGGCCATCGCCACCCCGTCGCCCGTGCTGGCCGCAGGGTTAGTGGTTTGGGCATACACCTGGCCGCCGCCGCCCGTGGCCAGCACCGTAGCCTGGGCCGACAGCCAGCACAGCCGCTGATCGTACACCACCAAAGCGCCCCGACACCGGCCAGCCTCTAGCCACAGGTCGAGGGCAAAGGCCTGCTCAAAAACGGTGATATTGGGCTGCTGAAGCACTGCCTCCGCCAGTATCGACACGATCGCTCGGCCAGTCGTATCGGCGGCATGGAGCACGCGGCGGCGCGAGTGGGCTGCCTCCAGGGTCATGGCCAGCTGGCCCTGGGTGCGATCGAAGGCCACGCCTAAATCAACCAGGCGCTCAATACAGGTAGACGCATGGCTGGCCAAATGCTCTACCGCTTTGGGATCACACAGCCCGGCTCCAGCTGTCAGGGTATCGGTCACGTGCAGCGACACCGCATCGTCAGCCCCGATCGCCGCGGCAATCCCGCCCTGAGCCCAATCGCTAGCCGAAATCGACAGGGTGTCTTTGGTCACCAGCCCGATCCGCCACTGGGGGGGAACCGACAGCGCAGCGTACAGTCCAGCGGCCCCTCCCCCAATCACCAACACATCAAAGCGGTTGGTCTGGGCTGAGGCTAAATCAGGCTTGGTCAAGGGCAGCTCCCAACTATGTGGTGATGATTTGAAGGGTATATAGAGGTTCGAACAAAAGGATAAATATTTAAAGGCCCCAGCCAGTCATCGTTGACCGGTAGGGTCAACTTGACCAGCCAGGGCCAATAGGCGTGAGCAGAGGAACAACCCGCTGCCTACTTATAAACGCCGTTGTTAAAGCGATCGCCACCTTCTGTAAAAGCGGAGTCAGGCACAGTAACTGTAAAGTTGTCGAGGTTTGCCTTCAGAATATTGAGCTGCTGCTCGCTCAGCCCAGGCAAATCTAGAACATCGTCTACGCTCTCATAGGGCGCGTTGAGCAGAATTTTGCGAGCCAGGGTGGGGTACAGGCCCGGAAACTTGCTAAAGCCCTGCACGTTGGCATTGTTTAAGTCGAGTTTAGCGCCGTACTCGGTGTTTAATTTAGCGTCGACCGCATTTTGAGACGAAGCTTCTGCCAGCCAGGCCGTGGCCTCAAGGGGGGCGCTAAGGAGGTCTGCTCCAGAAATGGGCTGCGCTACAGCAGGGCTACTCACCCAACCCAACAGCACTGCCAGCGCAACGAGTAGGCCAACCAATTGTTTCATTTACCCTAATCCTCTCCTACCAGTTTGAATGTCTATAACACAGCATGTCTAAGAGACTACCATTTTCCATGCCCCTGCAGCGGAGAAAGAACGCCGTTGGGCGATTAGGGAAATTTTCCTAGTCGCGGCAGCTAGTCTTGGGGCAGCCGCTCTAGTTCTTGGGCATAGTATTGGCCGATGTCTTGACCCTGCAGCAAAATCTGCTCGTACTGAAGGTTAACCTGAATGGCGAGCGAGGTCCCGACAGAGGGCGGTGCCTCACTGCTCAGCACCCAAATGGCCCCCGACTCATCCACCAATTCGTAGAGTCCCTGGCCCACCAGGGGCAGCTGCCGCTCTACCATACCCGCCAAATATAACGGCGACTGCTGGCTCTGGCTGGCTTCAGCGATCGGGGTCACCGGATCGAGACGAGCCAGGCCGGGCCAGGTGCTGAGGCGATCGCGCAGCCCATAGCCCACCGCTGCATCGAGACTGGCACCGCAGCTGGTCATCGCCACCAGAGCTAAGCCAACTCCGCCCCCAACCATGCCATAGCGAGTAAACCAGCGAGTTAAACGGCGCTTTAGGTCAGTCATCGAGCCCTTCATTTCATAAAGAGTGAGATTACAGCACTTAACCGGCGCGTTGGCCCCTAAGAAGCTCAACAAAAGGACGCAACAGAGGAGCAAAATCTGAGACACTGTAAAGCGTCGGAATCCTCTGCTTTGGCAAAACCTGGCTGCGGGGCGCCGACCCCCCTCTACATCGAGATATCCGAGATACAGGTTAGCGCACCCGGCCATGACTCTACTGCTAGACGGCAAAGCCCTCGCCAACCAAATTCAAGCCCAGCTAGCCCAGGAGATTCAAGCTCTCACCGATCAGGGCTATCGTCCCCCAGGGCTGGCGGTGGTAATGGTGGGCAACAACCCTGCCAGCGCCGCCTACGTGCGCAACAAAGAGCGAGCCTGTAGCCGCGTAGGTATTACTTCCTATGGCAAACACCTGCCCGCCACCGCCACCCAGGCCGAGGTCGCCTCCCTCCTGCAGCAGCTCAACGCTGACCCCAATGTCGACGGCATTCTGGTGCAGCTACCCCTGCCAGAACAGCTCGATGCCGTCGCCCTGCTCAGTACCATTGACCCCGATAAAGACGCCGACGGGCTGCACCCCATTAACCTAGGGCGGCTGGTGCGCGGCGAACCGGGCCTGCGCAGCTGCACTCCCTACGGCGTCATCCGCCTGCTAGAGGCCGCCAACATCAACCTGGTCGGGGCCAACGCCCTGGTGGTAGGCCGAAGTATTTTGGTAGGCAAGCCCATGGCCCTGATGCTGATCGAGGCCAATGCCACCGTCACCCTGGCCCATTCTCACACCATCGATTTGCCCGCGCTGATGCGGCAAGCTGATATTCTAGTGGCGGCGGTGGGTCGCCCAGGCATGATTACGGCGGTCGATGTTAAACCCGACAGCGTGGTCATTGACGTGGGCATCAATCGGGTCGAGCAGCCCGATGGGTCAGCCAAGCTGGTGGGTGATGTCGACTTTGCCTCGGTGCAGCCGGTGGCGGGAGCCATTACCCCAGTGCCCGGTGGTGTGGGCCCCATGACGGTGGCCATGCTGCTTGAAAACACCGTTACCAGCTATCGCGGCCGACTCTAATCTCTAAATCAATCCTCTAAATTAATTTAAGAGGCCAGTCGAGCGAACGACTCCGTTCAGACCTGTTTCAGTTCAGCCCTGTTGTTTATCTATTCTCAACCTGCCTGTTGCCGCTATGGTGCCAACCAACTCCCTCGATTCCAGACCGTCACCTACTGGCCAGTTTGATCTGGAGGTTTACCTGGCAGAGCAGCGTCAGCGGGTCGAGGTCGCCCTCGACCAGGCCCTGGCCCTGCGCTACCCCGAAACGCTCTACGAGGCCATGCGCTACTCGCTGCTGGCGGGGGGCAAGCGGCTACGGCCTATTCTCTGTCTGTCCAGCTGCGAACTGGCTGGCGGCAGCAGCGAGATGGCCATGCCTACCGCCTGCGCCCTGGAGATGATCCACACCATGTCGCTGATCCACGACGATCTGCCCGCCATGGATAACGACGACTACCGCCGGGGCCACCTTACCAATCACAAGGTCTACGGCGAAGACGTGGCGATTTTGGCGGGCGACGGCCTGCTGGCCTACGCCTTTGAGCACGTAGCCACCCAAACTCGGGGGGCTGCCCCAGAGCAAATGCTGCGCGTGATTGCCGGACTGGGCAAAGCCGTGGGCGGCGAAGGGTTGGTGGGGGGCCAGATTGTCGATTTGGCCAGCGAGGGCAACCCAGATGTGACCCTAGAAACCCTCACCTATATCCACAACCACAAGACGGCGGCGCTACTCGAAATTTCGGTCACCTCTGGGGCCATGCTGGCCGGGGCCAGCGATGACGATGTCAATCATCTGCGCCAGTACGCCCAGCGCATTGGTCTGGCTTTTCAAATTGTCGATGACATTCTCGACATTACCTCTACCCCCGAAACCCTGGGTAAGTCGGTGGGCAAAGATATTACCGCCCAGAAGGTGACTTACCCTAGTCTTTGGGGTCTAGACGAATCGCGCCGCCAGGCCAACCAGCTGATTGAGGCCGCGAAAGAAAGCCTGGCCGGATTTGGCGACTTGCGCCTGCCGCTGCTGGCGATCGCAGATTACATTGTTGCGCGCACCTACTAGGGGCTGCCATCAGCTATTGCTGACAGCCTAAGAATCAGCAGCTACAGCCCCTAGCTTGTTTTTGGAGGTTGGGCGTGGCAGCGCTGATAGGATAAGGATTGTAGCCAAAATTGATGACACGCCCTAGGGTTGCCTGAGCCGATGGATAGTATTAGCGATATTCTCAACAACCACGTGCTGATTGTGGCTCTGATTGCCTGCCTTACGGCTCAGGTGCTGAAGGCCTTTATCGAGCTGGTGCGCCACCGTAAGTTCAACCTGCGGGTGATGGTGGGCACCGGCGGCATGCCCAGCGCCCACTCGGCCCTAGTGACGGCCCTTGCCTGTGGCGTGGGGCAGACCCTGGGCTGGGCCAGCCCTCTGTTTGCGGCTACATCGGTATTTTCAATCATTGTTATGTACGACGCGGCGGGGGTGCGTCAGGCGGCTGGCCTGCAGGCGAAGGTGCTCAACCAAATTATTGACGAGCTGTTTCAAGAAAAGCCGGAGCTGCGCGAAGACCGCCTCAAAGAGCTGCTGGGCCACACCCCTTTTCAGGTAATTGCTGGGTCAATTTTGGGCGTGATGATCTCGTACCTAGCCGCCCCAGCTTATTAAGCCAATCTTCTTGAATCCCGACCCGTAGGGGCAAACGGTTGTTTGCCCTTGGGGTATTGGCTTAGACCAAGGGTTTTATCCCTCTTTATGTCCCTCTCGCCAGTGTGTTATGGCAAATCCTGCTTCGTTGTCCCCGATTCGGCAGGGCAAATGCCATTTGCCCCTACAGTTTTGCCTTCCTGGGAAATAAGAGGGCGATTACTGAGCCGTCAGCGCTACCGCCGGAGTCAGCATCACCACGTCCTGGCTATCGACGATGAAGCCGGGAATATTCAGGCTGTTAAGCACCGCCAGAGTAGAGGCCGCGCCATCGACATCGGGGCTGTGGGCAATCAGCAGGTACGATCGCTGGCGGTGTACCGCTAGCCCCACGGCCTGACCCACCTGGCGCTGAATGGCGATCGCAGATTCGGGCTGATACTGATAGTCGACCAGCACCGCAAAGCCCGTGCCCAGCGGCTGGGGCGCGTAGGCGGTTGACGCTGGCTGAGGCGCAGCCGGAGTGCCATTAGCGGGGCTACCGGGGGCGGGGGCGGTGCCCGTAGCGGGTGAGGTAGCGCCACTGGCCGGAGTTTCTGGGGCCTCGCCATTTGGGGCCTCGCCATTTGTGCCGCCATTTGGGGTGCCGCTGGGAGGTGCAGGCTGGGCTACGGTGGTGGCCGGTCGGGCGACAAAAGCCTGAAAGCCTTCTACCTCGGTCATGTACTGGGCCCAGGCGTTGGCGTTCTCCAAGTTGGTAAACCCGCCCGCTCGCACCACCGTATCGTTGAGGTAGTCACAGACCAGGACAGTGCTATTTGAGGGCAGCAGATCTTGTACGCGATCGCGCTCGGCCTCGGTGTTGCTGCGCACCAGCAGCAGGTACTCGTTGGCAGACGGCGGCGGACAGGGCGGAAACTGAGCTTTTACCGGGTTCCAGAAACCCACCACGGGGGCAAGCATCAAACCCAGGACAATGGCCCCCGGCCTGAGAACATGCCGCTGAAAAAGCCGTACTCGCGTTCTACTGCTCCGTCTCAAACCCTGTACCATTGATTTCTTTATTGCCAAAGTCTGCCAGCGATTCTAGCCTAAACCACCGATCGCAGCGCAGAGATTCCAGGTTTTGATCGTAACTTCATCCGCTGCGTCATCTGTCTATGGTTAGGATGTTACCGCATCTAAGGAGGCCAGCGGGTCGGGAATTGTTTTGGAGGGGGCTTCAAACTCGCCGATGCCTACGTACTCAAACCGCAGCTTCACCCAGGTAATAAACTGCTTGCTGGTCGAAACCAGGGCCACTGCAGGCTGCGGGCAGCGAGTCTTGACGCTGGCCAGTTCGGGAGCCTCTAGGAAGGCAGGAGACTTGACCAGCCAAAAATTCACTTCCTGCTCCTGTTCCTGGTAGTAGCGGCGGCGTTCTTTGAGTACTTCTTCTAGGGGTTCTTCTTCGAGCAGAAATTTTTGGCTGGCGACAGCGTAGTAGTAGGTGGTCATATCGAAAATCTCCTTAGAGGTGAGGGTGAAGAGAGGCGAGGGTAAAGGGGGAAGAGTAAAGGATAAGGCTTTACACTTTATGACTGAATCAACGCTTTCATCTCGCGAACGGCGCGCTCTAGGCCGACCAAAACGGCGCGGCTGATAATGCTGTGGCCGATGTTGAGTTCCTCCATGCCGGGGATGCGGGCGACGGGGGTGGTGTTCCAGTAGGTGAGGCCGTGGCCGGCATTGACCCGCAGCCCGAGGGCTAACGCCTGGGCCGTACCCTGGGCGAGGATGGTGAGTTCTTGGGCCAGGTCGCGCTCTACTTTGGCCTCGGCGTAGGGGCCGGTGTGCAGCTCAATGAACTGGGCTCCTACCTGGGCGGAAGCTTCGATCTGGTCAGCCGCCGCATCAATGAATAGACTGACCGGAATATTGGCCCCCTGGAGAGCACCCACCACAGCTTTCATGCGATCGCCC
Organism: Nodosilinea sp.; assembly: GCA_049646445.1. GTDB lineage: Bacteria > Cyanobacteriota > Cyanobacteriia > Phormidesmidales > Phormidesmidaceae > Nodosilinea. The sequence goes on along the minus strand of JBARVV010000042.1, from coordinate 28,441 downwards.
TGGCCTGCCACATCCAGCCCGCCTTCGGTGGTCACCTCTTCGCGCCGCTCGGGCACCAGGGTGACGTAGTCGGGCTTGACATCGAGGGCGATCGCCACCATTTCATCGGTGGCGGCCATCTCCAGGTTGAGATGGGTGTGCACGGTCTGCCGCAGCAGGCGCACGTCGCGGTCTTGCATGTGGCGGCGGTCTTCGCGCAGGTGTACGGTAATGCCGTCGGCACCGGCTAGCTCGGCCAGCACCGCTGCGGCCACCGGGTCAGGCTCTACCGTGCGGCGGGCCTGGCGAATGGTGGCAATGTGGTCGATGTTGACTCCCAGGGTAGGCAAGCGATCGCTCCAAACGGCTACAGAATCTACAGCATACGATCCTATCCTAAGCGCTTACCCTAGGCTAGTCCGGCTAGAAGTCGCCTAAAAGTCGCCTAAAAGTCGACAGAGCGAATCAGCGGGGGTGGGGCCGGAGCAGGCGCAGCGAGGCCGGGGGTAGCGGCGCGATCGGCCACGTTGACAATCGCCCCCAGCACCGGCAGATCCTCGTTTTCTAAGAGCTGCTCTAACAGGGCCTCCAGCACGGCTTTATCGGTGATGCCGGGGCGGGTGACCAGCAGCAGACCGTCGCTGGCGGCCCCCAGCAGCAGGGCATCATTGCTGCGGCCTAGGGGTGGTGCGTCGATTAGCACCAGGTCGAAGCGGGCACGGGCGTCGGCCAAAAACTGGCCCATTTCGCTCGATTCTAAAATCGCGGCTGGGTGGGGCTGGGGGCCAGGGCTGGGGGCCAGGTAGAGATTTTCGACCCAGGGGGCCAGCTGAATGGGCTCTTGGTGACGACCAGCGTAGTAGTGGAGCGGTTCAGCGATCGCTTCTGCCCCCAGCCTTACCCCCAGCCGTGGCCCGCAGGAGGGCTGGCGCAGGTCAGCCTCGATCACCAGCGTGCGGCGACCGGCGCGGGCGGCGGCAATGCCAAGGTTAAAGGCGCTGGTGGTTTTGCCCTCGCCCGCCCGGCTGCTCACCACCAGCACCACCCGTGGGGCAGCGCCCGATTCGGACAGACTGCCCGCCCGCCGCAGGCTGCTGCGCAATCGCTCATAGATTTCGAGATCGGGGCTGTGCGGTTGGTAGAGCATGGGCCAGCCCTGGGCTGAGGTGGCGTCCAGGCTCGGCACCAGCCCCAGCAGCGGCACATCCTGGTCAGTCAGAATGCCCTGGATGTCTTCGGCGGTGCGGGCCGTGCTGTCGAGCATATCGAGCAGAAAGGCAACCGCCCCGGCGGCGACCACCCCCAGCAGCCCGCCCACGGCCAAGACCACGATCGGGTTGGTGGGCTCCTCAACCTGGGCAACCACGGTGGGCGGTTCCGCCACGGTCAAACTGCTGACGGTTTCGGCCTCAGCCGCCTGGGCATCAATGCGCTTGGCCTGGATCTGGTCGTAGAGGGCCTGGTTGAGGCCGACCTGCTGGGCCAGGCGATCGCGCTCGAGCTGCTTGTTGGGCAGGCTGGAGTACTGCTGCCGCAGCTGTCCATCGGCCTGGCTGATCGCCTGCTGCTGGCTAACCAGGGCGGCCCGCTCGGCGCTGAGGCTGACCAACTGGTTGGCCAGGGCGGCGCGGGCCGGGTCAAGGGTGCTGTTTTGGCGCACGTCGCTGACGCTGGGCAATGCTGCCAGGTCTTGGCCACCGACCACCTCCTGGGCTCGCTCCGTCAGCAGGGCGTTGTAGGCCGTTAGGTTCTGGCGCAGCTCTTGCATGGTCGGGTGCGACTCGCGCAGGGTGGGCGACAGCAGCTGGATCTGGGTTTCGGTTTCTAAAATTTGCGATCGCAGCTGGGCAATAATCGGGTCGGCGCTCAGGGCCGAGGCCGTAAAGGCCTGCCCCGGCGACAGGCCCAGCCGCTGCTGCAGGCTCTGAATCTGGGAGTCTAGCCCCGCCAGGGCAATCTGGTTCTCACGCTGCTGCTGCTGCCCGCCCGAGATCGCCCCCAGCAGGCTGCCGTCGAGGGCCGCCTGGATGGCTGGGCCTTCGGTGCGATCGTAGGCCTCCAGGGCCTGCTCGGCGGCGCGCAGGTCGACCTCCACCGCTGGCAGACGCTCGTCGAGGGCAGTGACAATGGCCCGCAGCCGCGCCCGGTTGGTCACCCGGCTGAGTTCGACCATCGCTTCAAACATCAGGCTGAGGGTGAGCTGAGTTTGCTCTTCGCTGGCACCGCGAAACACCACCGTCACTCGCTGTACCTGAAGTTCTTCGCCCTCGAGGCCCTCTAGCCTGACCGTAGTGCGATCGCGAATGGTCTCCGGCTCCATCGGCAGCCCCCGCCGCTCCAGTTCCTGGGACACCTGCTGTAGCAGCACATCGGCCAGCAAAAACTGCTCCGAGATAATTCCCTGACCCCGCAGCTGTACCTCGGTGCCGGTTGTCGTCAGGGCGACCACCGGGGCGTTTTGCACCAGCACCCCCTCGGCCCGGTACTGGGGCGGCGGCGGTGGCTGCATCGCCACTACTGCCGAAATGCCCAAAATGCCCAGCAGCGTGGCCAGACTGGGCCACTTGTAGCGATCGAGAGCCAGCAGATAGCGCTTAACAAACGGAGAAACCATTGCCGTTTTCCTAGGGCCTAAATAACGAATCGGCTGAGTCGGTCAGCGAGTCGAAAAAGAGCAGGAAGCCCAGCACATCGCGAAAGGGCTGAGTGAACGTGTTCAGGGCGTAGCTTACCCGCGTCAGCAGATTGCGATCGACCACCAAAATGTCATTTTCCTGGAGCGGAATATTCTCGCTCAAATCGCCATTTACAGCCGCCGTTGCGTCTACCATGATCGTATCAGCCGTGCCAGTCTCAGGGTTAAAGCGCAGCACCGCAATCCGGTTGTAGGCCGCCACATCGGGGTTCACCCCCGCCACCGCCAGCGCATCTAAAAAGCGGCTGCCGTTGCGCAGGTTGATTGCCCCAAAGCGGGCCTCCAGCCCCCGCGCTCCCGAGGCCCGGTTGAGCACCCGCACCGTAATTTCGGGCCGCGCCAGGGTGGAAGTGGCGACCAGATCGCGATCGTAGCTCTCCACATCATCGGGAGCGAGGCGGGGTACGGTAATCACATCGCCGTCCTGGAGCAGCACCTGGGGGAGGGGTTCGCCCTGCAGCAGCGGGGTGAATAGGTCGACCTGGCGCGTCAGCAGCGAGCCATCCTGCAGGGGCCGATCGACCTGGACAACGCGCAGATCGGCCAGAGCGGTAGAGCCCCCCGCCGTCAGCAGCGCCACCGATAGCTGCGGAGCCTGCAGCGGGTATAGCCCCGGACGCGGTACCTCGCCCACTACCGTCACCTCCACCGGCCGCTGGGCCGTAAGAATGAGCGATACATCGGGGTTGACCACGTACTGGTCGTAGCGGCTGTAGAGCTGGTCGCGGGCCTGGTCTAGGGTCAGCCCCGCCAGATTGACGGTGCCGGCCAGGGGCACTACCACATTGCCCTGGATGTCTAAGGTGGCCGGAAAGCTCAGGTCTGGAAACCGCTGCACCCCAACAAAAATGCTGTCACCCGGCCCTAAGCGATAGCTGTCAAAGGTGGTGTCAAAGCCGGTAGCAGGATCGGTTCTGATCGGTAGGTTGGGCGGGCCGATAGGCGAGTTTAAGGGCACTGGAACCTGAGCGATCGCAGGTAGGGCCACGAGACCTCCACCTAAGAGAGCCAGCCACCACCAAGCGCAGCGAGCTGTAGCCCCAGCGCTTCTGCAATTGGTTAAACCACTTAAAACCATAGCCTCAACACCATAGCCTCAACGGAATGAGAACCCCCTGCCCACGGTAACCCACCCATATTGCCCCATATTTTTGGCAATGGGACACAGGGACAGCCGCAACCCGAAGAGAACTTAGACTCGCTGGGCCGGGTAGTGGTGGTTCGGTTTGCCAGCCGGTGGTGATGGTCTACCCCATGGTGCTGATTGGTCTAGCATAGGGATTGGGGCCGGGTCAGCAACCCTACGTCCTGGGCTGGTCGAGGGTGTCTCTATAAATCTTGTTCTTGAATGGAGATGGCTAAGCGTGGCGTTTTGGGTAAGTCTACTTTGACCACGTTTTTGTTTGATTTCGACGGCACCCTAGCAGACAGTTTGTCGACCATTGTGGACATTACCAATCGGTTGGCTCCAGAATTTGGCTATCGCCCTACGCCCCTGGATCAGGTGGATGCTTTAAAGGGATACAGCACACGACAGCTGATCCGGTATTCTGGCATTCCTGTGCTGAAGATTCCTGCCCTGCTCCGTCGCCTGCGGGCAGAATTGAAGTCTCACAGTGGCCCGATCGCCCCCTGTGAGGGAATGCCAGCCGTCATTCGGCAGCTGCACGCCCAAAACCACGCCCTGGCGGTGATCACCTCAAATACCCCTGAGGTGGTTCATGCTTTTTTGACTGCCCATGCTCTAGATCACTGTTTCTTCAGCATTGATGGCGGTGGCACCCTGTTTGGCAAAGGGAGACTGATTGTTAAATGTCTGGAGCGCCACCAGCTCGTCCCTGGCGAAACGGTTTATGTGGGCGATGAGGTGCGAGATATTCAGGCAGCTCGGTTTGCGGGTATTCGGCCCATTTCAGTGACCTGGGGCTTTAACAGCCGCGAGGCGCTGATGGCAGCCCAACCCAACTGGCTGGTAGATGAGCCCGATACCCTGTCTGCGATCGCCCACACACTATCCTGCCGCTAGAGCGTCTCTGCCGAAGATTGGAGTGCTGAGGCTATGGATAGAAGAGAGGGAGCCAGGGGGCATCTAGGGATTGCAGTAGGAGCAATAGCTGGGGTCGGCAGCCGAAAAGCCGTGGTCGCCGGGGAGGCGCTGCTCAAACTGGCAGCGCTGGCAACGATAGAGCTGCGCCAGCGTCAGCAGGGTCGGGGTGCCACAGAGGCTACAGGGTAGCCCTGGAAACTGTTTGATCGAGCTAAAGCCGGGACACCCACAGCTCGGACAAGCGCGCGCGATCGCCCGCACCAAATCCTCTACGGCCTGGGCAATTACGGCCATGCGGGTGGGGTTGTAGAGCGCTCTCATATCGGTTTCAAGCCGGGCGGCGCGCTGGGGCGACTGGCTCAGAGCCTGTTCTACGGTGGCCAAAAGCTGGTCTTTGTCGGTAATGCCCTTCCCAAAGATTTGCTCGGCCTCGCCGCCCTTGACCACCAGCCCGTGCTGGGGAAAGCCCACCGACTCTGCAAAGGCCAGGGCATCGGCCGGGCTGTGGATGACCTGGCTGCGGTAGTTGGTGTCAGTGGAGAGACACATGCCGACAATTTCGAGCTGATGGGTGCGATCGCTCAGCAAAATCAGCTCGCGATCGCAGGCCACAAACGGAATCTGCGGGTGCGGCCCAAAGCTGCCCTCGCTGGCGATCGCCAGGCTTTCTCCCGTCTGCCGCAGCACCGCCGCTGCCTTGAGCCGAGCCGTGGTGAGCTGATCGGACGGACGTTTGATATCGCCCGTAAAGGTTCCAAAGGCATCGGTATCAAAACCAGCGGGCACCGCCACACTTACCCCTAGCTGAGATTCTAAAATGGGTGCGATCGCCTGCTCTTTGCCATGCATGGTCGCCAGCACCGCTACTCGTCCGGCAAAGTAGGTCTCGCTTAGTCTAGTCATCGTCGTGGGCAAAGCAGTTGTAGAGATCGAGGGCGTGGTTGCGCAGCTGTTAGTACTGCGGGCCTTCCATAATTTGGAGGAGGAAACCCACCCCAGCCTTTCTTTTGGGGAGACTGGCCGAGGTAGGCTGGTTCAGAAACCAGCGCCGGAAAATGTGGCTGCTGTTGGCGATGGAGGCCACATTCTCCCAACGCTGGTTATCTCTCTCCGAACCAGAACTGGGGGAAGAAAAGGATGGATGGGTGAGTAAAAGGGGGCGTAGGTCGTCACCCTTCTACTCACCCACTGATCAGCTTATTCACCTTTCTCTTCCTAGACCCGCTTAATCTGAAAGCTGCTGAGGTGCGCTCCAGAATTGGCGGGGTCAAACTTAATGCCGTCACAGCTTCAGGGCCGCGCGACATATCACGGATGTGAGTCATCAGACTGGCTATGGAGTCTAGTCTTGGGAATGAGTTAGAAGCCAAGCCAAATGCGATGGGGGAATTCATTGATTCCAATCAATTAAACCTTTCTTTTTCCTATGACCAAGTCTATGGCATCTTGAGCAGAAATTGAACCTTGCTGAATCGCTAAACAGGCTGCAATTTCCAATCCAAACAATAGATAGGGCTTATTTTATATATTTTTATCTATAGGTTTGATTAATACTGTCTAGGGATTTAGAGCCTATGGGGCGCTGCCGCCCTTCCGAGTAGAGGCGGAGAAATTTGCTCTGGCTAAGGCAGTCTCTGGCGGACGAGGTTAAAATTAAAGCGTTACAGCCCGCTATTTCAGGCATTGCTTTATCGAGTATCTCCAACGGTGATGCCTGTACCGTGTATCTGCCGAGGAAGAATTATGCCTGTAGTCACCGAGTCTCCCTACACCCAGGAGCAGATTAAGGTCTGGCTCCGGGGGCTGCTTACCCTGGCCTGGGCAGACGGCAATTTTGACGAAGAAGAGAAGGCGCTGATTGCCGCCATTACCGAGGAAGAACTGGCCCCAGAGCTAGACTTTAAGCACTTTGAACCCGTCACCCCGGCTGAGGTAGCCCGGGTGTTGGGAGACGACCCCCACGTGGCCGAGAACTTTTTGCGCATGGCGGTAATGGTGGCTCTAGCCGACGGCGTTTACTCGGTGGAAGAAGACGCTCAGCTTCAGGCACTGTGCGAGGCCCTAAACCTGCAGGACACCTGTCTCACCTCGGTGCGATCGACTATATACAGCCTCAAACCTGAGAATACTGCCGTCGCCACCGGGTTGCGCCCCCCGACCGACCACAGCAGCAAGCTCGACCCCCTCAAACCGGCCCGCGAATGGCTCGACCAGCTAGAAGTGCACGACCCTCGTTTAGCCCGATTTGTGTGCAAACTAATTCCGTCGCAGTGCCCGTTTGAGCGCGACGTGGTGCTGTTTAAGAAGAAGCTGATGCACATTCCGCCCATGTGCAAAATTAACCCGCTGTACGATCAGCTGGTGGGGCTGCGGTTTCGCGCCCTGTCGTACCTGGCCGACGACTGCGGCGAAGACGTGACGCCGCTGCTGTAAAGAGATTTAGAGAAACCCGGTTTGCCTTGGAGTCAAGCGATCATAGACTCGAATATCACTGAAATAAGCTCTCGCAGATCGCCAAAAGCCTTGATTTACCGTAGGGTGGGCACCGCCCACCAGCCTTAATTCAGTGCCATTCATCACAGGCTCCGCAATTAATAAGCAGAAACCGGCTTTCTCAACCCTTGAAATCTATAGCGATTCGGGTTCTTTGCCTGAGACCACTGGGGCAACAGTGCTGAACTTGAGTTCGGGGTGGTCTGCTTCGATTTGCTGACAGTTCCACTCGTTGCGGAACAAGAGAACAGGGCGACCCCAGCTGTCTTTGACGGTAACTGTGTTAAACAGCCGCCCGGCTTTGTCGAGCGCTTCCCAGCCGCCATCGACCCAGCGAGCAACAGCGTAGGGCAACTGCTCAATGCGGGTTTCGACGCCGTACTCGTTTTGCATGCGGTACTGCACCACCTCTAGCTGCAGCTGACCCACCGCCGCCAAAATTGGGTCGCGCTTTGACTCGTCGGCGGAAAACATGATCTGCACCGCGCCTTCTTCGCGCAGTTCTGACACGCCCTTCTGGAACTGCTTGTACTTGGAGGGGTTGGGGTTTTTAAGGTAGGCAAAGATTTCAGGCGAAAAGCAGGGAATGCCTTCGTACTCCAGTCGCTTGCCCTGGTAGATGGTGTCGCCGATCGCAAACACGCCGGGATTGTTCAAACCAATCACGTCTCCCGGATACGCTTCTTCCAGCGATTCACGGCCCTGGCCAAACAGCTTTTGGGGGTGCGACAGCCGCACCGACTTGCCCGATCGCGCGTGGCTGACCACCATATCTTTTTCAAACTTGCCGGAGCACACCCGCACAAAGGCGATGCGATCGCGGTGTTTGGGGTCCATATTCGCCTGAAGCTTGAACACAAACCCCGAAAAATCTTCGCTGGTGGGCAGAATCTCGCCCAGGGTGCTGCTGCGGGCCGAGGGCTTGAGGGCGTAGTCGAGAAACGCATCTAAAAACAGCTGCACGCCAAAGTTGGTCATGGCGCTGCCGAAAAACACCGGCGTCTGCTGCCCGGCGTGGACGGCTTCTAGATCCAGGGCGGGGCCTATTTCTTCGATCACCTCCAGCTCTTCTTTGAACTGGTAGTAGAGGTCCTGGTCGAGCAGATCTTCAATGCGCGGGTCGCCCAGGTCGAGCACGGTATCTTTGGCGGCGCGCTTGCCGTGAGTGCTGCGCTCAAACAGGTGAATTTGGCGGTGGCGGCGATCGAACACGCCCCTGAAGCGATCGCCCATGCCAATCGGCCAGTTGACTGCGTAGGTTTCTAACCCCAGCCGCTGCTCAATCTCATCCAGCAGCTCCAGGGGTTCCCGCGCCGGGCGATCCATCTTGTTGAAAAAAGTAAAGATGGGCAGGCCGCGCATTCTGCACACCTCAAATAGCTTCAGAGTTTGAGGCTCTAAACCCTTGGCGGCGTCTTCAAGCATGACCGCGTTGTCGGCGGCAGCCAGGGTGCGGTAGGTATCTTCACTAAAGTCTTGGTGGCCAGGCGTATCGAGCAGGTTGATGGTGTAGCCGCCGTAGGCAAACTGAAGCACCGTCGAGGTAATCGAAATTCCCCGCTGCTGCTCCAGCTCCATCCAGTCGGACGTGGCGCTGCGCTGCGCCCGCTTGGCCTTAACAGCCCCGGCCTCCTGAATGGCACCCCCGTAGAGCAGCAGCTTTTCGGTCAGCGTCGTTTTACCGGCATCGGGGTGGGAAATGATGGCAAAATTGCGCCGCTGATCGACCGCATCGGCGATGTCGGCGGAAATCTCGGCGGCAGTTACAGCGGCGTCAGTCATGACTTAGGAATGCTCGTAAAATTGGCACTTCTTTCTATTGTAAAGGGTGGTTCTAATGAAGCGACACCAACCTACTGGGAACTCCGCCGAGGGAGGAGTGGCGTACTGAAACTTTACCAACGTATTACCTGCGACGGTCAATAACGGATGGAAGTCGCTCGTCTGTCAAGCAAAGGTCAAGCGATTGTTGGCGTTGCTGAACAGCGGTATGATTTTGCCAAAATCTGAACGAGATTTCAGTCATTATAGCTATCAGTTCATACCCAAAATCAGCAGCACCAAATTTCGTAGATCACGGCCCCGCGCCACCAGGGCATTGAGGCAGAAGCAAGGGGGCGGGGAGACGGTCATGGCCAAAAGCTATCAGAGGTTGATTTGGCGGAATGGGCCAGCCCGGCAATGGCGTTGATCAGTTGCTCAACTTCAAGCGGCTTGGCAATCAGTCGCTGGTAGCCGCTGGTTATGGTCTGTTGGTAGTCGTCATCTTGACAGTAGGAGGTGAAGGCCAGGGCCGGCACCTGCCCACCTTTTTCGGGGGGTAAGGCTCGAATACCCTGAATTAAGGTGTGACCATCTGCGCCAGGCATGCCGATATCGCTGACGAGCAAATCGGGGTGAAATATCTCTAGGGTTTCCATGGCTTCTACCGCTGAGTTGACGGCCAGCACGATGGCACCGTACTGGGTAAGCAGCGTTGCCAGTAGCTCTAGGGTATCGAGGTGATCATCGACCAGCAAAACTCGAATGTCGCTCAGGTTTGGCGCTGGTGTGGTTGGTTCACCCGCTGGGTGAGCGGCAAATTGAGGCTTGAGCGCCGGTAGACTAACTGTGAAAGTAGCGCCTAACCCTTCACCGGGGCTGGCTGCGGCGATCGTGCCGCCGTGGGCCTCGACTAGATACCGAACAATAGATAGCCCCAGACCTAGGCCCCCGTGTTGACGGGTGATCGAGATATCTTCCTGGCGAAACGACTCAAACAGCAAAGGCAAAAATTCGGGCTTGATGCCTTGGCCGGTGTCTTTGACAATGATTTTAACCTGGCGATCGCTGTGGTCAAGCTGCACGTCTACCTGTCCACCGTCGGGCGTAAACTTAGTGGCATTGGAGAGTAAGTTCCAGACGATTTGCTGAAGCCTAGCCTGATCGCCCATCACCTGGGAGGTTAGATTTGGGTGGTCAGGTAGGGCGCGATCGCCCGACTTGTCGTCAGCCCCCGACGGCGCAAAGCGTAGGGCGATAGATTTTGCTGTAGCCGCCGGTTTAACCGTATCGATCGCCGCTGCAATCACGGTATTTAGATCGACGGGAGCGGTTTCAAGCGTCAGCTTGCCCTGCAAGATTTTAGCAACGTCTAACAGATCATCAACGAGCTGAGCCTGTAGTTTGGCATTGCGCTCGATGGTTGACAGCGCTAGAGCGGTTTTGGCCTGACCTAGCTGGCGGGTTTGCAGCAAATTGGCCCAGCCCAAAATGGGGTTGAGGGGCGTTCTCAACTCGTGGGAAAGAACGGTCAGAAATTCGTCTTTGACCCGGTTGGCGCGCTCGGCCTCCTCTCGGGCGATCTGTTCTCGACGCAGCAGCTGTTCTCGCTGGGCTTCGACTGTTTTGAGGGCGCTTAAATCGAGCACAAAGGCAATGGTTTCTTCTTTGGTTTCGCCTACCTGGCTATAGCCAATTAGCACCGGCACGCGGCTGCCATCTTTGCGAATGTATTCTTTTTCATAGGGGGTGCAGGCTCCCTTTTGACGCGATTCAGCAATCCCGTTTTCATCGATCGGTAGGTATTCTGGCGGCGTAATGTTGGCCCAGTGAATTCGGCGAGCCGCCAGTTCTTCTCGGCTGTAGCCGATGATTTTCAACAGCTCGTCGTTGGCTTTATAGATGTAGCCGTGGGCATCGCCGTAGAGAATGCCGACGACATTGGCGTTGACAAAACTCTGGAGCCTAGATTCGTTGTCGGCGAGGGCGGCTTCGAATCGCTTGCGTTCGGCTTCGACCCGTTTGCGATCGCTAATATCAACGGTAGATCCAACGATACGAACGATGTGCCCCAGGTTGTCGCGAACCAACCAGCTGCGCTCCCGCACGTCAATCCAGCGTCCATCGGCATGGCGCACCCGGTATTCACTTTCGTAAAGCCCGCTAGCGTTGTTAAACATGGCCTCCAGCTGAGGCTGGAGGCGGGCCATATCCTCAGGGTGAATGCGATCGCGCCACCAGTCGACGGTGGGTAGGGCTGCATCAGGATGAACACCCACCAGCTGATGCAACTGCTCAGACCGATAGAGGCTGTTGTTAACTAAGTCCCAATCAAATACCAGGCCATTGACAGCATGAATAATCAGCTGAGATCGCTCTTCTAGCTGCTTTTGGCGATCGATATTAGTCAGGGTGCCCGTCCAGCTAGTAACTTGGCTTTGGCTGTCGCAGGTGGGCATAGCCCGATTGAGAAACCAGTGGTAGGTGCCGTCGTGGCGCTGCATGCGGTGGGTGATTTCAAAGGGTTCGCCCTGGGCAATCGAGATCTGCCAGGCTTGGAGAACGCGATCGCGATCGGCTGGGTGCAGCGCCTCTAGCTCGCGCCAGTGCCGCGACTCGGCGGCGCTCAACCCCGTGTAGTCAAACCAGCGCTGATTCCAGTAGTCAATGGTTCCAGTGGCATCAGCCGTCCAAACGATTTGGGGCATGGCTTCCGCTAACAGGTGCTGCTGGGGGGTGTCTAGGCTGGCAGGGGGCTGGCTGAGGTGCTGCTGGCCTGAGGTAGCGGCGACTTGCTGTGGTTTTTGAGCCAGGGCGCGCGATCGCTTGGCCTGGGCGGTCGCGATCGCGTCTTGCAGGCCTAAGACCAATTCCGCAGGCGAAAACCGGCCTTTTACCAAATAGTCAGCCGCCCCCAGCTTAAAAGCCTTAATAATCAGGGCCGTGACGTCATCGCCCACTACCACAACTGGGGGGCAGCCATCTCCCATCTGCTGCCTCAGACCATCGAGCAAACCCAGCTGGCTGAATTGGTCGCTGAGTTCAGCCGTCTCCAGCTCTAAAACAACGGCATCAAACGGTCGAGACTGATATTTTTCAAGCAGGTGTTGCTCAAGCTCGTGGTAGGAATATGGCTTCGGTACCACCTCGTAGGTAACGGTGACATTTTGATCCCAAAACATCTCGCCCAGGTCGCGGTTTTCGGGCAAAGCGCTAATAATTAAGATCGATAGACAATCTCTCAGCATGATCTGCACAAGCTTGTGAATGCTTGACCAGTAGATGCAGCAGCAATGACTCTAAAAGCAGCAACTTGTACAGCCAGGCAGCCAAGGTAAAGGCATTTCGCCTGCAAAAAAATGGTGCAAGATCCTGTCGGGAGCGAATTTGATCTTACCAGTGTGTGCAAGACAAGTTGAAGCCTGCGATAGCTCTGCTAATTTCTCTTAAATCCCTACCAGCTTAGATCAGGCATCGCTGCCTCAAATCCGCCGGAGGATAGAACTAACTCTAAATTGGCTAGGATACCCAGCTCTGTCAAAGCAGGATTATTGGGGCGCAATCCCTGCGATTGACCGCTGAGCCTTGGCCTAAAAATCCAATCCTCAAAGCTGAAATCTACTCAGGAGGTTTCCGGAAAAGAAGATACCCCCACGTAGGGGCGCAGGGCCTGTGCCCTTGAGAGAAAGATCTCCCGATCTGCTTGAGCAGACTTTCGTCATGAGCTAGTCCCTGTACGCCTGCTGACAGGGACTAGCTCATGACGACCCATAAAATTCTGTTGGGTGCGATCGCCCCAATCTAGCTCAAGGGCGATCGCACCTCTTTAATTCGTACAGCTTTACCCAATGCAGAAGCGGGGTTTTCCCAACGGCAAAACCCCACTTCTGTATTTTAATTTGGTTCAACCAAGCTAGAGCAATGTCTTGAAAAGGTGTCTCCCGGTGGTGAATATTACTCACCCTACAGCCGCTAAAATCACGAGATCAAAGCTGGGATCTACTTGTTCAGAAATCACCTAAAGCCTAGTCTTCTCCTTCCTCATTCCCCTCGCCGTCTAGCTTGACCAGGCGAATGTGCTTGTACCCAAGCTTAATTTGGAACTCATCACCCGTCTTGAGCCCCATTTCCTGAGTGTAGGCGGCCCCAATCACAATTTGGCCGTTTTTATGCACCGTAACGTTGTAAGAGGCTTCCCGACCGCGACCATCCTTAGTTTTCTCAGGCTCAAGCTGAATGCCCTTGGCTGACAGTAGAGCATCATAAAACTCGGCCAAAGTTACGCGAACCTGACCATCTTTGCCGGTGGTGTAGTAGCCACATTCCCTAGCCAGCTCACGCTTGGTTAGGCCATCATTTTCTTTAACTTTGGTCAGAAGCTCTTTGCCTGTCAGAGCTTCCTTACTTTTTACCGCCATAGTTCACGCTGTCCGTAGGGTACACATCAAAATTCGTAATGACCGCCAGAAATTTTTCTCTAGGGCCTTTTAGTACGATTGCCCTTCCACTCTATCAAATGACTTGAAGGCAAATGACTTAAAGGAAGGGTTAGAACCTTTTTTGAATGATTCCACATTGATTATAGTTAGGAATAGGCTAGATGATCTCTATATTCGAGCTCAATAGTCAGGCAAAATGCGATCGCCCCAGATTTACGCAGTCTAGCCTACCCACTACTTTACTCCACCAGGTCAAAACTTTAGACATCTCTGGGCCACCCTATTGTGTCAAAACTTCTTTGTTGGTAAAAGCGCCTTCGGCATCTACGTCGTACAGAATGGGGACGCCCGTGGCCAGTTCTAGGCTGGCCACCTGATCTTCGCCCAGGCGATCGATATACATCAGTATCGATCGCAAAGAATTGCCGTGGGCTGCCACCATTACATTTTTTCCGGCCTGGAGTTCTGGTAATATGGCCTGCTCAAAAAAAGGAACCGTCCGCTTGACCGTATCGGCCAAACTCTCGCCGCCCGGCGGTCGTACGTCGTAGGATCGCCGCCAGAGGTGAACCTGTTTTTCACCAAACTTTTCCGCCATTTCAGCTTTGTTCAAACCCTGGAGATCGCCGTAGTAGCGCTCGTCTAGGGCGGGGGAGCGAATGATCTTGAGTTCTTGATCGGGTTGAGCAAAATGGTGATCCCAACCGTGCCAGTCAGGCTCAGCCGGATCATGCCAGACGTAGGGTATCCGACCGTTGCGGACTTCATCACATTCAGTCAGGCAAACGATCGCTGTTTCAATCGCCCGAATTAGCATACTGGTGAAACAAATATCGACGGTGTGGCCCGCATCGCGCAACTTACAGGACGCGATTGTCGCTTCTGCCCGCCCCCGTTCGCTCATGGGCACATCGACCCAGCCCGTGAACTTGTTGGCCGCATTCCACAGACTTTGCCCGTGGCGAATCAAAATGAGTTTAGCCATAGAAAAATAGGGAAGTAAGAGGTTTCAGCCGGTTAAATCTATGCTCTTTATGGTAAAAGAGGCGGAGGCCCACGACTGCGAATTTGCGCCGCTGAACTAAGACTATCGGCAATTCGCTAGCTGCAGTGAGGGGCATTGCTTTGTGATTAGAGATAGCGGGGCAGGCAATGGCTAGGCGAATAATTTGGATGGTGCTGGCAATTTGTTTGTGTCTGGGGTACTCCATTACCGCAAATTCGCTGCTGCGAGCTCAGCCAAACCCTGCTGTCGCTGAAGGATACGGTGGGGCGGTAGCCACCGAAGATGCCCGCGCCACCCAAATTGGCATTGATGTTTTAAGGCGGGGGGGCAATGCCGTTGATGCCGCCGTCGCCGCCGCTGCGGCCCTAGGCGTTTCAGACCCTTTTTCGGCGGGTATTGGCGGCGGTGGTTTTATGATGATTTACCTCAAGCACAGCGATCGCATCATTAGCCTAGATGGTCGCGAGCAGGCTCCCGCCGCCACCTCTGTCGATCTGTTCCAAGACCCCGACAGCCCCACGGGCGAACTGCTGCCCTTTGCCCCCAACCGAATCTCGTCGGGGCTGGCGGTGGGGGTACCGGGCACACCCCTGGAATGGGCCGAAGCGCTAAGTCGCTACGGCACGCTGTCGCTGGCCGAGGCGCTGCAGCCCGCGATCGCCCTGGCCGAACGGGGCTTTGACGTCGATGCTAACTTTGCCAGCCAGGTCGATCAAAACCAGGCCCGCTTTGCCGCCTTTGCCTCCACCCAGGCCCTCTATCTGCCCGGCGGCAGTCCGCCCACCGTGGGGTCGCGCTTCCAAAATCCTGACCTGGCCAACACCTATCGTCTGCTGGCCGACCAGGGTGTAAATGCCTTCTATCGGGGTGAGATTGGCGCGGCAATCGCCCAAACGGTGCAGCAGCCCCCGACGGTGGCCCAGCCCCCCTTTCGCGTCATCCCCGGCGGCCTAACGCTAGCCGATCTCGATCGGTACGCAGTGCGGGTGCGACCACCGACGGTTACCCCTTACCGGGGCTACACCCTCTACGGCATGGGGCTACCCAGCAGCGGCGGCATCACCACGGGCGAAATTTTTCGGATTCTGGAGGGGTTTGATCTGAGCCAGAGCGAACCTGCCCAGGCTTGGCATCGGGTAATTGAAGCCGAACGTCTGGCCTTCGCCGATCGCAACGCCTACCTAGGCGACCCAGAGTACGTGGATGTGCCCCTGCTGGGTTTGCAAAGCGTCGACTTTATCCAAACCCGCCGCGCCCTGATGGGCGATCGCGCCCCCGCCGATGCCGCCTTTCGCGCGGCTCCGGGCAACCCCCTGCCCTACCAAAACGACCCCAGCCCCAGCCTGACGGGTCTGCCCGCCGTGGCCCAGTCCGACGGCCAGGTTGGCACCTCGACCACCCATCTTGTCACCAGCGATGCTATGGGCAACGCCGTGTCCTACACGCTTACCCTCGAATCGATTGGCGGGTCGGGCATGGTGGTGCCGGGCTATGGCTTTATTCTCAACAATGAGCTAACCGACTTCGATGCCGTCAGCCCTCACCCGAACGCGCCCGAGCCGGGGAAACGGCCCCGCAGCAGTATGGCCCCCACGATCGCCCGCAGCCCCACGGGGGATCTGCTGGCCTTTGGATCCCCCGGCGGATCTACCATTATCACCACCGTCGCCGGAATTGCGGTCAACCTGATCGACCTTGGCCTGGCTTTACCGGAGGCGATCGCGGCCCCCCGCATTTCCCAGCGCAACGGCGGCCCCACCCAGGTCGATGGCGGCTTTGAGCAGAGCGCGATCGCGCAATCGCTCACCGCCCTGGGGCAGGCTCTAGAACCTGTGTCTGAAATTGGGGCCGCTGTCGGGTTGATCATCCGACCCGACGGATTTATTTTGGCGGCAGCAGAACCAACCCGGCGCGGCGGCGGCACGGCTATGGTGGTGGAGCCCTGAGCCAAGGACTAGAAGTCCCAGGCTCAAAGCCGAAATCCTCTGAAGAGGATTGGGAGACGAGTTCCCCAGTCTGCTACAGCAGACTTTTGCGATCAGCCAGGGAGTTCACTCCCTGGTGGTTGTGGCCGGAGTCCCTTAGCTTAATTCAGTGCCACAAAACCATGAGTAAGGCTATTTGATCACTTTAGCGATCGCCGGGGGTACCTCTTCACCCCTGTACTCTCGGGTTGGAGCCGCAAATCCGCAGGAGGTGCCGTCGCTATGCACCACCTGGTCTTCCCACGGCAGCCGGTAAGATCCATCGACCATGTCTTTCATGTAGGTGTAGGGGCAGTCTTGGGCACCGCCTTTCACCGCCACATAGCCTCGATGGCCAAACTGGTAAATGTTGTTCTCAACGCCCCAGTGCAGGCGGGCTTCTCTGACTAAATCTGGGCGCACCTCAGCGGTGATAATTTCGTCGGGGCGGTGGCTGCCCATCACCAGGGGTTCGCCATCAAAGTTGACAATCATGCCCTCGCCCATCGAGTCAAAGGTGCCATCGCTGCCGCACATGCAAACCGAGGCCGTCACCATCAGGTTGCAGAACGCGTTGGCCTGATTGGTTACCCGCCAGGAGTTGCGAATTGGGGCCGTGTAGCCCGCCGTCCGAATCATGATCTCAGCCCCCTTATAGGCACATTCCCGCGCCATTTCAGGGAACATACCATCGTGGCAAATAATCAGCGCTATCTTGCTGCCGTTGGGGCCTTCGCAAACTGGAATACCCAGGTTTCCTGGTTCCCAAGGCTCAACCGGTACCCACGGGTGCAGCTTGCGGTAGTACAGCGTAATCTCACCGCTGTTGTCGATGATAATGCCGCTGTTGTAGGGGTAGCCGCCGGGGTTGTACTCCATGATTGAGAAGCAGCCCCAGATGTCATTATCCACGCAGGCCTGACGAAAGGCCGCAACCTCAGGACCATCTAGCCGACACATGATGTCGGGGTTAGTGTCCATCGACAGCCCGTGGAGTGAGTACTCTGGAAACACGACTAAATCCATCGTGGGCATGTTGCGCCGCGCCTTGGCCACCATATCCACAATGCGCTGCGTCTGGGCCGCCAAATCTTCAGGAGTAACGACATGGGGCAGCTGAAGCTGCACCATGCCCAGCACCACACCATTGGGAGATTTATTTAGTCCGCCAAGTCCGCTCATCAGGCCTCTCTCTAAAAACTCAAACGACAGCACTATAAACCCATTACAACGCCGTTATGGTGTTAGACATTACCCTTCTTCTGCCGATCTGGTAAATGCCCTGCTGCTGGCTATGGGTTTTAAATTTCAGCTCAGCGATGAATCAAAATCGCCCAAGTACCGCAACAATTTCTATGCGAATCTCTATGAAACCGTGCCACAGCAGCTTGGATTGCTGGAGATTAGCCAAAGTGCGTGGTGCCCAGTCGTTCTGAAAGGTCGGCAAAACAGAATTTTAGCTTAGCCAGTTATTCTTCCTCTGCCTTTTCACTAGAAGACTGATTGATCAAAATATTTTCTCGCAGGGTCAGATACTTTTTGCCTTTTTCGGTGAGTTCTATATACTGTTCTAGCTCACCTTCTTCCGGTAGTTTTTCAAAGTCTGTCTTAACATTGATAAAGCCTAGGGCCGCTAGCCGCTTTAGCTCTTCCCTAAAGCCAACAGCGTTTTTGAAGAGAGGAGAGTCTTTGTCGTCATTAAGCTGCTGCAAATGACTGAGTTCACCCTCAGTGACTAAGCTGGTAAGCAGCAGTTTGAGAGATTCAACATAGGCCTGTTCAGACTCTTGAATTTCGAAGGGGCCAATCTTGGCTTTTTGAATATTGTTGCTCGAAAATTTTTCGAGCAGGTTGAAGATCGGTCTGTAGAAGAATAGCAGCGTAATGGCAATAACCAGTGGCCAAGACAATAGAATTGGCCCTAAGACCGCAACCCAATCAAAAAGAGAGTGGTCACTCACGTAAAATTACCTCCACTGGTGCCAAATTGAAATGGTTTGTGGTCTCCTTTGCGATCGCAGACCCAGGTAGGCATTTCAAATTGCCTATGGCTAAACCTTAAATAGCCCACTCACTGTAGTCTAATGTCCTAAATGATTTCGATTAGGCTGGCGCAAAATTTGCACTCAGAGATGGAACTATAGCACTGTCAGCGAGCTTAGGTAAAAACTTTTGAATGAGGCCAATGGTAACGCCAGGTAGCTCTAGCTGGGGGGTAAAGCCAACATCATCTAGCTGGTAGAAAATGCGGATGGCCTTAGGATTCATCTCCATGAGACGTTTGCCGATCTCTGGGCCTGTAAACTCAGAACCTCTGCCCCAAATAATCGCCGTGGGTACGGTCAGTTGAGCAATATATTTTGATAGGTCAAAACACAAATCGCCTCGTACAAAGGAAAGGGCTGCGTACTCAGCATTTTCCTGCTGGGCTGACATTAAATATGCCTCAACAATTTCTGTATAAATGCGCTCAGGGCGGGCAAACTGACGCTGCTCTAGATAACTGCGAATACCAAAGCTGTTTGCTACTCCCGCGCTGTAGAGCAGCTGACTCAAAACCGGCAGATTAGCGAACTGAGCAAATTGGGCAAACCCGCTGCGCCGGTAGTCTTGGCCAAACTCGGCTAGCCCAGCCAGAGTCGTAACAATGAGCGACTTAAACAAGTCAGGCCGCTCAATTGCCGCCCGCACCGTAAAGGCTGCTGTTAGAGCAGAGGCAATAACTGTGGTCGGGCCACTGCACGTTTGCTCCATAAACTCTATGATGATGGCAATATAGTCTTCAACCCGATAATTTTGGGCGGGATGGTCTGATCGGCCCCAGCCAATCAGGTCGGGGGCCAAAACTCGATAGTCTGCCGCAAAGGCCGGGTAAACCTTTGACCATTCATAGGCCGAAGAACCGCCCCCAAAGCCGTGCAGAAACACCAGAGTTTCTCTTTTTTCGGTCGTATTAGTCGTATCAGAGGCTGTCCAAGGGTCTCCTTCAGGCGTGTAATAAACCATGCGACCATACTCTGTGGTGATGGTATGGCTGACAAAACCGGGCGGAACAAACATGGCTTACTCACCTGACAAAAAACACTGTGGTCACAGCGAGGTCGCAGCGATCGCGCGCCGCACTCACTGACAAAATCCTAATCATGAGCTGCTCAGCCACCATCAATCGATCGATGTAGTTTTTGCCTCTGATCAAGCCTATATGGCAATCCCCAAGCAATTATCCCAGCTAGATTAATTGAATCATGGCCCGTTTTGCCCCTGCGATCGCGCTGGAACGGCGCGATAAATACAGTACAAAGCCACCATCTGCACCAGGTGATAGCCAGCCAAGGGGCTGATGGCTAAGGTCTGGGGCCAGGGGATGACCAGCACGCTGGCCGCCAGCCCAGACGTGACAATGCCTGCGCCCAACCAGGCTGGGTCTGGGTTGAATTGTTCCCTTGGGCATCGGCTACTCTGCCGCCTTGATTGACCGAGCTGCATCAAAAACACAACCACCAGCGCGCTCAGGTAGTCGGCAACGCTGATGGCAAAAGCCCAGGGGCTGACAACTTGCCTGGTCACCAGGGCTAGTTTTGCGATCGCCAACACCAACAACCCTAGACGCACCCTGCGGCGAAACGGCACAGCAGCGGCAGCGAGAATAACAAAGCTGGCGATCGCGAGGGCGAGCAGCATGCCCTTCCAGAGCCAAAGATGGTGATCCCCCGTGAGAACGGCAGAAAACCCGTGGATTGTACCGCCGAGAAAGGCCGCCCCACCGACACTGCCAAAGGCAATTGCCCAAAGCCGCTCTACCCAACCCCGACCCAGGAGTAGCCCCGCAAAGAGCAGGCACTCTAATGCGATCGCATAATCGCTCAGGGTCGTAATCGGTTCTGCCATAGGGGCCAGCAATAAAGAGGACAATAATCGAAACTATTTGGGGCCGACTCTGGCAAGAAATTGGTAAGACAGTTTATTGAAAATCACGATTCAAAACTCACCAACTACGCAAAAGCTCCGTACGCTCTGCAACTATAAATAAAAAAGAGGTCGAGGGTTTAGTCCTCGACCTCTTTTTCATAGTCAGCAAACGAGGGCTACCTCGAATGTTGTCACTGAAATAAGCTGCAATTAACCTACGCAGATCGCCAAAAGCCTTTATCTGCCATAGGGTGGGCACCGCCCACCAGCCTTAATTTGGTGACATTCAGGACTACCTCACGGCCTCTAGCAATCGTAGTAGAGCGCCAGCTCGTAGGGGTGAGGCCGCAGACGCATGGGGTTAACTTCGTTGTCGAGCTTGTACTCAATCCAGTTGCTAATGAAGTCTTCGGTGAAGACGCCCGTGCTGGTCAAGAAACTGTGGTCGGCTTCCAGGGCCTTGAGGGCATCGAGCAGCGAGCCAGGGGTAGACGGAATCTTCGCCAGCTCTTCAGGGCTGAGGTCGTAGATGTCGACATCTAGCGGATCGCCGGGGTCGATTTGGTTTTTGATGCCGTCAATACCGGCGCAGAGCATGGCGGCAAAGGCCAGATAGGGGTTAGAGGTGGCATCGGGGCAGCGGAACTCTAGGCGCTTGGCCTTGGGGCTATCGCCGGAGAGGGGAATCCGCACCGAAGCCGAGCGGTTGCCCTGGGAGTAGGCCAGGTTTACCGGTGCTTCGAAGCCGGGCACCAAACGCTTGTAGGAGTTGGTGGTGGGGTTGGTCAGCGCCAGCAGGGCGGGGGCGTGCTTGAGAATGCCGCCGATATAGTAGAGGGCATTTTGGCTCAGACCGGCGTACATATCGCCGGCAAAGGTGGGTTCGCCATTGTTCCAAATCGACTGGTGGGTGTGCATGCCGGAGCCATTGTCGTTAAACAGCGGCTTGGGCATAAAGGTAACAGTCTTGCCCCACTTTTTGGCGACGTTCTTGATGCAGTACTTGTAGATCATTAGCCAGTCAGCGGCTTCGATCAGCTCACCGAAGCGAATGCCCAGCTCGCACTGGCCGCCTGTGGCCACTTCGTGGTGGTGCTTCTCGATCGGTACCCCTAAGCGGGCCATGGTCAGCAGCATTTCGCTGCGCATGTCCTGGGAGGTGTCGGTGGGGGCGACGGGGAAGTAGCCCTCTTTGTAGCGGGGCTTGTAGCCCAGGTTGCCGCCGACTTCTTCGCGTCCGGTGTTCCAGCGACCTTCCACACTATCGACGTAGTAGTAGGCGGAGTGCTCGTTTTGGTCGAAGCGCACATCGTCGAAGATGAAGAACTCGGCTTCGGGACCAAAGAAAGCGGTGTCACCCAGGCCAGTGGTCTTGAGGTACTCGATCGCTTTGGTCGCGATCGCGCGCGGGCAGCGAGAGTAAAGCTCCCCAGTACGAGGCTCTTTAATCGTGCAGATCATGCTCAGAGTTGGCTCGGCCATAAAGGGGTCGAGCCAGGCGGTGGCGGGGTCGGGCACCATCATCATGTCCGACTCGTTAATCGCCTTCCAGCCGCGAATACTAGAACCGTCGAAGGCTACCCCATCGGTGAAGCTGCTCTCGTCAATCTGGCTTTTGTGTAGGGTGAGGTGCTGCCAGATGCCTGGCATATCAATAAATTTCAGGTCGATTAACTCAATGCCTTCATCCTCAATGCGTTTCAGGATGTCTGCTGGGGTTGCCATGAACTACTCCTTAGCCTCGTTTAGCGTTCAAATCTTCGGGAAAACCGATTTACTCATCGTGAATGACGCCCCGGCCCTGGCCCTGGATCGACCGACCTCATAGCTTTGTCGCCCAGGCCACAACTAGGACTGTTTACCAGCACGGACGCACGGCCCCTGCGAGTATCACAAGCATCAACTCATCTGAATCATCCTAGGGAGAGGGGTTAGCGCATTTTGTATCGATCAATACTTTTTGTCAGGGAAAGCCAACAAAAGGCCCGTGACGGATCATCATGTTTTGTAACGATTCACTCATAAAGCCTAGGCTCTGGCGGGGCTTGGCCGTTCAGGGGCCAAGCCCCCGTGGTAAACTCTTTCGAGAATAAAACCTGGCCACTGTAGAGGTTAGAGCCTCTAGCCAGGGGTGGGCGAACCACGCCTGCAACCGTTTATTAAAATGCTGTTTGCCAAGTGAGAGTTGGAGAAACCATCTATGCGGGACGCTGTCACCACGCTGATCAGGAACTACGACAACACCGGGCGCTACCTCGATAGCAGCGCCCTCGACTCGATTAAGTCTTACTTTGACAGCGGCCTCGATCGCATCAAAGCAGCGGCGGTGATTAGCGCCAACGCCGCTGGCATTGTTAAAGAGGCTGGGGTAACGCTGTTTGCCCAAGTACCCGAGTTGATTCGCCCCGGCGGCAATGCCTACACCACCCGCCGCTATGCCGCCTGCCTGCGCGACATGGACTACTACCTGCGCTATAGCAGCTATGCCCTAGTGGCAGGCAACCCCGACGTGCTCGACGAGCGGGTGCTGACAGGGCTGCGCGAAACCTACAACTCCCTGGGCGTGCCCATTGCCCCCACGGTAATCGGCATCAATATCATGAGAGATCTTGTCAAGGCCAAGGTTCAGGAGGCCGGCGTTGCCGACCCTTCTGTCGTCGATTATCCCTTCGACCATATAACCCGCTCAATTAGCGAAGTTAGCATCTAGGTGGGGCAGGGTGAATGGTGCGGCCTCTAGCGCCCGTAGCAATATGGTTGTTGTGTGACGAACCTTCCCCTAGCTCTAGGCATAGACTTTGGTACCTCTGGGGTACGTGCCGCTGCGGTCGATCCGCAGCGGCATCTTTGTTGGCAGCATCGCCAGGGTTACCCCGACCTACCTGCGCCCGAGGGCTGGCGACAGGCGCTGGTTAACCTGCTAGAGGCATTGCCAGAGGCGATCGCCCCGCAAATCGGTCGCATCGCCATCGACGGCACCTCAGGCACCGTGGTGTTGTGCGATCGCACCGGCTCTGCCCTCACCCCGCCGCTGCTCTACAACCACCCCTGCCCAGAAAGCTTGGCCACGGTTAACGCGATCGCCCCGGCCCACAGCCCCGCCGCCAGCGCTACCTCTAGCCTGGCCAAGCTGGTGTGGTGGCACCAGACATTACCGCTTGATATTTGGCAGCGAGCAGCTTACCTGCTGCACCAGGCCGACTGGCTCAGTGCCCAGCTCCACGGCCAGTGGGGAGTGAGCGACTACCACAACAGCCTCAAGCTCGGTTACGACGTCGGTGGCCTGGCCTATCCACCGGGAATGCTGGGGCATCCCTGGAGCGCCCTACTGCCTCAGGTGCTGGCACCGGGGGAGGTGGTGGGGCCGGTGACGGCAGCGATCGCCCAGCGGTTTGGCCTCTCGCCCCGCTGTGAGGTGGTCGCTGGTACTACCGACAGCATTGCGGCGTTTTTAGCCAGCGGGGCCAGCGCTCCAGGCGATGCGGTGACCTCGCTTGGGTCTACCCTGGTGATTAAGCTGCTTAGCGATCGCCGCCTAGACGCTGGCGAATACGGTATTTATAGCCACCGCTTGGGCCATCTCTGGCTGGTGGGCGGCGCGTCCAATACTGGCGGTGCCGTGCTCGAAAAATTCTTTCACCGGGATGCTCTAGCTACCCTGAGCCAGAGGATTGACCCGGCGGCCCCAACTGACCTCGACTACTACCCCCTGGCCCAGCCGGGGGAACGGTTTCCGATCAACGATCCGGGGTTGGCCCCTCGCCTTACCCCTCGCCCAGAGAATGATGCGGAGTTTTTACACGGTCTGCTCCTGGGCATGGCCCGTATCGAGCAGCGGGGCTACACCCTGATGGCCGACTTAGGAGCCTCTCCGCTGTGGCAGATCTATACTGCCGGGGGCGGTGCCGCCAATGAAACCTGGCGACAGCTGCGGGCCAGCCTAATATCGGTGCCCATTAAAAACGCCACCTCGGCTGAGGCGGCGGTGGGTAGTGCCTATCTGGCACTGGGCTAGTTCGCTACAGGTCGAACTGGTTGCCCCGACGATACTGCATGTAGGCGGCCACAAATAGCCCAGCCAGGGTAACAGGAATGAACCCCAGAACAATGCCACTAAGCAACGGCTCAACCACAGTTAGACTCCTAGATTTCAATCAGATATATAGCCTTAACCATAGCATTAATCAGGGCACGGCATAAGGCTTTCAGCCCGAGTTACACCCTGGGCTGGCGTGGGTTGTCCCAAGCAGATGGCAGAATCTTGTTCTATGTCAGCGGCTAAATGTTAAGAAACGCCGACATTTGTGGGTTTAGATTGATAGTGCTCTCGGCCATTTAGGGGGTAGGACAACGGCGATCGCACCTGACGAAGCGAAGCTTGTTATTCATCAGCGCCACTGCCTTCTAGCTAGGTTGCTTGCCCAGGGCGCGGCCTCTGTAATGTAGAAGTAACAGGGCGCTACCGTTGATAACTCAACTATTTAACACCTCAGATCAGTCCTAGAAAAGCCCTTTCTATTAGGGTTTCAGGTCGTCACCCGCATTGATAAACATATAGCTATGGGGCAGCGAAACTCTTTAAAGAGTCTTTTGATTTTAGAGCGGTGATTGAAAAAAGCAGAGTGATTGTGTAGAGTGCTTCTGGATTGTATACAGTGATATCGCCAACGATTTTCTAACAAAAGGTTGTGGCTTTGCTCTCTGTGATTTTTTGTGCTGCCGCCAGAGGCGATCGCCTAATGCAACTGCCTCTGGCGGCGCTGGTTTACTGTTTTTAGGTCGTTTCGGTCGCTCTACTGTCCAAATTAAACCGTCCACTGGCTACTCGGTTGGCCATTCAACTTTCGTGATTCTTTAGAATTTTAGGAACAGTTTCATGTCAACTCACCTGTATCAACTCACTGGCCGAGTGCTTAAAGCTCTGGCGGCTGGGGTTTTGGTCGTAGCTTTAGTATTCCTGAGCGGGCCTGGAGCAACGTCTCAAGCCCTCGCTTCATCTAAGGGCACCCTGACCGAAACCATGGATCTCACCATGGCCGAAGCCGCCCAAGAGTTTGTGGAGACTGTGCTAGACGACTACTCAGACGCTCTAGAAGATTCATTTTCTGAAGCGGTTAAGCCACTCAAGTCGATTACCAAAGATTTAACCAAGCAGCTCAGCAAAGCCGCCGCTTCCCCTACCGCAGCCAGCGCCACTACCCTCAGCCCTACCATTGAAAGCTCAAAAACAGCGTTAGATACGGCCTCGGCCTCCTTTGATACCCTGGTTACCAATACAGCCACGTTTAAGTCAACTTTAGATTTGGCCCCCGCCCAGCTCAAAGAAGCCATTGATACCCAGCTCGGCACCAAGTTTGATGAGCTGCAAAAAGCCTTTGAAGACGTCTCTGGTGCGATCGCGCTGCTGTCAGCAGACACCACTACCCTAGACCCGGCTGACCCAGCGGCAGGGACTGCGATCCTGACTGAGCACACTACCCTGCTCTCAGAAAGCATCGAAGCGGCTAAAACCGTGATTTCGGGCTTTAGCGACTAGTAACACAGGCCTGACGTAAACCAGCTATTCAAGCCCCCTGGACCCCTGGCTCCCCTGCTCCCCCAAAATCGGCAATAGCTACCCATTGGCCTTTAAGTAATAGGACTAGCTCTCAGGCCCAGTCGGCATGGCTCAGCTGCTGGCTTTTTTCTTCATTGCAGTGCGGTTAAGTCCGTTGTTCAAAACAGCTTCTCTGATCGCAGGGAGGCTGTTTTATGTTCAGGCGAGTTGCTAAATCTGCTATTCCCTTGACGGCCTCATCCCTGAGAAGGATTATGCATCAAACCCTCTCATACAAGCCAGAAGCATTGCGTTTGGTATATGAAGATACCATTTTGTTACTGTGTATAGGTAAGCAAAAGGAGGCGTCATGAAAAGCCAAACTAACAAAACTTGGAACTCTAAGCAGCTAGTGCAAATGAGCAATGCTTTGGGCGGCGGCTACATGCCCGGCATGCAAACGACCCAGTCTGTTAACCGCGATCGCTGGACAGCCCAGCGCCACATTCAAGCTTCTGCCATGATGGGCCAAGCCTATCTGTAAGTTCTTTCGCTAGAGCACAGCCGATCGCAATACCTTCGCTGCGATCGGTGAGCCAGTGGCCTCTTTTCCGCGCCGGGAAAGGGGCCATTTTTGCGGGCGTTATACGTGGTTTTGGCGATATTGGCTGCAGGTCGCCACAAACGCCTGGGCCACCTCAGGGCAGCCGCCCCAGTGCAGGTGCAGATACGAGGCATGAATCTGGTGCAGGCTCCAGCCTTCTGCCCCGTGAAACTGCGCTGCACCGTAGCGCTTAAGCTGATAGACAGGACAGTCTGGCAACGTGTCTGCCTTGGATCGATGAAACTCGTGCCCACACACCGTTTGCCCCCCAGTTAGCAAAAAGCTAGGCTGCTGAGCCGTTGCCTGACGATAGCCCAGGGTCAGCCGTGGTTCCATGCGTACGGTGGTAGGCAGTAGCCCTACCATCGGCCAGGGTTGGCCCTCCAAATCGACCAGGGTAGTGGCCAGATACATGAGCCCGCCGCACTCGGCATAGGCAGGTAATCCTGCTTGCAAGAGCATTTTTAGCTGTAATCGCAGCTCCTTATTGGCCGCTAGCTCTGCTGCAAACATTTCAGGGAACCCACCGCCAAAGTACATGCCATCGAGATCGGCGGGCGGGCAGGCGTCCTGAAGCGGACTCCAGGGAACTAGCTCGGCCCCTAGGGCGGTAAGGATATCCAGATTGTCGGGGTAGTAGAAGCTGAAGGCGGCATCCTGGGCGATCGCAATGCGGGGCTTGGCGGTGGAGAGAGATAAGGGGGACGGGGGGATGGGGGGATGAGGGGATGAGGGGTGAACTGCAAGCAGGGGGAGCAGAGCATCCCAGTTGAAGCAGGTGTGGCCGATGGTGGCGAGGCGAGCCAAAATTTCGGGCAGCTGGGGCAGTTCGGCGGTGGGCACTAGGCCGAGATGGCGATCGGGTAGGGCGATCGCATCCTGTCGCCGCAGTACTCCCAAAATAGGGATATCCAGGCTGGCGATCGCCTCGGTGAGGAGTTCGAGGTGGCGATCGCTGCCCACCCGGTTCAGCACCACCCCAGCCATGTGAACCCTAGGATCTAGCATGCGGTAGCCGTGAATAATCGCCAGCACCGATCGCGATAGGCGGCTGCAATCGACCACCAGCAGCACCGGCAGGTTCAGCAGTCGGGCAATGTGGGCAGTGCTGGCCACATCAGACAACCCCGACGCGCCGTCGAATAGGCCCATCACCCCTTCCACTAAAGCAAGGTCGGCATCCTGGCAGCGGTGGGCAAAGCACTGCTGCACATAGGCTTCTGAAGTCAGAATGGGGTCGAGATTGTAGCAAGGCAGGCCCGTCGCCTGGCGGTGAAACATGGGGTCAATGTAGTCTGGCCCCACCTTGAACGACTGCACCCGGCGCGACTTTTGGGCCAGAGCCGCCAGCAGCGCCAGGGTGACGGTGGTTTTGCCTACGCCGCTGCGCTCGCCCGCGACCACCAACCCGCCAGAGAAGATAGTTGCACTCAACCGGCATCCCTCTAGTGTGAATCAATCTAGCCCTAATTTTATCTTGGCCGCAGAGCCGCTGCGATCTAGCCCTACTACTCGGTAGGCAAAAGGTTAGTAGGCAATAGATTTCCAGGCAATAGATACCCACACCTCTAAAATTGAATGGTACTGAATTAAAGCTGGTGGGCAGTGCCCACCCTACAGCAAATCAAGGCTTTCGGCGATCTGCAAGAGCTTATTTCAGCGACATTCCTCTAAAATTAAATCTATGGATATTGAACTACTTGGCACCAATCTGGCCGACCTGGTGTGGGTCTTGAGCGGAATTTTAATCAGCACCTGTCAACTGCTGGCCATTTTTGTGATTTCAGTCGGCATTATTCGAGCCCTGCTGATTTTTCTGCGCTCGTCGCTATTTCAACCTCAGAATACTATGGCCTTTCAGCGCAGCCGATTGGCCATGGGGCTTAGTGGTGCAGAAAAGTTCTGAAAGGGTTGCTGTGCAAGGAGTCTCAAATGAGACAGTGTGGATAAAGCGGGGCATTTCATGAGAGGCTTGAATTCCCCAACTCAAGGCCAGGCTCATGGAAAC
>JBARVV010000041.1:0-22579 GCA_049646445.1 Nodosilinea sp. | reverse complement strand
CCTTCACCCCTCACGCCGTGCAAACCCTGCAACTCACCCACCCCAAAAAAAGAACCCCCTGAATGAATCAGGGGGCATAACCTTGTGTCGCTGGGGGAGGGTACAACCTTACAGCGCGTGACACACTGCAATGCCCCTACGCAAATCCTGGCGATAATCCCCTACACCATCCCCAAATTCGCCGCCAAAAACGCCCACTTATCCGACACCTCTTCGATCACCTTCGCTGTCGGCTTGCCCGCCCCATGCCCCGCCTTCGTCTCAATACGAATCAGAACCGGAGCCTCGCCGCCGTGGGCCGCCTGAAGTGCCGCCGCAAACTTGAAGCTGTGGGCCGGGACGACGCGATCGTCGTGGTCTGCCGTGGTAATCATTGTCGCCGGGTAGGCCGTGCCCGACTTTAGGTTGTGCAGGGGCGAATAGCCGTAGAGCACCTTAAACTCGTCCTCGTTCTGAGGCGATCCGTAGTCAGACTCCCAGGCCCAGCCAATGGTGAACTGGTTAAACCGCAGCATGTCCATCACCCCTACGGCGGGCAGCGCCGCCGCAAACAGGTCTGGCCGCTGGGCCATACAGGCCCCAACTAGCAGGCCGCCGTTGCTGCCGCCTGCGATCGCCAGCTTTTCCGCCGAGGTATAGCCCTCAGCGATCAGCCACGCCGCCGCCGCAATAAAGTCATCGAACACGTTTTGCTTGTTCAGCTTGGTACCGGCCAGGTGCCAGTCTTCACCGTACTCGCCGCCGCCGCGCAGGTTGGGCACCGCATATACCCCGCCCATCTCCATCCACACCAGGTTGCTGACCGAAAACGACGGCGTCAGCGAAATGCTAAAGCCGCCGTAGCCGTAGAGCAGAGTTGGGTTTTGCCCATTCAGCTCAATCCCTTTTTTGTGGGTAATGAACATGGGAATACGGGTGCCATCTTTGCTGGCGTAAAACACCTGGGTCGTCGCGTAGGCATCGGGGTCAAAGTCGACCTCGGGCTGGCGGTAGAGGGTGCTCTCACCCGTCACCATGTCGTAGCGGTAGATGGCGGGCGGCACCGTAAAGCTGGTGAAGCTATAGAAGGTCTCGGTATCTTCGCGCTTGCCGTCAAAGCCCCCCGCCGAGCCAATCCCCGGCAGCACCACCTGTCGCACCAGCTCGCCCGTGAGCGAAAAAATGCGAATCGTGGTGTAGGCATCCTTGAGGTAATCGGCCACGAACTGGTGATTCAGCAGGCCCACCCCCTCCAGGGTGTCCTCGCTTTCGGGGATAATCTCTTGCCAGTGATCGCGATCAGGCTGGTCAATAGCGATCGCGATCAGTCGCCCCTTTGGTGCCTCCAAATCGGTCGTCAACCAGAACAGCGGCCCCTCATTATCGACAAAGCTGTAGCTGGCCTCAAACTCAGAAATCAGCTCGATCACTGAGCTGTCAGGATTATTCAAATCCTTATAAAACACCAGATTATTGGGGTCAGTGCCCTTCCACACCGAGATAATCAGGTAGCGCCCGTCTTCAGTGACGCCGCCGCCAAAGCCCCACTCTTTTTGATCGGGCCGTTCGTAGACCAGCACGTCCTCACTTTGGGGCGTGCCGATGCGGTGATAGAACAGCTTTTGGTAGTAGTTCACCGCCTCCAACTTGGTGGTTTCGTCGGGTTCGTCGTAGCGACTGTAGAAAAAGCCCGCATGGTCGTGGCTCCAGGATGCTCCGGAGAACTTCACCCACTTCAGCAAATCGTCGGTATCCTCGCCCGTCTCAATATCGCGCACGTGCCACTCCACCCAGTCAGAGCCGCCGCTGGATAAACCGTAGGCCACGTAGGCCCCGTTCTCGCTCACCGCCATCCCGCTGAGCGAAACGGTGCCATCCTCGGACAGGGTGTTGGGGTCGAGCAGCACTCGGGGTTCGGCCTCCAGGCTGGCCATGGTGTAGAGCACGCTCTGGTTTTGCAGCCCGTCATTTTTAAAGTAGAAATATCGCCCACCCCGCTTGAAGGGGGTGCTGTAGCGCTCGTAGTTCCAAATCTGGGTGAGGCGATCGTTGATGTTCCGCCGCTTCGACAGCGTTTGCAGATAGCCATCGGTGACCGTATTCTGGGCTGCGATCCATTCGCGGCTGGCCGCAGACTGAGGGTCTTCGAGCCAGCGGTAGGGGTCAGGAACCGTCACGCCGTGGTAGGTATCGACCTGGTCATGCTGGGGGCTGGGGGGATAGGCAAAGGTAGAGGAAGTCATAATTTCTAATTTTTAAGACCAATTTTCGATAGCTACAATATTTGGAACCATAGGATTAACCGCGTTGACCAATTTTCTATCGCCAGTCACAAACGGGCACTGGTGCCATAGGGAAAGGGCTATGTACAACGAGTCGTAGACAGTTCTTTGGTATTCTTTTGCAAAGTGATAGGCATCATTAAGTAATAAAGAAGACGGCGTAATTGAAACGTCAACTAACTGAAATGCTTTTAGAGCATTTCCTGCATCTTGTTCGGATAATTCCTGAAACCTATTTAGTTTCCAGACAATATTTCCAACCTCTGCATAAATTAGGTCTGGGGCAAGTAGATCGAGTTCTCCTTCTTGGTATGCGCTCAAAATTTGACGAGCTTTGTCAGAATGAATCTGGGGAATAAACCACTTGACGGCAACACTGCTATCAACAACAACTTTGGTCACAGTTATCTTGCTCGATCTTCAGAAATGAGTTCAGTGCTGTCGGAAAAATTGCCATGCTCCTTTAACAATTTGTTGCGTAGGTTGTCGATCTGAATGACGACTGCGTGACGACGGCAGCGTGAATCATGATTGGTGCTGGCAGCTTCAGGTGGTGAACCAGGTATCTGCTCTGGGAAAATAGCTGCGATCGCATCCCCATTCCCCAGTGGTTGAAAAAGACGGTTGAGGATTTCCAGTAGAGCAGTTTGCTCCTCTGTAGGCAAGGCCCGAACTACCTCAATAATAGAGTTGACCAGCTGAGCATTCATAGCTGCCTCAAATTTCCGTGTCTCCAGTGTACGCAATCGAGCTGAGGCAGCGTCAGAAGTATGTGGCGCTGAGGCGTATGGAGCTGCACCGAGTGCATTCCAGCGCTACACTAGCCACCGGGCAATTGTAGAGAACCGAGCCATGAACCAGGCCGCAAACGACACCACCGCCGCCAGAGTGCAGACCCTCAGGGCGCAGCTGCAAGCCGCCAGCTACGCCTACTACGTACTCGACGCCCCTGACCTGCCCGACGAAGTTTACGATCGCCTCTACCGCGAGCTGCAAGACCTAGAGGCCGCCCACCCCGGTCTAGTCACCCCCGACAGCCCCACTCAGCGCGTCGGCGAAAAGCCCGCCACCCAGTTCACCTCGGTGCGCCACAACATTCCCCTCTACAGCCTGGAGAACGCCTTCGACCTGGCCGAGTTTCGCGCCTGGGAAGAGCGCTGGCGACGGCAGGCCCCTGAGGCTGGCGAGGTCGAGTACGTGGCCGAACTCAAGATCGACGGCAACGCCCTGGCCCTCACCTACGAGAACGGGGTACTGGTGCGCGGCGTTACCCGCGGCGACGGTGTTGCGGGCGAAGACATTACCCCCAACGTGCGCACCATTCGCACCATTCCCCTGCGACTGACTACCGATACCCCGCCCCCGGTGGTCGAAGTGCGCGGCGAAGCCTTCCTGCCGCTGGACGTGTTTGAGCAGATCAACCGCGATCGCGAGGCCAACGGCGACGCCCTCTTCGCCAACCCCCGCAACGCCGCCGCCGGTACCCTGCGCCAGCTCGACTCCCGCATTGTGGCCGACCGCAGGCTCGATTTTTTCGCCTACACAGTGTATTTGGGAGCCGGGGAGCGGAGGAGCAGAGGAGCAGGGGAGCCTCAAAACTCAAATCTATTTTCTTCAGCCCCCATGCCCCCTGGCCCCCCGGCCCCGGCATCCCAATGGCAAGCCCTCGAACTTCTCCAAGCCCTCGGCTTCCGCGTTAACCCCAACCGCCAACTCTGCCAGTCTGCTAACGATGTGCAGGCCTACTATGACGACTGGGCCACTCGGCGACTTCAGCTCTCGTATCTGACCGATGGCGTGGTGGTCAAGCTCAATGACTTTGCCCTCCAGCAGCAGCTGGGCTTTACCCAGAAGTTTCCGCGCTGGGCGGTGGCGCTGAAATATCCTGCCGAAGAGGTTCCCACCATTCTGGAAGCGGTTAGCTTTCAGGTGGGTCGCACTGGGGCCGTGACGCCTGTGGCTGAACTGCGCCCGGTGCAGCTGGCGGGTACCACCGTGGCCCGCGCCACGCTGCACAACGCCGATCGCCTGGCCGAGCTGGATATTCACCAGGGCGACACCGTGATTGTGCGCAAGGCCGGAGAAATTATCCCTGAAGTGGTGCGAGTGCTGGCCGAGCTGCGGCCCGAGAGCGCGATTAAAGTCACCATGCCCACCCACTGCCCCCAGTGCGATAGCCCCCTGGTTAAGCCCGATGATGAAGCCGTTACCCGCTGCATCAATAGCTCTTGCCCCGCGATTGTGCAGGGGGCAATCATTCACTGGGCCAGACGCGATGCCCTTGATATTGAGGGACTGGGCGAAAAGTGGGTGAAGCAGCTGGTGGAGCAGGGGCTGGTGAAGTCTGTGGCCGATCTATACAGCCTGACTGAGGCGGATCTAGAACCCCTCGATCGCATGGGTAAGCGGCTGGCCGAGAAGCTGGTGGGGGCGATCGCCGCCTCCAAAACCCGGCCCTGGGCCTCGGTGCTCTACGCCCTGGGCATTCGCCACGTCGGCACCGTCAACGCCAAAACTCTGGCCCAGCACTTTCCCACCGCCGAGATGCTAGCCGCCACCAGCCCTGAAGAAATCGCCACGGTACACACCATTGGCCCGGAAATTGCCCAATCCGTCGCCCAGTGGTTTGAGGTGCCCGCCAACCAAACCCTGATCGATCGCCTGCGCCAGGCCAGGCTCCAGCTCGCCGCTACCCCAGAAGAGCAGGCCCAGGCCGCCGCTGCTGGCCCCCTGGTGGGCAAAACCTTCGTACTCACCGGCACCTTGCCTACCCTCACCCGCCCCGAGGCCAGCGCCCTGATCGAAGCCGCTGGGGGCAAAGTCACCAGCAGCGTCAGCAAAGCCACCGACTACCTGGTGGCAGGCGAAAAAGCCGGGTCAAAGCTGACCAAAGCCGAGGGCCTGGGCGTTGTCATTCTCAGCGAAGCGGAACTGCTGGCACTTACCAGCCAGCCTTAGGCAGCTTTGGGTTCATTTAATCCTTCAAGAGGCCTCATCAGAGCTACAGGCAGATTAGCATTAGGCCGCTGTAGAGCTGTAAATTATAGCCGGGTTCGATTTGGCTACCTTGCTTTTAAGCTCTCGTGAAAGCATACTTCCGCCTTAATTTACATAAAAAGAGTCTAAATTGAACGCCACAACATTTCTCATCCTGACAGAAAGTTGTGACGCAATGAATAATTTTTGTCCCTTGTAGTCGGGGCTAGGGATAATAGCTCTAAGGTTGGTTATGACTCGCTTATCATTATCATGGCATAGACGGTGTTGGCAAACGTAATTATTATCTTCCAGTTGCTGGCCAAGCAATGCTCTCGGGCCGTGCTCAGCCCTGGCTGACTGACAGAACACTTGACCTACAGCGACTTAAACAGTATCTACGTACGAAGGAAACTTTCGTCAGTCAATCAGGCTCAGTCCACTGACAGCACCAAAAGATATTTAAATCTAAATATTTAAATCTAAAACCGTCTAGAATACCGCAGTGGAGTACTGGATGGAGTACTGCTAAATGAATGAAAAATTAATGTCTGACTCGACGGCGACACCGAGCCAGCTAACCCTTATTCCCTATATTTTCTTGTCGGCGTCGAGTCTGGGAAATGGATCGATCGGTGAGGTCGTTATTGATGCGCTGTGCGCCATCCGTTTGCACCTCGATATGGAGGTAGCGTTTGTCTCTGAGTTCTCCGAGGGCAGACGCCGGTTTCGCTACGTTGACTCGTCGCTAGAAAATCCACCCATTGCCGTGGGAGACTCAGACCCGCTGGAGGAGAGCTATTGTCAGCGGGTTGTCGATGGTCGGTTGCCCCAGCTGATTCAAGATGCCGCTAAAATTCCCGCCGCCCTAGAGATAGCGGCCACCACCGCCCTGCCGGTGGGATCTCACGTCAGCATTCCCCTGCGGCTAAACAACGGGCAAGTCTACGGCACCTTTTGCTGCTTCAGCACCCGGCCCAATTTCTCTCTGGGCGATCGCGATCTGTCGATCATGCAGCTATTTGCCGACTTTATCGCTCGGCAAATCGGGCGCGAGTTGGTCATGGCCCAAGCTCACAGAGAGATGACCCAGCGGGTCACGTCGGTACTAGAGACCAAGGCGTTTACCCTCGTTTACCAGCCCATCGTGCGCCTGGCCGACCGCCAGATTATTGGCTTTGAGGCCCTGACTCGGTTCTGGTTTCGGCCCATTCGCAGCCCCAATATCTGGTTTGCTGAGGCGACTGAAGTGGGCCGCAGCGAACAGCTCGAAATGGCGGCGATCGCCCAGGCCCTAGAGGGCATCGCCGCTATCCCCGACGATATCTATCTCTCAATCAACGTGTCGCCAGACCACATTCTCAACGGTGCCATCCACCAGGTGCTGCGGGATATGCCGCTGCACCGCATTGTGCTAGAGGTGACCGAACACGTTGCTATCCCCGACTATTCGCAATTTCAGCAACGGCTGGCCCCCCTGCGCGATCGCGGCCTGCGCCTGGCCGTGGACGACGCCGGGGCGGGCTACGCCAGTTTTCTGCATATTCTTCAGCTCAATCCAGACATCATCAAGCTCGATATCAGCCTAATTCGCAATATCGATACCGACCCTATCCGTCGAGCGCTGACCGCTGCCCTGGTCGGGTTTGCCAAAGAAACCCATAGCTCCCTGGTCGCTGAGGGGGTAGAAAACCTCTCCGAATTAGCTACTCTGCAACAGCTGCAGGTCAGTATGGCCCAGGGTTATCTGTTGGGGTATCCTCTCCCCCTGGGCGAAACCGCTGCGCTGTTTTAAGCAGGTGGACATAATTAAATGTAGTTCTGGGCGTTTGTAAGCCTTGATATTCCGTGGGTCAAGCACCGATTAGTTCAGGCTGCCTACCTAGAATAGCCCATGCTGAAAATCGCCCCAGGAAACAGACAGAGCAATTTTTCTACGCCTAAAAATAAACGGAAAAATATATCAAGAAAGTTTTGAATTCCAAACCGCTTTTGCTCCCTATCAGACTGTAATTTTAAGAAAAGTTACAGTCTAGATCTATCAGAACTTTGACGCCAGCTTGAAACCCAAAACCACGCTCTCGAACTTCTCTACTCAACATATCGAGCGGATTGTAAGGCAACCTCTTTCTGAGGGTAGGGGTTAAGGGAACATCAGCTAAAGCAGAGCTGGTTTTCTCGGCTTATCCTCGCCTTAGCTTATCCTCGCCTCGGCTTATCCTCGCCTTAATAGAGCGGAGAAATAGCTTCTTCGTAGGCGTTGGTGCTGGTGCCCTGTCGGGGAGCGCTGGCGCTAGTGCTGTACTGAGAGCGAATTTCGCGAATGCGGTTGTCACTTGTGGGGTGGGTACGCAGAAGTTCTGGCTGGCCGGAGGAGTCCATTAGCTGGGCTAAGAAATTAGCAAAGGCCTGGGGTGGGTAGCCCGCCGCCTGAAGCGTTTGCAGCCCAGCAGCATCGGCGGCGTACTCAAAATCGCGCGATCGCGGCAGGCTAAAGGCGAGTTGGTAGCCCACTTGGGCCAGGGTGTTCATGTCGACTCCGGCGGCTTCGGCAATCCCCTGGGCTAGTACGGCCCGCCTTAGAGCCTGAACGCTGTGGCGCTCGTTGATATGGGCAATTTCGTGGGCCAGCACCGAGGCCAGCTGAGCTTCGTTGTCGGCCTCTTGCAGCAGCCCCGTGGTGACGTAAACAAAGCCGCCGGGTGTGGCAAAGGCATTGACTTCATCACTGCTCAAAACCTGGAAGGTGTAGGGAATATCGCGGCTGTCGCTGGCGGCGACGAGCCGCTGCCCCACCCTGTCAACGTACTGTTGAACCGGTTGGTTGTTGTAAAGCTGGTACTGCTGGCTCAGCACCATTTGATTGATTTGACGGCCCAGCTCGACCTCTTCTTGGTCAGAAATGGTGCTGACCTGAATGTAGCGAAAGACGTTTTGGAAGAGTTCTCCTAAGCTGAGCCGAATCGATGCCACTCCTGGGGCAGCCTGGGGCTGAACTAGGGGAGTGGCGGCGATCGCGGTACTCGGCAGACCCATCACCAGCGCTCCGGCCAATCCGCCGATGAATTTGCTTTTTATTGGCGAAGCCATAGGTCTGTTCTCTCCTCTAAGGCAGTTTTTCTATTCACAACGCGTATACAGCTTTATGGTGAAAAAAATGCTGGGTCTTAGGCTCTAACCGCTGGGGGAAATGGTCAGGGTCAGAGGTGAGATTTGACAGGTGGGGATGAGGACGTCGATCGCAGGCGTGAGAAATGAGCGGGCGCAGGGTGCATTCGCAGCTCAAGACCTCTGGGCTTGCTTTGACCTCACGGCTGGGCCGCAATGCACCGCTGAGGCTATGCACCCTACGGGAAATGTCACTGAAATAAGCTCTCGCAGATCGCTAAAAGCCTTGATCTGCCGCAGGGTGGGCACTGCCCACCAGCCTTACTTCCGTGACATTCCACCCTACGGATGCCTACTTGAGGGTCTTGGTGGTCTTGTTGGCCAGGCCTTTGCGGCTGTGGCGCAGGTCGGTGAGCTGCCCTGTGGGTTCGCGCTTGAGCTCGTCGGGCACCTGGCTACCGACAGCGCCTTTGGCGACGGTAACGCCGCCGTCGGCTAGCCACAGCGCACCCGTGACGTAGCTGGCTTCATCACTGGCCAAAAAGGCGTAAACATTGGCCATTTCTTCGGCGGTGCCACGGCGGGCCATGGGGGTAGCCTGAATCAGCGTTTTCTCCATCTGCTCGTCCATGGGGCCAGTTTCTTTGTGGGTCCAGGCGGTGTCGATCGCTCCTGGGCAAACGCAGTTGGCGCGCACGCCGTGCTTAGCCTGCTCGACGGCCACCCCTTTCATAAAGGAGTGCATCCAGCCTTTGGTGCCGCCGTAGGTAGTGTTTTGGGCCAGACCGTTGAATCCGGCTTCAGACCCGGCAGAGACAATGTTGCCCCGGCTCTGCTGCAGGTGGGGTAGGGCGTATTTGGTCATCAAAAAGGCGGAGCGAATATTCATCTGAATGGTGCGATCGAACAGATCGACCGGGTAGTCCTGGGTTTCGGCAGTGACCAAAAATACCCCGGCATTGTTGACCAAAATGTCGATCTGACCGAAGGCGTCGATCGCCGCCTGCACGCAGGCCTGGGCCTCTTCGGTTTGGGAAATGTCGCCCTTGTAAACAGCGACCTGGCTGCCGTGCTGGCGAATGGCCTGGGCGACGTCATCGATGGGGTCATCGGGCAGCCCGTTGATCACAACCTTGGCCCCTTCGGCGGCAAATTTGTGGGCGATCGCTTCGCCAATGCCGGTGGCAGCCCCGGTAATGATGGCAACTTTGTCTTCTAAACGACCTGTCATAGAGAAATCCTTGTAATACTGTAGGGCACCCCTCCAGGGTTCTGGGCAATTGCGCTGCCGCCCTCTGTTGCAGGTGAGACTTTAACCCCCATCCCCGACTTAAGAGAGAGCCTGGCGGGCGGCGAAGTGGTCCCCCTGGCAGACGAATTGAGCGGGCAGTCCCGGTAGGCTCCTAAGGATTGGGGCTCTGGTCAGCAGCGCCGCTTCAAGTTCAAGACATCGCCAAGACGCCAAGACATTGCGTCAGTACCTTGGGAGACTCTATGGCAAATCCAATTGGCCAAACCCGCTGGGCGATCGCGGAGGGCTACATTCCCCCTGACGACACCGACCGCCCCCCAGAGTTTGTCAGCCACGAAACGGCCTGTCTATTGAATACCTCAGACCAGGATGCCCAGGTGGAGATTGTGCTGTACTTCAGCGATCGCGACCCCGTTGGCCCTTACCAGATCACCGTCCCGGCCCGCCGCACCCGGCACGTGCGCTTCGACCACCTGCAAGACCCCGAACCCGTACCCCGTGGCACCGACTACGCCAGCGTGATCACCGCTGACGTACCGATTGTGGTGCAGCACACTCGCCTCGACTCTCGCCAGGCCGAACTTGCCCTACTCAGCACGATGGCCTACGCGGGGTAGCCAATCGCCTGGCTCTAGCAGGATGGCAATTGGTGGGCGGTGCCCACCCTACGGCTACGGCAACTTTTCATAGCCAATTCCATATCCAATTATCTATCTAATACTGTCTACTCCATTGCTGTCATGGTTCATCTTGGCTACCACGCTTCCCACGAACAGTTCAAGCCCAGCCAGCTGCTCGAATGGGTGCAGCGGGCCGAACAGGCAGGCTTTACCCACGCCCTGTCGTCAGACCACTTTTTCCCCTGGGGCGAAAATCAGGGCGAGAGCGGCTTTGCCTGGTCGTGGCTGGGGGCGGCGATGCAGGCCACCAACCTCCACTTTCGGATTGTGAATGCGCCGGGGCAGCGGTACCACCCAGCGATCATTGCCCAGGCGGCGGCCACGCTGATGGAGATGTTTCCCCACCGCTTTTGGCTGACGGTGGGTAGCGGGCAGGCGCTGAACGAGCACATTACTGGCACCCGCTGGCCGAGTAAGGGCGATCGCAATCGCCGCCTGAAAGAATGCGTCGATATCATGCGCGCCCTGTGGGCCGGTGAAACCGTCAACCACCACGGCCTGGTCACGGTGGAAGAGGCCAAACTCTACACCCGGCCCGATTACCAGCCCAAGATTATTGGGGCCGCGATTACGCCCGCAACCGCCGAATGGGTGGGCGGCTGGGCCGATGGGCTAATCACCACCTCG
This sequence comes from Nodosilinea sp., assembly GCA_049646445.1. Taxonomy (GTDB): domain Bacteria; phylum Cyanobacteriota; class Cyanobacteriia; order Phormidesmidales; family Phormidesmidaceae; genus Nodosilinea. The sequence continues at coordinate 11,675 of JBARVV010000041.1, read as the reverse complement.
CGCCCGCCCGAGAAGCTGAAGCCCGTGGTCGAGGCCTTTCGGCGCGGCGGCGGCGAGGGCAAGCCAATGATTCTCAAAGTGCAGCTCTCATACGATCGCAGCCATGATGCGGCCCGCGAAGGAGCCCACCAGCAGTGGCGCAACAACATCTTCAAAAGCGTGCTGCTGACCGACATTCGCACCGTCGAACAGTTCGACGCCGCCGGAGCCTTAGTTACCCCCGCCGAAATTGAGCAGCACGTGCGCGTTTCAGCCGACCCCCAGCAGCACCTCGACTGGCTCAAGACCGATATCGAGCTGGGCTTTGACGAGCTGATTTTGCACAATGTCAACACCGCCCAGGCCCAGTTTATCGACACGTTTGGCGAAACGGTGATTCCGGCTTTGACCAAGGGATAATGCCGAATCCTGGTTGCATACCCTCAATTTCATAAAGGCCAACGAATTTAACGGCAGGTTCTAGGTTGTGGCTCATAATTGACGGTACTGCTCGGTAGGCCTCCTATGTCGTTACCCTTTGATGCCGCTCCCAATCAGGAGCGAATTGAGCGATTTTGGCAGCTCTCGGCCAGCTTTGGCATGGAGCGCAATGCCTACCATAACTATCTCAACGAGCTGGTCAGCGATCGCTACGCGCTGATCAAAGGCCTGCAGCTGCTGCGCGATGAGCTCCAGTTTGCCGGGGCCAGCCCGATGGATATTCAGGCCTGCGGAGCCGATATGAGCCTGCCCAGCGCGGTGACCACCCTGGCTTACACCAACTGCGGCGATCGCATTCACCAGGGCGAGGCCACCAAGCGCTACCGCGACGTAGTCGCGTCCCGGTTCGCCACCCTGTCGGAGATTGGCGAACTGAAGCTAGAGGCGTTTTTCCCCGCCGGGGGCGGTACCGACAATGGTGCCACCCTGGCCCACGTCACCGTTGCCCACGAGCTAGACGAAAAGCTGAAGCGCCGGGTCTACGAGGGCAACCCGCAGTCGATCTCGCTGGTGGCGATCGATCTCAAAACCCACGTGGGCCGGATTCAAGAAGACGGCAAGCAGGTCTACGGCAAAACCCGCGAGTCTCCCTGGCGCGAACCTCGGGCCGCCTGCGGCGCGATTGTGGGGGCGCTAAGCCACTTTCAGCCCGAGAATTTGATTCACCGCCGCATTCGCAGCGACCTGGGCGAGCGCAATTTTCAGTTTTTATCGAGCCAGCAGATTTTGACCGATGAGGGGGTCGATATCACCATGGCGGTGGCCTCTGCGATCGTGGCGATTCGCGGCATTCGCAATACGGCGATGGCCCTGGCTCAGGAGATGGACGAGCGCGGCCTGGGCCACCTCACCGCCAGCACTACGGTAAACCGCCCCTCCCGCGATGACCTGGTAATCTACCTGGCTCGGGCCACAGTGTTTAACGGCATGGTGCGAATTCAAAGCCTGGGCACCGAGGCCAAACGCTACAGCGGTAAACTGGTGGGCTACGCCGGGGAGAAGCGCCTGCAGCTGCGCTATGACAACTGGGATAGCGAGAACGTACCGATCGAAGAGATTCCCTACAAAGTGCGGCTGTCGGGACTGTAACGTCAGCCGGGCGCGGGCGCAGTATTCTAGCAGTATTCTAAAAGACGGCGAGTTGGGCCTGAGGCTGACTTGGCGACTTTGTTCAGCAACGCCGTGGCGGCGTTTTCGGTGATTTCTGAGCGGGAAGATCCAGCTGTGGGCTGGCGATTTCAGCGGCTGTAGGGCATTGCCCACCACAGGCAAACCCGGTTTAGGAGAGTGTAATCTGCGTTTTGGGTAAGCGATGACTCAGCGGTACCGATATCTAAAAATGCTGGCCCGAGCCCGCCGCCAAAAGCGCAAGCTGTGGCTGAGCAACAGCGGCGACTGGCAGTGGCTAAAGAGCAAACCCGCCACGATCGCCAGCCTGAATCGGCTGCTGTGGCGCGAGTCGGTGCCGTCGCTCAGCTTTTTTGTCATGCTGATGCTGTCGGGGGTGATCTCGACTTTGGGCCTGCTGGCGGGCAGCACTGCAACGGTGATCGGGGCAATGATTATTGCGCCGCTGATGGGGCCGATCATTGGCATTGCCTACTCGATCGCCATTTCGAACCGCCGCCTGATGAAGCGGGCGGGCCTGACCCTGCTCTGGGGTACGCTGGCGACGGTGCTGAGCTCGACGCTAATTGCCAGCTTGCTTGGGCTACAGGTGTTGACCGACGAAATTTTGCTGCGCACCGAACCCACTCTGATTGACCTGATGGTGGCGATCGCGGCAGGGGCGGCGGGAGCCTTTGCCAAATCGCGCAAGCATGTGGCCGATGCCTTTCCGGGCGTGGCGATCGCGGTGGCCCTAGTACCGCCTTTGGGGGTAATTGGCATTGGCATTGCCCGACTAGACCGGGGGGTCTTTTGGGGGGCCACGCTGCTGTTTATCACTAACCTGGCAGGCATTATCTTCAGCGGCATTTTGGTCTTTTTGTGGCAGCGCTATGGCACCCTAGCGCGCGCCCGAGAAGGCGTTTTTCTGTCGGCGCTGCTGCTGGTGGTGCTGGGCATTCCCCTGGGGCTGTCGCTCAACAATTTGCTGGTGCAGTCTAACTCTCGCCAGCAGATAGGCCGCCTAATTCGCAACGAACTGCCCCTAGCCAAGCGGGCCGAGATTCAAGATATTGACCTCCAGCAGCACGACGATTTGGTTCAGATCACCCTGGAGTTTGTGGCTCCGCCCAACACCATCACCGCTGAAGATGTGCGGCAGGCCCAGGCGTTTTTAGAAGATCGGCTCGAACAGCCGGTGGCCCTCACCCTGCGCGCAATTCCGATAGAAGAATTTTCGTGGCCGGCTACCCCATAAGCGACTAGCTCAGCTTGCACAGACTTGCACAGAGTACTAGCACAGGGTAAGCAGGCTCTCTACCACAGGTAGGTCATGCACCCAGGCCAGCTCGTAGCTAAACTCCAGCAGCGGCCTTTGCTTTAAAATCGAGACCCCTGGGTAGGTGAGGCCTGGAACAACCGGGGCATTGCCAACCCCAACCCCGCCTGCCACCATGGCGAAGGTATCGGCCAGAGTCGATACATCGATCGCAAAGGTAGGCTCAAAGCCAGCCTCGGCCGCGTACCGCCGGCAGCTGTCGTAGATGATCGGCTGGCGATCGCGAGCCGGAATAATTATGGGATAGTTGGCCAGGTCTGCCCAGCTCACCGCCTCCTGGTTTTCGAGTTCGTGCCCCGACTGCACCAGCACCACCATGGGCACCGTACCCAAATGGCGACGCTTGATGCCCGTCGGAATTGAAATATCCCAGGCGATCGCCACATCAATCTCGCCGTTAGCCAATGCTGAGCCAATCGAGCGTTCGTCAAGCTGGCGCAGCGACACCCGCGTTTCGGGGTGAGCGCGCTTAAATTTAGCGATGATCTGCCCGACTAGCGGCTGTGCCGTACCAATAATCATGCCTACCGTCAGCGCATCAATGCCGTCAAGGGTGCCTGCCTGCGCCGCTCGCACCGCCATGTCGGCATAGGCCACGGCTTTTCTAGCTGATTCAAGGAACCCTCGGCCTGAATGGGTCAGCGAGACCTCGCGGGAGGTGCGGTTGAGCAGCTTTACCCCCAGGTCAGTTTCTAGCTCATTGACCAGACGACTCATCGCCGGTTGCGACATACCGCACTGGTGCGCCGCCCGCCCGAAGTGCAGTTCCTCAGCCAGGACAATAAAGGCGCTCAGGGTTTTTAGGTTCATCGATATCAAAATGGGTATTAATTGATTACCATTCTATATTGGTTTTCTTATTGATATCGTGTTATTTATTAATAAGCCTGGCCTCGATACAAAAATCTACGGTGTTGGCAGCTTGTTGCCGTAGGCACACTGGCTTAACTATTGCTGTATCGCTAAACCTTTTTATCTTCCGAATGGTGGGCACCGTCCACCATCTACCTGCTGGCACTATTCACCCTCACAAATACTCAAAGAAGCCACGATGTCTGACCATTCTTTATCTGAAGAAAACCTGGATTCAACGGCATCGGCTAGCTCGTTGGACTCGGCTAAAGGATTCCTAAATCGCCAGCCTCGGTGGCTGATTGGGTTAGGTGCAGCGGGATTGCTCTTGGTCGCTGGGGCACCGATTGTTTACAGCCAAATGGCCGCGCCAGACGAAACCGCCGAGGAGACGATGGCAGAGCCTTTGGCGGTAGAAACTCTGGTCGTAGAAGCCGTCAACAGCTACGAGGTATCGCGCGCCTACACCGGAGAAATTGCTGCCCTGCGCAGCAGCGACCTGGGCTTTAATCGCGGTGGCGAACTGGTGCAGGTACTGGTCAGCGAGGGCGATCGCGTCACCTCTGGCCAAGCCCTGGCCCAGCTCGATACCCAAAACCTGCAAACCCAGCGCCGCCAGCTCGAAGCCCAAAAGGCCGAGGCCCAGGCCCGCCTGCTAGAGCTAGAGCGCGGCGCACGCCAGGAAGATATCGCCGCCGCCAGCGCCGAGGTGCGCGATATTGAAAGCCAGCTGCAGCTGCAGGAACAGCAGCGATCGCGCCGCGAATACCTCTACAACCAGGGGGCCATTTCTAGAGAACAGCTCGACGAATTTGCCTACGGTGCCGACACCCTGCAGGCGCGGCTAGATCGAACCAACAGCAACCTCAATGAGCTGCTCAACGGCACCCGCCCCGAGCAAATTGCCGCCCAGCAGGCCGTTGTGCAGCAGCTCGACGCCAGCCTTGCCGATGTCGATGTCAACCTCAGCAAAAGCACCCTCAAGGCTCCCTTCGACGGTATTGTCGCGGGGCAAGCCATCGACGAGGGGGTCGTGGTTGGGTCGGGGCAGTCAGTGGTGCGGCTGGTGGAAAATGAAGCGCCCGAGGCCCGCATTGGTATACCTGAGAACGCTGCTAGCCAGCTACAAGCGGGTGACGCTGTAACCGTGACTCTGGGGACGGAGCGCTACAACGCCAAGGCAAAGTCGGTGCTGCCAGAGGTTGACCCCGATACCCGTACCCAAATCGTTGTTTTTCAAATTGAGCAGGCCGCGATCGCTCGCCTTAACCCCGGCCAAACCGCGCGGGTCGAGCTAACCGAAACCATCCCAACCGGAGGCATTTGGCTACCGACCCAGGCGCTGGCCCAAGACATTCGCGGCCTGTGGAGCGTCTACGTCGTCATGCCCACTGATGGCGAAATAGAGAGTGAAACAGAGGGCGAAGACAACACCTACCAGGTTCAGCCCAAAGCCGTCGAAATTTTGCACCAGGAGAGCGATCGCGCCCTAGTGCAGGGGACGCTGCAAGCAGGCGATCGCATTGTCGCCAGCGGCGTGCATCGGCTGGTGCCAGGCCAGCGCGTGCGGCCCTTGAATTAATTTCCCCCCCCTCTCCCCTACCCCCTCTCTCCCCTGCCCCCCCTCTCCCCCACCTCCCCATGGTTCGCCCCTTTTTCACCAACATTCGCCTACTCGCCCTCACCATCATCCTAATTTTGGCCTGGGGATTCTCGTCCTACCAGTCGCTGCCGCGCCAGGAAGACCCGGAGCTGGTGTCGCGCGTGGCCGTGATCACAACCGCCTTTCCCGGTGCCAGCGCGGAGCGGGTGGAAGCGCTGGTGACCACGGTGCTGGAGGAAGAACTGGCTGAAATTGAAGCGATCGACGTGATCGAATCGGACTCGCGGGTGGGGTTTTCTAGCGTGTCTATCGAGCTGGCCGATTCAATTGACAATGCCCAGCCGATTTGGTCAAAGGCGCGCGACGCCATGGATGACGCGGCGGTTTTGTTTCCCGCTGGAGTGGCTGACCCTGAGTTTTCTGAGGTGTTGCTGAAAGCCTATACCCTGGTTGCTTCGGTGACGTGGGAGCTGCCGGATCAGCCCAACTACGCCCTGCTGCGCCGCTACGCCGAAGATCTGGGGGTGACTATGCGGGGGCTAAACGGCACCGAGGATGTTGATTTCTTTGGCAACCCGGATGAAGAAATTTTGGTCGAAATCAACGCGCCTGAGCTGGTGGGGGTGGGCCTGTCGCCCCAGGAACTGGCCAATCAGGTTGGCCTTAGCGACGCCAAAGCCAGCGCCGGGCAGCTGCGTACGCCTGAGCAGACCGTTGCCATTGAGGTCGAGAGCGAGCTAGAGACCACCGAGCAGATTCGCCAAATCCCGATTCAAACCAGCAGCGGCCAGTTTACCCGCCTCAGCGATATCGCCAGCGTTAGCCGGGGCATTCGATCGCCGCTCAGCGACGCGGCCATTGTCAGCGGCAAACCGGCGGTGGTGGTCGGCGTAATGATGCAGTCGGGCTTGCGAATTGACCAGTGGGCGGCCCAGGCCCGAGCGGCGGTGGATGACGTTCGCGATCGCCTGCCGGAGGGCCTGAGTCTCGATATCATCTTTGACCAGAGCGGCTACGTCGAAAACCGAATCGGCACGCTGATGGTCAACCTGGTGATGTCGGCGCTGCTGGTTGTCGGCGTCACCGTAGTGGCGATGGGCTGGCGATCGGCGCTGGTGATTGGCACGGCGCTGCCGTTTACCATCTTTGCCGTATTTGGCTGGATGAGCCTGCTGGGCGTTCCCATTCACCAGATGTCGGTAACGGGGCTGATTATTGCCCTGGGCCTGCTGATCGACAACGCGATCGTGGTGGTCGATGAGATTCAAACCGACATCAAAACCGGGGCCGAGCCGCTCCATGCCGCCACCAAAACAGTGAACTATTTGAAGGTGCCGCTGCTGGCCTCAACGGTGACGACGGTGCTGACCTTTTTACCTATCTACCTGCTGCCGGGGGCGGCGGGAGAGTTTGTCGGCACGATCGCGCTGGGGGTAATTTTGGCGCTGATTTCGTCGCTGGCCATTTCTCTGAGTCTAATTGCCGTGCTCGCGGCGCGGCTGCTGGGTCGCCGCCATCAGCCCCAGCCCCAGCCAGATCGGCGCGGCCAAGTCCTGAGATTTTTGGCCAGACCAGGGGCCTGGTGGAACGATGGTCTATCGCTGCCGTGGCTGGCGCGTCTCTACGGCTGGTCAACCCGATGGGCGACCGCTCGACCCCTGCTGGCGATCGCCCTGGTTCTATCTATTCCTCTAGTTGGCTTTATCTCAGCTACGACCCTAGAAAGCCAGTTTTTCCCCCTAGTCGAGCGCGACCAGTTTCAGGTCGAAATTGAGTTTGCCGCCCAGACCTCAATCGAGCAGACCCGCGCCAACGTGCTACAGGCTCGCAACATCATCCTGGCGCACGAAACTGTGCAGGACGTTTACTGGTTCGTGGGCCAGAGCGCTCCTCGGTTTTACTACAACATTCAAAGCTCGCGCGAAAACCAGCCCTACTACGCCCAGGCGATGGTGCAGCTCAGATCTGAAGCCGGGGTAGAGTCGCTGGTGCAGGCGCTACAGCAGGAATTAAGCGACCTATTTCCCGCCGCCCGCGTGATTGTGCAGAAGTTTCAGCAGGGGCCACCCTTTGATGCCCCGGTCGAGATGCGAATCTACGGCCCCAACTTAGACGAGCTGCGTCGCCTGGGCATACAAGTGCGGGCCATATTGACGACGATTCCCGATGTGGTGAATGTGCGCGACGACCTGACCGCAGGCCAGCCCAAGCTAGGGCTGAACCTGGATGACGAGCAGGTGCGCCAGGCTGGGTTGACCAATACCGCGATCGCCCAGCAGCTCGATGCCTATTCTGAAGGGGTGATAGGGGGTGCCATTCTAGAATCGACCGAAAACCTGCCGGTGCGGGTGCGGCTGACCAATGCCGACCGAGCTAGCCTCAGTCAGCTGGCAACCTTAGACCTGCGGCCTACCCAGGCCCAGGACGGCGGCTTTCGCCCGACCTCGGCCCTGGGTAAATTTGAGCTGGTGCCCCAGCTGGCCAGCATTGCCCGCCGCAACGAGCAGCGCGTGAATACCGTGCAGGCGTTTATTAACGCTGGCGTCTTGCCCAGTACGGTGCTAGCGGCATTTCAGGCCAAACTGACGGCGGCCAACTTTGAGCTGCCGCCCGGCTACCGCTACGAGTTTGGTGGCGAAGTCGAAGAGCAAAGCAGTGCCACGGGTAACCTGCTGCTGTTTTTACCCCTGCTGCTGCTGGGTATGGTGGTGGCGCTGGTGCTGTCGCTGGGATCGTTTCGGCAGGCGGGCATTATTGCGGTGGTGGCGGTGGGCTCGATTGGTATGGCGCTGCTGTCGCTGAAGCTATTTGGGTCGGTGCTGGGCTTTATGGCGATCGTCGGCACCATGGGCCTAATTGGGATCGCAATTAACGACTCAATCGTGGTTCTAACGGCGTTTAACGAAGATCCCGAAGCTCGCCACGGCGACCCCCGAGCGGTGCATTGCGTCTTGCTCAAGGCCACCCGCCACGTGGTCACCACTACAGCCACGACCATGATCGGCTTTGTACCGCTGCTGGCCGGTGGCGACCCGTTTTGGCAGCCGCTGGCGATCGCCATTTCAGGCGGCATTGCTGGCGCAACGCTGCTGGCGCTCTACTTTGTCCCCGCCGCCTACGTGCTGATCAAGCGGGGGCAGTTAACGCCCCATCGGGGGCATCCCGCCGAGGCGGCGGGCCACAAAATCGCGATCGCTGGCCGAGGCTAATATAGCCAATGCTGTTACAGCCCACCCCTGCGGCGGTGTGAAATCCAGCCGGATGGGGCTAAGGTAATACAGTTCTATCCGGAATCATACGCTATGGCCCCTGAGGCTAACGGTACCCAGCCCACCCCCCCTGTTTCAGGCGAGGAACAAAAGACTGGCCTGGGCACCTTTGGCGGTGTCTTTACCCCCTCAATCTTGACGATCTTGGGGGTGATCATGTACCTACGCTTTGGCTGGGTGGTGGGGAATGTGGGGCTAATGGGCAGCCTGATCATCGTGACGCTGGCCTGCAGCATTACTTTTTTAACGGCCCTCTCGATTAGCGCGATCGCAACTGATCGGGTGGTGCGGGTGGGCGGGGCTTACTACATGATTAGCCGCTCCCTAGGGATCGAAACCGGCGGTGCGGTGGGCATTCCCCTGTACTTTGCCCAGGCGTTATCGGTGGCCCTGTATACCCTCGGCTTTGCCGAGAGCGTAGTCAGCGCCTTTGGCTCGCTGAACCAGCTGTACGTGGCGCTGGGGGTCACGGTGCTGGTGGCGGTGCTGGCCATTACCTCCGCCGAGATCGCGACTAAAACTCAGTACTTCATCATGGCGGCGATCGCCCTATCGCTGGTGTCGTTAGCCTTTGGCTCGCCCCTGTCAGACACCCAGGTTGAACTGTGGGGCGTGGCCGATGGGGAGCCCTTTTGGCAGGTGTTTGCGGTCTTTTTCCCGGCAGTGACCGGCATCATGGCCGGGGTCAACATGTCGGGCGACCTGAAAGATCCGAGTAAATCGATTCCGACGGGCACCCTGGCGGCGGTGGCCGTCGGCTATGTGATCTATATGATCTTGCCGGTGTTTCTGGCCTCTCGGGCCGATGCGGCCACCCTGGTCTCTGACCCGCTGGTGATGCGGCGGATTGCCGCCTGGGGGCCAGCGATTTTGCTGGGGGTGTGGGGGGCTACCCTGTCTAGCGCGATTGGCAGCATTTTGGGCGCGCCCCGAGTGCTGCAAGCCCTAGCCCGCGACGGGGTGCTGCCCAGCTGGATGAGCTTTTTGGGCAAGGGCAGCGGCGCTAACGACGAGCCCCGCATTGGCACCGCCGTCACCCTGGGCCTTGTGATTGCGGCGGTGAGTATTGGCGATCTCAACCTGATTGCCCCGGTGCTGACCATGTTTTTTCTGACCACCTACCTGGTGCTAAATGTCTCAGCCGGTATTGAGGGGTTTTTGAACAGCCCCTCGTTTCGCCCGTTGTTTAAGGTGCACTGGTCGCTGTCGGCCCTGGGGGCGCTGGGCTGCCTGGGGGTGATGTTTTTGATCAATCCGATCGCAACGCTGCTGGCTGGGGTCGTGGTGGCGGGCATATTTTTTTGGCTAGAGCGGCGCGAGCTGCAAACCACCTGGGGAGACGCGCGGCGCGGCATTTGGATGCTGCTGCTGCGAACCAGCTTGTTTCAGCTGGGCAACAGCCCCGACGCCAAGAACTGGCGACCCAATTTTCTGGTGCTGTCGGGGGCTCCCATGCAGCGCTGGGGCCTGATTGAGTTTGCCAACGCCCTCAGCCACAACCGGGGGCTGTTTACGGTGGCCAGCATTTTGCCGACCGGATCTCGGCAGGTGACCCAGCAAAAAGACATGGAAGTGTCTATCAACAACTACCTGCTCAAGCGGGGGGTGCAGGCGCTGGTGCGGGTGCTAACCGCCCCCGACCCCTACGAGGGAACAGAACGCCTGGTAGAAATCTACGGCCTGGGCCAGGTGGTGCCCGATACGATTCTGATGGGCAACAGCGAAAATCTGGAAAGCCGCGATCGCTACTGCGCTCTGGTCACCCGCCTGCACCAGGCCGAGCGCAATGTTGTTCTCTTTCGCGAGGCCGATGCCGGGCGGCCCCGGCCCCGGCGATCCTACCGTCAGATTGATGTGTGGTGGGGTGGCTTGAACGACAACGGCAGCCTGATGCTGATTTTGGCCGACCTGCTGCGATCGGATGTGGAGTGGCGCGAGGCCAAGCTCTACCTCAAGCTTGTGGTGGCCGACCAGGCGGCGGCTGAGCAGGCCCGCGAAAACCTCGATCGCCTGACCGATGATCTCAGAATTCGGGCCGAGCTGAGTGTGCTGGTGGCGAACGGGCGACCTTTCGAAGAGATTCTTCAGGAGTCGTCGAGTTCTGCCGATCGCATCTTTATCGGTATGGCCCTACCCGATGAAGACTTTCCGAGCTATTACGAACGGCTGCAAACTCGGGTGGCGGCACTGCCCACCACGATATTTGTGCTGGCCGCGCCCAAGTTTAGATTTACCAATGTGCTGGCCGAGGATTGAACAATCCTGATCTAAGCGGCAGAAAGGCCTTTCAATTGTGTGGGCATTATGAAAAGTACTGACGGTGCGCTTTGAGGCTGAGCACTGCGCTCAAGCCGGAAATCACGGCGCGATCGCTAGCGGGTTGCATTAGCGGGTTGCATTTTGCTGCGTTTCAATGGGGGTACCGTGGTAATAAACTCGGCAATGATCATTAACTGGGCATTAACTGGGCATTGGCAAAGGGAACTGTAACGATAGGAGTTGCCCTCTGGCCGTGCGCCAGGCAACCCGGCCCAAGCTTTGGTTGCATTTTTTCGGTCAACTAGTGAACCTAGAGTAGTATCTTGTTACCCCCAATCAAAGGGGACACCGTGCACCTATGTTTTCCAAGACTCCCCTAAGGCTGATTTTGATTGTGCTCTTTGTGGCACAAATTACAGCAGCAGTAGGGTTAACCGCATGGCTATCGATTCGCAACGGGCAGCGAGCCGTAGATGAGGCTGTCGGCCAACTCTGGGAGGAAACGACAGCCCGAACCAAAGCCGAAGTCGATGATCTGCTCTCAGCCACTCGCACCGTCAATGATCTCAGCGTAAAAACGATTCAGCGCGAGAATCTAGACCTGACGGCTATTCGCTCTGTAGAAGAAATTTATTGGGACTAAACCTCGCCTAGGTTGAAACCCGTAGTTTTTCTTCTTCAGGATCCAGATGAGATTTAACCCATAATCGGTCAGCGATAGCGATGGGATCTTTGTTAATTCGGGTTTGAAATCGGTCAACTTGGG
>JBARVV010000040.1:0-28852 GCA_049646445.1 Nodosilinea sp. | reverse complement strand
ATGTCTCAAAATATCGGATGGAGGATATTTTTTGGATAGCCAAGAAGCGATCAGGCAGTATGTGGAAACTCGTCTAGCTGACATCGGCATGACGAAGAAAAAGGCTTGTAGAAGAGCTTGTATACCTCAACACTCCGGACAGTTTTTGGGGGTGGGATTGGAGAAAAGCTATCCACCGCATAGAGTGCAGGTGTAAGCAAAACACGGTGCACGGATGAATAGCCTCAAGAGCATCTTAGCGGGTCTGCTGTCGCCAGCAGGCCATTTAGCAAACCGCAGCGCCAGTTCCTGCTGACGCTGATGACGACGATTTTTGTGGTTTGTGGGAAGGTCAACTACACGAACCTAAGCCGTTATAGTGACCTCTGTGAGCGAACGTACCGGCGACATTTTGAGGCTGGACTGGGCTTAGAGGGCTTAAATCAAGGCTTGATTCAGCAAGTGAGCGCGGACGACAGCATCCAAATTGCGGTGGTGGATTGCACCTTTACTGAGAAAAGTGGTCGTCACACCTACGGCTTAGACTGGTTCTACAACGGCAAGACCCAGCGGGCCGAACGGGGGCTGGAGTGGTCAGTGGTGGCGGTGGTCGATCTGGCGCAGAAGACCGGCTATGCCTTATCGGCGCAACAAACCGAAGCGGGTCTAGGAGGACAGGAAGCCACCACGGCGGACGAGACGACGACGCCCAAGAGCCGAGTCGACTTCTACCTGGGGCATCTGGCTTATTGCACGGCCTTCTTCCCAGCGGGGATTCGTTATGTGGTTGCTGATGGCTTCTACAGCAAATACAAATGGGTTACCGGTGTCGTACAACTAGGCTTCCAGTCCGTTGGACGGTTGCGCAGTGATGCCAACCTCAAGTTTCTCTACAATGGCCCCCAGAAGCGGCGAGGCAACCGCCGTCGTTATGACGGCAAGGTGAATCTGGCCGACCCCAGTCGCTTCACGTTGGTCGAGACTCTAGAGGATGGCGTATCGCTCTACACCGCTGTCGTCTGGTCGGTCAGTCTCAAACGCCGCATTCGCTTAGCCTATCTGCTCAAAGAGCAGGATGGTCGGCGAAGTTATGTTGTCCTGTTCTCCACCGACATCGACCTTGACCCGGTGCTGCTCTACCAGTGCTACGCCGCTCGGTTCCAAATTGAATTCATCTTCCGCGATGCCAGGCAGTTCACTGGTCTAGCCGATTGCCAAGCCCGGTCTCCCGAGGCGCTTGATTCCCATGTCAATGCCAGCCTGTTGGCCCTCAATTTGGCTAAAGCGGCCCTGCAATCTGCTTCAACTCAGAACAAACCCATCTCTTTCTCTATCGCATCTGTCAAACGTCAAGCTCTCAATGAGCATCTTCTAGACTTATTTACCGCCATGTTCGACCTGGAGCCAACTTTGATTAAATCCCACCCCAACTACCAAACCCTCCTAAAGTACGGGGCTATAGCCACCTAAGCTCATGCCATAGCCCTCTAAATCTGTCCGGAGTGTTGCTGTTTAATTCCTTAAAGTCTGGGTATTATCCCGTAGATGTGCCGGATAATACGGGGATGTAGGGTCTTATCTGGCAGATCTGACACTTAATACATAGTTAGATACACCCCAACTCAATCTATTAAATCAATTAAAAGAAATGACTCTTGATAAAGCTTCGCTTGACTGGGCAGTCGATTTTGTCTCCACTCATTCAGATGGAGACCTCTTTCCAATGATTCCTGAGATGGAGGCAATTGTTAATAAGAGAGATGATTTTGTCAAACTTATTGAAGGGAAACCTCTTACGTCGTCTTTTGTCCCTGGAGCTGCAAGGCGTTTTATTGTACCAAAAGATGATTTCTCATACCGTCAAGCAACACAACTAGACCCTCAAGACTCAATTATATTGAGTGCGATCATATATCAGTATGGGCAAGGTATTGAAGACAGGAGGCTAGCCGCTGATCAAGTATTTAGTTATCGATTTAAGCCTGATCCTACCATTGGTCTATATTCTGGTGACTCCGCATGGAACAACTTCTGGGCTAAAGCTTACGCTCTAAGTCAGAACTGTAAAATTGTTTTATATTGCGATATTGCTGACTTTTACAATCAAATTTATCATCATGTTGTTGAGAATCAGCTAATAGCATCTAATTTTCCTAATCAGGCTATCAAGTGGATAATCAGTCTACTGGAATCAACTACAGCGGGGGTTTCCAGAGGTGTTCCTGTTGGCCCCCATGCTATTCATTTGATTGCAGAAGCAACGCTTATACCAATAGATCAGAGCCTTCAATCACTTGGCCTAAAATTTCTACGTTTTGCTGACGATCTTGTATTTTTCTGTGAAAGTGAAACTGTTGCAAGAGCTACTGTTGGTAAGATCGCTTCAATTTTAGATAAGCAACAACGTCTAATGCTTCAGCGCCATAAGACTCAGGTTTATAGTCCTACAAGCTTTCAACAACATTGTTCTAGGATGATAGAGGATCGCCCAATTAGTGAGGACGAAGATTCTCTAATAAAGATAATTCGTAAATATTCTAATGGGAATCCATACCAAGTTGTTCTATATTCACAGATTAAGCCTGAAGATTGGGCTCAGATCTTAGAAACAACAATTCGGAACATAATTGAGGAATATCTCTCGCAAGAAAATGTTGATTATGTTCGGCTAAGATGGTTCTATAGAAGACTTGGCCAAGTTGGACATCCAGGAGCGATTGCAGTTTCATTAGAAAACATAGATCGCCTTGGCCCATGTTTTGCAAACATCTGTTTATATCTATCATCCGTCCAGACAATTACTCCTGAGGAGTGGAAGGTAATAGGCGGAAAATTATTAGAGCTTTTGAGTCGCAGTGAGGTACAGAGCAACGAATATTTTGGGTTATCCATCTTAAGCTTATTTGGAAGAAACGCTTTTTTAAACCATTTGGCACAACTTATTCGCATGTATCCTAGCGCACCACCTTTTGCGCGTCGGGAAATCCTTCTTGCGGCGAAATCTGCTAGCGCACATGATTGGATTCGTGAACATAAAGAAGGATATCTTCTTATGGATCCGTGGCAGCAAAGGGCGATGATTTACTGTGTATCTGATTTACCTAAAGATGAAAAGAACTATTTCATAAATAATATTTGTACATTAAGTAGGCCATTTGACATGGTTCTAGCGAAATGGAGTAAGAGCATCTAACAACCCTGCTGGAGCGGACTGCTAAGAGATCTTGGTCGTTTTGCAAAGGTTACTTTCAACCGCACAGCAGGAAAGTTAACTTGCTTCGCCCATAATTGTGCCAATAGGCGCTTGAGATTTAGCAGCGTTTCTCAGCTCAAATCAACCGGATATACAAGAAGTTCTTGGATATTTGCAGGCGCTTCAGGTAGGTTTGGCTAGGCGCATCGCATCTAGCCGCCCAACTAGCCACAGGTCGAAAGAGTACCCGCGTGGGTGACGCTGTTAGCGAAGCTCTGCGACCAGAATAGATTCGTTAGCAAAGGCCAAGCGCAGCGCCCCGACTGGCTTTGACTTTGCTACTCGTAATCAATAGTTGGGAGACTTCGATGGAAATTTCTACATTTGAACTGCTGGTCAAACGCATTGCGCCCCCACCGGCTACCCCCACCGTGGCTCGCCGAGTCGTGCAGGGTTACTTTTTGACCATTTCCAACCTTGAAGACAAAGAACTTCTCTATACCCTAGACTTTCACATTAGCCTGCCAAACCCGCCTGACCCAGACCGCACCCTGGCTGGTAACGCCGTCGTCTTAGTAGATGTTGCAGGCGCAAACCAGTCTCTGACCCTCTCACCGGCTAGTGCCACGGTGAGCACCACGCGGTTCTCGACTAGCTTTCGCCTGGGAGCAAAGCAGACGGCTTCTTTGCAACTGCTACCCAACCTCACCCCAGCCCTGCTAGCAGCTCCCAACCCTGATTTGGAGGTACGAGGATTTGTGCGGCTGCGGCTACCCGCCGTCTTTAGCAATGCGGGTCGCCCTTTCCCTCTATTTCGGCGAGTGCCCCAGAGCGACAGCCCGGTTAAAGTGCTGCTCAATCCTGAGATTCGCGGTACGTTCTTGCCGAACAACTTCCCCGGTGGTGACGGCGATTTCGACCAAATTAACTACCCGCTGCCACTGGCAAGCGGCAAAAGCCTCAATGAGATTTCGCCCGAACCCGGTGGGCCAATCTTCATCCCCACTGGGCGAATTCCACAGTTAGTCGATCAACTGCCGCTGCGCGATCGCCCAACGATTGATTTTGCCGAGCTTGCGGAAGAAGATCGGGCGGCCGCTCTAGTGGAGGTGATCAGCCAGATTGAACCCAGCGAGGCAAATCTGCAAAACGTCAGTGACCTGCTCTCGAAGCTGGATATTCCGATCGCTATGGAACTGATTCAGCAATAGGCTGCGCTGAAGCCAATGGGAACTGCGGCAGCAGTTCCCACGCACCGTATTTGGAGTTGCGATCGCACCCTATGACTCAGCCTACGTTTCAACCCGTTTCTTTCAGTTGGGTGGCCCTGCATCCAAAACCCAAAGGCATTATTCAGTTTATTGGTGGCGCTTTTTTTGGCACCTTCCCCACCCTGTTTTACCGACATTTGCTCCAGGAACTATATCGCGAGGGTTACACCCTGGTAGCGCTGCCCTTTCGGTTTTCGCTGCGCCATTGGCAAATTGCTTACAGCTTGCTAGAAGAGCAGCATCGACTCCGGCAAATTTTGCCGGAGCTAGCCGAGCACCAAGGCTATGACTCGGCCCTGTACCGGGACGTTTCGAGCTACCTATGGTTTGGCCACAGCCTGGGCTGCAAATACATTGCTCTGCTAGAACTTCTCAGCGGCGACGAAGCGGCTGTTGCGGCGGCTCTGCCTGAAGACCTGGTAGACACCTACCGCCATAGTAGGGGGATTTGGAGTCAGGGCTCAGTCTTGCTGGCACCCGACATTAGCGACTTAGAAAGCGCCATTCCCATTCGCTCTTTAGTAGCATTGCTCAACCGTCTGCATATCAGCGTCCGCCCCGATCGCCAGCAGACCCTCGATTTAATTCAGCAAAGCGCTCTTTTTAACCTGACGGCCATGATGTCGTTTGATCGAGATACCGTAGCAGGAAGTCTTCGCGACCTCGACCCAGGCGTTAGCGACGTACTGTGGCTGGCTCAATATCTTCAAACAAAATCTGCTCCCGTTCAAGAACTATCGGGCAAGCATTTGGAGCCCGTCGGCTGGCGCATCGGTCACTACATTGCCGACTTCAACCCCCTCGACAAATTTATCAAGGCTGTGGGGCAGTGGCAGGTGCACGAAGTCGCCTGTGGCCTGCTGCAAAGCCTGCAACAGGTTTTGCCTGAAAAACCAGCGGATTGGTCGCCCTCCCAACCCCTAGAGATTGCTAATGAACCAGGGGAACCTTCGGTCGAGTTGACCGCTTCTGCCAGTACCAATGGCTAGGCAGGCAGGGCGATCGCCCGATCAGGTAGATAGGTAGGTTTCATACGAAATCCGCATTGAAAAACCCCGATTCAAAACAGGAATCTCGTAGGGTCATTGCACTGCAATGACCCTACAAACTGGGTACAACCAAATAGGATTCGGTATCAGTAGCCATGCACCGCCGCCGCTAACTGATCACATCTGCTGCGTCAACGGTTGCCAGCCAACCCTGGCGGGCAACGCACAACTGACCACTTTCCTCAACAATTCTGTAGGTTTGCGATCGCGTTACCTGGGCATTTTAGCGTTGAGGTATTTAGCGCTAGGTTGCAGAGTCTATGGCACCGACAGCAGACATGATCATCATTGGGGCAGGCATTTCGGGACTGGCCGCCGGATGCTACGCGCAAATGAACGGCTACCGTAGCCAAATTTTCGAGGCCAATGACCTACCTGGCGGGCTGTGCGCTAGCAGGTCGCACCAGGGCTACACCTTCGACGGCGGCATTCACTACATCTTTGGTACTGGCCCAGGGCAGCCCTTCTACTCGCTCTGGGAAGAGCTGGGGGTGGTGCCAGGGCTAGAGTTTGTCAACCAAACCGAGTTTATGCAGATTCATGGTCCCCAGGAAGACCTGTTGCAGGTACACAGCCAGCCCGACCAGCTACAGGAGCACTTGCTGGCGCTGGCCCCAGAAGATGCCAAGCTGATCGAGGGCTTTTGCAAAGGCGTGCGCAAGTTCAAAGACTTCGACCTGTCAATGCTGCAGCAAAAGCCCAAGTCGCTGATGACCGCTACCGACTGGGCGCGGCTGGGCAAGCAGGTGCTGCCCTTTATGGGCGTGCTAGGTAAGTGGAGCCAGCTGTCGCTGCGCGATCTGGCGGGGCAGGCCAAAAATCCCTTCTTGCGGGCGGCGATGCCCCACATGTTTGCCTGGCCCGATGTGCCGGTGATGGTGGGCATGTCGCTGCTGGCCTACCTGGATAACGGCAACGCGGGCTTTCCGGTAGGGGGCGCGATCGCCTTTGCCCGCGCCATCGAGCAGCGCTACTTAGATCTGGGCGGCGAAATTCACTACTGCACCCCAGTCGAGCAGGTGCTGGTCGAGAATGACCAGGCAGTGGGCGTGCGGCTAGAGAACCAGGCCGAGTGCCAGGCCGATCGCGTCATTTCGGCCTGCGATGGTCGCCGCACGATTTTTGACTTGCTCAAAGGCGAGTACATCAACCGCAGAATCGAGAAGCTCTACGACGGCCACCTGCCGCTGCATTCCCAGTTTCAGGTCTTGCTGGGGGTGGATATGGACTTTAGCCAGCAGCCCGCCTGGGTGACGCACTTGCTGGAGGAGCCAGTGGCGATCGCAGGCCAAGACCACTACGAAATTAGCGTCAAACACTACGGCTTTGACCCCTCGCTGGCCCCGCCCGGCAAATCAGTAGTCAGCCTGATGCTGACCACCCACCACAGCGACTGGCAAGCCCGCTACGGCACCGGCATGCCCAGCCAGGATGCCGAGCTTTTGATTGACCGGATGGAGGCGTTTTACCCAGGCCTGAGGGCGGCCACAGAATGTATGGCGGTGACCACGCCCCTCAGCCTGGAGAAAGCGACCGGCAACTGGCAGGGGGCCAGCAGCGGCTGGCTACTGACCAAAGACACCCTGCCGCTGATGATCAAGGGCGTGCCCAAGCGCCTGCCGGGGCTCGACAACTTCTATATGGTGGGCCAGTGGACCGAGCCGGGGGGCAGCGTGCCGATCGTGGCGATGTCGGGGCGCAACATGATCACCGAAATTTGCCGCGAAGACGGGCGCACCTTTACAGCCACGGTGCCGGAGTAGCGGGGGAATTGTTTTTGGCAAAAGGTGATGACAGGAACGGCGCTGAGTGAAGTTGAGACACATGCGGATATAAACGTAAGCACAAAGGATCCGAAGCAAGCAGCAGCTTGATCGATCTGTAACGAATCGTGATCTTTTTCTGCAACTTCCTTGGGGAAAACGGCGGAAAATCAGGGGAAAAGCTCGGTCTTTAAAGGGGATAACTTCTCGCTTTGGGGGTAAGTTGTCGCCATCACTTCCACGGCTGTGGAAACTGACGACTTTTTCCCACACCTTTTCCCCAGCAGCGTTAGCAACCTAGTCTAGACAGCTAAAGCATCTCAGGGCTTTTCCCCAATTTCCACAGCCTCTACTACTACTACTACCTTTTAAAATTTTTCTTCTTCCGGAAGGCAGACCTTGTTAACAGGGTCGGCATTGATGAGGCCAAGGAAGGGTGATAGGATGAGCACCTAATTGAAAAGTAGCTTCTTTCACCCACTCTGAAATGCCTTCTGGGTAAAGGATCCAGCCGTTCAAAAATATTCTGAAAGAGCAGATTTACAGGGAATCCATTGCAAAGGTGAGATACTGCTATTACGGAATCAGCCAGATGTTACAGATACATATCTAAGGCTTGCATTCCCGGTCAATTGCGTTCTTTTTCTCCGTTGCCATGAAGTTTATCTGCCCCCAGAGCGAGCTGAGTGCTCAACTGTCGTCGGTAAGCCGGGCCGTATCGTCGCGCCCCAGTCGCCCCGTGCTGGCCAACATTTTGGTCAAGGCTGATATCGAGAGTCAGTCGGTAACGCTAGTTGGTTTTGACGAAGTGTTGGGGATTGAAAGCCGCTTTAGCGCCCAGGTCGAAGAGCCGGGCACCCTGACGCTGCCCGCTAAACTTTGGGGCGATATCGTCTCGCGGCTGGCCAATGAAGACATTACCTTAGAGTCTGACGGCGACAGCACCACGGTAACCCTGACCTCATCCTCGGGTCGCTACGAGGTGCGGGGGCTGAGCGCCGAAGACTACCCTTCGCTGCCCACGGTGGAGGATGGCGAAGCGATCGCCCTCTCAGCCGAAGCCCTGCTCAACGGCCTGCGCGGCTCGCTGTTTGCCACCAGCGGCGACGAAACCAAGCAGGTGCTCACGGGCGTACACCTGCTCTCTGAAACTGATGCCCTAGAGTTTGCCGCCACCGACGGCCACCGCCTCTCGGTCGTGCAAACCACCGACGAAGCCGCCACCGAAACCCCGGCAATGGATGTCACCGTGCCTGCCAAGGCCCTGCGCGAGCTAGAGCGCATGATTCAGGGCTACAACTCCAACCAGCCGGTGGCCCTGCGGCTCGATGAAACCCAGGTGCTGTTTGACCTAGGGGCGCAGCGACTCACCACTCGCCTGCTGGAGGGGCAGTACCCCAACTACCGGCAGCTGCTGCCCAAGCAGTTTGCCCGCCAGGTCACTGTCGATCGCCGCCTGCTGATGTCGAGCCTGGAGCGCATAGCGGTGCTAGCCAGCCAGAAAAACGACATTATCAAAATCACCCTGAACTCTGCCGATCAATCGATCGCGCTCTCGGTAGAAGCCCAGGAAGTGGGCAGCGGTCGCGAAGACCTGCCCGCCCAGGTGACCGGCGACGACCTCGATATCGCCTTTAACGTGCGCTACCTGCTAGATGGCCTAAAGGCGTTTGACACGACCGAGGTACAAATGCAGTGCAATGCGGCCACTAGCCCAGCGGTGTTTGTGCCCCTGGGAGAAACCAAGATTACCTACCTAGTCATGCCTGTGCAAATCAGGGGGTAGGCTGCTAAGAATCAATCGAGGTTCAGATTGGAGCGGATGAACCAATGACTAGCGCGATCGCAGAAATCATCCAAAACGGCCTAGCGTTTGATGTCAAAAACTGGGGTAGCGCAATGGAGTTTGGCGATCTGCTGGCTACGGTTGAGTCTTTGTTTACCACCCTGGAAGATCGTCAAATCGAGTACCTGCTGGTGGGCGGTATTGCGATGCTCAGCTATGTGGAAGGCCGCAACACCCAGGACATTGATTTTATTCTCTCAAAACGAGCCTTAGATGATCTATCAGAGTTAGTCATTCTCGAAGAAAATCGAGATTTCATCCGAGGAAATTTTGGGCCTCTTCAGGTCGATGTGTTGCTGACGCAAAACAAGCTGTTTAAGCTGATAAATCAGCGTTATGCAATACAAAAGTCGTTTGGCGATCGCACTATTCGCTGCGTTACAGTTGAAGGATTAATCATTCTCAAGCTCTATGCCCTGCCCTCGCTTTATCAACAGGGAAACTTCGACCGGGCAAGCCTGTATGAAAATGACATTACTCAGTTGATGATGAATTACCCGACTGAGCTAGAGCCGATTATCAAAATACTACAACCTCATCTTTTAGCATCTGATATAGAGGCTATTCGAGAAACCGCTGACGATCTCAAACTCAGAATTCAACGCTTCCAGGCCCAACAGCAAAAATTGGATAAGTTGTCTGATGCTGAATCATGAGCCGCTATTTTCTGTATCGAGTGCTGGAACTGCTAGATAAAGCTACGTTTTGCTCAAACATGTCAGCTTCAAGCTCGAAAAGCTTTAACGGCCTGAGAACGCAATTCTAGGGCAGCACAGTGGGCCAGGCGATCGAGGTCAATGCCTTGCACAAACTGGCTTTCGCTGACCTGCTCATACCCACCCGATCGCAGACAATAAACACTGATGCTCTCGGCTTGCCAAGACCAGACCTCGGCAACGCCCAGGGCGGCGTAGCGCTTGAGCTTATCGGGGCCGCCGCTGGTAAACACTACTTCAATCGCCAGGTCTGGAACTGGCTTTCTAGTGCCAAAGCAGTATGACTCATCGGCCTGGGCCGAGGCGATCGCCTCCCGCTCTTGAGAGAAAGAGCCTGTGGCCACAAACTCCACGCCTTGGCCCAGCAGGTAATCTTCAATCAGGTAGCCGAGGTTGCCCTTTGCAATCTCATGCTCTGGGGATGTAGACAAAATCTCAAGCTCCCCAGCGAAATAAAACAAACGAATGCCTGGCGAATCGGCAAACCCTTGCTGAATCGCCTTAAAGTTGTCCCAGCTTACGCCTGTGTGAGTAAACCGCTGCTCGGTAGGTCGATCGACAAGCTGAACCATCGCTACCCTCTTGGGTTTCTCCCCCTATGATGCCCCATTGTTCAATCGGCAAGTATCGGCAAACCCTATAGGCTACGGCTCCACGTCGTCTTTGGGATGCGGGAATGGTCGGCGCAGCAGCCGTAGGAGTGCGATCGCAAGCCCCACCCCACCTATTGCAATGGCAAGCCATAGAAAGCGGCGATCGCCAGGTTCGTCCAGGCTGGGTGCAGGTACCTGATCTGCAAGGCTTGGATTGCTCTTGGGCTGAGTTTGAGCGGTAGGGCTCCCGGCGCTGCCAGCGGCAACAACGGTGGTGTAGCTCAGCTCAAAGGGAGCAAACGTCGCATCGGCGGTGGGGCTGCCGGTGAGCACAATCTGATATTCGCCCACCTCAGGGAACGTGATCTCTGCTCCCGGAACGTTTGCGAAGCTCTCGGGCGACATCGCTGTCAGCGTCGGCTGCATCACGGGTGCAGAATTGGCCTGGTTAGCCCTGTAGACCGCAAGGTTGCAGTCGCACTGCTCTAGGGAAATCATCCTGCCGCCCTGCTGGGTGAGTGCCACCCACACCCGAGCGGGTTCCCCGGCTCTGGCGCTGTGGTTAGGCTCCAGGTGCCAGGTGCCCGCCACGTTGCCTGAAACCTGGGTCTTGTGGGCCTTGGCGGGTAGCCCGGTCAAAATTCCAGCGCCAACTAGTAGACCGCCAGCTAGGCTAATGCTTGGCCGATGCATAGTACTTCTCTAGAGACAACAGCGACCAAAAACAGCGCCAGCGCAGCAGGATGGCGAGTAGGGCCAGGGTAAAAAGGGCGATCGCCGCCAGCCAGTTAGATCGCTCAAACCCGCCCAAATAGCGCGACCCCAGCAGCAGCGTGTGGGCCACCACCAAAACAAAAATCGGTAGGCTGAGCAGATGCAGCCGCCGCCACTGGTAGCCCAGGTAGCGCTGGGCCTGGTCGAAGCTGGTCATGGCCAGGGGCGTCATTAGCCCAAAGGCGACGATACCGGCCCAGCCGCCCACCTGTAGCCTGGGCAGCAAAAAGGGCAGCGCTAGCGGGTTCCAGCCCATGGTGACCATGTGGCCGATGTGGGCGACGGAGAGCACAAATGCCCCCACCCCCAGGGCGCGGCGGTAGACCAGCAGCACCGACCAAAGACGGCTAATCGGTCGGGCAATCAGGGCCAAAAACAGGCAAGCCAGTGCGCCGTGCCCGGTCAAATCGACGCTGCTGCTGCCCCGAAATACCGTTAGCAGGCCAATGATCAGCGTAATCCAGCCGCCCAGGCGAAACAGCTGACCGCGCCTGTCGCTGCTCACCCAGCTAGTTGAAACGCCAACCCCCAGCATCATTGGCAGGGTGCCAAGGCCAAAGGCCAGCATGGTAGCCCCGCCTGCCCAGGGGTCAGTAGTCTCGGCTGCTTTGAGCTGAGCTGCGTATAAAAACCCGCAGGGAATTAGCCCCCAGGCCAGCCCCAGCAGCAGCGGCGTCCAGCGCTGGGGGTTCAGTGAGAGGGCCTGCATGGCGCGGCTGAGGCGATCGTGCAGGCCAGACATCGGGTTAAGGAAGGGCACCTTGGGCATGTGCTTGGGGCTAATTTGGGCTAGCCCAAACCAGATCAACAGCAGCCCGGTAACGACGGCAACCCCCTGTCGTAGCGGACTGCCGATGCCCGCTATTTGCCCACTGGCTATCAGCACCGAACCTAGCGCGCCAATTGCAATACCGACCAGGGCATAGCTAATGAGCCGCCCAGCATTGAGCAGCAGGTGAAAGGAAATCTGCTGCCAGCGGCTGGGCGTTGCAGCGGATTGAGACAGCGAAAAGGCCACAGTAATGGGGCCGCACATGCCCAGGCAGTGGCCAAAACTGCCTAAAAATCCGACGCTGGCAATGAGCAGCAGGTCTAGCATTTCAGGGAAACAGGCGCAAGCGAGTATTTTTGAGGTTAACACCCCGCCTGACCCAGCGTCCTTCGACCACCTGTCGATTGACTTAATATGGATGGTGTCTTTGCCAGTGGCTTTTGCCCGTTCAGCTTTCGCAGGCGATCGAGATGACCGGAGAGTTGACGCTAATTGTAGAAATGGTGACGGTGCTGGGTGCCGCCACTGGGGGCGGGTATTTGGCCAGTCGCCTGGGGCAGCCGGTGCTGCTTGGCTATTTGCTGGGCGGTATGCTGGTTGGCCCTGCCGGGCTGAAGCTGATCACGCTGGAGGGAGATATTGAAGTGCTCGCCAACATTGGCGTGGCGCTGCTGCTGTTTGCTCTGGGCATTGAGTTTTCGCTCAAAGACCTGCTGCGTATGCGCAAGATCACCCTGGGGGGAGGGTCGCTCCAGATTTTGCTCACCATTTTACTGGGCAGTAGTTTAGCCTACCTGACTGGCTGGGTGAGCACCATTCCCACCGCCATTTTCTTGGGGGCGGTGCTGTGCCTGTCGTCTACGGCGGTGGTGCTCAAAAGCCTGATCGAGCGCAACGAGATGCAGACCAACCACGGGCAGATCATGCTCGCCATTTTGATCGCGCAAGACTTGGGCGTGGGGCTGATGCTGGCCATTTTGCCGGCTCTCACCGAACCGGCTAATAGAATTGGTGCTGCCCTGGCGATCGCGGTGCTCAAAGCCCTGCTCTTTTTAGGGGGAGCCATTCTGGTGGGGAAATGGGTGATTCCGCTGGTGGTGCGGCTGCTGGTTCGCAGCGGCTCTCAGGAGCTATTTTTGCTGGGAATTTTGGTGCTTTGTCTGGGCATTGCCCTGCTCACCTCGGCCCTGGGGTTGGGGATTGAAATGGGGGCATTTGTGGCAGGGCTGATGATTTCTAACGTGGAGTACGCCGACCATGCCCTCGATCGCATGCTGCCCATGCGAGATGTCTTTGCAACGCTGTTTTTTGCCTCCATCGGCATTTTGATCGACCCGGCCTTTTTGCTGGCCAATGTCTGGGTCTTAATCGGCCTGGTGGCGGTCACCATGGTGGGCAAGGCGATTATTACTACTGGGGTCGTTACCCTGTTTGGCTATTCGCTCAAAACGGCTCTAACTGTGGGCATGGGCATTAACCAGATTGGCGAGTTTTCCTTTGTGCTGGCGGGGGTGGCTCAGCAGGAGGGGCTGTTTTCAGCCCGCCTGTATGGGTTAACGGTGGGCACAACGGCGGCGACGCTGCTGATTACACCGTTTCTGCTGCGGGCCACGCCCTACATGCTGTCGGCGCTAGAGCAAATTCCTTGGGCCAGCCGCCTCCTACAGATGAACCAGGCTCCCAGCTTGGTTGGCCTAGAGCAAGACCTGGTGGGCCACGTGGTGGTGGTGGGCTGCGGCAGAGTGGGGCAAACTCTGGTGCGAATGCTGTATTTTCAGGGCTACAAAATTTTGGTGATTGATAACAACGAGGCCGTGCTGCAATCGCTGCGCGATCGCGGCATTCCGTACCTGTTTGGCGATGCGTCGAGCGCTCTGGTGCTCGAAAAAGCGCGGCTGCCCCAGGCCAAAGCCCTGGCGATCGCCCTGCCCGACCCGATGGCCACCCGCCTCACCCTCAACCGGGCGCTGAGCCTGGCCCCCAACCTGGATACTACTGTGCGAGCCCACAACAATGCTGAAATTGACACGCTATACCAGCTTGGTGCTCAGGAAGTGGTGCAGCCCGAGTTTGAAGCCTCGCTCGAAATGGGGGCGCACCTGCTGCTGAATCTGGGCGACTCGACCTATGAAGTGCAGCAGGTCGTCAACCGCTACCGCACCAGACGCTATCGCGACATTTTGCCCGAGCGCTCAGAATACTGGGGGGCAAACGATCTAGAATCGGCCATTGAGGGGCTACAGCGACACTGGTACGGGCTAGCGCCCGACTCGCCCCTGGTGGGGACAACCCTGGCTGAGGCCAATATTCGCCGGTTGACCGGGGCCACCATCATGGCGGTTGAGCGCCACAAACACCTGCACCGTTACCCCACTGGCGAAATGAGGCTGGCGGTGGGCGATCGCCTGCTGGTAGTGGGCAATTCAGAGGCACATACCGCCTTTGAACCCCTGCTCAAGGCGGCTACCTAGCCTGACCGTAGGGGCACAAACTCAAGACCGGGCAGCGATCGCAGGCCGGGTTTTTGTAAAAGCAGCATCGCTGCCCATGTAGCATCATCACTTCGTGGTGGTCGTAGACCTGCTGGGCATTCCACTCTTCGGGCAAGAGCGCTTCGAGCACCGGATGGGATGGCCCTACGGTCAGGGTTTTAGAAATTAGCCCCAGCCGCTGGGCGACGCGGTGGTGGTGGCTATCGACCGGCAGCGCTCGCCGCCGCATTTGGCTAAAACACAGCACCGCCGCGCTGGTTTTTGGCCCCACTCCGGGTAGGGTCTCCAGCCAGGCGCGGGCCTGGGGTACCGACATATCCTGCAAGAATTCGAGGGACCATTCGCCGTTCGTCGCTTCACCGACCAGACGCAACACCTGCTGAATGCGGGGTGCTTTTTGCTCGGGCCAGGTGCAGGGGGCGATCGCGGCCTCAACCGCCGCCGTAGGCGCATCTCGCACCGCTGCCCAGGTGGGGAACTGGGCCACCAGCTGCTTAAAGGCACGACCCGAATCGCGGTTTTTGGTGCGGTGGGACAGCAGCGATGAGATTAACTCGCTTAGCGGATCGAGGCTGTGAAAATAGGGAATTGGACAGCCATACTCGCTGCACAGGCGATTGTGAATGGCGATCGCCTTTTGCTGCAAATCTGAGTTAATCGGTTGGCTCACCAAAACTCTAGCCCTGCTGTCTCTTTTCAGCAGTCTAACGACTGGGGGGTGGGGGCCGGATTTGTCTGCGGAGAAAGCTAATACCAAATCCTGGTTGCCAACCTCCGATTGGTAGAGGCAAACGGCTGGTTGCCCTCAAAGCGTGCGTCTACGCGAGCGATCGCACCCAAATTTAGCGCCATGCTCCCTCATTGGAAAGATGCTGCCCCGTCTTAAGGTCTTTAGGATGCGAGTAAAGGCAAAAATGGCTAGGCTTTGCCAAGCCAAAATAAACTTTTTGGCCACCATCAGGGCTGTAGTCTTGCCTGCCGCCATTCTTTCGACTCTGCTTAAACCGCTAAACTACAAAACCATGAGCGACACCACCATCATTAAAGTCACCTCTGAAACCGCCCCTACGGGTGATATGGGGCAAAAGCACCTGGCCCTAAGCAAAAAGATGGCCATGCGGCTATGGGAAAACGAGCAGCCCGGTGAGGCTAAACCGGAGGCCCAAAGGCCTTACGAGGCGATCGGCTACGTGATTGACGGGCGGGCTGAGCTGCACCTCGAAGGTCAAATGGTGGTGCTAGAACCCGGCAACTCTTGGGTTGTGCCCGAAGGCGCTTCCCACACCTACAAAATTTTGAAACCCTTCACCGCCGTTGAGGTGACAACGCCTCCTGCTGTAGTTCAGTGAAGCGATCGGGCTTAACCTATCAGCTAGGTCAAGATTTGGCCGTTCGCGAAACGGATCTCGACTACAGACCGTTCTTGTCCAATGCCCGTACACCCTCAATCAAATCCTTGATCCGGCTTTCTTTCCTAATGCCTAGAGCACAAGTGTAGCGCCACAAAAAACGCCCCAGAAACCTGGGGCGTTCTTACTACCTTCATTCGACCTGTTTACAGGATGGGCGAGGCGCTAACCCCGCCTAAGTTTCACAACCTAGCCGTTGACTACAGGAGCCTGTAGGGCAACGGGGGTAGCCTCACCGGCAAACGCTAGGTCGAGGGGGAAGTTGTGAGCATTGCGCTCGTGCATCACTTCCATACCCAGGTTCGCCCGGTTGATTACATCAGCCCAGGTGCCAATCACTCGACCCTGTGAATCCAGAACTGACTGGTTGAAGTTGAACCCGTTCAGGTTGAACGCCATCGTGCTAATGCCCAACGACGTAAACCAGATGCCAATCACCGGCCACGCACCCAAGAAGAAGTGCAGGCTGCGGCTGTTGTTGAAGCTGGCATATTGGAAGATCAACCGACCGAAGTAGCCGTGGGCCGCAACGATGTTGTAGGTCTCTTCTTCTTGGCCAAACTTGTAGCCGTAGTTCTGAGATTCGGTCTCGGTGGTCTCACGCACCAGTGAAGAGGTGACGAGAGAACCGTGCATGGCAGAGAACAAGGAACCACCGAACACACCCGCTACACCCAGCATGTGGAAGGGGTGCATCAGAATGTTGTGCTCGGCCTGGAAGACCAGCATGAAGTTGAAGGTGCCCGAGATACCCAAAGGCATGCCGTCAGAGAACGAGCCCTGGCCCAGGGGGTAGATCAGGAATACGGCGGTTGCAGCAGACAGCGGCGCGCTGTAGGCGACGCAGATCCAGGGGCGCATACCCAGGCGGTAGCTCAGTTCCCACTGGCGACCCATGTAGGCAAAAATGCCGATCAGGAAGTGGAAAATAATCAGCTGGTAAGGGCCACCGTTGTACAGCCACTCATCGAGGGAAGCGGCTTCCCAGATTGGGTAGAAGTGCAGACCGATCGCATTAGACGAGGGCACAACCGCACCAGAGATGATGTTGTTGCCGTACATCAGCGAGCCAGCAACGGGCTCACGAATGCCGTCGATATCAACCGCAGGGGCAGCGATAAAGGCGATGATGAAACAGGTGGTTGCGGCTAGCAGAGTGGGAATCATCAGAACGCCGAACCAGCCCACATAGAGGCGGTTTTCGGTACTGGTGATCCACTGACAAAACCGCTCCCAACCCCCCGCATTACTGCGGGCGCGAAGAGAAGTAGTCATGGTAAAAGTGCCAATGAATAACAACGAAAAATGGATATGAGATGATTAGCCGTACATCTAGGCTTAGAACTGAAGGTTTTCCGTAGGCAAAGCTTCGATTCCGATCCGAGCATGGGACTAGTCACCTAATACGCAGTGTAAAATTTCCCTTTTCTACAGAAAATTGTGAGAAAAGAAAGTTTATTTCGTTGCACGAAAGTAAATAAGCTAGCCTGGCGGCCACTCCAAGCTACGACCACCCAGCAGGTGTAGGTGCAGGTGATAAACCGTTTGCCCACCATCGTCTCCAGTATTTATCACCACGCGATAGCCGCTTTCAGCTAAGCCATTCTGATCGGCAATCTCTTTAACGGTTAGTAACAAATGCCCCAGCAGTTCTTTGTCGTCTACGGTTGCATCCGAAAGTTTGGGAATCGGCTGCTTGGGAATAACCAGAATGTGAGTTGGAGCCTTAGGGGTGATGTCGGTAAAGGCCAGGCAGAGATCATCTTCATAGACTATGTTGGCCGGAATCTCTTTACGGATAATTTTGCCAAAGATGGTGTCGCCACTCATGGGAAAAGTTGAGCTAAAAGACGCCGCTATTGTCGCACGGGCTTAGGAGTGGTTGTAGGGGCATTGCATGCAATGCCCCTACAGGATCTAGACCTACCAGTCCCTAAGTTTGGTTGGGAGTGTTCTTTTTAAGAATCAGTCACACACTTTTTGCTCTAGGGGCTTAACGGCGGGGCCGTGCAGAATGTTGCCCTCGCAGCCAAAGCGGGAACCGTGGCAGGGGCAGTCCCAGCTTTTCTCAGCCTGGTTCCAGGCGACGATGCAGCCCAGGTGGGGGCATACAGCCGAAACAGTGTGCAGCTGGCCGCTGTCGTCGCGGTAGGCGGCAATTTTGCTGCCGTTGTGGGTGACGAGTTTGCCCTCGCCGGGGCCAACGCTATCGGTGGAGTCGAACAGACCTTTGAGGCGATCGCCTACCCAGTGGGCACCGACCTCCAGATTTTGCTGAATGGAGGTAGAGGTGACAAAAGGCGTAGGGCGAGTCGACTCGTACAGGTCGGCCCATGGGTTTTGAACCCCGAGAATGCGGTCTGACAGCACCATGGCCGAGAGAATCGACTTGGCCATGCCCCAGAGGCTAAATCCGGTAGCGACGTAGGTGTGCTGGTGGGCCGGGGTGAGGTTGCCGATGTAGGGCAGCATGTCGAAGGATATATAGTCTTGGGTTGACCAGCGATACTCAGGCTCGACCCCAAAGGTACTGCGCAGGTAGCTCTCTAGCCGTTCAAAGCGCTCATCGGTGGCTTGGTCTTCGTTGCCCACTTTGTGGCCTTCACCACCCACCATCAGCACCGTGCCGCCGTCGTCGGTGGGGGTAGAGCGAATCGAGCGGTAGTTTTCGCCGACGCCAATGTACATGTCTTTGGGGGCTTTAGCGGGGTCAATGCGCCCGCCGACGATATAGGACCGTTTAGGGTAGGTTTTGGCAAAATACAGGCCAATATCTAAAATCGGCAGGTTGGTGGCAATCACCACATCCTGGGCGATCACCGTTGGCCCGTTGTGGGTAATAACGCGGCAGGGGCCTTCGTCTTCGACCGTTTTGACGCGGGTTTGCTCAAAGACGTAGCTGCCGTCGCCGGGTAGGGTGGCCGCGATCGCGAGGGTAAACTTACGCGGATGAAACTGAGCCTCGTCGGGCATCATAATCGCCCCGGTCACCGGGAAGGGCAAATCGACGCTGTCTACGAAGCTGGCGGGCAGGCCCAGGCTTTGGGCCGCTTCTACCTCGTTTTTGACTTTGGTTAACCCGTCGGCATCGGTGGCGAAGGTGTAGTTGGTTTTGTGCTCAAAGTCGCAGTCAATATTTTCAGCCGCCACCAGGTCGGCCAATCGGGCGATCGCGGCCCGGTTAGATTCGCCAAACAGCCGCGCCTTCTCGCTGCCGTGCTGCTCAATTAGATCGGCGTAAATCAGGTGTTGCAGGGCGGCTACTTTGGCGGTGGTGTGGCCCGAAACGCCTGCGCCAATGCGCTCGGCCTCGATCAGCGCCACGGTTTTGCCCGCTTGCTTCAGCAGCTTAGCGGTGGTTACCCCCGCTAGCCCAGCGCCTACAATCGCCACATCTACGGTCACGTTCTGGCTCAGAGCTGGGTAGCTAGAGGGCAGCGTCGAGTCTATCCAGTAGGAAATGTGGCGTCCGGTGAGGGTCATAGGACAAAAACCAAAGCGAGGGGATAGCCTAATCCTCTCCTTCTAAGTTCGTATTCCCCTCTTTCTATAGCGGTAACCCGATCCCCTCCGTAAGGCATAACCCCAGACGGCTGGGGTAAGCCAGCGGGCATAGCAGGGCATAGGCAAAGCGGGGCGCGATCGCCCGCCCCCACTCCCGCCATCCAAAAGGCGAGCAAGGCTAGCCCTGAGCGTCGTCGTGGGGGCTAGTATCTGGGCCAAAGTAGTGGGGCACAAAGCTGCCGTGCAGGCCGTAGGGCACGTGGTGGGGCAGCTTCAGCCGAGCCACAGGGCCAGCGGCGATGTCTTTGCCGTCTAAAATCACCAGGTCAGAACACTGGCGCTCGGCGTTGTACATCAGCAGCAGCACCCAGCCGTCATCCTCACTCTGGGCCTGGGGGTGCGGCACAAACAGGGGTTCGCCCGCAAACCCACGCGGGGCGGCGCTCCACATTTGGGTGTCGCCTGTGTGCGTATCGAGCTTGAGAACGGCTTGCAGAGGAGCGTTGCCCTCAAGCGCGTGGGCGGCCCCTATAAATAGATGACGGTAGGGCAGCCCCTGATGCGCAGGGTGTACCGCCGGAAACTCCACACACTGGTCAATCAGGGTGCTAACCTCGCAGCGTCCTGCGGCTGCATCTACCGTAAAGCGCCACAGTTGGCCAGCAGGGACGTGGTCAAAGTCCACCGATTTGTAGTCATCGCTGCCGTCT
This sequence comes from Nodosilinea sp., assembly GCA_049646445.1. Lineage (GTDB taxonomy): Bacteria > Cyanobacteriota > Cyanobacteriia > Phormidesmidales > Phormidesmidaceae > Nodosilinea. The sequence goes on along the minus strand of JBARVV010000040.1, from coordinate 8,781 downwards.
AGCGAAGGAAATGTTTCGTAGCAAACTGAGTCCACAACAATCTGCCCGTCTTGCTCAAAGGCGTTGGCGTGGTGAAACACAAAGCAGGGATCGGTATCGATCACCTGCATGGGGTCGCCATTGCGCGGCACCAGCAAAATCTTGGTGGGCTGCTTGGGGTTAAAGCTAATGCACTCTGCGGCCCCCTTAAACCCCAGCAAAAAGGGCACCGGCCCAAAACTGACCGGGTTTTGGAAGAAAATGGCGTAGTTGGGGGTGAGGGCAAAATCGTGGATGAAGGCAAACCCAGGAATAGTGTGGCTGTGCTGGCTGATACGGTTGCCCTGGGGATCGATCTCGTAGAGGGTAATGCTGCTAGACAGCCCGGTTTTGAGCGAAAACCCTACCAGCCGCTGGTCGCCGTGGTGGCCGGGGTCAATGCGGGGGTGGGCGGTAAAAGAGCCACCGGGGGAAATTAGCCCATTTAAATAGTCCAGACCCAGTGTGTCGAGGGTGGCAGGGTCTAAGCGATGGGGCTCGGCGGCTTCCCACAGGGCCAGCAGCTTGTCGGCCCAGTAAATGATGTTGGTGTTGGCAATGTTTTTAAGCTTGAGGTCGAAGGCATTGGCTAAGGGGCCACCGGGCTTTTGGGTGCCAAATACCCCTCGAAACAGCGGCTTTTTGGCCTGTTGCTCGGCTACATAGCCCTCGGTGCGCACAAAGCGGTTGCGAAAGTAGGCCCGCCCGTTTTGGATGGCAATGCTGCTAATCATGCCGTCCCCATCAAAGGGGTGCTTGACCGGGTAACCGTGGATATCGAGCAGGCCAGGGCCGTTGCGAAACACAGTTCCCTCTAGGGCTTCAGGAATGGTGCCTTCGATATCGGTGACCCAGTAGCTGTGCTCGTTGGGCTGAGAGCGATAGCCGCTGCTCCAGTCTTCCATAGAGTAGGGCTGAGGATCGGCGGTAGGGCGCGGGTGAATAGCAGTCATAGGATGTAGGGGTAGATTGGTGGGCAGGGTGAATGGGGTACATGCGGTAGCCAAGATTTTGGCGGGTGCTCTGCCATCTGGCTTCACCCATGCACCAGGGCGACAAAGCAAAAAAAACGGACTAGCTGGGTGGCTTTAGCCCTAGGTTAGGAAGCGATCGCTCAATCAGAATCCCCTACAGGAACGGGATGTTCTACTGCGGTAGGGGCAAATAGCGTGGTCGATACCGGGGCTATTTCGGGCGGGGGCAAGGCTTCTGGATGACTAGACTCTGCGCCTTGAGAGGTAGTGCTGGGCAGCAAAAAGAGCAGCGGCAGCGGCAGCAGGGTGGTGAGGTTGGTAATTAGCACCAGTTCCCACAAATTGTCGAAGTTGGTTTCGGTCACGCTGAGCCAGTGGGTGAGCACGGCCCCTAGCTCGTGAGAGAGCAGGCCAGCCAAATTCACCACCGACATCAGTAGGGCAAACAGAGTGGCTTCTACACCGGGAGGGCACAGCCGGGCGGAGAGCACCAGCACAGGCATAAAGGCGATTTCGCCCATGACCGTAAGCACCAGGCTATCGCCCAGGCTAAACCACTCGTCGCCAATGCCCAGGGTGCGGTTGACGTGGGTGACTAGCAGCAGCATGCTCATGCCTAGCAGGCTGGAGAGCACGGTAGACCAGGCAAAAATGGTGCGAAAGGGCACCGTACGCAAAAATCGCTGAAACACCCAGATGCCCAGCAGCGATGCCAGACTGGTCACTAGCCGCACCCGACCCAAAAACTCGGGCTGAAAGCCCAAATCGTTGGTGGTAAAGAAAAAGAAGGCAGCATCGGCGGTGGGAGTAGCCTGCCACAGAAACAGAAACAGGGCGGGCATCCAGATCGCCCGCTGCCGAACGGCCTGCCAGAGCTGCTTGACCTGGTTACTGACTACCGCCCAGCTGGGCGAATCCACCGGGTCTTCGGTAATTAGCACCGCGACCAGGGACACAATCAGCGGGAAGGTAGCGGTAATGCCAAATATTGCTCGGGTGCTGATGTGCTGGAGCAAGGCTCCACCCAGGTAAGCGGTGAGCACGCCCCCCACCGCTGAGGTGCCCCAGGCCAGCGACTGCAGCGTGCCAGCTTTGCTAAGAGATTCGCCTCTGGCTCGTTCTACTACCAAGGAGTCGACGATGACGTCGCCGACGGCAACAGACAGAGAGCTAAGGGTAATGGCCGCGATCGCAGCCCAGCCCGTCTGCACCACCGTGGCCAGCGCCAGCCACGCCCCAGCTCCCAAGATTCCCGACAAAATCAGGTAGGGCCGCCGCCGATATCTAAAGATGGGCAGCCCGTCCGACAGCAGGCCAAACAAGGGCTTGATCGTCCAGGGCAGGGTGGCGATGCCGCTGAGGGCGGCCACTTCTGCCGGGGTCAGCCCCAGGTCATCCTTGAGAAAAAAGCTCACCGCCAGCCGGGCCAGCCCCAAAATACCCTGCACAAAGTACACCAGCAAAATAGCTGTGAGTTCTAAGGTCAAAGGCTGGCCCAGGAGAATACGTTTCTCCACAAAGCCTTTGATGCCGCTGCTTGAGGGGGAGGAAGCCGTCATGAATAAATCAGTCTTGCTAGGTGACTTGGTTGATTGTCTTGATAAAGACCTAGGTGCACTCTCGACTTGCGACTTGTTAAGAAATGTCAATGGTTTTCCCATGATAACTCGCTGGCTGTGGGTGAGTAAGGCGCAGCCGGGTTAGACCGGTCTATCGAGGGGTAGAAAACCTCCGCCGAGAAAACCTTGAAAACAGTAGGGATTGGCTCGTTCGTTAAGTGCTTCAAAAAGTACTTCAAATTGCTGCAAAACTATTCCATCGGAGCAATGGCACGGCCTGGGGCCACGACCTAGGCAACGATTGGGGCATGGCATGGCAGCGGCGTAAACCTTACCGCGCTGATTTCTGGCTGAGTAGGGGGCGCTACTTTAGACCGAAGGGTGAGACTTATCTGCCCGTGTTGTTGCGGAGGCGATCAGGTGACTGAGGGCGTTACCCCTGCCCTAGCTGAAGCAGTAACTCGGCAAAATAGCGTGTTTCCTAGAAAATTTGGCTATTTAGGAGCAGTATTGCCCCTGACTAGCCTTAAGAGCTTTTTATTGACTCCCCTGGCGAATGCTGCAATAGTTGAGCGTAATTCTCGGGTACGTACCAAACCTGGGTTAATCGGCGGGTTTTGCGAGTCAGCATACTCTTTGTTTATTCTGTGGACTTGGTACATTTGCCTATCCTCCAGTTCTTTGCCTCCCTCGTCAGACAATGCAGTATTCAGTCAAGCTTCTCGTTGCCGCACTGTTTGCCCTTAGCCCGGCAGCTCATCCTGCTCCGAGAGGGTTTGCCCTGGGTCAGGTTGCCCAGTCTCCGGCGGTTTCTCTACCTGAAAACGTCTTGGGCCATGCGACTGCCCCAGCCGGTCTAGCTGCTTTTACGGTGGCTCAGGCTGCCGAAGTCGGGGCCGTTGCTGAAGGTGTAACGGCTCTGGTAGACCCTGTTGCCGAAGAAACGCTGGCGACAGCTCCTGCGCCGGTCGATGCCGATCCAGAGGCGGTGGCACCAGTGCCAGCCGAAACGGCTCCGGTAGCAGACAACGACAGCGGATTTGCCTGGTGGTGGCTGCTATTGCCCCTTGCGGCCCTGGGCGGATTGGCCTGGCTGCTGGGTCGCGGCAGAGGCGGTATGACTCCCGATGCCGAGACCGCCGTTATTCCCCCTCCCGACGCTGACCCCATCGCTCCCCCTCCTACCGCCGAACATCCTGTTCCCCCTGCGGTTGAGCCGCCTGTGGCCACAACTCCTGCGGCACCGCCGCCGCTGGTCGATGAGCCAGTGGCCGCCACACCCGCACCGCCCCCGCCCGAGCCTGTAGTTCCCGCCCCGCCCGAGCCAGTAGTGCCCGAGCCACCTATGCCCGAAGCGTTGGCGTCGGTGCCAGTAGTGCCTGAGCCACCTGTGCCGGAACCGCCAGCGCCAACAGTGCCTGAGCTACCGACTACGCCCGAATCTGTAGTGCCCGAACCGCCAGTGCTGGAGCCAGTAGTGCCCGAGCCAGTAGTGGTTTCTCCCGAGCCTGAGATTGTTTCTGAGCCTGAGATTGTTTCTGAGCCTGAGATTGTTTCTGAGCCTGAGATTATTCCTGAGCCTGAGATTATTTCCGAGCCTGAGATTGTTTCTGAGCCTGAGATTGTTTCTGAGCCTGAGATTATTGTGGTGGAAGAGTTGCCGCCGCTCACTGAACCTGCGGTCGAACCACCTGCGCCCCAGCCAGCGGTTCCCCCGGCTGATCCTGTTGTCATGGGGGTGACTGGGTTGGCGGCTGGGGCGGCGGCTTCGCTGGCGAGTACCGAAGACCAGTCTGCGATCGAAGCCAGCAAGTTTAACGTGGTGGGTCGCCCTGCCGATCGCGACCTAGATCTGTCCACCATTGACGACGGGCTGCCGCCCTTGCCCGATGGCTACGGCGAGAGCCGCATTGTGCTCATGCCCCGTGATCCCCAGTGGGCCTATGCCTACTGGGATACACCCAATATTTACAAAGAAGAACTGCGTCGCCAGGGCGGCGAGAATTTGGCCCTGCGCCTGTACGATGTTACCGGCATTAGCCTAGACAACCAGGCACCCCACAGCATGCAGCAGATGGGCTGCGACGAAATGGCCCGCCAGTGGTACATGCAGATTCCGGTCAGCGATCGCGATTACCAGGTCGAGATTGGTTACCTGGCGGGCGATGGCCGCTGGCTGGTGCTGGCCCGCTCAAATACCATTCGCATTCCCCCCGTCTACCCCTCCGACTGGACCGAAGAGCACTTCCTCACCCTCGCCTGGGATGAGACTTTGCGCGGTAAGACGGTTATGACCCTCGATGACCAACGCACTCAGGGAGCAGGTGCAGGGCTGCATGAACAGCTCTACGCCCTAGCCCAGGGTGGCGAAGCCCTGCGAGTCGATGGCTCTCTATTTGGCTCTATGCAGCATGTGGCTGGGTCGATGGCACCGCCAATGAGTTCCTATAACTTTGCCTCTGGGGCTGGGTTAGGGGCGGCGGCGATGGTGCCGGGGCTGACGATGTCCGGGGTGTCGGGCTTTACCCTATCGGGCTTTCCTGGGCCGATGGCCGAGTTCCCTGGCCTGAGCATGTCGGGCATTTCTGGCCTCACCATGTCGGGTATTTCTGGTTTAACTATGTCGGGCATTGCTGGGCTCACCATGTCTGGAGCAGGCTTCTCGGCCTCCATGCCGCCGATTCGGCCTCGCAAGTTTTGGCTGGTGGCCGATGCTGAGCTGATTGTTTACGGTGCGACCGAACCTGACGCCACCGTAACGGTTGGGGGCACGCCGATCCAGCTGAGTGAAGACGGCACCTTCCGGTTCCAGACCTCGTTCCAGGATGGCACGATTGAGTACCCAATTATGGCGGTGGCTGTTGACGGGGAGCAGAACCGCAACATTCACATGACCTTTGAGCGCCAAACCCCCGATCGCCGCACCAATACCAAAGACGAGGCTCAGGAAGAGTGGCCGGGTAGTGAATGGCCGAATAGCTAAATGTAGGTTCCGGTTTCGACTCCGCTCAACCGGCGGGGTCGAGGGTTGAGCGGAGTCGTTCGCGAAGTGTCTCCCGAAGGGAGAAAACCCGATCGCCCTAGGCAAGACGAAATTTGTAGGCTGGGTGGTGTGCTAGCAGAACCCAACCAGGCTGGCTGCTGTTGGGTTCCACTTCGTTCCACCCGACCTACAAGAACCTGGACTTATACGAAATCCGACTTGGTAAACCCCGATTCATAATCAGGAACCCCGTAGGGGCGTAGCATGCTACGCCCCTACAAACCGAGGGTATTCGGTCAGGATTTGGACTTAGGTTTGTTGGTGCTATGCAATCAGCAGTGTTTTGGTCAAAATCACCATCCACTGGCCGGGTTTTTCGGTGGGCATGGGCTCGCTCCAGTCGTTGGGGTCGGCGTAGCCGAGGGCGTGGAGGATTTTGATGGTGCGATCGATGCCTGCCAAGCTGCCAAAGAGCATGTGGCGCACCTTTTCGGGGTTGAGGGGCTGGCTCGCTCTGTTGTTTGCGCCCGATGGCGGCAGCGGCAGGGACCCGGTCTCTTGAGTCTCTTGGTTGTCGCTGGCTTCTGGCTCTAGATATTCAAACATCGGTTCTGTTTCCTTGTAGTGGGTACTGAAGAAACAGAACGCGAAAACCCTAGCCACCCGCAGTCAAAGTGCAAACTGAGGGGGCTAGGGTACCATGAGCCTAGCCTCGCAATCTGCTGGTTAGATTTGCGGGGTTAGCTGTCTGTTGGTGTTCCCGCACCTTCAGACAGCGCCAAGATTTTCGAGTTCTGTGTGAACACCGCTCTGCTGAACGGCTTAACGCAAAATGATAGTGGTACAAAAGCTTCCCGTCAAGCGTGGAGGATGGCATGCTGCGCTCACAGATAGACAGACTAGTTCTGCCTATCTACCCTTGAGAAAGCTATTATGCAGATTGTTCGCTGCCCATCTACCCTGCGGGAGTGATTAGGCTGCGAGTAATCTGTCTATCTACCCTGTAAAGGAAATTGGGCAGATAGGAGCGATCCAATAAATTGTTAGGTGTCCGTAGCTTACTACCCATCTGTCCAAGCCCTCTTCCTGTAAACTTGTACTACAACTTGTGGAGTAGTTGAGATAACTTCAATGGCTCAAGTGACATGCTTAGAAATTTGTGCTGGTGCTGGTGGTCAAGCTTTAGGTCTAGAGCAGAGCGGGTTTGAGCCTCAAGCACTAGTTGAGATTGACAGCGCTTGTTGTAATACTCTCAGGTTCAATCGACCTCAATGGAATGTTATAGAAGGTGATCTGAGAGGTTTTCAGGGTAAATCTTTTGTAGATATTGATTTGCTAGCAGGCGGCGTACCTTGTCCACCATTTTCAAAAGCAGGTAAGCAGTTAGGCAAAGAGGATGATCGAGATCTTTTTCCCGAAGCACTCCGGTTAGTGGATGAATGCAGACCTCGTGCTGTCATGCTGGAAAATGTTCGAGGATTTTTGGATGCTGTTTTTGAAGACTATCGAGGTAACTTAAAGCGGCAGCTTGAGAAGTTGGGATACATAACTGATTGGAGGTTGCTGAATGCCTCTGATTTTGGTGTGTCACAACTAAGACCTCGTGTTGTGATAGTAGCTATACGACAGAATTTAGCGGGAAGTTTCTCATGGCCAAAATCTTATAGCCAAAATCCACCAACAGTCGGGGATCTTTTATACGAGCAAATGGCATCAAGAGGATGGAAAGGCGTTGATAGGTGGAAACAGCAAGCTGATGATATTGGTCCTACCATCGTTGGAGGCTCTAAGAAGCACGGTGGGCCTGATTTAGGCCCTACTCGTGCTAAGCGGGCTTGGGCAAGTTTAGGCGTGGATGGCATGGGAATAGCCAACGAACCGCCTAGCAAAGATTTTGTAGGGATGCCCAAATTGACGGTTGAAATGGTTGCCAAAATTCAGGGTTTTCCCGATGATTGGCATTTCACTGGTAAAAAGACTCCAGCATATCGTCAAGTAGGGAATGCTTTTCCACCGCCTGTAGCCCAGGCTGTTGCACAAGAAATCTTTAATTGTTTGACCACCAAAAAGACATTTGCAATTGCTAATTGAAAAATGACTTATGCCAGCAAAGAAAGGTGCAAGGGCAAAACTTAGAGAACACTTCCTTAACAACATCGGAAGAGTTATGGATTCTGATGAACTTAGAGAGGTAGCCGGAGGCATTACAGAATGGGCAAGACGAGTGAGAGAACTACGGTCTGAGGAAGGGTATCAAATTCAGACCCATAACGACAGGGGCGATCTCAGACCTGGACAGTATGTCCTTGAGGATCCTAAACCAATACCTGCTTTTGAAAGAGCAATCTCCAAGGAGACTCGTGCCTATGTTCTCGATAGGAATGGATTTACGTGCCAGATGTGTGGGGCTGTAGCTGGAGAACCACATCCCTACGATCTCACAAGAAAAACTCGGTTACACATCGGACATATAGTGGACAAGTCCCAAGGAGGGACTGACGACCCATCCAATCTCCGTGCAATTTGCTCTGTGTGTAATGAAGGCGCTTCAAATTTAACTCTGGAAAGACCATCAAACCTGAAACTTTTAGCACAGGTTAGACGAGCTAAAGGCAGTGATCAAATTGAGCTTTTAAAGTGGCTTGCTCGGAAGTATCCAAAGCAAACTAAGGAGTTCCTGGGTGAAGATGACACCTAACACTGCGTTGGTGCGGACAGAACAGAGGCTATCGGTGAGAGTTCAAGGTTATTTGCCGCCGCACAACTTGACCGTTAGTGCAATAGCTACCAAAGCGAGATAGTCGATATGTTTTGATGGGTGCATAGAGACGCTTTGTCTTCGACCATCGCTCAATCTCCCGCTGCTCAGTCGCAGACGGTCTAACTAACCCTGCATAGCGCTTCACCAGCCCAACACCCATCGCCCCGATCGCTGCCTTGCCGGTAATCATTGGGGCGATAGTCTTTTTAGGCGACTTCTGTAAAAGAGCTTCCCCTCATAGCCCAACGCACCGCTAGGTCTGGGCCTGGTGCGCCATGCCTTGAGAAACCCCGATTCAAAACAGAGATTTCGTAGGAGCATTGCACTGTGTCACCCGACGTAAGGTTGTCCCCCCAAGATACGACATAGAGTTGTGCCCCTTCGGCGCTTTAGCGGTAGAACAAGTAAGACGTTTTAAAGCCGTTGTGACCGGAGGTGAAACCGATGACTAACATCATTCCAGTACCGCTGCGTCGAGAAATTGTG